>JAYZBC010000056.1:0-40020 GCA_036339375.1 Pseudomonadota bacterium | reverse complement strand
ATTTTAAAAATTTTTCAAACAACATCGGCATATGATTTGTAATGATTAATTGTATAGGTCATTTAGGCATGCCAATATGAAGTCATAACGAAAAAAGCCGCCGTAGCTCAGGGGTAGAGCACACCCTTGGTAAGGGTGGGGCCAGTGGTTCGATTCCACTCGGCGGCACCACTCTAACTCATTGAAATTACTACGTTTTTTTACCATCTGTCCTGTTGTTGGTTAAAACCCTAAACCGGCCAGAACTAGCCAGAAACGGGCTAAATTGGCCACCAATTGACCCGCACTCAGCCACTTTACCACCACTTTTGTGGCCAGATAAAGGCGTATGGATAGCGGGATCGATATGGTATTGAACGTTTGCGTGAAGCGTTAGATGATATAGCTGAAGCCTTGGGGCTTATTCATCGGAGGATGTCACCATGAGAATATTAGCGATTGTTGTTACGATGCTATTGACGGTGTAACCTAGGCAAACGATAAAAAGCCTTGGGGCTTATTCATCGGAGGATGTCACCATGAGAATATTAGCGATTGTTGTTACGATGCTATTGGTGGCCACAAATGCGGGTGCGTCTAATGAAATCCACCTTAAAAAACTGAAGGCGCTCCATGCTTGCGAAAAATGTGATTTAAGATGGGCCAACTTGAGTGGGGCCAACTTGCTAGGGGCCAACTTGAAGGGAGCCAACTTGCAGAAGGCCGACTTGCGTGGGGCCAACTTGAAGAATGCCGACTTGAGAGAGGCCGACTTGGGTGGGGCCAACTTGAAGTCCGCCAATTTAAAGGATGCCAACTTGCGTGGGGCCAACTTGAAGGGGGCTTGGTTGACTGGAGCCAACTTGAAGGAGGCCGACTTGAGTCAAGCCAACCTGAGTGGGGCTAAAATGAAAAACGCTAACCTAAAAGGGGCCATCTTTTGCAAAACCAAAACACCGTGGGGTGTAGATAATTCGGGCTGCAAAAAGGCCAAATAAAAACCCGCCAATTATTGTTGACGACCGGACCGCCTTGATAAATGCATCAAGGTTAGGCCGATGCCCATAACCGAGTTTTTGAGGGTCTTTGTGTAGATTAATAACTAAGGGTGGGGTCGGCAAGCTCGCCGAATTGGCCCAACCGGGCTAATCGGACGGTTTCATCGGCTTGCGCCAGATGGTTGCGAACCAGCGCTGCTCGGGCGGCGGCGCGTTGGGCGGCCGGTAATATTGCCGGACCGGTTCGAAGCCAGCTTTTTTTACCAACGCCATCCAGGTCTGGTCACTGTAAAACACCCCAAACCGGCCGCCGGAAAAGTCCTCTTCATCATTGCCGCGGGGATTGGACGAAAACAGAACACCACCATTCCGTAACGTGGCTAAAATGGCCCCTAGGGACGCTAAAATGCAATTTTTTGGCACATGAAAGAGCGATGCGTTGGCGAAAACACCATCAAAGTACGCCGCGGGCAGGTTGAGATCGATGAAATTCTGAACCCAGACCTCGGCGTCGGAATTGCGACGCGCCATCTCGGCGAACTGGTTCGATCCATCCAAGCCGATAGCCATATGCCCTAAACTCTCGAAATACGCCAAATCGCGGCCCGGACCACATCCCAGATCAAGTAAGGTAAAAGGCGGCTTCGCATCGATCGCGCCCAACAGGGCTTCATAATTCTGCGTAACATTATGGGTTCTGGTTCCTTCCCAAAAGTCCGGGGCATGGTCGTCATAGTAACCGATCGTCGTAGACGTCAAATTCTCTGATTTTTCCATTTCTTTGTCTGACAAGGGTGGTGTCTACCTTTTGGCACCTTATAAGCCATTGATTTAACAGCATTATTCCGACTCAGCCACTTGCCCACCACTTTTTTATTTTCCCACTCTAAACTACTGATAAATATAGGTTTTTTTATGGGTACTAATCTTGGTAAGGGTGGGGTCAACAGTTCAATTCTGTTCGGCAGCACCACTTTATACCTTTCTAAGATACTGTATTTTATTGGGTTTTTTTATATACTTTCCAAATATACTGACCGTTACATTTTTGTAATATTTTGCCAATTTCTGCACCACTTTTATAGCTAGATAAAGGCGTTTAAATTTTAGGGGTATTACAGTTATCTTGCTTTTTTTAGCTGCCAATTTGGGGCAGCATTTCCATGAAATCGTCAAGGTAGTTGGGTGAGTGTTTTTTGTAGTATTTTTCCAAGGTGGATGGATTTGTAGCAACATACATCTCCACCTGGCTTAAAGAAAAACCCATCCTAAACTGGTGACTAAGACGTAATACCCGAAAAACCTACCTTCATATTGAGTGGAATTCAAAATAAAAGGACTTAGATTATTCGATAGACGCGCTCTGGTCCGAATAATTGATAGTAACGCTATAGCTTCCTTCATTCAGCGACCATTGCCAGATTTCATATTCGCGGACGCCTGAAGTGTGCATGGGGTCATTTTTGGCAATTTCATCAGCTTCCTTGAAAGACTTTGCCCTAACGATAATCATTCCGGTGCGCGTTTTGGTTTCATCCAAAGGCTCCATAGGACCAGCGGCGAAAAGAATACCCTTCTTTTCAAGCTCTACTTGCCTCTTCAAATGTTCTGGAAGGATTTTTCGGATTTCTTCGCGTGGCGCAACAGGTTTGGTCAAAATTACATATAGTTCTTTACGTAACATGGTATCGGTATAGGGATCTCCGGTAACAGCCATTTTTTGCTCCATGATAATAAAAAGACCCAGACCATTCTTTTGACGATTCTGAGTCATAGTTCGTAATTTGGTTTATTGTGGTTTTGTCGAGTAGCCGGGTTCACCGCAACATTACGTTCTCCCTAACGGAGTTGCGGTTTATAGAGTGGCCCCATCCTCAATACAAGCGTTTTTTGGGGATCTCTGTGTAGATCAATAAGTAAGGGAGATTTGTGATACCTCCCCCTTAATTTTTTGCTAAGAAAAGTTTACTTTTTGTTAGCAGCTAAAATCATTTCTGAACACTTTTCAGCAACCTTGTTGTCGGGGTTTTTTTCACCAAGAACTGTCGCCCAACCCTGGGCCTCTATGTACATCCCTCTCTCATAGAATTGTGTTTTTTTCAACGTCTCGAGCTTTTGTAATTTTTTTGGGTCCTGGTTGAACTTTAGGATACAGAACGGTGTCAAACGGCTCATAACAGCCTTTTCAGCCATTTCTTCGGCCATTTCCTCGGCAGTTCCACCGGTAACCCATCCAAACCACGCAAAGCCGATGACGGCCAATACTATTGCACCACCAGCGGCACCCCACAAACCAAATGTTATTTTCTCCCATGTGTTCATTTGAATATCTCCAAAAAAGGCCCGGAGGATAAATGCGATTATCCCATTTATCTTTCCGGTCTTTAGAATATATACCTTTTTTCTGAGAATGATATTCTTTACGTTCGTTAAAACTTAGACCATTCTTTTGACGATTCTGGTCCAACATCCGTATTTTGTCCGAGAAGCGGCGTTGTTGAGTCTTTGTTGAGTAGCCGTGTTCAACCGCAGCGTTCCGTTACCACAAACGTTACATTCCCCTTTGATCGGGGTGCGGTTAGTTAAAGAAGCCTCGCCTTTATTCGTACAGGGCGGGGCTTTTTCATTTTCTATTTTTTAAGATTAAAATCCGGTTTTCTAAATAGATCATTAACCGTGCGGTTGAAAGATCAACATGGCGCGGATTAGCCTCTCTGGGTGCTGCCATTTGCATTCTTCACACCTAACCAACTCGACGCTGTTATAGCAGCGGGTATGGCCATAGAGGGTGCCATCGCAATTTCTTCTGCTGATAAAACAAAGTGATTGCGACAATCCCCAATATTCTAAGTTCAATATTTAGCAACTTTAAAAAGCCAATTCCGAGCCGTGAATTTAAGCCGGTAGAAAGGCTTCTCAAAATAATGTTACGGAAAAGATTTTTGAAGACGTCAGGCTGGCCAAAATATTTCGCCGTAATCCTGACAGCAAGCTTGCTCGGAGGGTGTTATCTAAGTATAGGCAAAACGATACCGACGAATTATTATTGCCTGATCACTAAACCAATTACGTTTTCTGATAAAGATACCAAGAAAACAATTAGCGAAATTGATTCCCATAACCGGGTTTTTGAGGGTCTCTGCGTAGATCAATAACTAAAGGAGAGGTTGACCCTTTGGCACCCTATAAGGCCTTAATTTACCTTTCCACCACTTTTATGGCCATTTAAAGGCGTTTCTCTGGCAGAATCGATATAATTTTGAACGTTTGCGTGAAGCGTTAGATAATATTGCTAAAGCCTTGGGACTTATTCATCAAAAGGTGGCACCATGACCGAATTGGAAAAACAATGTTTAGCGTTCGATGTTTGTTAATTTTATTAGTGTTTTTGTAGTGATTGCCATTGCGATGGAGGTTTATGTCCCCGTTTTGGCTGGAGAGAAAATAAGTCCCGCTGAAGTTATGAATGTCTTGCAGGTCAAATTTGAGAAATCAATAAGTGCCGAAAAACTCCTTGAATTTAAACGTAATGTGGCAAGACTAGATTTTGATAAAGATGGAAAGCTCAGTTTTAAAGAATACAAAGAAAACAAACATTTTCGCAATAATCCTGCAGGTAAGAGAGGGTTTTTCTTTGCTGCTGATATGAACCGAGACGGCCTGATGTCAGTAAACGAATACGCATGGCAAAGGATTATAACCGATGAAGCAAAGAAGATCTATTTTACTGTGGATATCGACCGAAATCGACGTGTATCACGCCAAGAATTTATTCAAAATGTGATAGTATCTGATAAAAGATTAGCAGGAAAAATTTTCCGTGGACTTGACACAAACTCAAACGGCGAATTGTTTTTACCAGAATACCTCCGTGTCTGGGCGCGCTGGGCTCGCGCCAGCCGAGTTCTCCGCTCACTGTATTAATATTAGGAAGTCACCATGAGAATATTGGCCATTGCTGTAGCGATTCTTTTAGTGGCATCAAGTGCAGGTGCGTTGAATGAACCCCACTTTAAAAATCTTTTGACCCTCAATGCTTGTGAAAAATGTGATTTGAGTGGAGCCATCTTTTGCAAAACCAAAACACCGTGGGGTATAGATATTTCAGGTTCCAAAAAGACCAAAAAACACCGCCTAATATTGTTGACGCCTGGCCCAACAAAAATGTGAAGGGTATCGAAACAGACTGATGTCTGCTATTGACCTGAAACAGACATAATAGGTTTTATTAAATTAAAGTAGTGCAAGGGTAAATGGCCCCGCGGGCTGCGAAGGGAGTAAATTAAACATGCCAAATACCTCTGAATACACACCGCCTAAAGTTTGGAAATGGGAAACCGAAAATGGGGGCCCCTTTGCCTCTATCAACCGTCCCATCTCTGGCCACACACACGAAAAAGAACTGCCGATAGGTAAACACCCTTTGCAGCTTTACTCATTAGGCACGCCCAATGGTGTAAAGGTCACAATTTTTTTAGAAGAAGTCCTCGCACTGGGAATTACCGATGCCGAGTATGATGCCTGGATTATTAAGATTGGCGATGGGGATCAGTTTAGTAGTGGCTTTGTTAATGTGAACCCAAATTCCAAAATTCCTGCGCTGATGGATCACAGCACCAAACCGCCAACTCGAGTTTTTGAATCCGGCGCGATCCTACTTTATCTCGCAGAGAAGTTTAACGTCTTCCTACCCCGTGACCCGGCGGACCGTGCTGAATGTTTGTCCTGGCTGATGTGGCAAATGGGCAGCGCTCCTTATTTGGGCGGTGGATTTGGTCATTTTTATCACTATGCACCGATCAAAATTCAATACGCTATCGACCGCTTTACGATGGAGATAAAGCGTCAGCTTGATGTACTTGAGCGCCGTCTCGCGGAGAACCGTTATATGTGCGGTGACGAATATACCATTGCCGATATGGCAATCTGGCCATGGTATGGTGGGTTGCTGTTAAACCGGCAGTATAACGCCGCTAAGTTTATTGATGCCGAGAGCTATACAAAATGCCTGCGCTGGGCAAAGGAGATTGATGCCCGAGAGACGGTGAAACGCGGTCGGATGGTCAACAAGCATCGCGGTGAGCCGCATGAGCAGCTTCATGAACGTCATGATTCCAGCGACTTTGACACTAAAACCCAGGACAAAATCGCGCCTCCGAAGTAATAATAAAAACTCGCCAATTATTGTTAACACCTGACTTGCCTTGATAAATCAATCAAGGTAAAGCCGATTCCCATAACCGGGTTTTTGAGGGTCTCTGCGTAGATCAATAACTAAAGGAGAGGTTGACCCTTTGGCACCCTATAAGGCCTTAATTTACTTTTCCACCACTTTTATGGCCATTTAAAGGCGTTTCTCTGGCAGAATCGATATAATTTTGAACGTTTGCGTGAAGCGTTAGATGATATTGCCGAAGCTTAAGAACTAATTTATAGGGAAGTCATATGATGAAAGGACTGTCTTTTGTTGTTTAGGTGTTTTATCTTTGAAAGACATACCCTATAGGACGACGGATAATTTTCTTATGACCAAGACCATTAGAGGTGCTTGTCACTGCGGTAATCTAAAGGCCAATCTTACTACTAACAAAAAACCCGAGAATATGTGGTTACGGGCGTGCCAATGTAATTTTTGCCGTTCTCACAACATGCGTTCTTTAAGTGATTCAGAAGGGCGTTTGGAATTGCGTGTGCAAGACAAAACCCTGTTAAACCAATATCATTTTGGTCTAGAAATGGTAGACTTTCTGATTTGTAAGAACTGCGGCAACTATATCGGGGCTGTGCAAATATTGGGTGGTCAACTTTTTGGTATTATGAATGCAAATTTGACAGAAGATAAAGGTAAACAATTTGGCGACGCTGCTCATGCATTCTATGAACAGGAAACGAGAAAAGAACGATCGGCCCGTCGGAAAGAGGTCTGGACCCCAGCCACACTAAAACTTGATAAAGATATCTAATAAAAATGAAAAGATAGTTCTTAATTTAATTACAGGGAAATTTTGTGTTCAAAATTGGGTTTATAAATGTCGTTTCGTTGAAATACCTGAAACTCTCTCGTTTTGTTAATGAAACAAAGTTAATCTGATACATTCAATAGACGTTTTCTGATCCGACCTATTGATAGCAATTCTATGGTTTCCCTAATTCAGCAGCCAATTTCAAATTCCTAATATGCGTCTATCAGGAGTGTGCATTGGATCAGTTTGACAAATTTATTGGCCTCCTCAAAATGTTTTTCTACCTAAAAACATCCCAATGTGTATTTTAATTTTATTGAAAGATTCCGTGGAACCAGAGGCAAAAGGAGAATTGTCTCCTTATTAACGTATTTCTGCATCTCCAAATGTTCTAGAAGAACTTTTTGATTTTCTCTCAATGGCCCAAAATATTCGTGACTTTCATGTAGAGGTTTTTTTAAATAACTTAGTATTTGTATAGAAATCTGTGATTACAGCCATTTTTCGTCCCGTTATTGTTGGCAAAAAAACAAAATGGCCCAGATCATTCTTTTGACGATTCTGATCCATAGTTCGTAGTATATATCTGCGACAGTGTTGAGTATTTTTGAGTAGTCGCAGTCACTGCAACGTTACGTTCTCCCTAACGGGGTTGCGGTTATAGACTAGCCCCGCCTTGATTTCAAGTTTAAAGGTGGGGCTTTTTATTTATACTTCAAATATAATTATTGAATATCCAATGCATCTCCAGAATGACAGATACCGTTGAAATAGTTCTCCCACACTACTAAGTTACGACGGCAAGATTCTACCACTTCGTCCACTAGATGCAATTTTTCTGCATACTCAGCAATTGTCCGCCAGCCGAGTTCCGAATGTTCCAAATCTGCCTCTGTGTGTAGGGTAAAAAATCGTACATCCTCTTCACTCAGATTCCAAATTTTCATCCACTTAGTACCAACCATAGCATTCCAACCCATTTCTTTAGTTAAACCTCTTCCGTACCCCGGAACGTTATGACGCTCAGCACAAGTATTTGCAATTAGGCCCAACAGCCAGTGGCAGTTTGACATCAAACCGGACCATGCATCCCAGCAAAGTTGTGTAATTGGTGTTGGAAGGGCTTTTTGAATTTGTTCACGATCCATACCAATCTTAACCCCTAGATCTTCAAGAATTTTCCAGTGTGGATCACCTCCACCAAATTCGTGATCAGCGATAATCTCTTGAGAGCAAGCATGAATAATATCAAGCTTGATATCCCAAACTGGGCAGTTGGTTGCTGTTTTCAGTTTAAGGACAGAATTACGATGACGTGAATTTAACCGATGCTGTAAAACCCACATGCGGCAACGGTTTTTTGTCCAAGCATCTTCATTAAAGATCAGACAACGATTGACAAAGTCATTCACCTCTGAATCCAGTTGTTCAATTACAAAATGGCTCAAAATTGCACCTTTTTTTTCTAAATCCTCCTCTTTGACTAGTCTATCGTCAACTGTATTTGGTTAAAAATTTTGACGGTATATCACCAAATCCAACTGTTGCTGGTGTTGAAACAGCGCAAGATTTTTATTTGGACTATGATCGTAACGGAATAATTTCCTTGGGTGGGGCGGTTAATTCTAAACCGGGTTTTAAAAAAGGATGGCCCAGATAAATTCTTTCGAAGTTTCTGGGCCATAATTCGTAGTATGTTAGGACTGCAGCTTGGTTTGAGTAAATAATTATATGCACCGCAACGTTTTGTTCTCCCTAACGGTTTCGGTTTATAGACTAGCTTTGGCCTTTTTTCAAGACAGTACTTTTGGCTAATTAGTGTAGTTACATATTATTTTATTGTCTTGGATATTTTGTAAAATTTAATAATCTAAATGTTAAACCACTCAATTCACTTAGGGGTTTTTGTGGAAATTTGAGAACTAAAGAACTCCTCTTGCTAAAAACTAAGTTTAATTCCCGTGGTTGACTAGCTCCAACGTGTATTTAAAATTTGGATTTTCTAAACTAAGGTTTGGGTTCTTTATTAATATCGTCGATGTTATTTAAAATTCCTTCAACTTTTTCGTCAAATAACTCCCAAGGTGCGTTGATATAACTATAGTTTGTAACTACAAAATTTGGCCCAGCATAAAATTTTTCATATTGTATATGACGTCCACCAAATTCTGAACCAATAAGATCCCAAGCCAGCTTAAAAAGTTTCATCCTGTCAAACGCAGACTGCCCAGGGACAGACCAATATTTTTCGAAGGTTTCTCTCATTTTATGATCTGTTATTACACTTACATCGGCGGGCATTTGAAAAGGGCCTCCACCCATAAGATCACGTAACAGATCACAAATTCTCGAGTAGTTAGTAGTACACCAATGCAGTGCGGCATACATATAGCGACGATTAATATTTAAAAATCCTGGAACCATTTCTTCAGGGTTTTCGATTTGCCCCATAATGATAGCTTCCAACCCTGCATAATTTGCCGCAAGTTCACCCAAAACCCCCTGAACCGCCGGGATATGTCCAACGCCATTTGCCACCACAATTTTGTGAGCAAGCCCAAGCATTAATTTTAATTTTTCTAAAAACCGGATGTTCGATTGATGATTACCCATTGAGTGTGATGGAGACTGAACATAAATTTCCCGCGACATTTCAGGGTCATCGTGAACAAACACCTTTTCCCAAGGCACCTTCACATTTTCAAAAATCACCATGCAATCTGATTCATCAAAACACCATGTGAGGGGATTATCAATTTTAGAAATAGCATAACGTTCCAACGGCTTTCGTGACCAAATTGAAACCCCGGATTCATTTAAAGGCACAGCACAAGTAATTGACTCTTTCATTTGATTTGGGCCTAAAGGCAACAAATTCCCAACCCAAGTTTCATTGCTGAAAACTGCAGATGTACCAAGCATTTTCATGCCATTGAGAATGACACCATTGTCGTCTTCATTTGTTACTCGTAAGGTGGGAACGGTCATTCCCTCGCGCTCATAGAGTTCCGGTTTTCTAGCTCCTTGTGGAGGCAAAACCGTATAGCAAGCAAAAATATCGTTTTCTCGCATATATTTGTAATAATTAGTAATATTATTTCCAAATCCCATTTTGATACCATCAAATATCTTTGGTGCCATAGCTAACCCAGTTACAAAACTCGCTACATGATCTGGGGAACGACCAAGCAAGCCATGAGACCATTCTGCAATCCGGCGATGTGTTTCCATCCGTTTAACAAGGTCGTCACGAGTTTTGGGCATCAGAAAATAGCTGCTAAACCTTTCGCCATTTTCTTCAAAAGACATTACATCGAGGTTTTCGGGCAGTCTTTTTAAATCAAAAATTGACGCAAAAGAACGGGCTGCATTACGAAACGCGGGATGTTCTGTAACGTCATCCACCCTCTCTCCACCAATAAAAACTTTCCTCCCGTCGCGCAGGCTTTCTAAATGATCTTTTCCTAATTTTAGCATTGCCTCAGCCAACCTTTTTAAAAAAACAAATGCGGTTAAAATACATATTTTTTATTTCTAAATGCACTTTTTTGAACAATAATTTATAAAACTGTATGAGATTGTTCACGCTTTACTGCAGAAAGTTTTATGACATCATATGTAATTTTTCTTAAATTATAACTTTTCAAATCACTTAATGAGACCCATTTAACATCAGAAATATCATCCGCTGCCACCGCCTCACCACCTATGTATTCAGCAAAAAAATCGACTAACGTGTAATGGAACATGACTCGGTCATTTGCATCGCGATTAATACTGTTAACTACTTTGACAAGGCCTAATAATTTTACCTCTAGACCCGTTTCTTCATAAATTTCACGGTACGCAGCTTCTTCAACTGTTTCACCTAATTCTTGAGCCCCGCCTGGAATACTCCACCTATCTTTGCGTGGCTCTTTATTGCGTTTAGCAAGTAATACCTCTTCATCCCTGAAAACAACGACCCCAACACCTACATAAGGACGGTCGGGATATGCCCGCGGGTTTAAGTTAGTCATATAAAGTCCTTTAAATGGAAGTTGCGGAAGGTGATTTTTTAAATATAGTCGATAGAAACCATAAAAAAGCTAAAATTTCCAAAAATATTATGACAAACAAAGCTGCTTGATGACCTGCAGGATCATACTTACCTTCCCCTAAAATTGGCCAATAATTTATGATTAAACCAATACACCATTGAACTCCAAATGCACCAATAAAAATCAGCATATTTTGTGCAGTATTAACTTTTCCGGCCATGTCCCTTGGAAACATTTGTCCAAGGAGGGCATAAACTAATAAAGTCGAAGAACCAAAAAATCCAAAAGCCGCACACAGTATTGTTGCAACTGAGACACACTCACTTGCTATCAATAATTGAACAAATATTGATAGCAAAACCCCAACGGAATAAACCGAAATCAATTTTATTCCAAAAGTTTGTAATTTATCTGCTAATGCTCCAAATCCAATCACGCCAGCAAACATCCCAATATTAAAAAAAAGCAAGGAATTTGCTACTTCAGTACGATTGTAGCCGGCAACATCAGCTAACCAAGGCCCCATCCAAAGTGTTTGATAGGACAAAAAGACCCCCCCATGCAAAAGCGTGACTACAGCTATACGCCAAAATGTGAGGTCTTGGTAAATCCTACAAAGATCGTGTAATTGTCCCCGCAAACTGAGGTTTTTACTGGGTTTTCTGCTTAACTCTAACGTTTTGCTCGGAATAATAAATATAGTCAATAATAACAAAATTACTGTTGCGAGGGATAATATATAAAAAATCGAGCGCCAACCATAAGCGGCTGTCAAAAGTTCTACCGGCAAAGTAGATGAAAGAGCACCAAATGTGCCAAAAGTCATTGTAAAAGAATTGATCAAAGGTAAGCGCGCTGCTGGAAACCATTCGACATTTGCTTTAAGGGCTCCCATCAAACAACCAGAAACCCCTAACCCAATCATTCCACGAGCCAATATTAAAATTTCCATTGAATCACTAATCGCAAACATTGCACTCCCAATAGCTGCAAAAACAAGAAGAAAAATTTGTACGCTACGGGGACCATACCGATCCAAAATTACACCCAAGGGTGTTTGAAATGCCGCAAAGAGAATAAAATAAATACTCGTCAGGAAACCTAAATCAGCAGCGGAAAGATCCAAATCTTTGGCTAGGTTTGGTGCTATGACAACATTTACAGTTCTAAATAGGTAGGAAAGGTAGTATCCAAATCCAAATGGCAACAAAACCAGCAGAATCGTTCTAAAATGTATTTGTGGCGTCGTTTCACCCGAACCCATTTTTCTGGAATTTTCAGTTTCCACTGCCCCCCTCAAAACTATGTTTTTTTGTAATTAAAAACATCTTTGGAAAGATTTACTATTTTGACAATCATTTAAACCCAATTCCGGAAAATTAATTCAACGTTAAACTGTTGACGTTGTAACTTACTACCGCCAAATTTCTATCATTATGAAAAGTTTGTTCTTACTCGCACAAGAATTGAATTCAGGTCTTACAACAAGCCGAGACTTAGTTGAAAAGTCACTTTCTAAAATTAAAGACCCTGAAGGAGAGGGTAAACGTGTAATTCTGAAAGTGCACGAGGTAGAAGCCAGAAAAAATGCAGACACCGCCGATAAACGCCGTTCAAAAATCGGTTCCGTTTCTCCTTTGGAAGGCCTGGTGTTTTCAGTAAAGGACTTGTTTGACGTTGCAGGAGATGTGACAACAGCTGGTTCTTTACTCCTAAAAAATGGAGTTCCCGCACAACAAGACGCTAAATTAATAGCCCGTTTACGTAGAGCCGGTGCCATTGTCATTGGACGTACAAATATGACGGAATTTGCGTTTTCCGGACTTGGCCTTAATCCCCATTACGGAACACCCAAAAACCCGTGGGATCGTAAAACAGGTAGGATTCCAGGAGGGTCTTCTTCCGGCGCCGCAGTTTCAGTTACTGATGGTATGGCACATTTTGCATTAGGATCAGATACAGGTGGGTCAATTAGAATACCTGCTTCCTTATGTGGTCTTACGGGTTTTAAACCAACTACCAAAAGGATGTCTGCTAAGGGGATTTATCCCTTAGTTCCAAGCCTGGATGCCGGAGGCCCACTAGCGCCAACAGTTAATTGTTGTGCAATTATAGATTCAGTATTAGCGGGAGAAGAAACTGTTCTTTCTGATTACACTAATATTAACGGATTAAGGCTGGCTGTCCCACAAACATTGGTCCTCGACGATCTTGATCTTCATATCGGGAAAACTTTTGAAAAAACGTTAACAAAGTTGGACAAAGCAGGAGCAAACATTAGCGAAATAAAATTCAGAGAATTAGGTGAAATACCAAAAATCAATTCAAAGGGGGAAATTTATGCAGAGGCTTTTGCTTTCCATCGAAAACAAATTGTAAAAAATGGTGACCAATATGATCCACGAGTCAAAAGTCGAATTTTACGATTTAAAAATTTAAACGCCGCTGATTACATAGATGCTCTCAATGCGCGGAAGAATTTGATAAAAAAGGCCAATGCAATCACCAAACCATTTGATGCCATAATCTTACCCACAACCGCTATAGTTGCCCCCTCTATAAAGGCTCTGGAGGAAAGCGAAAAACTCTATTCAAAGAAAAATATCATGATGCTACGTAACACATTTTGTTTTAACTTTCTTGATCGTTGTGCTCTTTCTATTCCTATGCAAACCAAGGGGGAACCACCAGCGGGTATAATGGTAGTTGGAGAAACTATGGGCGATCAAAAATTGTTTAGTGTTGGTCGCTCTATAGAAAAAGCACTTTACAACCCAAACGAATAATATTTATTAAACATACCCCAGTCGAATTTGGTCAAACGCAGGAACAAAGGTCTTGTTTTCCATGAGCATATAAAAAGAATAAATTTCAGGTTATAATTCACTAAAAAATAAAAAATTTATAAACTCAAAAATGGAACATTTAAAAACAGAATTACCCAAAGTAGGGCCAATTTATTTGCAGCCCACAAAATTTTTTGATTTTGATAAGGAAGAGGTCAGAGAGTTTGCTACAAACGCCACCCTAAACGCATTTAATGCAAAAGAGAAAGCGATGAAACTTTTTTATGCGGTTCGAGATGGCATTCGTTATGACCCATACAGCATTAGCCTAGACCCTATGAAATATAAGGCTAGTAATGTACTTAAAGCTAAAATTGGCTATTGTTTGCCTAAGGCGAATTTATTAATTGCTTGCTGTCGCGCTATTGGCATTCCAGCGGGAATTGGCCTATCAGATGTGTATAATCACCTATGTACAAATCGCTTACGCCAGATGATGGGCGGAAAACAACTTTTTTTACATCACGGATATGCAGTAATGTATATCGGTAGGAATTGGTTAAAGGCAGCCCCAGCATTTAATATAGAACTCTGTCAAAAATTTAATGTATTGCCCACTGATTTTGACGGTGAAAGGGATGCTCTGTTCCAGCAATATGACGCGAGTGGTCGTCGCCACATTGAATATGAAACCGACCATGGAATTTGGTCTGACTTCCCGCTTAAACGTGTTGTCAAAGATTTCACGGAATACTATCCACCAAGTGTTTATGACGAACAAGCACGTGCCCAAGTGGACAAAAAAATACTAGCCGATAAAATTTTGTTTGAAGAAGAAACCCCTGTAATTTAGGTCTTTCCGCCCTCTATTTTTTGTCCAACAGCTGGGACCCCACCGTCTTCACCCCACCGTGGAGCTGTTTCGAGGTGTACATCTAACTGATCCAGTATTCGCATACAGCTTTGGTCAACAATGTCTTCAAGAGTGCGAGGGCGATTGTAAAATGCTGGAACGGGTGGAAAAATTACCGCTCCAAGATTAGCTAGTTTCAAAAGATTTTCTAAATGACCAGCATGTAGCGGAGTTTCTCTTATTGCGATAACTAACCGCCGACGTTCCTTTAAAATTACATCTGCTGCTCGGCTGATAAGATCTCCTGTATTCCCCATAGCAATGTTTGACATCGTTTTAATGGAACAAGGGGCTACAATCATGCCTGCACTTGAAAAAGATCCAGAAGATATGGATGCGCCAATGTTATTTGGTGCATGTACTTCATGTGCAAGAGAATTGATATAATCAGGCTCAACATCATATTCCATTTTAAGGGTGAGCTTAGCGGATTGGCTCATAACAAGGTGAATTTCCGTATCTCCTTCCTCGCGTAACATCTCCATTAGACGCGACCCATAGATTGTGCCTGTTGCACCGGTTATTCCAATTATGATTCTTTTCATTAACAGAAATCCTAAGTTACTTATTTTACAATATAGATAAAGCACCACAAAATGTCGATTAAATGACTTTTATTAAAAATTACGGAAGCCTAAAAGAAAAAAATTACGTTTTATTAAAAATTTTCAAATTTTAGACTTTGTTTTTGAACGTCAATTAAATACTCTGCGCCCAAATTTGATATCCTTTTTTTAAAAGGAGTGTAAATATGGCACCAAAATTTAAAAACCGCCGAGTTTTTTGTGGAGGTTTAGGTGCTGGATTTATCGCCTTTACAACCTTTCGAGGAACCGTCGCTCGCCCTTGGAAAGTATCTGAAGAGGGCCGGTTTGCAAAAAACAATATCGTTGGCACAATCCGTTTTCATATTAGTAAAAAAGAGGATACCCTCCTTGATCTTGCCCGATTTAATAAATTAGGTTTTGTAGAAATAGTTGCAGCAAATAGGGGCATAGATCCATGGCTCCCTGGTCCTGGTAAAAAAATCATTTTACCTACCGCACACTTGTTGCCAGATGGGCCCCGAAAAGGGCTATTACTAAATTTAGTAGACCAACGGTTATATTATTTTTCTGAAAACAACGAAAAAGTTAAAAGCTTTCCAATAGGCACCGGTCAGGACGCATGGGGAACACCTTTAGGATCAACACAAGTTATTAGGAAAAAGAAAAACCCGATTTGGTTTGTCCCCAAATCCATTAGGAAAGAACAACCGGAATTACCAAAAGTCATTTTACCAGGTCCTGACAACCCATTAGGACAACATGCTCTCTATTTGGGTTGGGAGTCCTACTTAATCCACGGCACGAATATTCCTTGGGGCGTAGGCCGACGGGTTAGCCATGGGTGTATAAGAATGTACCCAGAGGACATCTCTTGGCTGTTTTCCAGAGTTACCCTTGGGACTCCGGTCACCGTAGTCAGTCAAGAATTAAAACTAGGTTGGGTCAAAAACCAACTACTTATCGAAATACACCCGAATCCAAAACAAAATGAAGAATTAGAACACACAGGAAAATTTAGTTCAGCTAAAGTTCCTGAAATGGTTTATCGCATCGCACAAGCAGCAGGAGGAAAAGTAAAAAAAGTTGATTGGAAGAAAGTAAAAAAAGCAGAGGCAGAACGGACCGGATTACCTGTTTCTGTGCTTACGAATGGATACTAAAAGAATAAGAAACCTATTTCATAATTTTGAATTAGGTTTCTTATTCAAATCTAAATTTTCACTTTCTCATGCCCTTTCGGAATACCCGATCAGCCTTATCCCCTGCGGCCTTTGCCTCTGCAGCGGCAGATTCAGCCGCACGGGCTGCCGCGGCAGCACTTGCGGCAGCGGCATTAGCAGCGTCAGCTGCGCGTTTGGCCGCTTTTTGTGCCTGCATAGCTAATTTGCTTTGTGCCTGCATAGCTGCTTTGTTGGCCAAACTGCTCTTGTTTTCTCCGGGCGTTTCACAGCCCAAAAGAAACACTAGTGGGACAGCGACTATAACCAGCGTCTTTAAAAATTTCATTTTTTCCTCCTGAAGGTCCTTGCTTCGGCCCAGTCCGGCAAGGGACCACGATTGAATTTAATACCCATACAGCTATTACTTAAAATATTATAGTAGCTGTTAGTTTAGAAAGTAAATTCTTAAAAATTGATTCAAGTCAAAAGAAAAAACTAAAAGAACAGGATTTCACAAAATAGAAGAGTAAAACCTCTCGCAAAATACAAAAATAAAAATATTAGAAAGTTTCTAAATTTTTTAGGTTAATTTTTTTGAATTCGGCCCTTCTCCTTCTTTCATTTAATTTTCCTATAGAATCTTATATAACAATTTTCTATCTGGCCTATGCCCAAGAATTGCATTTTCCGAATTTCTTTGTTTATTGTTTACTATCAACAAAATATTTTGGGAAAATTTTTAATAGAAAATTAAGAAAAAAGGAGAACACCAAGATTAAAACTTCAGGAATAAATAAATCGGAATGAAAAAATTACCAAAAATTTATCCGGTTATCCTCTCAGGAGGACTAGGCAAACGGCTCTGGCCGATTTCAAGAGAAACCTATCCCAAACAGCTTATTCCCCTAATTTCGGAACATTCTTTATTTCAAAAAACCACACAACGTATCAAAGATCCGCTTCGATACTTCCCTGCTACAATTGTTTGCAACGCAGAACAAAGATTTGTAATAGCTGAACAATTAAATGAGCTAAATGTATCTCCGAATACGATTATTCTAGAACCAACCAGTCGAAATACAGCTCCTGCAACTGCATTGGCTTGTACATTACTTTCAGAAAATTCGCCCAATTCATTAATATTGGTATTACCTTCCGACCATGTAATTTCCGGATTAAACGCCTTTGAGCAGGCGATAGAGGAAGCCGCTAGCGCCGCATTAGACGGATATATTGTTACCTTTGGTATTGAACCAAACCGTATCGAGACTGGTTACGGATACATCAAATCGGGAAAGCCTCTTAGTGCACACGAGGGCGTTTTTAAAGTGTCTAAATTCGTTGAAAAACCGGATGTCTTGGCCGCAAAAAAATTCTTATCAACAGGAACTTATAGTTGGAATAGTGGGATGTTCATCTTCAAAGCACATGTTTTTTTAGATGAGCTTAAAAGGTTGGAACCAGAAATTGTAAATTCCTGTAGAAAAGCAATTCAAGCTGCAAAGGTAGACTTAGATTTTGTACGAGTTGATGAAACAATTTTTAAAACTTGCCCGTTAAATTCTATAGACAAAGCAGTTATGGAACATACCCAAAAAGCAGTTGTGAAAACGGTACAATTTGGTTGGAACGATGTTGGCGCATGGCAATCTCTATGGGACCTTTCAAAAAAAGACGGAGAAAACAATGTAATTGTGGGAAATGTAGAGGCTTTCGAAACCCAGAATTCATATATCAGGAGTGAAGGCCCTCTTGTGGCAACTTTAGGTGTAGAAGATTTGATTGTTGTAGTGAGCAATGATGCCATATTGGTGACAAAAAAAGATCGTTCGCAAGAAGTTGGGGAAATTGCTGAAAAAATAAAAATAAGAGGCCACAAGGAGGCCACACTCCACCCAAAAGTTCACAGGCCATGGGGTTATTACCAAATTCTGCACGCTGGAGAAAAATTTCAAGTGAAATTGATAGAAATAAAAACAGGTGCAAGGATATCCCTTCAAACTCATAACAAAAGGGCAGAACACTGGGTGGTTGTTGCGGGAAAGGCAAATATTCAAAAAGGAAAATCTCAGTTTATTTTAAATGAGAATGAATCAACTTACATTTCAGCAAACACTATTCATAGGCTCTCTAACCAAGAACAGGTTCCGCTAAAAATAATTGAAGTACAAACAGGAAGTTATCTTGGTGAGGATGATATCATACGTTATGCAGACGATTTTGGACGATAAAATCAAAGGCAAGGGATTATAATCAGAAGATCAAATTTTGAAATTTATTTTCAAACTAAAATAATTTTTTTAAAATGAATGGTATATACAAAAAGGCTTAAAAAAATAGACATATTTTGTTAACTTTAAGTTTTAAAACATAGTAAAAGCTTACCTGTTGTGGAAACAAAATAAGGAATGGAGCTTTAGGTAGTTTTTGATGCTATTTGCCAACCTCCTAAAAAAAGTTATTCAAGAAGGTGCATTGAGACTCATTGATTCAACTGGTCAACTATATCAGATCGGAGATAATAGTGAGCCTATTTGTACGGTAAGACTGCATAAAAAATATCTCAATTATTCACTTTGTATTACCCCAAGTCTAACCGTTCCGGAAGCTTATGTGAACGGCACTCTTACAATTGAAAAAGGGACGGTCTATGACTTTTTTGATTTAGCTAGTCGTAACTATTCTAAGAATGTAAACCAAGATGTGTTTAACTTTTTACGCTGGTTTGATCCGGCTAGATTTGGGCAATTGAATTCTAGAAGAAAAGCCAAGAAAAACGTATCCCATCACTATGATTTATCTGGAGAGCTTTACTCTCTCTTTTTAGACACTGACCAACAGTATTCATGTGCTTATTTTTCGAAGGGAAATGAATCGCTCGAAAAAGCTCAAAAGGATAAAAAGCGTCACATTGCTTCTAAGTTGTTATTAGAACCCGGTTTAAAGGCCTTAGATATTGGATCTGGTTGGGGCGGAATGGCAATGTATTTAGCAGAAACAGAAAAAATTGATGTAAAAGGCATCACCTTATCTGAAGAACAATGTGAAGTTTCAAAAGCCCGTCTAAAAGAAATTAAGCGAAAAGACCATGTTCAGTTTTGTGTTCAAGACTATCGGGAAGAAACCCAAGTTTATGATCGGATTGTCTCTGTTGGGATGTTTGAGCATGTTGGAAAGCGCAATTACAAAGAATTTTTTCAAAATATTGAGCGAATTTTAGCTAAAGACGGAATCATGCTTTTACACACAATAGGACGTTTAAATGCTCCGTCACCAATAAACCCGTTTATACGAAAATATATTTTTCCAGGAGCCGATTTGCCATCACTATCTGAAGTCATGCGAGTCATTGAGCCCCTTGGATTATATGTTACCGACATTGAAATTTTGCGACTTCACTATGCAGAAACTTTACGTCAATGGCGAGCCCGTTTTGTAAAGCGGTGGGATGACGCACTTCGTATTTATGACGAACGGTTTTGTCGAATGTGGGAACTCTACCTTGCTCTATGTGAAACAGGGTTCAGGTACCATCAACTCGTTGTTTTTCAGCTTCAAATCTCTAACCGTTTTGATATTTTACCTTGGACAAGAGATTACATTTTTAAAATGGAGGAAAAGTAAAACGTAAAACAATCGACTAAAGGCACTCATGCCGTCTAATTAAAAATTTCAGCTTCTTATTCTGACTTTATTATTAATTTGGCTTTTAACTATCTAAGTGTAAATGAAAAATTTATACACAGAATTTTGTCCTTAAATAAGGAGTTTTCCCCATTATTCCCATAATCCTCCTGTCGTGCTCTATCAAAGAATAATATACCCTAGTCAATCTAAGGTTTAGGTAGGGCCAACAATGGAACCAAATACAAATCCCCAAAGTTTTGAAGCACTTCACACCAAAGAAGAAAAAAAAGGAGATTGGAGAAGCCCACCAGCTAATCTAGAAGCGGAACAAGCATTGTTGGGGGCAACTCTTATTAACAATCGAGCATTTGAACAAGTATCGGATTTTTTAAAACCCGAACATTTTGGAAACAAAGCCCATGGACGAATTTTCGAAGCAATTGGACAACAAATTGAACGAGGACAGGAAGCTAATCCTACCACTTTGCGGTTTTATTTCGAAAATGATGAAGAACTTTCTGATTTAGGAGGACACACCTATTTAGCGCGTTTGGCAACAAACGCTGTAACAATTATTAATGCCCGCCATTATGGACAAACTATCCATGACCTTTTTCTTCGTCGTCAATTAATTGATCTTGGTGAAGATACAGTCAATGAAGCCTTTGCACCTGAAATCGATGATTCTGCATTAGATCAAATTGAACGAGCAGAACAACGACTTTATGAACTTGCTACTATAGGTGATTATCAGGGAGGATTTATTGAATTTCCTGCAGTCCTGACAGCTGCAATCGAAATGGCAGAAGCAGCTTACAAGCGTGACGGAAAACTAACCGGAGTAAGTACAGGCTTAACTGATTTGGATGATTTGCTAGGTGGTTTACATAAATCTGATTTGATTATCTTAGCCGGCAGACCATCTATGGGAAAAACAGCTTTAGCTACTAATATAGCATTCCATGCAGCAAAGAATTTGCTTCGAGAATCCGATGAACAGGGAAAATCTAAAGTTGTTAATGGCGCTGTTGTAGGTTTTTTTTCACTCGAAATGTCTGCCGAACAATTGGCTACCAGAATTCTTGCGGAAGAATCTGGCGTTGCATCAGATCTAATTAGACGAGGTAAAATGGGCAATTCTGAATTTGAAAAAATTGTTAGAGCCTCTCATGAATTACAACGAGCGCCATTATTTATTGATGATACACCTGCGTTAACCGTTTCAGCTCTTCGGACAAGAGCACGCCGTTTGAAACGTCAACAAGATCTCGGTTTAATTGTTGTGGATTACCTTCAGCTTTTGAGTGGGTCCTATGCAAGGCAAGATAACCGAGTCCAAGAAATCTCTGAAATAACACGGGGTCTTAAAACTTTAGCCAAGGAGCTTAGCGTTCCTGTTTTAGCCCTATCACAACTTTCAAGACAAGTAGAACAAAGAGATGACAAACGGCCCCAATTATCGGATCTTCGTGAATCCGGAGCCATTGAGCAAGATGCGGATGTCGTAATGTTTATTTTTAGAGAAGAATATTACTTAGCGCGTCGTGAACCTCGGGAAAACACGCCAGAACACCAGGTTTGGCAGGAAGAAATGGACCAAATTCATAACATCGCTGAAGTTATCGTTGCTAAACAACGTCATGGACCGGCGGGGAAAACTATTTTGCAGTTTAATGCCTTACTGACAAAGTTTAGTAATTTAGCCAAGACAAATTACATACCTGAGGATACCTATTATTCGCCATGATCAAAATTGGTCATGCTGGTGCAATTTTGAGTATAGACCTCAAGGCTATAGCCAAAAATTATAAATTATTGAAAAGTTTAATAACTACTTCATGCGAATGCAGTGCGGTTGTTAAATCAGACGCTTATGGACTAGGGTTAGCAGGAATTGCAAAGGAACTAGCGGAAGCCGGTTGCAACTCATTTTTTGTTGCTCAAATTGAGGAAGGTGTAAAACTTCGAGAGATATTAAGTCCAGAATTTTTTGGTGCTAGAATTTATTTATTGAATGGCCTACCTTCGTGTACAAAAGGAGAACTAGAAACTCATCGTCTAATTCCTGTTCTAAACAGCCTTGAAGAAATTGCAACTTGGTCAGACTATGCGAAAAGCAAAAATCAAAAACAACCCGCTATAATAAATATTGATACAGGAATGAGCAGGTTAGGACTTAGCCCTAAAGAAATAACAACTTTAAGCCGTGACCATGACTGTTTAAATAATTTAGATATTCACTATAGCATGACACATCTAGCTTGTGGTGATGAACGAGGAAACCCACAAAATTTCGAACAAAAAAACCGCTTTGATATGTTCCGTAATAAATTACCACTATTAAAAGGCTGCATGGCCAATTCAGCGGGTATTTTTCTGGGTTCAGATTACCATTATAGTATGGTACGTCCGGGAGCTGCAATTTACGGAATTAAACCAACCCAAGGCGAGCCAAACCCTATGCAACCAGTCGTTAAATTACAAGGCAGAATTTTACAAATTCGTGTAATAAAAAAAAATACTCCAGTAGGTTATGGTACTAGCTATCGGGCAAAAAAAACCACAAAAATAGCCACTGTAGCGGTGGGTTATGGAGACGGGTTTCTTAGAAATTTGGGTAATAGAGGTTCGGGGTTCATTGGAAATATCCGAGTACCTATTGTCGGCCGAGTTTCTATGGATTTAACAACTTTTGATGTCACTAATGTACCTGAAAGTTTAGTAAAGCCAGGAAAAATGGTAGATTTGATATGTCCTTTACATACGCTTGATGACCTTGCTGAGGAAGCGGGAACAATTGGGTATGAAATTTTGACCAATTTGGGATCCAGATATTTTCGACAATATGTGCATTAGAGTTAATTATGGTTTTTTTTGAAACTGTTGGACGAATAACAATAAATACTTTGAGAACTATTGGTCGATTTTTTTTGTTTACTATGCGTTCATTATTTTATTGTTTTGTTCCTCCCTTTTATCCTCGCCTTTATCTTCGTCAAATTATCGATATTGGGTATTATTCATTGCCTGTAGTGGGCCTAACAGCGATTTTTACAGGGATGGTTTTAGCTTTACAAACACATACTGGTTTTTCTCGTTTCAATGCAGAGGGTGCAATTGCAAATGTAGTAGTTTTATCGATAACGCGTGAGCTCGCACCTGTTCTCGCTGGGCTCATGGTTGCCGGTAGAATTGGAGCTGCAATAGCTGCTGAAATTGGGACAATGCGTGTAACCGAACAAATTGATGCTTTAATCACACTGTCAACAAATCCGTTTAAATATTTAGTTGCACCTCGGCTTTTTGCGAGTGTTCTTATGTTACCAATCCTAGTCCTGGTAGCTGATATAATTGGAGTTTTTGGTGGTTACATCGTGAGCATCCAAAAATTGGGCTTAAATCCTAGCATTTACCTACATAAAACCATTCTTTTTCTTGAACCATTTGACATAGTCTCCGGTCTGATTAAAGCAGGAGTATTTGGATTCATTATTTCGCTAATGGGATGCTATCATGGCTATCATTCTAAGGGGGGTGCTCGTGGAGTTGGTGATGCAACCACTAATGCCGTTGTGTCTGCTTCGGTTTTGATCCTTGGATGTAATTATTTAATTACAGAATTACTTTTTATAAGCTGAGGATGGCTTTATCTAATGGACAAAATTAAAGTGCAAGATTTGCACAAATCTTTTGAACACAAAGTTGTTTTAGAAGGTATTAACCTTGACGTCAAAGAAGGGGAATCGGTAGTAATCATTGGAGCTTCCGGTGCAGGAAAATCTGTGTTGCTAAAAATTATTTTAGGAATTTTGGAGCCAGATGTAGGGTCAATTTGGGTTGACAACCAGCCAATGGTTGGAATTTCTTGGAAAACTCGAGAGTCTATATTAACAAAATTTGGCATGTTATTTCAAAACTCTGCTCTTTTTGACAGCCTTACAGTATGGGAAAATGTAGCTTTTGGTTTAATAGAAGCGCGTGGAATAAACCGGAGCAAAGCAAAGAGTATAGCTGTTGAAAAATTAAAGAATGTTGGTTTAGGAAAGGAGGTTTGGGACCTTAACCCCGCCGAATTATCGGGGGGCATGAAGAAACGTGTTGGATTAGCTCGTGCTATTGCGACAGAACCAGAAATTTTATTTTTTGACGAACCCACTACTGGTCTTGATCCTATTATGGGCGACGTCATCAACGATTTAATCGTAGCACGCGTGAAAGAGCTTGGAGCCACAGCAATTTCGATTACACATGATTTAGCGAGCGCCAGAAAAATAGGTGACCGCATAGCAATGCTAAATGATGGTAGAATAATTTGGTCGGGTCCAGTTTCTAGTATAGATAATTCGGGAAACGAATACCTAGATCAGTTTATAAAAGGAAGCGCCGAAGGACCAATTAAAATGGAAATTCTACGAGGTTAATGTATACTATTATTGACCGGTGCAAATTCTGGAAGAGATACCAATTTGGCTAGGTTAGCTAAAAAGTTCATTTGTCAGAATTGTGGCGCTTCATTTGGAAAATGGAATGGCCATTGCGACATTTGCAATGAATGGAACACAATTATCCAAGAGGGATCGGTTCACAATTTTTCTAAAACTAGTAAGAACCGTAAAGGCAGTGAAATTGAACTTTATTGAGCATATAAAGAACCTTTTAGGGTTTTTGGATCACCATTGTATGTCGCCCCAACCTGAAACCAGGGCAAGTTGAATTGTTTGATATTGCAGTTATTGGAATAAC
Source organism: Pseudomonadota bacterium (assembly GCA_036339375.1). Lineage (GTDB taxonomy): Bacteria > Pseudomonadota > Alphaproteobacteria > MPNO01 > UBA2964 > JAYZBC01. The sequence continues at coordinate 15,263 of JAYZBC010000056.1, read as the reverse complement.
GGTTTTGTCCGGATTAATTTCTTTTTGGACTGGTATAGTTAGAATTATACTTGGACTTTTAGCTTGGGCCGGAGCTTTTTTCTTTACTATTTATTTATTTAAATACTTGCGTCCAATCGTTGGGCAGCAGATTAATGTGGGGGCGATTGCGGATGCCACTACTGCTGTAATTTTATTTGTTTTTTCTTTGGTCATCTTAACACTTATTAGCCATAATATTGATCGGAGAATTAGAATTAGCCGTTTAAGCCTTCTGGATCGATCATTTGGCCTCGTGGCAGGTTTAGTAATTGGTTTTGGCCTTGTTACGATCGGATATATGGGTGTTTCGAAGTTTTTTAATATTTCTGATCAAAAATCTACTCAACCGCATTGGATGCAAGGTTCGAAAAGTCGACCATTAATTGAATGGTCAACAAGGTTTTTATTTCAATTGATCCCAGATAACTGGTCCATTTCCCCTCTAAATAATAAAAATCAGACAAACACTACACAACAAAGGTTCGAAAAATTTTTAGAACCGCAAATACGAAAACCTTTAAAACGGAATAAAGATGGGTATTCCGATAAAGCACGCAAAGATATGGACAGAGTCATCAACCAATTAAAAAACCCGCACAATGAAACTAACTAAAAGAGTAATATCGTGAATAAAGGACATTTTAACTCCCCTTCTTTTAGTCAGGATACTTTACATGAAGAATGTGGGGTATTTGGCGTTTTCCGGAACAAAGATGCTGCTGCCCTTACTGCCCTTGGTTTACACGCACTTCAGCACCGTGGCCAAGAAGCCGCCGGAATTGTTAGCTTTGACGGACACCAATTCCACGAACATCGTGCTTTAGGGCACGTTGGAGACATCTTCGGTAGCGAGGCTATAATTAAGCGACTACCTGGTAATGCCGCTGTAGGCCATAATCGTTATTCAACAACTGGGGAAACAGTACAAAGAAATATTCAACCTTTATTTGCAGACTTTGAATCCGGAGGATTTACACTCGCACATAATGGAAATTTAACCAATGCTAGCATCCTTCGCAGACATTTAGTGAAACGTGGCTGCTTATTTCAATCAACGACTGATACAGAAGTAATAATCCATCTAACAGCGATTAGTGAATGCCAAACGGTTATAGAAAGTCTTATTGATGCCCTACAACAAGTTGTGGGGGCCTATTCTCTTGTTGCAATGACCAACGATACCATGTTGGGCGTTCGTGATCCGATGGGGATTCGTCCCCTTGTTTTAGGAAAGTTAGAGAACAGTTTTGTTTTCGCTTCAGAAAGTTGCGCACTGGACATAATTGGAGCGGAATTTATAAGGGACGTTGAACCTGGAGAATTAATCGTTATAGATGAAAATGGAATAACAAGCCTAAAACCATTGGCGACCTCAAATCATCATTTATGTATTTTTGAATATATTTATTTTTCTCGTCCAGACAGTATCCTTGAAGGATCAAGCGTATATGAAGTAAGGAAACGGATTGGTATTGAACTTGCTAAAGAAAGTCATGTCCCCGCTGATATAGTTATTCCAGTACCAGACTCTGGTGTCCCAAGTGCAATGGGGTATGCCACAGAAACAAAATTGCCGTATGAAATGGGCATTATTAGAAACCATTACGTTGGTCGAACCTTCATTGAACCAGCAGACAATATTCGGCACTTAGGAGTTAAGTTAAAACACAACGCAAGCCGAGCTGTAATTGAAGGAAAACGTGTCATTCTGGTAGATGATAGCATTGTTCGTGGTACTACTTCAGTAAAAATCATTGAGATGATGAGAAATGCGGGAGCTAAAGAAGTACATATGCGAATATCGAGTCCACCAACTACTCATTCCTGTTTTTATGGAGTTGATACACCGGAACGTGATGAGCTAATTGCTGCTAAGTTTTCAACCGAAAAAATGTGTAGTTTTATTGGTGCAGATAGCCTTGCTTTTATTTCTATTGATAGTTTGTATAGAGCGGTATGTTTTTCGTCGCGCGACCAGATGAAACCTCAATTTTGTGACGCTTGCTTTACCGGTCAATACCCATTGTCACTTCTTGATTTAGAGGAAGGAGAAGAATTTCCACAATTTTCATTCCTATCCGACTTACGATAAAAAAATGAAAGAAAATAACAAAAGACTCAATGGACGCATTGCTTTAATCACGGGTGCGTCCAGAGGAATTGGTTCTGCAATAGCGCAACGATATTCGGAGGAAGGAGCCCACGTTATTTTAATTTCTAGGTCTATCACGGGCCTAGAAGAAGTAGATGAAAAAATTAGGTCTTCCAGCGGGGGAAAGGCAAAAGCAACCTTGGTTCCTTTAGATTTATCTAAAGGGGAAGAAATACAAAAGCTTGCACCGGCAATCGCAAGCAAATTCGGGAGGCTTGATGTTTTGGTTGCAAATGCTGCGTTATTGGGACAAATGACACCTGTTGCAAATATAGAACCAAAAACTTGGAATGAAATCCTAACTGTAAATTTAACAGCAAACTGGCTGTTAATTCAGGCTTTGGAACCCCTGCTTTTAGCTTCAAAAGCAGGACGAGCTATTTTTTTAACCTCCGGAGTCTCTGGCGGCCGCGGTTTCTGGGGTGCCTATGCTGTCACGAAAACCGCTCTTGAAGCTTTGGCACATACTTGGGCACAAGAAATGGAACAATCCAAGCTATGTATAAATATAGTAGACCCTGGTGCGGTCCGAACCGCTATGCGGGCCTTAGCATACCCTGGAGAAGATCCAACGACATTAAAACGACCTGAAGAGATTACAGATATTTTTGTTGATTTAGCTGAAACTTCATGCAAGTTAAATTCACAAAAATTTAGCGCGCAGAAAAAATAAAATAAGTTTTTATTGTGTTTGGTTGTTTTTCTCAACAAAAGGATTTTTGGATTGACGAAAATTCAACCGAATTGGTACGCCCCTGAGCCCAAACTGTCTTCGTAACCCATTAATCAAAAATCGATGGTAAGATGTAGGCAAACCGGATGGACGATTGGAAAAAATAACAAACGTTGGTGGACGAGCTTTTACTTGCGTTATATACCTCAATTTTATCCTTCGTCCTTTGGCGAGTGGAGGAGGATAAGTTTCGGTGACATCTTTAAGCCATCTATTTAAAGGGCCAGTCGATAATCGTTTGTTCCAAATAGCAAAAACTTTAATTAACGCCGGCATCAAAGAATTCATTCCTTTTCCATTTAAAGCAGATAGTTTTACTATCGGAACGTCCTTAACCTGGGGCAATGATCTTTCAATTCGGGATGTAAGAATTTTAATGTCTTTTTTTGGGTCTTTTACTAAATCCCATTTATTAACAGCAATTATAAGTCCACGGCCTTCTTCAGTAATGTAATTAGCGATAGTAAGATCTTGACGTTCTGCCATTACTGAACCATCAAGCACTAAAATGGCCACGTGAGCGAACCTCACTGCCCTTAATGCGTTAGATGTTGAAAGTTTTTCGATTTTTTCTGTTACGCGAGACGGGCGTCTTAACCCTGCTGTATCGATCAGCTTAATAGATTTCTTCTGCCAATTCCATTCAACAGCAATCGAATCTCGTGTTACACCGGGTTCTGGCCCTGTAATCACTCTTTCTTCATGTAACAAACAATTTAATAGTGTAGATTTACCAACATTTGGACGTCCGACTATTACTATTTGTAGATTATCAAAGTCGTTTTTTTGTTGTAAGTTTTCTGCGACAACATTTGGAAAATTGGCGCCTATACCTTTTACATTTTGATTATTTTTGATTAGAGTCGATATTACCGAATATAGATCAATTAACCCATCTCCATGTTCTGCTGAAATACCAATTGGTTCTCCAAGACCTAACTCATAGGCTTCATAAAATCCGGGCCGCGTTTTCGTTCCTTCGCATTTGTTGGCTATTAAAATAACAGGAATTTTTGTTTTTCTAAGTTCATTAGCAAAATGGAGGTCTGCTGTTGTGACACCGGTTTGTGCATCTATAAGCAACAAAACGGCTTCGGATTTTGCAATTGCTACACGCGTTTGTTCCTGCATGTGCTTTTCTATTAGTCCATTTGGTCCCTCCTCCAAGCCCGCTGTATCTATGACTTCAAACCACAAATCGCCAAGGCACGCATTGCCCACCCGTCGATCCCGTGTCACCCCAGGATTCGGATGGATAATGGCTTCAGAGGCACCACACAACCTATTAAAAAGCGTTGATTTTCCTACATTTGGTCTTCCCAAGATGGCCAAACGGAAATTCATGTCAGTGGAGCGCCAAAAGTTTGGCATTATCTGATAAAATGTAAACAATACCATCCGCTACAATTGGGCGGATAAAGATAGGTCCACTCCCCTTTATATGATTCAAAATTTGACCCGTAAATGGAGAAATTGACAAAACCTGTTTATTACTTCCTCCCACCAAAAGCCTTTTCCCTGCTAAAACCGGACCAGACCAAAAAATTGGTCCCTCTTTATCTTTTTCGTCTTTAAATTTAGGTAGTTGCGTTTTCCATCTAATACCTCCAGTTTTCCGGGAAATACATAACAATTCGTTATTATTTGACGTAATAAACACATTATCACCGGCAACCCATGGATCGTTTCCAGAACCGACTTGTATTTCCCAAATTTGTTCCCCTGTTCGAAGATCTATGGCCATGGTCCTGCCACTATTAGCTGTAAGTATAACAAATCCACGGTCAACAATTGGTTGACCTCGAATGTGGGCTAAACTCGATAAAGGATCTAAACGCCTTGTTGCTCTAATAGAATTTGTCCAAATAATTCGTCCGTTCTCAATTTGTAGAGCAATAAGCTCTCCGGAAGAATAGGAAACAATTACAACCGAACCACCAATAGTGGGAGCTGCTCCTCCCAACAAATTAGCACTTTCTGCAATGCCTAAATGATTCCATAAAAGTTTTCCTCGTTTAATATCGAAAGCGTACAATTCATTTGAAATGGAAACAGCAAACAAATAATTTTTAAAAATAGTTGGAGCAGCACGAATTGGGCTATTAACCTTAGTCTTCCATATTAAATCACCATTTTTAGCATTTAAAGCAATGACTTCAGCGAACCCTGTAGTCACATAAAGAACACCAAAAGCGTATCCCAAGCCGCCACCCATTGTGCCATAATCCTCTTCTGGGGGTGCCAATGTTTTCTGCCACAAAACTTGACCAGTTTTTACATCCAATGCAGAAATTTTGGCTTCAGCATCAATTGTAAAAATTTGATTATTAACTACTACAGGGGAAGCTATTAATTGTGCTTCGTCATCTGACCCTTCCCCAATATCTGTCTCCCACAATGGTTTTAAATCGGCCCTAGTCTGAAGGTGCTGAATAGACTGTTTATTAGTATTAAAATTTTGTGGCCACCTTTTATTCTTTTCAGGCGCCGGCAATTTAAATGGCAAATTTGCGAGCTTTGGATTTACTTGTAAATTATCTTGTATACCTAAGATGGGGGCCCTTTTTCCAGGAAGGGGCTTGTTTGCCCTTTCACCGTACCATCCTTCGCAACCAAAAATGAAAAGAAGAGAACAAAAGAAGAAGAATTTAAGCTTCATCAAAAAGCTCTCTACCGGAAAATTAACGGTTAATTGCAGCTAAAACTTGAGAAGCACGCAAACGCATTGACTGAGGAGCTGTGGAATCATCAGAGATTTTTTTAAAATGTTTTTGCGCCATTTGAACATCACCAAACTTAATTGAAATAAGCCCCATCAATTCCCTTGCAGAACTTTCCCAAGCCCCTTTTTTATTTAATATTTTTTTCAATTTTTTTTCGAGTACAGGCTTTTGTACGCCCTCCTGATCCAGACCAAGGGCCACGCTATTGATTGTGGCCGCATCACGCAGCGTTTCATTTATGTTTGAGTCACCAGAAATTTCGTCATACATAGCTATAGCGCTTAAGACATCCCCCTTATCAGCCAAAATTGCTATTCTTTGAAATTTTGCCAAAACCCCATAGCCACTGGTCCCATTTTTTACAAGGCTACCAAATAATGCAGCAGCATCTTCCGTTTTTCCATCATTAAGAAGTTGTAAGGCCGACCAATATTGCACACTACTTTTTTCTTTCTGCTTTAAACTATAATATTCCCAAAACTTGTAGCCCCCAACGATTAATACTACCGCCACAGCAGCACCAATAATAAATTTTCCGTAACGTTTCCACAATCTTTCGAAACGCTCCTGTCTAAGCTCTTCATCTATTTCACGAAAAATATCACCCACAAATCACTCCAATTTGACCTTTTCTGGCGTTATAATCGTTCATACCATAACTATTCTATCTCTTAAACCAACTTATTTTCTCCTAAAACATATACAGATATCTAGACGCCAAATATAGAAAATGAATATAATCAGAAATTCAATTAGGATAACTATTCGGGAGCAATTTGTGAAAAAATGTCCAAAGTAGTCCTATTAAAAAAATATCGGAATCGTGGAACATCTGCAGTTTCTTTTACAAAAAATGAACTAAATCAACTTTTATCTCTTTACAGCCAACGGGTAATAAATGGCGAATGGAAAGACTATGCCATAAATCATGAAAAGGATATGTCTGCTTTTTCCATATACAGAGACTCCAGTAACCAACCAATATTTACCATCTTTAAATTTGCAACGGGTACAAATTATAACGGAGATTATGTTTTAGGTTCATACGGTATTTTTTTGAAACGGGGAAGAAATTTATCCGAGGTGCTGTCATCTTTCCAAAAAAACCTTGAACTTGTGGTAAGTTGAAACATGATGTTTAGGATTTTGTAGTGGACAAAAACATAAGGTAAGTCCAATTCAAAAAATGGCAAATGTAGGTATAAATTCAAAACAGGACGACAAGAAATAAATTTGGTGTTTCATACACTTGATTAATTTGAACACTTAAGCGTTATTGGTGTGCGCTTAATTGCAGGAATTCCCGGATAGAACGGATTTTTCATTTACATAAATTTGGATTTAGAAAAGTTACACCCAACCATATTCATACAGCAAATTTTATCCTAAAAGTAATTTTGAGAGATGTAACAATGAATACAGCGCTCTATATTCACACCTAATTTACCAAAACCGTTCAAAGGTCGTGAGCATTGTACAGACACACGAAAAATGTAAGTGCTGTTTCTGCTATAGGAAAAAAAATTATTCATTTCACAAAAGATCTTTTGCACCTTTTTGAAAACTGTTTTTTCGAGGATGAATTAAGGTTTAGCACTTAGGAAAGAACCTGGAGCAATGATGGCCAAAACATTGGTGAACACAGCAACAAAAATTATGAACTTTTAACAATAGAAAGTTCGATACCTGAAGCCATCGTACTTACAGACACAATTGAAGAAATGGCAGAAGTTCAGCTATTTTTTTTATGTCTGGTGGAAATGTTAACTTGCCGTCAAGCTTTGGAGCACAACGCACCAGAGATAATTTAAAAAATGAAAAATTAGCCCGTAAGCGCCCTGAGGTCTTCGAAATGTATTAACAAACGCTGTTCTCGGCGTCATTCTTGAATAATGTCGTGAAATTTTCCATTGTGCTTGAATAAAATTACATGTTTTTTTCTTTGTGCTGAAGGTGATTGACGCAATAAGTTTTCTACTAACTCAAGGACACGTGTGGTAATTAAAGCAAGTGTTAAAGTTTTTGTTTCCACAACGGACATAAACTTTAAATTGAGCAATTCACCACTACCCGTCAATTTACCCGTCAAATGTTTATATTCTACCATGAAAAACCGGGCGTTAAACCTAATAGGACGCCAATGGGGTGTAACCGCACGAGCTACATAATCAATTTCTTCAAAACTTGGCGCAAGGCCAGTTGCAAAGAAGTTTTTCCAAGTTTTCGGAACATTTTTTGTTGGCTCAGGATCTATTCTTCCTAACATTAAACCGGTTTCTTCATATGTTTCCCTGATAGCCGCTGCTACTAGCGCGCGGGCCCTTGCTGTAGTATTTCGACGAACCAATAGCTCTTCAACATCATCCTTGATAGGACTTGAATATCGGACTCGGCTATCCTCCAAGTCTACTCTTCCACCTGGAAAAACATATCTTTGTGGTAAAAATTTATGTTTACGATGTCTTTTGCCCATTAAAACTTCTAAATTGTTTTGGCGAAAACGATATATGATCAGGGTTGAGGCATCTTTGGGCCGGGGGGCCTTTGTGTTGCGTTTGCGTACAGGTTCAGCAGGTATTTTCATATTTAGGATCTTTTAACAAAGTCTACTTTTGTGTTACATAAAATTGAAAAAGATTAAATCAACTAATTTTTTTAAAAAAGCAATCAGTGTTTTGATATAGTGGCGCAACCCGTAGACTAGAAATATCCTTTGAACCAGTGCAAAAACTAGCAATTTTTAGTTCTTCGATAACTCCTTTAATATTGTTTTGTAATGCACGAGAATTGTGGGCTGCCGACGCCAAAACAGGAGCGGCAATTCCACAAATTTCCGCTCCAAGTCGAATTGCTTTTGCTACATCAATTCCGGTACGTATTCCCCCGCTCGCGAAAATTGGAAAATCTGGCACTACTTTTTTTGCGTCAACTAACGCCTTGGCTGTCGGTATACCCCAAGCCGAAAAATTGTGTGCAATGCCCTTTATAACCGGATCAACCTGTCTATAAGCCTCTACTTCACTCCAACTTGTTCCGCCGGATCCCGCAATATCGACTGCAGCCACACCAATATCTTTCAGCCGTTGGACAAGTTCAGATGAAACACCATTCCCTACTTCTTTAACAATGATAGGGACTGGAATTTCTTGAACAAGCATTTCAATTTGATTAAATATACCTTTCCAGTTTTTGTCTCCTTCCTTTTGAACAGCTTCTTGTAATGGGTTTAAATGCAAAAAGAGACCATCTGCCTCTATCATTTCAATTGCGCGTTTTGCTTCTTCTTTTCCATAGCCATAATTCAATTGTATTGCACCAAAATTAGCAAACAAAGAAATGTTTGGTGCAACATCCCGTACCTGATAAGTATTACAAAGAAGATTGTTTTCTAAGGCAGCGCGCTGTGATCCAACTCCCATCGCTATACCCATTTCTTGTGCTATTTCAGCCAAACGTTGATTCACTTTTAGAGCTTTTGGGGTACCACCAGTCATACTCGAAATCAAAATAGGTGCCTTCAAAACTTTTCCAAATAGAGGCATTGAAAGATCTACATCTTTAAAGTCAATGTCGGGTAGTGCGCAATGTTCGAAAGTATAGGTTTCAAAACCATTACTTATACCCTTGGCAGATACATCGTTATTAAGGACAGTTGTTAAATGCTCCTCCTTCCTTACTTCGGTTTGAAAAGCCCTTAAACTTTTCTTCTGTTTACTTGCTTTTTTCATTTTATATACCAAAATAAGACCAAGTCAGGGTAATTGGACAAGCGAAACGAATGGCAATTTTGTACAAATGGGTTGCTTCAAAATAGTATTTTACACAATTGGTAGATTGATTGCTTGAAATATTTAGTTTAAAAATCAAATAATTGTTTTTAATAAGGCAGATTTACATATATGGTCAGAAGGATAACCTGTACAGAAGAGGTTGTAATCTAGGACAATTACTTGTTATTTTTCCTTAATAGTTTTATCAATGATCATGATATTCGATTTGTGCACAAAATATTGATGGGGAGAGAAATGAAAAAAACTTCAAGAACAATCCTTCAAATATGTATGGGGTTGGCCATGGCCTTTTATTTGGGTGGTTGCGCAATTGATGCGGCGCCTAAAGCCAAGAAGGTTTCCACGGCGGCCGCATGTAAAATTTGTAAAGCAGCAGCCAAGCATGCTAAGGCAGTCCAGAAAAATGCCATACAAAAAGAAATGTGTGGGCATAGCATAGCTGTAAAGAAATATATTAAAGGTAGTAAGAATAAGAAAAAGAGCAGAAAGCTCGGTACCGCAGGAGATATGGAAATGCGGGCCCTAGCAATAGCTGGTCTAGCGAAGAAGCTCAAATATGGTTCAGTAACCTATTACGCACAAGGTTTGGAAGAAGCTTCTCAGACAGGTAAAAAGTCGGAGGTTAAAAAAGCTTATAAGTTAGTGGGAGGTGCAGTGAATTCCTCATTAAAACTTGATAAGTCCAAAGCCTTCGGAAAATGCTCATGCAGCAAAAAATTCAAGTGCAAGAAAAAGAAAAAGAAAAAGAAAAAGAAATAAGCTGAAATAAGCTATCACTAAAAGCCTGGATTTAAAATCCAGGCTTTTTGTCTTTGGATAATAATTAATCAAGTCCACCTAAACACAGGGAAGTGGTAGAATTTCAGAAATGTTTTTATGACCCAGTAAATCGTTTTTTAACCGAAGATCGTGTTACGCTCACTTAGATAAACTGTTTATTTTCAAAGGTTAACATGGCTCTAACAAATTTTTTGGACAGGTTTGAGCTTGCAATCAAGAAGATAGGTTTGTGGCTTGGATTAGTCCTTTCAGTTGGAGCCATTTATGGAGCAGGGCCCTTTCCCTTTCTGGACCAAGGAATTAGATTAGGGGGAGCAATTGGGGCCGGTGTTATAATAACACTAACATCTAAGCCTTTGGCCCAGCAATTCAGAACTTCGAATATTAAAACCAGACTTTGCTTTTGGCTAATTGATTTTGTTTTATTATTTGGGTTTGTATTAACTCTTATAAATTTTTCCGAAATTTATGAAAGCTTGTGGGATGGGGTGTTTATCCTTGAAACGGACACTTTATTAGTAGGTTTGTTTGGATCACTTGTAGTTATTGAAATGGTCCGAAGAACCTTTGGACCAATTTTACCGGTGATTTGTATACTCGCTATTATTTATGCACACCTTGGCAATTTGCCGGGAATTTTTGCGCATAAGGGCTTTTCTTTTGAGGAAGTTATCCAAACAGTTTGGTACAGTTTTTCAGGAATTTTTGGTCGCCCCACGGATATCGTTTCTTCAATTGTCTTAGTTTTTATAGTCTTTGGAGCTGTTCTAGAAGCAACCGGAGCAACATCAATTCTGCTCAAAATAGCTACCGCAGCAACAGCCAGAATTAGGGGCGGCACAGCACATGCCGCCATAGTTGCGAGTGCAATGTTTGGCACAATTTCGGGAAGCCCAGTAGCAAATGTAGTCGGTACCGGTGTTTTTACTATACCTATGATAAAAAGGCAGGGATTCAAAAACTCCTTTGCTGGTGCTGTTGAAGCTGCCGCCTCGAGTGGTGGACAATTTACTCCCCCAATTATGGGAGCTGTAGCCTTTATTATGGCAGAGTTAATAGGGCGCCCCTATATTGAGGTTGCTATCGCCGCAATACTTCCTGCCCTATTCTATTATTTTAGTCTCTTCGCAGCAGTTTACTCAGAGGCTGTAAAACTTGGAATTAAAACCCTTCCAAAAGAACAAAGGCCGGTCATAACCAAGAATGACTGGGTAGAAGCGATGCGCTTTATAGTGCCGCTGATTGTTGTTATTATAGTGTTATTCAGCGGTCGATCAGCTGCAATGGCTGGTTTTGGCGCAATAGTAAGCGCAATCCTTATAGCCCTAATCATTGATATTATTTATGTGGAGAAACGGAAGAATATACGTGGATACCCCTTAGAGCTACTTATTGCTTTTCAAAAAGGGGGTCGTCAGTGTGCACAAATTATGGTGGCTGTTGGCTCCATCGGCGCAGTAATTGGTGTAGTAAGTTTAACCGGTCTCGCCGGAAATTTTGCTACCTTAGTAGGGGAACTCGCCCAGGGCTCTCTGTTTATTGCTTTACTAGTTGCAATGTTAGCGTCTTTACTTTTAGGAATGGGTTTACCTACCCTTCCGGCATATTTATTTATTGTTTTATTTGTTGGACCGGTTGTTGAAAAATTAGGGATTGACGCCCTCTTGATTCACATGTTTGTCCTATATTATGGCGTCCTTTCCAATGTAACACCTCCTGTCGCAATCGCTGCATACGCTGCCGCCCCGATAGCGGGATCAAACCCAATGTCGACGGGTTTTCAGGCGGTAAAAATAGCTGCAGTCGGGTTTTTGATTCCCTTTATTTTAGTTTATTACCCCTCAATAAGTTTAATTACCCATTTTCAATGGGAAGAATTTATTTGGATTGTTTTTCGATTACCAATTGCGGTTTGGTTAGTAGCTACAGGTTTTATTGGTTGCGATAAGCAAGCCCTTGGGTTTTCAGCAAGAATTTTAAGATTAATTGTTGCTGTTTTAATTCTTATGTTAGACCCACTTTTCCAAGTCATGAGCACGGTTGTAGGATTAGCAATCATTTTTCTACACAGAATTACAAAGTTTCAGTGGTAATTTGCTTTTCGAATAGTTTAACCTCTTATTAGTATCCGCTTTGTAAGCCAACTAATGAAGAAATGTTACCGAGTAAAAACTCACATTGTCAGTCAAATTATTTTGAAATTGATCTGAAACATTAATTTAAAAAAGAGTAAAAGTAACTTGGGAGAAAAAATCATGGAAAATATAGTGCGCCATTTCGGGTTGATGCTGCTTTTGGTCCCTTTTGCAATTGGCCTAGGGTTTCCTAGCCAAGCAGCTAACAAAAATTATACATTAGGGAGTTTAGCCGAAGGAACAACTCCCTTTCTAGTAAACACCGCTTTTGCCAAAGCGGTAAACAAATATGTTCCCGGTCATCGAATACAGGTATCTGCTGTTGGCGCTGCGACGAAACACATGCTTCGTGTTCATCAACGAAAAATGGATTTTACCATGGGAGCTGCAACAGCTTATCGGTTGATGTATTTTTCAATTGGTCCTTTTAAAAAAATTAAAGATGGGCCAGCAATGACTAGGTCTTTATCTTATTTATTTTCATATCCGATAGGATACTACCACGCAGTAGTTTACGCATCTTCCGGTATAAAAGCCTTCAAAGACATAAAAGGTAAAAAGGTATTTATGGGGCCGCCAGCAGGTGTTGCTACGCGAAACGTCAAAATGATTGTGGGTGCAATGACAGGGTACAAAGCAGGACGCGATTTTCAACAAGTCCGGCTTGGTTGGGGTCCTGCACAACAAGCTTTCCAAGACAAAAAATATGATGTTTGGATTACAACTACTATGCCTCCAAGCCCGGCAATTTCTCAGCTTGCACTAACAAACAAAATTCGCCTTCTGCCACTGGATAAATCTAAATTCAACCACCCTTTGTGGAAAAGATATAGCAGTCAACCTGCACGAACGTTAATTAATATTGATCCTAAAAAAGCGTATGGCAAAAATATGGTAAATGAAAAACCAGTACTCGCCACAGGTGCGATGGTTGGTATGCAAGTAAGATCGAATATGAAGGCAGACCTTGTTTACAAAATGATGAAGGCCTTTTGGGATCATATAGATGAAGCCCATGCATTGGCGAAAAGCATGAAGGATACTCTCACAGTTAAATTAGCTACTGGTCATATGGCCGGCACTATACATGCGGGAGCCCTCCGTTACTGGAAAGAGAGGGGTGTTCATATTGCAAAACCTTACACACTTACGCCGGCAGACTTAAAAAAATTTCGGGCTAGAGTAAAAAGCAAAAAATAACCAAGGCTTTGTTTAAACAACCCCGCCGGTAAAATTGGCGGGGTTGTCACAAAGGCAACGACGAAGAAGGTTTGCATCCCTCAAATTTTTATACAAACCTAAGGTTTATTAACCTGGCTTCCAAGGCGGACGGGTTAAACCTAAATTTTCGCGAAGAGTATCCCCATTGTATTTTTTTTTAAAAAGACCCCGGCTTTGCAATTCAGGGATAACGAGTTCTATAAAATCCGACAAGCTCTCAGGAAAAACAGGCGGCATAATGTTAAATCCATCACAAGCTTTTTCTTTAAACCAAAGCTCCATCATATCCGCCACCTCATTATAGGATCCAATAATTTCATAATGGCCCCGTGCTCCGGCAATACGGCAATATAAATCTCTTATTGATAAATTTTCTCGCTTTGCGATTTCAACAAACAATTCTACTCTGCTCGAGGAAATTTTATTTAGTGGAATTTCAGGTAGGGGTTCATTTATAGAGTAACCCGTAAGATCAAAATCAAGTCTTTTAGACAATAATTGCAATCCACTCACTGGATCTATCAACTCCTGTAATTTTTTATATTTCTCTTTCGCTTCCTCGTTTGTCCGACCCACACAAACTAATAAGCCAGGCATTATTTTTAAACTTTCTGAGTGGCGGTCATAATTTTTCATTCTTTGCTTCACATCAGCATAAAATTCTTTTGCTCCTTCAAGAGTTTGTTGTGCTCCAAATACAACTTCTGCTGTTTCCGCCGCCAGTTCACGGCCGTCATTCGATGCCCCCGCTTGTACCAAAACAGGTTCCCCTTGAGGCGAAGGAGGTACATTAATAGGGCCACGCGCACGGAAGAATTCTCCTTCAAATTCAAGGATATTTAATTTTTCTTTGTCAAAAAAAATACCAGACTCCTTATCTTGTATAAATGCCCCCATTTCCCATGAGTTCCAGAGCCCACGTACTAAATTAGCGAACTCCTTACCACGACGGTAACGATCCATTTTTTCCATGTGTTTAGAAAACCCAAAGCTATCTGCTTCGGCTTTATTACCTGAAGTAACCAAATTCCAGCCTGCTCGACCGCCACTTAAAATGTCCAACGAAGCAAAACGCCGTGCTAACGAATAGGGCTGGTCGTAAGTCGTTGTAGCAGTGCAAACTAGACCAATGTTTTTTGTGTATTGTGCTAATGCACACATCAACGTAAAAGGCTCTATCCAGGTTCCATACGAATCATGTGTCATCGCTTCAAGTTCACCCCTCCAAAACGACACCGAATCTGCCATGAAAAACATATCGAAGAGACCTTCTTCAGATAATTTGGCCAGTTTAATTATATGTTCAAGATTTGAGCCTGAATTTGGCACTGAATTTGGATGCCGCCATGCTGCAAGATGATGGCCACATGGCCAAAAAAACATTCCTAACTTCATAAAAGAATTTTTTATCATAAAGGTCCAATCATAACGTGTTCTATTGGTCAGCTAAGAACTGCTTGTCCAAAGAGCTTGATTGCCTCTTCATAATCTGGACCAAGCTTAGCCAGTGCAATTTTCTGAAACTTTAACCAATCAGCTTCTTCCATTAAGGCAAAAATTTGTTTTCGACATTCCTCTCGACCTGTAAAAAGATACTAATTATAAAAAAATAAAGCCTCAATAATGATTTCGCCGGAAATTAAATCCGTACCCTAATTCTGAAGAAATTTCCTCTAAAAACGGACTTACTGAATCAAGAAATTCAAT
>JAYZBC010000055.1:0-29217 GCA_036339375.1 Pseudomonadota bacterium | reverse complement strand
AATCGAAATTTTGAATTAAAAGCAAAACGGATGGTTAAAAAACAAGTTCTTGCTTGTATTAAAGGTGTGAATAATCGCGAGGCTGCTAAGGCTTTGCAAGGTTTACCGATTTTTATACCTCGAAAAGCTTTGCCAGAAACTGATAAGGATGAATTTTATTGGGAGGATCTTAAGGGTCTTTCTGCTGAAACAACAAAAGGTAAATTACTTGGAAAAGTTTTTTCAATCCAAGAATTTGGTGCGGGGGCGATGCTAGAAATTGGGCACAATTTGAATCACACAATTTTTGTTCCATTTAACCGTGAGGTTGTAACGAAAGTTGATTTGGGCACCCAATGCCTTGTAATTGATCCTCCTGTGGGTCTGTTGGAGGCAACTTCAGAGAATGGTGGGAAAACTGGGTAGGCGTGAAATGAATAAACCTATTTGGACCGCAAAGGTTTTAACACTATTTCCTGAGATGTTTCCAGGGCCGCTTGGTTGCTCGTTGGCGGGTAAAGCGCTGGACAAAGGTCTTTGGTCTCTTGAAACATTTGACATTAGGGCCTATGCGACTGGCAAAAATGCGAGTGTAGACTCCAAACCTTTTGGTGGGGGTCCGGGTATGGTGATGCGGCCTGATGTAATTCAAGCTGCCTTGGAGGCAGCTTGTTCTAAAACGCGACCTATTTTTCTTACACCTCGTGGTACCCAACTTGGTCAGCGGCGGATTTACCGCTTAGCAGCTGAAACAGAAATCACATTACTCTGTGGTCGTTTCGAAGGGATAGATGAGAGAATTTTAGAGGCCTATGATTGGGAACAAATAAGTCTCGGAGATTTTGTCCTTTCTGGGGGAGAACCAGCGGCCATAGCCTTAATTGACGCTTGTGTAAGAGTATTGCCAGGTGTGGTTGGTAATAAGAATTCTCTAACCGAAGAAAGTTTTAAAGAAGGGTTATTGGAGTATCCACAATATACCCAACCATTTGAATGGGAGGGTCGAAAGGTGCCAGACCTTTTGTTGAGCGGACACCACCAAAAAATTAGAGAATGGAGACGAGGATCCGCGGAGCAACTTACAAAAAAACAACGTCCCGACCTTTGGCAAAAACATCTAGAAAGCCAAAAGCTAATAAAGGAGTGAAACATGAATATTATCGAACAGTTGGAACAAGAACAGATAGACAAATTAACTGCTGAACGCCCAGTTCCTGAGTTCGGTGCAGGTGATACTTTACGCGTTCATGTAAAGGTAGTTGAAGGGACCCGAGAACGAGTTCAAGTTTTTGAGGGTGTGTGTATTGCACGAAAAAATTCAGGTATGAATTCGGCGTTTACGGTTCGGAAAATTTCGTATGGTGAAGGTGTGGAAAGGATATTTCCTCTTTTTTCGCCCCGAATTGAGAAAATAGAAGTAATGCGGCGAGGTGTTGTTCGGAGAGCCAAGTTGTATTATTTGCGTCAACTTCGGGGTAAAAAGGCACGCATCGCTGAGAAAGTAGAACGCCGCGTAGGTCCTAGTCAGACTACTGTTGAGGAGGAAATCGCGGTTGCATCAGATGAGGTGATTGCAGAACCTAATGTAGAAAAAATGGCAGAAAAATCGTCGGAAGGGATAGAACCGGTAGAGGGGGATACAGCTGAGCAAGAAAGTTCATCTGACGAAGATGCCAAGAGCACAGGCGAAAAAAAGAAATGAACCCCTTTAAAAATTGACACCTTTTTGAGAGAGGAAATAGGGATTATGTCGGAACCGAAAACACTGTTTGATAAAATTTGGGAAAGCCATCTTGTTGATCAACAAGATGATGGGACTTGTCTCATTTATATTGATCGTCAACTCATTCATGAGATAACGAGTGCGCAAGCTTTCGATGGCTTGCGGCAAACAGGCAGAAGGGCAAGGCGCCCTGAGGCCAATCTATGTGTTCCCGATCATAATGTGCCTACAACACCAGGAAGAGGTGGTACACAGGAAATTGAAGATGAGGAATCTCGTATTCAGTTAGAGGTGTTGGAAAAAAATGCGAAAGAATTTGGTTTGCCATATATTTCAATCAATGATCCGCGTCAGGGCATTGTTCATGTGATTGGCCCGGAGCAGGGTTTAACACAACCCGGTATAACTCTGGTATGTGGGGACTCCCATACTGCAACACATGGTGCCTTTGGAGCACTTGCTTTTGGTGTTGGCACATCGGAGGTGGAGCATGTCCTAGCAACTCAAACACTAATTCAAAGGCCAGCTAAAAACATGCGGATAACTGTGACTGGTTCTTTACCGTTTGGTTGTACTGCAAAGGATTTAATTTTGGCGATAATTGGAAAGATTGGTACGGCTGGCGGGACAGGTCATGTCATCGAATATGCGGGGCCTGCGGTTGAAGAACTGTCAATGGAAGGGCGCATGACGGTTTGCAACATGACAATTGAGGCCGGGGCACGCGCTGGCTTAATTGCCCCCGATAAAAAGACTTTTGAATACCTTAAAGGGCGCCCGCAATGCCCCAAAACTGGCCAATGGGAACTGGCTTTGGAACAATGGCGTAAACTACCTTCTGATCCTGGCGCCAAATATGATACCGAAGAAACACTTGATGTTTCTGAAATTGTTCCTCAAGTGACTTGGGGGACGAGCCCAGAAGATGAAGTGGCCATCACCTCAGTTGTTCCTGATCCTGCTGATGTTCAAGATGTTAATCGGCGTTCTGCAATGGAACGGTCACTAGAATATATGGATTTAAAACCTGGAACAAAAATGGTTGATATAGCTGTCGATAAAGTTTTCATAGGTTCATGCACAAACTCTCGCATCGAAGATATGCGTGCTGCTGCTAGTGTGGCAAAGGGCCGAAGAGTTTCAGAATCTGTGTATGCTTTGGTAGTACCCGGTTCAGGGCTTGTTAAGTTGCAAGCAGAAGAAGAAGGGCTCGATAAAATTTTTACTGAAGCAGGTTTTCACTGGCGGGAACCAGGATGTTCCATGTGCCTTGCAATGAATGGCGATATGCTATTGCCAAGTGAAAGATCAGCTTCTACGTCAAATAGGAATTTTGAGGGGCGTCAAGGGCCTGGTGGGCGGACGCATTTGGTAAGCCCGATGATGGCAGCAGCAGCAGCCATTGCTGGTCATTTAACCGACGTTCGAGAACTTTTAAATTAGGGAGTAGGAGATGGAAAAATTTACAAAACTCACTGCCGTTGCAGCGCCTTTGCCTATCGTAAATTGCGACACCGATAAAATAATTCCAGCCCGTTTTTTAAAAACACTAACTCGAACAGGACTCGGTAAAAACTTATTTGATCCCTTGCGCTACGACCCTAAAACAGGAAATGAAAACCCAAATTTTGTACTTAATAAAAAAGCTTACCGCAGCGCTCAAATTCTTATTGCGGGTCATAATTTTGGTTGTGGTTCCTCCCGCGAGCATGCACCGTGGGCTTTATTGGATTATGGTATTCGTTGCGTTATTTCGACCGATTTTGCTGATATTTTTTTCAATAATAGTTCTAAGAATGGTATTCTCCTCATTAAAGTATCACCTAAAGAACTTCAACAACTTATGGAGGGTGCGGAACGTGGGGCTAACGCTACTATGACGGTGGATCTTGAAAAACAAGAAATAACTAATTCGGACGGAGATATTATTACATTTGAAGTGGATTCGTTTAAAAAACACTGCTTACTAAATGGGCTCGATGATATTGGACTAACCCTTCGAAAAGAAGCCGCTATTTCCCTTTATGAAGATAAAAATAAAGCAGCTACACCATGGTTATATTAATAAAAATTTAACTTTTCGAATGGCTTTTAGGTTTGCCAAATTTTAAAATTCAGGTTTGTTAATTGTTTTAAAACAAAATTTCTGATTCCAAAGAAAAAATTATTGGTGCATTACAAGAGGATAAACACCCAGGGGCTTTCTAAAGCTGACTGTGAAAGTTTTTGAGAAGGAAAAGGGAGAGTCAAAATGGGAGTAAACAGGAAAATTTTAATGTTACCCGGTGATGGCATAGGTCCCGAAGTAATGGAAGAAGTTCGGCGTGTAATTGGTTGGATGCAAGATAAAAAATTGATCACCTTAGAAATACAGGAAAGTCTTATTGGTGGTTCATGCATTGATAAACTTGGCATACCAATTGAGGAAAATACAATCCAATTGGCGCAAGAAGCGGATGGTGTTTTGTTGGGCGCGGTAGGAGGCCCAAAATGGGACAATGTTGATTTTAATATACGCCCCGAAGCAGCGTTACTCAAAATTAGAAAAGACCTAGGATTATTTGCCAACCTGAGACCGGCTATAGTTTTTAATGCTTTGGTAGATGCTTCAAGTTTGAAACGTGATGTGGTTGCGGGCCTGGATATTTTGATTGTTAGGGAACTTACTGGCGGAATTTATTTTGGCGAACCTCGTGGAGTTAAAAATTTAGCTAATGGGATTAGGGAGGGACGCAACTCTCTTGTTTATAACACTCGAGAGGTTGAAAGAATTGCCAGAGTGGGATTTGAACTTGCCCAAATTCGGGGGAAGAAATTGTGCTCCATTGATAAAGCAAATGTGCTTGAGAGTACCAAAATGTGGCGCGAAGAGGTTATTCGTATTGCCCCGGAATATCCTGATGTTGAATTGAACCATATGCTTGTTGATAACGCTGCCATGCAGCTAGTTAGGGATCCTAAACAGTTCGATGTAATTGTTACCACAAATATGTTTGGTGACATTTTGTCTGATTGTGCTTCAATGGCAACGGGTTCTTTGGGAATGTTACCTTCTGCCTCCCTAGGTGCTACAGATGAGAGCGGAAACCGTAATGCACTTTATGAGCCTGTTCATGGAACGGCACCGGACATTGCTGGACAGGGGAAAGCAAATCCCTTAGCCATGATTTTGAGTTTTGCAATGATGCTCCGTTATTCTTTTGAAATGCTTACAGAGGCAAATCAAATCGAAGAAGCTGTTGAAACGGTCCTTAATCTTGGGCTCAGGACGGAAGATATAATGTCGGACGGAAATAAAATAGTGTCCACTACCGAAATGGGTAGTGCCGTCATAGCAGAACTAGAAAAAATAAAATAGACGAAGTCTTTTTTCAGTTTGTATTGCCAACTTTAGTACATTTTTATAACCGCTCGAAAAGGTGCAAAAGCTTTAAAAACAGAAAATTAATTTTCGTTTCTGCGCATAAATTTCAGCCTATCCTTGTGACGAAATCTTTTGTGGCTAATGAATTAAGGTATTAAAACATGGGTTATAAAGTTGTTGTTGTAGGCGCCACTGGCAATGTTGGTAGAGAAATCCTCCAAACACTTTCCGAAAGAGCCTTTCCCATAGAAGAAATCGTTGCTCTTGCATCTGAACGCTCTTCTGGAAGAGAAGTTTCTTTTGGGGAAAATAAAATTTTGCGAGTCCAAACCTTGGATGACTTTGATTTTTCAGGATTTGATTTAGCTCTGTTTTCACCTGGTGCCAAGGTATCGGAAATTCATGCCCCACGAGCTGCTAAAGTGGGTTGTTTGGTTGTGGACAATACTTCCCAGTTTCGTATGGAACCTGATGTTCCTTTGGTAGTTCCAGAAGTAAATCCAGAAGCGATTACAAAACAGACAAATCGTATGATTATAGCCAATCCTAACTGTTCCACTATCCAGTTAGTGATGGCGCTTAAGCCTTTACACGATGCTGCAAAGATAAAGCGGGTAGTTGTTGCTACCTATCAATCGGTTTCCGGTGCCGGTAAAACTGCAATGGATGAGCTATTTAATCAAACCCGGGGTATTTTTGTAAATGATCCGGTAACAAAGAATCAATTTACTAAGCAAATTGCTTTTAATGTCATTCCGCATATTGACGTCTTTATGGAGGACGGTGCCACCAAAGAAGAATGGAAAATGAAAGTAGAAACGCGAAAAATTCTCGATCCAAATATCCAAGTTAACGCTACTTGTGTAAGGGTTCCCGTTTTTGTTGGTCATGGGGAAGCAGTCAACGTTGAATTGGTAAACGAAGTATCTGTGGAAGATGCACGTAGGCTTTTACGTCAAATGCCGGGAGTGTCGGTAGTTGATCATCGAGCAGACGAAGGATACGTCACACCAGTGGAATCAGTTGGAGATGATATGGTCTATGTAAGCCGTATTCGAAAGGATCCTACGGTAAAGTGTGGGCTTTCCTTTTGGGTGGTTTCAGACAATTTACGTAAAGGAGCAGCCTTGAACGCAGTTCAAATTGCTGAACATTACTTTGGGGTTCAACCCGTTGAATCTGAAGATACAGATGATCCCTATTTGACAATGGTGGTTGAACCAGAGGTTACTTCTGAGTGAAACTTTAATAGAGGAAAATTGTTACGCGAGAAACGGAAAATTAGACAACAACTCTATATTTTAACAATGTTCAATTTCATCATCACATAAACTATATAAAACCAAAACGGATTTTTACATGTCGCACCAGATAAATGAAAAACATGGCCCTCGGCGGAGCGCACTCTATATGCCAGGGTCAAATCAGCGTGCTTTGGAAAAAGGCAAGGAAGTTTTCGCGGATATCCTAATTATGGACCTGGAGGATGGGGTAGCGCCTGAAGCGAAAGTTGAAGCTCGGTCACGGGTAGTCAAAATGATTTCTGGCGGTGGTTACGGCAATAGAGAGATAGGTGTTAGAATTAATGGTGCGGGTACCGAATGGCATGAAAAAGACATAGTGAATATCGCATGTTCCGGGGCGGATATAATTGTTTTACCTAAAACGGAAAGTCCGGGGGTCGTAAAAAATGTTGCTGATCTGATGAAAAAATCTGGGTCACCGCCTGATATGCAAATTTGGTGTATGATTGAGACTGCACGTGGAGTTTTGGAAGTAAATGCAATTGCCTCCTCTCATCCACGATTGGGTGCTCTTCTGATAGGGTCAGCGGATCTAACTAAGGATTTGCATGCAAAGCATCTTCCGGATCGTATGCCGTTAATGACTAGTATACAATTGTGTTTACTAGCAGCTCGCGCTAATGGGTTATCCATACTAGACAGCCCTTTTTTTGATTTATCCGATGATAAAGGATTCCTTATTTCTTGTGAACAGGGTCGATCCTTGGGGTTTGATGGTAAAACTCTGTTGCACCCGAAAACCATTGCCGGTGCCAACGAAGTTTTTTCTCCTTCAAAAGAAGACATAATTTGGGCTCAAAAAATTACTGAAGCCCATGCAGTGGCCCTTAAGGAAGGAAAGGCTGTAACGCTTGTTGAGGGACAACTTATTGAGGAATTGCATGTTATTGAAGCACAAAGGTTGGTAGCTTTTTCTAGAAAAATAAAACTCCTAGAGGAAAAAAACAACTAAGGAATTTAGAGTTCGAAAAAGGTCGCTACGATTTTTTTTAAGTGGTTTAATTGACAATTTTGTTGCTAAAGGCTTAACAAATTTATTGCGTGCGGGTATAAATTCCTTTGCGTATTTAACAAGACAGGAACAATAAAAATGGGGACAAGTGACCGCCCGCTATCTCCTCATCTCCAAGTTTATAAACCGCAGTTAACTTCTGTTCTTTCGATATTACATCGTATTACTGGTTTGGCACTTGCTTTCGGCACCTTCCTTTTGGTTTGGTGGTTGGTTGCGGCTGCAGTGGGAGAAACGGCGTTTGAAATTGTGCAGAACGTTATAAAATCGTGGTTTGGGCGCATAATTTTGTTGGGATGGTCGTTTTCATTATTTTATCATTTGTGTAACGGAATTCGGCATTTGTTTTGGGATGTTGGTTTAGGTTTTAAACTCTCAACCGCTTATGCAAGTGGGTGGCTGGTCATTATAGCTTCCATTGTATTGACCCTAGTGGCTTGGCTTTGGGGATACAACTCAATGGGGGTTTTCTTATGACCCTTAAGAAATCTCGGAAACCATAAAATAATGAATTTGTCAAAGAAGGCAATTAAGCATTGGTGGGGTCAACGTTTGACAGCGGTTGTATTGGCCCCCTTGACGATTTGGTTTGTGTCGTCAATCGCTGGTCTAGTTGGTGCTGATGTCAATATTGTACGAGGATGGGTGGCAAATCCAATTAATTCAATTTTACTAATAATTACAATTTTTACCGTCTTCCACCACGCTCAACTCGGAGTAAGAGTAGTTTTAGAAGATTATGTTCGTGCCCCTTGGGTAAAGAGTTTTTCAATTGCTCTGACAAAATTTTTAGCATTAGCCCTTGGAACCGTCTGCTTTTTATCGGTAATAACAATTTTTTTACAAGTTGGTTTTTGATGTCTCGTTTTGGAAAAGCTTATGAAATAATTGACCATAAATATGACGTGGTTGTTGTTGGTGCGGGGGGCGCTGGGTTGAGGGCTACCTTTGGTTTGGCCTTAAAAGGCTTAAAAACCGCCTGCATTACTAAAGTTTTCCCGACACGAAGCCACACTGTAGCAGCACAAGGAGGAATTTCTGCTGCATTAGGGAATATGGGAAAAGACGACTGGCGTTGGCATTTCTACGATACCGTCAAAGGGGCGGATTGGCTTGGAGATCAGGATGCTATTGAATATATGTGTCGGGAGGCAATGCCTTCCGTAATAGAACTTGAGCATTATGGTGTTCCGTTTTCAAGAACCGAGAATGGAACGATATATCAGCGCCCTTTTGGGGGGATGACAACAGAATATGGTGATGGTCCTCCGGCACACCGAACCTGCGCAGCCGCTGATAGAACAGGACATGCGATTTTACATACCCTTTATCAACAATCCCTTAAAAATAAGGCTGAATTTTTTATAGAATACTTTGCACTCGAATTAATTCACGATGTTGAAGGAAAGATAGCCGGGGTAATGGCTTGGAACCTAGATGATGGAACCATTCATCGTTTCCAATCTCAGATAGTAATAATAGGAACCGGTGGGTACGGCCGTTGCTATTTTTCTTGTACTGGGGCGCATACACAAACGGGTGACGGTAATGCCATGGTCTTAAGAGCTGGTTTACCTCTCCAAGATATGGAGTTTATCCAGTTCCATCCTACCGGTATTTATGGGGCTGGAGCGCTGATTACGGAAGGTGTAAGGGGTGAAGGCGGTTATCTTACTAATTCTGAAGGCGAAAGATTTATGGAAAGGTATGCTCCTCACACAAAGGATCTTGCGTCGCGTGATGTGGTGAGTCGTTCAATGACTATAGAAATGAATGAAGGGCGAGGTGTTGGACCAAATAAAGACTATATTCATCTTCATATAGAACACTTGGAACCTGATATAATTTCGGAACGTTTACCTGGAATTTCTGAGACTGCGCGGATATTTGCAAATATTGATGTTACTAGGGACCCCATCCCGGTTCTACCTACGGTACACTACAATATGGGAGGAGTTCCTACAAATTATAAGGGAGAAGCGGTGCATTTGGTGGGTGAAAATCCGGATGTTGTAATACCTGGACTAATGGCGGTGGGTGAATCGGCTTGTGTCTCCGTCCACGGAGCAAATCGTTTGGGGTCAAATTCGCTCCTGGATTTAGTTGTGTTCGGTCGTGCGGCGGCAGATCGTTGTGCAGAATTGGTGAAACCTGAGAGTTCTCAGCCCCCCTTGCAATCTAATTCAGAAGATAAAGCGCTTGATTGGTTAGATCAGCGTCGTCACGCAAATGGCTCTATTTCTACTGCTGAATTACGTTTGGAAATGCAAAGAGTAATGCAAACTTACTGTGCGGTTTTTCGAACGGAAGAAATGATGGCCACAGGCGCAGAAAAAATGAGGGAAATTTGGGCAAAAAAGGGTGATTTAAAAGTTTCTGATAGAGGATTGATATGGAATTCAGATCTGGTTGAAACTCTAGAATTTGATAATCTCTTGGAACAGGCCTTGGTCAGTATAGAAAGCGCATTAAACCGCCAAGAAAGTCGTGGGGGGCATGCCCGAGAAGACTTTCCAGAACGAGATGACGAAAATTGGATGAAACACACAATAGTTTGGCTTAATCAAAAGGGTAAATGTAGGTTTGCGTATCGCCCTGTCCACGGGAATACCCTTACTGACCAGGTAAATCCTGTACCACCCAAGGATCGTTTATATTGAAATATGATTGTTTATGGTTAATTTTTCTGGCCCGCTACATCAAAAAACTTTAACAAGGAAGCCAAATGACTGAATTTGCTCTACCCGCTAATTCCAAAATTCATACTGGAAACATTCATGAAGCTCCTGCAGACGCAAAAAATATAAAAAATTTTGAAGTTTATCGTTACGACCCCGATTCTGGGGAAAATCCACGGGTTGATACTTTCAGAGTGGACTTGGATGATTGTGGTCCTATGGTTTTAGATGCACTGATCAAGATAAAGAATGAGATGGATGCAACTCTTACTTTCAGGAGGTCCTGCCGTGAGGGTGTGTGTGGTTCATGCGCTATGAATGTTGATGGTACTAACACTTTATCTTGTATTAAGGCGATAAATGAAGTGGATGGCGATGTCAAAATCTACCCTTTGCCTCATATGGAGGTTGTGAAAGACTTGGTCTCCGACCTCAAACAAGCATACGCGCAATATTCTTCAATTGAACCCTGGCTCAAACATAAAACGCCCGAACCTCAAAGCCAAGAACGATTGCAAAACACCAAAGAACGGTCAAAACTTGATGGACTCTGGGAATGCGTATTATGTTTTTGTTGTTCTACGAGCTGTCCAAGCTACTGGTGGAATGGTGATAAATATCTCGGTCCGGCGACGCTCCTCCAGTCCTATCGTTGGATTGCTGACTCTCGTGATGAGGCAACAAAAGAAAGATTGGATGACTTGAAAGACCCGTTTCGGCTATACAGGTGTCACACAATTATGAATTGTACTAGCACTTGCCCTAAAAATCTAAACCCAGCAAAAGCTATTTCAGAGGTAAAAAAACTTATGTTCAAAGGCCGCTAAAATTGAAGCCAAATGAAGGAAACTTAATATTAAATTAAGGTTAAGAATTGCAAAAATTAAAATTGCTTCTGTCCAAGAAAAGCTCTAAAAAAATTATGCCAAAAGGTGAGTTCTTTCTTTTAAGGTCCTCTTTCAACGTTTTTAGAAAATATTAAAACAATAGGATGTAACTTAATTAAAATAGCAATCTCAGTATGGTACGGAGGAATTAGGAGTATTTATGTCACGCAATAAAATTGCGCTAGTTGGCGCTGGAAATATTGGGGGTACGCTTGCTCATCTTGCTGGTTTAAAGGAATTAGGTGATGTAAATTTATTTGATATTGTTAGGGGTATTCCAGAAGGAAAGGCTCTCGATCTCGTGGAATCTTCACCCGTAGAAGGATTCGATTCAAAAATCAAAGGGGCTTCTAGCTACCGTGCCATAAAAAACTCTAATGTTGTGATTGTAACTGCAGGTGTAGCTCGAAAACCAGGGATGAGCCGAGATGATTTAATTGGAATTAATACAAATGTAATGAAGGCTGTTGGTGAAGGTCTAAAAAAATGGTGTCCTAAAGCCTTTGTTATTTGTATTACGAATCCTCTTGACGCGATGGTCTGGGCCTTGAGGAAATCTACTGGTTTTCCGTCAAAACAGGTTGTGGGAATGGCGGGTATTCTTGACTCCTCACGTTTTCGTTATTTTTTAGCAGAAGAGTTTAATGTTTCCGTTCGTGATGTAACAGCTTTTGTTTTAGGGGGGCACGGAGATACAATGGTCCCATTAACACGTTATTCAACAGTAGCAGGAATTCCTTTGCCTGATCTTGTAAAAATGGGTTGGACAACAAGAGAAAAACTAGCACAAATAATTCAAAGGACCCGGGATGGAGGCGCAGAAATTGTTGGTTTGTTGAAAACGGGTTCGGCATTTTATGCTCCTGCTTCTTCAGCAATTGAAATGGCGGAAGCCTTCCTTAAAGATCAAAAACGTGTGTTACCTTGCTGTGCTTACTTGAATGGAGAATATGGGGTAAAGGGCCTTTATGTTGGTGTTCCTGTAGTAATTGGGGCCAAGGGCGTTGAACGCATCATAGAAATAAATTTGAATAAAACTGAAAAGAGGGCGTTTATGGAATCGGTAGACGCTGTTCGTAATTTAGTAGGTGTTGTTAAAGGTATTAACCAAAAAAATAAAAAATCCTAAGTCGGGTAGAATCCCAACTCTTAAAACTTGTGCAAATAGAAGGACCAAAACACGAAATTTAAACTAAAAACCTTTTTAGGTTTGATTCATTGTTTTCACTACAACGAAAGACTTTTTAATAAAATAGAGCTCCAATGAATATTCACGAATACCAAGCAAAGGAACTGCTTCGAGCGTTTGGATTGTCTGTACCTAAAGGAGGTGTTGCATATACTGTTGGAGAGGCAGTAAAGGTGGCAGAAGAATTAGGTGGGAAGCGGTGGGTCGTTAAGGCTCAAATTCACGCTGGAGGTCGCGGTAAAGGTGGCGGTATCAAACTTGTCAAATCTATTCAAGAAGTAAAAACACAAGCTTCGAAGCTGTTAGGAATGCAGCTAATTACCGAACAAACGGGGGCAGAAGGTAAGGAAGTTGAAAGAATATATATTGAAGAGTGTTGTGATATAGCTAGGGAGTATTACCTTGGTATTTTGGTCGATCGGGTGACCAGCCGTATAACAATTATTGCCTCGCTGGAAGGCGGCATGGAAATTGAAGAAGTGGCTGCTCGATCACCAGAAAAAATTTTCAAAGTCTCAGTTGATCCCGCATACGGAATACAGGAATTTCATGCGCGAAAAATCGCCCATGGCTTAGGGCTGCAAGGTTTGCAGGTTAAATCAGCCGTCGTATTTATTCGAGCAATGTATACAGCCTTTGAAGAATTAGATGCGTCCATAGTTGAAATCAATCCAATGGCTGTCACGGGTAAAGGAGAGGTAATAGCGGTCGATGCTAAAATGAGTATCGATGATAATGCTCTTTTTCGTCAAAAACATGTAGCAAAGCTCCGTGATGAGAGCGAAGAAAACCCAACAGAGCTTGAGGCCACCAAATATGATTTAAATTATGTAAAATTAGAAGGCAATATAGGGTGTATGGTAAATGGGGCAGGCTTAGCTATGGCGACCATGGATATTATAAAACTCTATGGTGGACAACCCGCAAATTTTCTTGACGTTGGTGGCGGCGCGTCACGTGAACGTGTTACAGCTGCTTTTAAACTCATTTTATCCGATCCAAATGTTGAGGGTCTCCTTATTAATATTTTTGGTGGCATCATGCGTTGTGACGTAATTGCTGAGGGTGTAGTGGCAGCTGCAAGGGAGGTCAGTTTGATAGTCCCCCTTGTAGTCCGTTTGGCGGGAACAAATGTCGTCTTGGGCAAGCAAATTTTGGAAGATTCTAGTCTACCAATCATTGCTGCTGATGACCTAGCAAACGCTGCAAAAAAAATTGTAAAAGCTGTGGATGAGGCCGCCTAATGGCTGTATTGGTCAACAAAAATACAAAGGTCATATGCCAAGGATTTACCGGTGCTCAAGGTACCTTTCATTCAGAGCAAGCAATAGTTTATGGAACTAAAATGGTTGGCGGGGTCACTCCGGGCAAAGGGGGTGAACAACATCTTAATTTACCCGTTTTTGATACAGTAAGTGAAGCTGTCTCCAAAACTGGTGCTAGTGCAAGTGTAATCTATGTACCACCTCCTTTTGCTGCCGATGCCATTCTTGAATCAATTGAAGCTCAAATACCTTTAATTGTTTGCATTACTGAAGGAATTCCAATTATAGATATGATAAAGGTCAAACGTGGCCTTGTTGCTTCGAGAAGCCGGTTAATTGGTCCAAATTGTCCGGGTATTATTACCCCCAACGAGTGCAAAATTGGTATTATGCCGGGTCATATTCATCGACGTGGCCGGATTGGGATTGTTTCACGTTCTGGCACTTTAACCTACGAGGCTGTTTCGCAAACATCGGAAGTAGGGTTAGGACAAACAACCTGTATTGGTATTGGTGGAGATCCAATTAACGGGATAAATTTTATCGATTGTGTTGAGTTATTTTTAGCAGATAAAGAAACAGAAGGTTTAATTTTAATTGGTGAAATTGGTGGAAACGCTGAAGAAGATGCTGCCTATTTTTTAAAACATAGCAAAAAGAAAAAACCAGTCGTAGGTTTTATTGCTGGTGTAACTGCCCCAACTGATCGACGAATGGGTCATGCAGGGGCTATAGTTTCTGGCGGTAAGGGTGGTGCAGGTGATAAAATGGAAGCAATGAAAAGTGCGGGAATTGCCGTTACACAATCTCCTGCAGCTCTTGGTGAGACCATGCTAGAAATTTTAAAAGGGTAACAGTCTCTTAAATTATCGTTGTACCTCCCTTAAAACTTTACCCAGAAATGCATTAACTTAAATCAAGCAGCCATGACTTCAGCTTCATCGCTTATCGTCACCCGTCTTAGTAAACGACGTTGTTCTGGCGAAAAGTCGGTACGCGCATGAAGCAGGCAACGATTATCCCACATTACAAAATCTCCAACTTTCCATTTATGAGAGTAAACAAATTGGGGCTGAGATTGCAATTGGTAAATTTCCTCTAACAATTCTTTACTTTCTTGTTGGTCCAGCCCAATAATTTCTTCGGTCATAAGGGGGCAAACGTATACCGCAGTTCGGCCCGTTTCTGGATGTTTCCGAAAAATGGGATGTGGATGATGTGGCACAGCCTCACGATCATATTTTTCAAAAGTTTTGACAGTAGTACCAAATTCATAACAATTCATTGCCAACATACCCGTAAGTTTTTTCTTAATCTTTTTTGGCAAAGCTTCATAAACCAAATATTGGTTAGAAAATAAAGTATTACCACCAACCCTTGGGATTTCTACACCGTAAAGAGTGGTCGCTTTGTGTGGATTGCGCAAATATGGTGTGTCGGTATGCCACATCATTTCTCCATCTGGGTGGGCCCCAATAACTTGGCCATCCACGCGCACGTTGGAAACCAACATAATTTCACCGCTGGCATATTTGGGGTGCTGCCGTTCTTTTGGTCGGTTGTATTCTCCTATCTTACCAAAATTACCACAAAACATCTTCTGATCCGCTGGTGAGATACCTGACTGATCCCGAATGACGATTACCAAGTGCTTTAACCACGCCTTGTAAATTAGTTCTATATCCTTCAAAGAAGGTTTTTGCCGCATATCGATGCCGGAAATTTGTGCTCCACAAGCGTCACCTAGGGGTGTAACTGTGATTGCCATCCACTAACCTCCTTTTTCATTGGACCCCATACAAGGTCTAAAACTTCAGCGAATAAAACAAAATCTGTTCAATTAGACAATAAAAATTTAATACAAGCAAATCAGTTTAGCGCACTGTCTTCTATTGTAACTCGACGTAACAAACGTCTTTGATTGCTGGGAAAATTGGTACGAGCATGTAGGGTGCAGCGATTATCCCACATAATTAAGTCTCCTACTTGCCAGACATGTTCGTAACAAAACTTACTTTCTTTTTGCAATAAATAAATTTCTTCAAGCACATCGCGACTGACTTGACTTGGTAGTCCTATAATTTCTTCGGTCATTAATTCGTTTACGTAAACAGCCAACCTCCCTGTTTCAGTATGTTTTCGGATTGTTGGGTGTATAGCACTTCTTATATTTTTTCCGCTGTAGGTTTTCTGTGTTTTTATCATCGTACCAAATTCATATGAATTTTTTGCTTCTTTATTTCTGAGTAAATGTTTTAAACGTTTTGGAAGTGCATCAAAGACCATGTATTGATTGGAAAATATCGTATTACCACCTTGGTCTGGAATCTCAATGGCACATAGTGTGGTCGCTTTATGTGGTTTTTGATCATAACCGGTATCCGTATGAAACATCATTTCGCCGTCAGGGAGAGTGCCGATGGGCTCCCCGTTTTCTAAAACGTTACTGACAAACATAACTGCGCGATGCCGTTCTTTCATTGTTTGACTTCGTAAAGATCCAGGCCTGAGGTAATCTCCAACGGTGCCAAAAGCTTCACAAAAACTAATTTGTTCCTCCCCCGTAGGATTTTGTCCTCGAATTAAAACCACACAATGTTTGAGCCAAGCTGCATTAATTTCAAAAGCAAGCTCTTGGGTTATAGGTTTTGTAAGGTCCATTCCCAAAATTTCTGCTCCGCAAGCATTCGACAGCGGTTTGACTTCGATATTGACCATAAATTCTAGTCCCCCGTTTTGCCGACAGATTTCTCATCAATGCGATAAAGATTTCGGGAATTATTATAGACAATATTTTGTTTGGCTTGGTCTGATATGTCGGGATTTTCAAGAAACTCGGGGAGTTCTGATGTCAAATCTTCTGTACTAGGTTCGTGAGGATAATCCGATGCGTAAATTATCCTTTCAGATCCAATCATATCAATGACGTATTTTAGTGAACTTTCCCCAAGCTCCATCGCAAACCATAACTGATCATTGTCACGAAAATAATCAGATGGCCTTTTACACATGGTTTTTCTGTGTTTTGAACCGTGTATAGAATCAAATTCATAATCCATTCTATCCATCATGAAAGGTATCCAAGAACAGCCGGCTTCAAGGAAGGCAAAACGTAATTTGGGGAATGCATCAAATACTCCTGAGAACATCATGTCGGTAATTTGAATAAATAAAGGCGCTGGGTGTTCCAAAGTATGAGAAGAAATATATTGAGTAAAGTGGTCAAAACCAAAACCTTCCGAAGGTGCTCCATGGAGGGCGAGCGGCATGTTTTGCCTCTCCGCCTCCTCGAAAATTGGCCAAAAAAATTTGTCGCCGTAGGTCTTTCCCGTGTTTGTGACCGTTGGTAACGTCATAGCTACAATACCTTGCCTGTCATTAGCACAACGGATAATTTCCTTCGCGCCTGCAATAGGGTCTTGAATAGGGGTGCAGCCGGCACCGAATAACCGTGTGTCCTTAGAGGTATAACGGTCCTCAAGCCAGTTATTATAAGCAGTCGCAGCAGCGCTTGCGAAATCAACGTCCCGCATGAGACCATGTGCAAGAGCTGCTGTAGGGTAAAGGACCGTGCCCTCAGCCCCAATCATTTCAAGACACTCTGACCAAACTTGGGCATCAGTATGCCAATATTTTCTGTTTGTATCTTCTGCCTTGAGCATAGGGCCGCGCGACCAGCCATCTAAACTTGGAAAAATACTAAGTCCAGTCATACATTGACCACCTTCGAAATCACCTTCGAAATATTGAGAAAGTTCTTCATCGGATTCCAGTACGTGCCCATCGCCATCGAAAACGCTATATCCATTTACCGGCATGTTTTTTGCCTCCTTTAAGGATTGTAATTACCCAATGAAACCGAACTTTACACATTCAGGGGTCTAAGTTTACAATTTTTCTTGATCAATTTCTAGTTTTGCGCGTGGGTGAGTGTCATTATAGATTTCTGCCATACGTTTAACATCCACATTGGTGTAGCGCTGAGTAGAAGAAAGCGAAACGTGACCAAGGAGCTCCTGAATTGTGCGTAAGTCTCCCCCAGCACCAAGTAAATCTGTCGCAAAGCTATGGCGAAGGGCATGCGGAGTTACAGTTAACGGTAAACCTAAAAGGTCACGAATGATTTTGATTTTTCTCTGAATGGCACGAGCATTAAGTTTTCCACCACGTGTTCCCACAAACAATGGGTTATTAGGTAGGGGTTTATTAAGGCTACTGTTGGTTTTGGTTTCTTTATTAAGTTCGTCAAAATATTCATCTATTCTAATTTTCACAATTGGCAGAACCGGCACAATACGTTGTCTATTTCCTTTACCATTGATAATCATGGTATCCCCGATCGGTTTATCGGCGATCTTCAAATTTAACGCCTCATCTATTCGTAAGCCGCAGCCATACAGAAGAGTTAGGACGGCTGCGTCCCGCTTTTGTATCCACTTTTTGTTTGGCAAAGTAGCGGCCAAATCAATAATTTTCTTCACTTCCTTCGTACTTATTGCTTTTGGAATTGGTGGTTTAACAGGATGTGTCCTCACAGAGTTGATGATGTCATTATTTACTTTCTTTGCTTTTTTTAAAAATTGAAAATAATGCCGTAAAGTAGATTTTTTGCGGGCTAAAGTGCTGTTTTTATCCGGAACTTTCTGGTCACCATCCCTCGGTGGATTTAAACGGTGAGCAAAAAAACTCCTGAAGTCAACGCCCTTTAAAGCCTCAAGATCCGTTAATGTAATATTTCTACCTAAACCAAGGTGTTTAGATAAAAATTTATAAAAAAGCAGAATATCGGTGGTGTATGCAATTAGTGTATTAACTGATAATTGCCGTTCATAAATTATTGAGTTCTGCCATTCTTTGATGGCCGCTTTTGTAGTTTGGTCGATGGGGAATTTAGAAATTTTTCGACCACTAATGACTTCAAAAGTGTTAACGGCAGAAAATATGTTGGCTATGTCTTTTTGTTGAGCCATTGTTGTAAACAAATTTCCAAAACGTGGGAAAAAAACAAAAGAAGTTCCGTCCCTTGTCGTGGATTAAAAGCGTATGGTGATTTTGTGCCAAGGGCCAGTAATCCTTTCAAAGATTTGGATCCAAATGAAAAACGAATCAAAGCAGCAGATTTGACTTTCATACCGGAAACACCAAAAATTTCTCTTGAATTAGTAATTTTTGGCACCAAAACGATGTTGTGTGTTCGACCCATGAATTTATGAATAGTACCATTTTTTAATTTCCAAATACCAGTTTTACCTAATTCAGTTGGAACCGGTTCCTCAGATTCCACACAAATTTGGGAACAATCAACAAAAAGCAGAGCCGGGAGTTTATTTTGAGTAAACTCGACTAATCCATTCAAAGTTTTAACATCCAGAAGGGCTTTAACGGCACTGTGTAAACGGGACTGCGCTTCTGCATTGTTTTCAGCGGCTGTGAGCAGCTCTTTTTCTCGAGCCTTGGTGAATTTAATGTCTTCTCTTAATTTAGCCACTATAAATCCCTGCAAATCGATAACATTTTCGCTCTGATGATCCCGCGGCGGAAATACAATCGTTAATAAGTCAGGATGTCCTATGAAAAAATTAGGATTTTCTTTGAGGAATAATATTACTGTTTCTGGAGTAATAGATTTTTTGGTTAAAGTTTTAGTCGTATCGCCTGAGGGGGGGGAGGTAGTCATTGCTCAAGTATCCAAAATTGATTGCCCTGTTTTTTCCCAGTCCGCTAAAAAAGCTTCAAGTCCTGCATCCGTAAGTGGATGTTTGTAGAGTTGGCGCAACACATTCGGCGGCATTGTTGCCACATGTGCTCCTATCTTTGCTGCTGAAATAAGATGAATTGGGTGACGGATAGAGGCAACTAAAACTTCAGTATCAAAAGCAGAGAAATTGTTATAAATTTTACAAATATCATTAATTAGTTGCATACCATTACTGCTTATATCGTCCAACCTCCCTACGAAAGGAGAGATAAAAGAGGCACCAGCTTTCGCTGCTAAGATAGCCTGTCCAGCAGAAAAACATAATGTAACATTGACCATAATCCCTTTGTCTGTAAGTGCCTTACAAGTTTTTAAGCCGTCCGGAGTTAGGGGAACTTTCACAGCGATATTGTCCGAAATTGATGCGAGTGTATTCCCCTCCGCCAACATACCATCGAAATCAGTAGCGGTAACTTCAGCACTCACGGGTCCGTCAACTATTTCACAAATTTCTCTCACGACATCGAAGAAATTTCTATCTGTTTTAGCAATCAGAGAAGGGTTGGTCGTAACCCCATTTACCAGTCCTGTTTCAGAAAGTTCTCGGATCTCTTTAATGTCTGCTGTATCTATAAAAAATTTCATGAAAAAAAATAGCCTTTCTGCATAATTGACCGCACTGAAATATTTGGCCTAACAAAAATCCTAGAGTACAGTTTAGTCCATGCCGAGTTTGCGCGCCACACCTAGCAGAAAAGACTCCGATAACAGAGTTAGCGTACTTTTACCACTCCCTATTAAAGGGACATATGACTATCGCGTGCCACTAGGGATGTTGGCTTTGCCAGGAAGTTTTGTATCAGTTCCTTTTGGAAAAAGGGAACTTAAAGGGGTTGTTTGGGGTGAAGCTGATTATTCAGTAGACGCAAAAAAACTTAAAGATATTAATGAGATACTAAACTTTCCCTGTATGACAAAAGAGTTGAGACAGCTAATTGATTGGGCAGCCTCTTATACCTTGAATAGTCCCGGTACAATTCTGCGTATGGCCATGAGTACCTCTACTGCTCTTGATAAACCGTTAACTCTCACGGCTTACCTTTCTTCGGAAATGGTCCGCAATAAAAAAATTGATTCGCGAATCAAGATGACGGCTTCGCGGAAGAGAATTTTGGATGTACTCTTCGATGGTTTACCGAGGTCAGCTGCAGATTTGAGCCGCAGGGCTAAGACAACTCCCTCAGTTATTAGTGGCATGACGAAAGTCGGATTACTTAAAAAGGTGCATATTGAAAAAAATATTTCTATAAGCCAGCCTAATTATAAAAAATTAGGTAAAATTTTATCTCCCGCACAAAAAACAGCATCCTCGATTTTAGTTGCGGCTATAAATCATAACAAAAAAACCAAAGATTTCATTCCTCCTGTCACTTTTCTTGATGGAGTTACAGGTTCCGGAAAAACTGAAGTATATTTTGAAGCAATTGCTGTAGCATTAGCTAAACATCAACAGATCCTCGTCTTATTGCCTGAAATAGCTCTAACAGCACAATGGTTAATGCAATTTACTCAACGATTTGGTGCAATGCCGCTAGAGTGGCATTCAGATCTTACGAACACCCAACGCCGGGATAATTGGCGTGCTATAGTTGGGGGATATGCAAAAGTTATTGTTGGAGCTCGATCTGCATTATTTTTACCCTACCCAACTTTAGGTCTTATAATTGTTGATGAAGAGCATGATAGTTCCTTTAAACAAGAAGAAGGAATTTTCTACAACGCAAGAGATATGGCAATCGTGCGTGGCCACTTAGGAAAATTCCCAGTTATTTTGGTATCTGCAACACCTTCACTGGAGACTGTCACGAACGTAAAATTGGGCCGCTATAATACGGTCTGCCTTCCGGAACGGCATGGAAGCGCAATTCTTCCTAAAATTTCCGCTATCGATATGCGTTATGAAAAAATGGAGAAAACGAATTGGCTAGCTCCTGTTCTGCAAGTTGCCATTGAAAAAAAATTGCTAGTTGGCGAACAAGTAATGCTTTTTTTGAATAGGCGTGGCTACGCGCCACTTACGCTATGTCGAAGCTGCGGACATCGTTTAAAATGTCCAGACTGCACTTCTTGGCTGGTGGATCACAAACTTCAAGGTATTGTTTCTTGCCATCACTGTGGCTTTACTATTCATTCACCCAAAGAGTGTCCTGAATGTGAAATGACCGGAACCATGGTAGCCTGCGGACCGGGTGTAGAAAGGTTGTCGGAGGAAGTACTGAACAAATTTCCTAATGCGAGAACTGCTATTATGGCGAGCGATACTATTCAAAGGCCATCTGCAATGGCAAGTCTTGTAGAGCAAATGCAAAAACGTGAAATAGATATTTTAATTGGCACTCAAATTATGGCAAAAGGACATCATTTTCCCTATTTAACACTAGTTGGTGTTATCGATGCCGATTTGGGACTTTCCGGAGGTGATTTAAGGGCTGCGGAAAGGACTTTCCAATTATTACATCAAGTTGCTGGGAGGGCGGGAAGAGCGCTACATCCCGGCGAAGTATTTTTGCAAACATTTAGACCTAAAGACGCTGTTATGCAGGCACTAATTTCGGGAGCTCGCGATCAGTTTTTATCAGCAGAATCAGAGGACAGGCGGGTTCATGGTATGCCACCCTATGGCAGACTTGTTGCTCTTATAGTCTCTGGCCGAAATTCTCGAGAAGTAGAAACTACTGCCCGGGCCCTTGGTCGAACCTATCCAAATTTGGAAAAAGTGTTTGTATTTGGCCCTGCGCCCGCACCGCTTTCAATTTTACGTGGTCAACATCGCTGGCGTCTCCTACTTAAAGCGGAACGAACAAAAAATGTGCAAGTAATTCTACGAAATTGGCTCTCCAAGGTAAGAGTTCCAAACAGAGTTCGTGTAAAGGTTGATGTTGATCCCTATAGTTTCCTGTAGACCTTTTTTGTTATACATTTTCCGTTGTCTTGATGGGTTGCACAGTAAACATGAGTGTGTTAGCAAACAGCGCCCTGACGGGCCATTAACTGGTTCAAGGAACGGCTTTACGAGGAAAGACTGTGAGCCAGCTTTTTGTTAAATTTTGATACAGAAATCTATTAGGGTGTAGAAGGCTAAATTAGTGGTATCCGAGCAAACAGATGCATCCGGTCTTGCCGGGCGATACGCGACTGCCCTTTTCCAACTTGGTGTTGAGAACAGCTCGATTGATATAATTGATCAAGAACTTACCCAAATTAAATTAATGATCGATCAATCGACCGATCTACGAAGGGTCCTTCGAAGCCCGCTTTTTACTTCTGAAGAGCAAAGTAGAGCAATGGCTGCATTGTGCAAAGAGGCAAATTTTTCCCTGTTTGTGTCCAATTTAATTGGTGTACTTTCCCGTAATCGTCGCTTATTTTCTTTGGAGGGTATAATAGCAGAGTTTAGCAAACTTCTTTCTGAATTCCGGGGAGAGGTAGAAGCTGAAATTATAACAGCAGTTGAATTGACTGATAAACAACGCCTTGAAATTAAAAATGCGCTTAAGAGTGTGACAGGTTCTAATATCGCAATAGTGGAAAAACTGGATACGAATATTTTAGGGGGCATTATAGTTCGAGTTGGGTCCCGGATGGTTGATTTTTCCCTTAGAACCAAACTACAAAAATTAAAATTATCCATGAAAGGGGCTGCTTGATGGATATTCGTGCTGCAGAAATCTCAGCAATTCTAAAGGAACAAATTGCAAATTTTGGTAACGATGCAGAAGTTGCAGAAGTTGGACGAGTTTTGTCTGTTGGTGATGGTATAGCCAGGATTTACGGGTTGGATAACGTTCAGGCAGGGGAGTTGGTCGAATTTCCAGGAAATATTGTGGGTATGGCCCTGAACCTGGAAATTGATAATGTCGGCGTTGTGATATTCGGCGAAGACAGAACAATTCAGGAAGGTGACACGGTCAAACGGACTGGCTCCATTGTTGACGTTCCAGTAGGATCCGGGCTCTTGGGTCGTGTAGTCGACGGACTCGGCAATCCTATCGATGGAAAAGGTCCAATTGATAGTTCAGAGCGAAGCCGTGTGGATGTTAAGGCTCCTGGTATAATACCGCGACAATCGGTTACGGAACCAATGCAGACTGGTTTGAAGGCAATCGATAGTCTCATACCTATAGGGCGTGGCCAACGAGAACTGATTATTGGTGACCGCCAAACCGGTAAAACGGCTTTAGCAATTGACGCCATCATTAACCAAAAAGATAATAATGCTGGTGAAGATGAAAAAAAGAAGCTTTACTGTATTTATGTAGCAGTGGGACAGAAACGGTCAACCGTTGCCCAGATTGTAAAAGTCTTGGAAGATAATGGTGCCCTGGATTATTCTATCATTGTTGCTGCAACGGCCTCTGACCCAGCACCAATGCAATATTTAGCACCTTATACGGGATGTGCAATGGGTGAGTGGTTCCGTGATAATGGCAAACATTCTCTCATAATTTATGATGATCTTTCAAAACAAGCGGTGGCTTATCGTCAGATGTCACTTTTGCTCCGTCGTCCGCCCGGACGAGAAGCATACCCTGGAGATGTATTTTATTTGCATTCACGGCTTTTGGAACGCGCTGCTAAGATGAACGATGATCATGGCGGTGGTTCTTTGACAGCTTTACCGGTAATTGAGACACAAGCTGGTGATGTATCCGCTTATATTCCTACAAACGTAATATCAATTACCGATGGACAAATTTTTTTAGAAACTGATTTATTTTACTCTGGGATACGTCCTGCGGTAAATGTCGGGTTGTCTGTGAGTCGTGTTGGATCGGCGGCCCAAATTAAAGCAATGAAACAGGTGGCCGGCTCCATTAAACTGGAACTGGCACAATATCGCGAAATGGCGGCTTTTGCGCAATTTGCGTCTGATTTGGATGTTTCCACTCAAAATCTTTTAAACAGGGGAGAAAGACTAACAGAACTTTTAAAGCAGGGACAATACTCACCAATGCCGGTAGAAGACCAAGTGGTGGCAATTTTTGCTGGTGTCAACGGGTACCTTGATCCAATTCCAGTTTCGGCTGTAACCCAGTTTGAAGAGCGGTTAATGGCTACGATCAAAGAAAAACACACTGATATTTTAAAAGAAATTCGTGAGCAGCAGACAATTTTAGAAGAGACCGACAAAAAACTAAAAACCATAATTGAAGAATTTTCAAAAACTTTTGTTACCGACTAAGTCTCAGATTAAATTTGAGAAAGTTGGAAGGGAATTATAAAACGAGATGCCAAATCTCAAAGATTTGCGGATCCGCATTGATAGCGTTAAGTCTACACAAAAAATCACTTCCGCAATGAAAATGGTGGCAGCAGCAAAATTGCGCCGCGCCCAAGAACAAGCAGAAGCAGCTCGGCCTTATTCTGAGCGGATGGAAAAAATGTTGAATTCTTTAGCTGACGGTTTACCAATTGGAGCCAACGGTCCCAGCCTCCTAGTTGGGAATGGAATGGAAAAAGTACATTTACTTCTTGTAATGACTTCAGACCGGGGGCTTTGTGGTGGATTTAATTCATCGATTGTTAGAGAAGGAAGAAACATTGTACGAAGATTGCTGGAAAGCAATAAAGAAGTCAAAATCATATGTATTGGGCGAAAAGGCCGCGATATTCTACAGCGAGAATATAAATCCTTAATTATAGATACCTTTGAAAATCTAGGACGTAAGGTAGTGGCCTATTCTGAGGCCAAGGAGGTTGCTGATCGCATTTTGAGAATGTTTACTGAAAACGAATTTGATATTTGCACCGTTATCTATAATCATTTTCGGTCCGCAATGACGCAAGTTGTTACTCCTCAACAACTTATTCCCTTTAAAGGAAAGGCATCAGGAGCAGAATTTATGCCGGACCAAGCCCAAAATAATTTGAAAGGAGCAGTTTACGAATTCGAGCCCGATGAAAAAGAAATTTTGGAAGCCTTACTTCCTCGGAATTTGGCTGTGCAAATTTTTCACGCGTTGTTAGAAAACGCTGCTTCTGAGCAGGGAGCACGAATGACCGCTATGGATAGTGCAACAAGAAATGCAGGCGAAATGATTGATGATTTAACTATGACTTATAATAGGACAAGGCAGGCCTTTATTACTAAGGAGCTAATTGAAATTATTTCAGGTGCAGAAGCACTTTAGTGTTACCGAGAGAAAAGGACGAGGATGAATTATGGCTGATAATACAAACAGCGTAGGTAAGGTTACGCAAATACTAGGGGCGGTTGTTGATGTTCAGTTTGGGAGTAATCTTCCTGATATTCTGAACGCGTTGCACTGTGAAATGCCAAGTGGGGTTCTCGTTCTGGAAGTAGCACAGCACCTTGGGGAGTCAACTGTTAGAACAGTAGCAATGGATGCAACAGAAGGGTTAGTGCGTGGTCAAGAAGTTGTTGACACAGGGGGGCCAATTACAGTTCCAGTGGGGCCAGAAACCCTAGGGAGAATACTCAATGTTGTTGGTGAACCAGTTGACGAGCGTGGTCCAATTAAAACAAAAGTAAGTTTGCCTATTCACCGTCCGGCACCTGAATTTGTAGAACAATCGACTGAAACAGAAATTCTGATTACTGGGATTAAGGTTGTTGATTTGTTGGCGCCCTATTCACGTGGTGGAAAGGTTGGCTTGTTTGGGGGTGCCGGTGTTGGAAAGACCGTAATTATAATGGAACTAATCAATAATATAGCTAAAGCACACGGTGGTTATTCTGTTTTCGCAGGTGTTGGTGAAAGGACGCGTGAGGGTAATGATCTTTATCACGAAATGATTGAATCCGGTGTTATGAATCTGGAAGGGGAGTCAAAAGCGGCTCTTGTCTATGGTCAGATGAATGAGCCACCGGGTGCCCGTGCTCGTGTTGGTCTTACAGGCTTGACTCTTGCTGAGTATTTTCGTGATGAAGAAGGTCAAGATGTTTTATTGTTCGTAGATAATATATTTCGTTTTACCCAAGCCGGTTCAGAAGTTTCCGCTTTGCTGGGGCGAATACCCTCTGCAGTTGGTTACCAGCCTACGCTCGCAACTGATATGGGAGCGTTACAAGAGAGAATAACAACTACAAATAAAGGTTCAATCACTTCGGTTCAAGCGATTTACGTTCCAGCGGATGATTTAACTGATCCTGCACCGGCAACTTCTTTTGCCCATTTAGATGCTACTACTGTGTTATCTCGACAAATTGCAGAACTTGGAATTTATCCTGCGGTTGACCCTCTAGATTCAACATCTCGAATACTCGATCCACGTATAGTTGGTGATGAACATTACGAAGTTGCTCGAAATGTTCAAGAGGTTTTACAACGTTATAAAAGCCTGCAGGACATCATAGCTATCCTTGGCATGGATGAACTTTCTGAAGAAGATAAATTGGTTGTAGCAAGAGCTCGTAAAATACAAAGATTTCTCTCTCAGCCGTTCCATGTTGCTGAAATTTTTACAGGGTTTCCTGGAGTTTTAGTCAATTTAGAGGATACTATCAAAGGATTTAGGGGCTTGGTCGCAGGCGAATTTGATGATTTACCAGAAGCGGCATTTTATATGGTGGGTACTATAGAAGATGCTGTGGAAAAGGCAAAAAAAATGGCTGCAGAGGCAGCATAACGGTAAAAATTAACTATAGGCTAAAAATATGGCTGGGTTAATTCAGCTTGAACTAGTAACACCGGAAGAGCTTGTATTCTCTAATCCAGTGGAATTTGCAGTTATCCCTGG
This sequence comes from Pseudomonadota bacterium, assembly GCA_036339375.1. GTDB lineage: Bacteria > Pseudomonadota > Alphaproteobacteria > MPNO01 > UBA2964 > JAYZBC01. Next base: position 2,357 of record JAYZBC010000055.1, on the reverse strand, counting down.
TTCAGAGGGGGACTTCGGGGTTTTACCTGGACATGCGCCATTTGTTTCAGAGTTGCGAACCGGCGTGTTGAAGGTTTATAAAAATGGCCAAGTGGATAAGCGTTTATTTGTTTCTGCTGGTTTTGCGGAGCTTACAAATGAAAAATGCGTCGTTTTAGCAGACGAAGCGATAGAAGTAGAATTCGCTAAAATTGAGGATATAGAAAAACGAATTGAGGAAAATCGCATAGTAATCAAAGAGGCCCGAGATGAGGTTGAAAGTGCTAGAGCATCCGCCGCCCTAAAAATATCCGAAGCGTTGCTGTCTGAAGTAGAAGCTAAAAAAGTCACTTAAAAGTAGCTGAAATTTTTTTTCAGCTTTAAATTTTTATACCCCTCCTCCTTCGGTTCCTTTTCTTGTGAGCGGTTATTAGGAGAAAATATATGTAAAGCAAATCTATAATTTTAAGCGAATTTAATTTCTCTAGTTTCTATTACTCAAGGAAGGTTTTATTTTAAGTTATTTTATTAAATTATTTCGTAGCTCTTTGAAAGATTCGACAGCTAACTCATACAAGGGCTTTTTAAAGAGTGCAGTCATTTTAGGAAGGTCTTCTAAAACAACCCATTTCCAGTTTTTGAATTCAGGAAATTCAGTATTGAGATTAATATTTTTATCAATCCCAGTAAATTGTAGTGCTACGAGTTTTACCCTTTGACCCTTATACTTTTTTTTGAGTGGTCCTCCTGCCATAAAATCGGGCCAATTGTAAAAAGTCTCCAAATTTATTTGTTTTAAAATCACTGCGGCATTTGTTCCAATTTCTTCAACAAGTTCTCTAAGGGCTGCATCTTTTTGGGATTCTCCTTTATCGATACCTCCCTGAGGCAGTTGCCATATGGTTTCTGATGTATCATTTCTTTCTGCTACAAAAACCAAACCAGCGGAATTAAATAATACCATTGCCACACAAGGCCTATAAAAATGCGGATTTGGGTTTTCCAGGTTGGTCATCAAAAATCAACTACGAACAGGTTTACCTAAAATTCAACCAGAAACATTGGCCTGGTTCCTTTGATTTGTACCAATTCTTCAAAATAGAAAAAATTTCTACAAATTTAATGAAAAAAATAAGAAGTGAACCTAAGATTCAAAACAATTCATATTTCTCAAGTTTTGTCTTTTTGGAACCAAGAATTATTTTCAATTTTTTGAGTGGTGGTTATAAAGAACAATTCCTCGGATTAAATTGAATGCTCTCTCCAATTGATAATCGAATGGTTTGTTTTCTTCATTGGGCTTAGTGGTTTTACTAGACATTAAGTTTGGTTTTTTATCTTTGTCATCCATAATTGGAGAATTCGGATTGGATAGGGCCCCACGTAAATCTGCTTCACGACGACGTTTCTGTGGTTCGAAACTTTCCATGGGGGCCTGCTGTATTTCAATATCTGGTTTTATGCCTTTTGCCTGAATTGAACGTCCCGATGGGGTAAAATATTCTGCTGTCGTTAAACGAATTGCACCATTTCCTGTCAGAGGAATAATTGTCTGAACCGAACCCTTACCAAATGAACGAGTTCCAAGAATAACCGCACGGCGGTGGTCTTGTAGGGCTCCTGCGACAATTTCAGATGCAGAAGCAGAACCGCCGTTTATTAAAACCACTATTGGCAATTTTAAAACTAAATCCCCTGGTTTGGCGTTGTATCTCTGGGTGTCGTTTGCTCGCCGGGATCTCGTGGAAACAATTTCTCCCCTATCGAGAAAGGCATCGGCAACTTTGATTGCTTCATCCAATAAACCGCCTGGATTGTTGCGGAGATCTAAAACAAGTCCTTTAAGTCTTTCTCCAAGTTTCTCTTTTATTTCCTTAATATTAATCTCTATTCCTTCTTTAGTATTTTCGGTAAAAGACGTCAAACGTAAATAACCGATTTCACCTTCAATTCTACGACGAACCGATCGAATTTTTATGATGGCGCGAGTGATGGTAACTTCGAAAGGATTAAGTGTATTTCTTCGGATCATCAATCGAATTTTTGTTTTGACTTTTCCACGCATTTTCTCAACGGCTTGTGCGAGAGTAAGACCCTGTATGGGTTGGCCGTCTAAATGGGTTATGAAGTCCCCTGATTTTAATCCAGCACGAAACGCGGGTGTGTCGTCAATTGGAGAAACAATTTTCACGAAACCATTTTCCATCGTAACTTCAATCCCAAGACCACCAAATTCTCCTTTAGTTTGAATCTGCATGTCCTTGAATTTTTTGGGAGACATATAACTGGAGTGTGGGTCTAATGATGCAAGCATCCCATTAATAGCGGACTCGATAAGCTTTTCATCCTTTACTTGTTTTACATATTCTGTTCTCACT
>JAYZBC010000054.1:0-17666 GCA_036339375.1 Pseudomonadota bacterium | reverse complement strand
TTATCGGTGAAAACTTTGTCACCGATCGTTCCTTTGGAGGAACAGGTGCTTTTGACTTCTCAACTGGCGGTATAACGGCGTTCGTCACAGATGTCTGCGCCTTGCTCGGAAAGGATGACTTTTGAACCGTCGAAGAAATTTTCTTATTCAGAGAACTTTTGATTTGTTTTCCCTCTTTAAGAGGGTTCAGAATTATTTCTACAGTAAAAATACGTGGAGCTCGGGGTCTAACATCAAGTATTTGCACAAAATTTCCGCCTAGAACTATAACACCGTGAACCGTAACCGAGAAAAAAACGGGTAAAAACCAACTAGAGGAGTTTGAGACTGAGCTCCTTCCCCAACTCAAAATAAGCCACTTTTCTTGTCATCTGTTCTAAATTTCGGAACGACGATCAGTTTATTTTTTCTATCAAAGAATTCCGCTTCAATCCCAAAGACTCGGTTAAGCAATGAATTATTAAGCACCTCCCTTGGAGTACCACTAGCTGCCACAATACCCTCATTTAAAATCACCAAACGGTCACAAAATTTGGCGGCTAACGAAAGGTCATGGAGCACAACTATAGAAGCTCTATCTTCGTTGGCTTGCATCCGTAAAAGCTCCATAATACGAAGTTGATGATAAGGATCTAGATGGGACACTGGTTCATCGGCCAGCAACACCCTAGGTTCTGTTGCTATAGCTCGAGCTAGCATAACTCTAGCTTGTTCACCTCCCGAAAGTTCGGCTATTGACCTTTGGGAGAGTCCAACAATGTCGCAATTTTGTGATGCACGTTTAACAGCCTTCTCATCCTCGACGTTTAATTTTTCTAAAGGGCCCAAATAGGGTGTCCTTCCCAGTGTTACAAGGCGATGGACAGTAAGGGGCCAATGGGTTCCCGCACCCTGGGCCAGGTACGCAACTGAACGTGCGCGTAAATTCGGTTCTATTTTTTCAAATTTTACACCGTCAAGCAAAATCTCACCGGTAGCTGGAGACAAAAGTCCAGCCAGTGTACGTAATAATGTCGTTTTACCTGAAGCGTTTGGACCTAAAAGGCCGATAATTTCACTGGCGTTAACTTCAAAATTGATACCCCGAATGACTAGACGCTTGCCAAGCTTTACTTGTAAATTTTTTGCTTCCAACCGTATCATTGAATTCTTTTTCTCATTTGCAGCAATAACACCAGAAAAAATGGCCCCCCTATTAAAGCCGTTAACACTCCTAATTTAATCTCAATTCCTGTAGACAAAAAACGGACTGTAATATCCGCGGCCAAAAGGAGCGCGGCACCACCAATAGCACTTATGATTAACAAACGGCCAGGTTCGTATCCCACGTAAGGCCTTAATAAATGCGGAACAACAAGTCCAACAAAACCGATGGCGCCAGATACTGATACTGCCGCGCCGACAGAAAGAGCAATACCAACAATCAACAAAGCCTTCAGTTTAACTAAATTAACACCAAGGGTTTGAGCTGTGTCTTCGCCCAAACTCAATACGGTAAGGGATCGTCTGCAGGTCAAAATCAGAAAACAGCCGATAGCAATTCCGGGTAAGGAAATATAAACATGGTCAATCGACCTATCCGCCAGCGAACCCAGTAACCAGAAGGTAATTTCAAGCGCCGCGTAATAGCTTGAAGCGAAGTTTATTGCCAAAGCCGTGAGAGCACTTGCAAAAGCCGAAATTGCCACCCCGGATAAAATCAAACCCAGGGCAGAAGCATTTCTTCCTCCGAGTAGATACAAAATCCCAACTGCAATCAGAGCCCCACTCATGCCAGCCAAGGGTAGTATAAAAACGGAGTGTGCCGCCAAGCCAAAATAGAATACGGCAGCCGCCCCAAAAGCGGCAGCCGAAGACGCTCCAATAAGGCCAGGTTCAGCAAGAGGGTTCCTCAACAGGCCCTGCAAAGCTGCTCCCGATAGCCCTAAGGTCCCTCCAACCAGAATAGCCAAAATTGTCCTCGGAACCCTTATTTCGTGAATAATTATTGTTGAAGCTGACACATCCGGATGAATCAGGGCGCGCCAAATTTCGGGCACTGAGAGAGAAACTGAACCAACCATCATCGACAAAACAATAAGACAAAATAAAAGGACTAGAATTGTCGTGTATAATATCTTCTCTTGGATAACCATTTACTCTCTTTTAATTGATCCGCGTAGTTCGGAAAGAAATTTAACAGCTTCCGCTGAATACCAGCTACCACAAGCCCAGTATTTTTGAGGTATTGTAATCATTTTCCAGTTACCTTTAGAAAAAACAGGGTGTTGATATCCGGCTCGCGCTAAAGAGGGATGGCGATCATTCCCCATCCAATTCACCAAAAGCTCCGGTTGTGCCAATACCAAATTCTCAAGCGTCAAATGGCTAAGGGCTCCTAACCCTTGGCGGGCCGCTAAGTTTTCAAACCCTGCGGACACAAGTAAAGTATTTTCAAGACTGCCGCTTCCACTGGTAAACCCCATTGGCTGATAAATAGCTGCAAGGGGCTGTTTAGATCCCTTTGGAATCGAAACTTGGTTGAGTGCATGGTTCATTTTGAGGACGAGTTTTTCACCTCTTTTAGGATGTCCGAGTAGGTTTGCAACCCTTTGAATTTGGAAGCGGATTTTTTCAAAATTATTGGTAAAAGCAAGATCGACAACGTTAAAACCCAACCGTTTTAACGCTATTACCGTAGTTCTTGTTGATTGAGCCCCAGCTAAAATTAAATCAGGTTTGTAAGTAATCACTTCTTCTGCTCCCCCGTAGTTAACGGCAACGTTCTTTGCCGATGCAGCCATATGGGACCGCACGGGGTCCTTTGCGAGGTGGCTCACGGAAGCGATTTGAAATTTATCCGCAAGGGCCAACAAAAGTTGATCAGCACACAAATGAATTGAAACCACCCTTTTGGGAATAACAAAACTTGGTTTAGCGAGACTAAATTGTGGACAAAAACATACAATGACAAGCATAACGAGAATTTGTACCCAGCGGTTAACCCGGAAACTCAAATTTTTACCTCCCATTTTTGACACTAAAATGTAACCCCTGCCCTTGCCATAAATGTCCTCCCGGGTTGCGGGTAGGCATTATAACGTCCGGCGGTAGTGGTGCTTGCAACACCATAGTTAAAGTAATTTTGGTCCAGCAAGTTGTTTGCGGTAAAGGACCATAAAAATTTACTAAACTGTCCTGTTAGTCTCATTCCGAGCAACAAGTAGTCGGGCGTTTTCGGAAAGGTATTGTCTTCATCATTTTCCAACCAACGCTCTCCGACATAGTTTAAATTTGTGTCTAGTTTAAAATTTTTATTAATTTTCCAGCTCAAACTAGCGGAAGCGGTGATATCGGAAACCAATGGCACGTCCTTCCCGTCAAAATCACCCTGAGCAAATTTTGCTTTCATTAAAGTCAATTTATTAACTAAGGAAAGATTTTTTCGCAGCTTGGTTTGAAAACTATTATCCCAGCCATAACGCCGGATAGGTTCAAAATTTGAATTTGTTCCAAAACCTCCGGAAAGTTTTGGATTAAATCGAATTTCATTTTTTGTTTTGGCCAAAAACAGTCCAGTCTGTATTTCCGTCTGTCTTGTTCTAAATTTGATTCCTAGTTCAGCTTCCTTCATAGTTTGAGTACTAAGATGGAATGAATAGCTATCCTGTGTGTCAATTCTTTCATCAATAGTTGGAAACCTAAAACTCCGGCCGGTTCGGACGTAAAAAGTATAGGGATTTTCAATTTCCCATTCGAGGCCGATATTTGCTGCATAGTGATATTGAATATCTCTTAATGTATTCTTCGCATTTCCAGAGGCACCGGGAGCACCGGAATCAAAAATATCCCCAATAGATAGGTCCACCCTCTGCATACGAAGTCCAAACACGGAAAGTAATTTTTCTGACCAATTGATATTTGTTTGGCCATAAATGGCATAACTGTATTGTTCTGCGTCATAACGATGTTTTGGAGCATCTCCCGGTTCCTGCCTTCGGTCTGAATCATAATCGGAAAAATAAAAATCAATCCCGGTAAAGGAATCTAATTCAAAACCAAAAACTCGGTGTAAAATTTGCACGCGCGGAGTAACCGACCAAGTATCCAAAACTGTATTCACCGAGCTATCCCAAGTTGTATCAACATCGTAACTCGCATCTTGATCTTTTCTACGTACGCCGCCGTCCAGGACCAAATCTACTCCCTCACCGATTTGTTGGTTGCCGCCCAAACTGATGGAAACACCATTTTGAAAAGCGTAATCCAGTGGTGTGGCTGCGCCACGACGGTTGGTTTCTAACAGGCTAGATGTTGATGTAACTAAGCGTGCCCCGGGAAGACCAAGTCTCTGACTATCAAGATTAACTCTGATAAAAGTAGAGCCTAGTTCACGTTCATGTTTAAGCTCGGTCACAAGATTTTTTTGTACCAAGTTATTATTATCGCGATACCCGTCTCCGTGTATGTAACTCCCGTAAGTGTTTAAATAATAAGACCCTGAATTTTTCGATATCGAAAAATTTTCCTCACTATAAACGTCTGAACCGATGGCAAGTTTAGTAGTGTAATTTGCCGCTTTTAAATTCGGCTCTTTAGTCAAAATATTTATAACGCCACCAATTGCGCCATCTCCATATAAAACGGCTCCAGAATTTCCAGGAATAACCTCAATTCTATTGATGCTTTCTCGGGGAATATTTGCAAAATCAACCGCAGCAAGGTCGATATCGTTGAGCCGACGACCATTTAAAAGAATTAGAGTGTTGGATTTAGCTGGTGCCCCGTAACCCCGAAGGTCAATAGTGGCGCGAGCACCGCCGGTACCGCCAAATAAATCTTGAACCTGAACATTACTTTTAGACGCTAAAATATCTGGAAGGGTTACAGCGGGTGAATTTTCTATATTTTTAAATTCAATAACTGTTATGGGTGTAGCAACCATTTCCTTTTGAATTCGTGTTCCCAGGACTATAACGGGTGTAGATTGGGTATCAGCTTGTGCTGTCAAATACCCCGGAGGATTCAAAAAACTAATTATCAATGAGAAATAAAAAGCCGATTTCCGGAATGACTTAAATAAAGTAGTACAAAAAAAATGTTCTTTGTGAAGCAAAATTAAAATTCCCTTTTTCTCTAAAAGTCAAAACTTGTTTATCTCTTCGACCTTAAGAACCGCGGTTGGTTATAAAACCATCAGCGAGACCAGTTAAAGTTTTCAATTTGTATTAATTAATTGAAAAATCTCCTCAAAATGTGGCGCAACTTCTTGCATCACCACAAACGGAGATCTCCGTCCCGACAGTCTCCTCGCCTGTCGGATGGGTGAAAATTATGACGGCAGGTTTCCTGGCTCATGGGTCATCATCGATACCTTCCCTTCCCGGTTTCCCAGTGGTCTTCAGTGATATCGACTTTCCACCTACAGTTGCGGGAGCAGCCGCGGCTTAAACAAAAACTTATAATATTTGTCGAACCGCATTCCCTTTTATTCCCCTAGAGGGATCCGTCAACGCGGAGTATAACAAACACAAATTGCAATTCAAGGTTCACTCCAAAGGAAGGTAAAAATGGTAAAAATTGACAAAATTTACACTGGGGGTGGCGACAGTGGGCAAACGTCGCTCGTCAACGGGAACCGGTGCTCAAAATTTTCTCATCGGGTCCATGCCATGGGGGAAATTGATGAGACCAATAGTGTTATTGGGTTAGCATGCAATGTTTCTGAAAGAAAAAATAAAACACTTTTAAGCACACTTTCTCAGATTCAAAATGATCTATTTGATTTAGGCGCAGACATTGCTACACCGGGTGACAAGTGGAATGATGGGACGCTTCGAATTCAAGAAAACCAAGTAAGCCGGCTAGAAAAACAAATTGACCAGTTTAACAGCTCAATCGACCCTCTAAATTCTTTTGTTTTGCCCGGTGGATCTAATGAAGCTGCATGGTTGCATTTGGCCCGTGCCATTACTCGGAGAGCAGAAAGGGCGGTTGTCGGTTTATCGGAAATTGAACCAGTAAATCCATTGGCAATAAAATTTCTAAACCGTTTATCAGACCTCTTGTTTGTATTAGCGCGATTATCAAATTCTAAAGGAAGGTCAGATGTGCTTTGGGTTCCAGGGCTAACAGCAAAGGACCATAAAAACGAATAATATTTCAGTTCCGGGAAGATAAAATTACAGATAGCATGTTGCCCGCTAACGCGTTTGCTGTGCTGTAGTCGGTTTGTTTTGCCCTTTTTAAAAACGTCTTACAGGCAATCACAGCAGCACGATCATAGCCGGCCAATTTTGCCAAAAGTTTTTCTACAGCGGCATCCAACTCATTAAGGGCAACTACCTCACTTACAAGCCCAATTGAAACAGCCCTATTTGCGTCTATTGTATCCGTGGAATAAACCATACCTAATAAGGATTTAGGCGGAATCCGGTCAAGATGTGCCAACATCGCCAATGTTGGAGGCAAATTTGCCCGCATTTCAGGTGTAGCAAACGTGGCATTATCCGCTGCAATTGACACGTCACAAATTGCGGTTATGCCACAACCCAAGCCATTTACTAGGCCCTGAACACCCGAAATTACGGGTATATCTGCCTCCCTTATTGCTGAGTAGAGGTTTAAAATCGGTTCTATCAAAGCTGTCCGAATTTCTAGTGCCGTCGTTGGTCGTCCCTCCGGTGCTCCAGCAGGGTCGCGCCCCCCACAAAAATCATCGCCTGAACCCCTTATGACAACAGCGTTTAATGATTCATCTTTTGAGACCTCCCATAAGGCATCGCCTATTTGGGAAATCATTGAAAGTGTCAATAAATTACTATTTTCAGGTCTATTTAATGTCAGGCGCGCAATTGCTCCTTCTTGAGTTAGTGAAAATCCTTCGCTCATTTTTTTGTCCCCTCAAATTTTGTTTTTTATTTTTCCGCCTTGCCAGGATCGAAAACAATCCCCTCATCACAAAATTTTTCATAGTCTTTCTGAGTAACCCCCAACATGTCGCAAATTATACCCCGGCTATGTTCGCCGAGTTTCGGGGGGTAAACATGTTCAATTCCCGGATTTTCTACAAATTTTATTGGATTACCGACCACGCGTGTTTTACGTTCCTTGCCCCCATCCAGTTCAAGCACCATTTGTCTATGAACTACCTGCGGGTCAGACAAAGCGTCGGCTATCGTGTTCACTTCACCGACCGGTACGCCAGCTTTGAGCAAGTGAGAAACCCATGCTTTAGCTTCTTTAATTGCAAAGGCTTCCTCGAGCAATGGCCATAATTTTTCCCGGTTCTTGTGACGCTTCTCATTAGTTATAAACCGTGGATCACTGACTAGAGAATTGAGACCCAAAACTTCACAAAGGCCCTGCCACATACGCTCAGTGTTAGCACAAATTACTAGTTCTGTGTTATTGGCTGCAGCAAAAGATCGGTAAGTCGGAATTGACTCATGTCCACGGTCTTGACGGCCAGGAACTTCGTGAGAATGAAGATAATATGCAGCTTGGTAGGTTAACATAGCAACCTGACAATCAAGCATGGCAATATCTATAAACTTGCCTTTTCCCGTGTTCCGTCTCTCTTCGAGGGCAGCAAGTACTCCTATTGTCGCATACATCCCTGCTGACAAGTCACCTATTGGAATACCAGCTCGGACCGGTGATCTCCCTCGTTCACCCGTAAGGCTCATGCCACCAGACATTGCTTGAACGATCATGTCATAGGCTGGACGATCACGATATGGGCCGGTTTGGCCAAACCCGCTAATAGAGGCCCAGATCAACGTCGGGTTGATTTTCGAAAGCATTTCATATGTAAATCCGAGCCGTTCAAGTACGCCTGGACGAAAATTTTCAATCACTAGATCGCATCTTTTTCCCAACTGGTTAACAAGGTCAAGACCCTCAGGCGCTTTCATGTCGATAACAACGCCCTGCTTATTACGGTTGATAGAAAGATAATAACAGCTATCGCTGTCAACAAAGTGTGGCGGTAGTGTTCGTGACCAATCTCCTGTTGGCGCTTCGAGTTTTATGATCTGTGCCCCAAGATCAGCTAAAATTTGAGTGCTAAAGGGTCCGGCAAGAAACTGTGTCATATCGAGTACAACTATTCCATTGAGCGGCCCGATTCTTTCCCCTGAGGCTTTAGGTTTTTTCATAATCGACTAAATTTTTGCCTCAGTTTTTTTACTATCGGCAACTAATTCTACTATTTTTGACGGCTCTAACGGCACGTCGGAAAGTTCTACACAGAAGGGCTTTAAGGCGTTCTCCACAGCAGAAATAATGGCAGCGGCGGCTGGAATGGTTCCACCTTCACCTGCTCCTTTTACACCGAGCGGGTTTAGTGGAGAGGGGGATTCCACGTGAATAGTTTCCGCGTCCGGTACCTCGTCAGCAGTAGGTAAAAGATATTCAGAAAATGTTGTCGTTAGGGGGTTTGCATTTTCGTCATAATGTTGTTTCTCAAACAAAGCGTTGCCAACCCCGTGAGCAAAACCACCCTGTATCTGCCCATCAACAATCATTGGGTTAATCAGTGTCCCTGAATCATGAACAATCACATAACGAGTAATGGCTACCGCCCCGGTTTCAATATCCACTTCCACCTCAGCTATATGTGTACCATTGCAGTAAGCGGATTGATTTGGGGAGAAGTAATTTGTTGCTTCGAGTCCAGGTTTAAGCCCAGCAGGAAGAGAAAAACCAGGCGATCCAGCTACTGCGTAAGCGATCTCACTTAGCGTTTTCGACATATTGGGCACACCCCTTACGAAAGCTCTCCCCTCCTCAAGCTCTATATCTTCTTCTGCAGCTTCCAGAAGGTGGGATGCTATCTTGATAACCTTGGACCGAACTTCTAGGGCCGCAAGGTGGACTGAGGGACCAGCATTGCACGCGATGCGGCTCGCGAAAGTACCAACTCCATGTGCAATTTTTGTTGTGTCGGCTAGGTGCACTTCAATGTCTTCAATCCCTACTCCAAATTTTTCAGCACAAATTTGGGCCATTGTAGTTTGGTGACCTTGCCCTTGGGGTGCTGCCCCGCTCATGAGAAAAATTTTTCCAGAAGGAGCAATTCGAACCGTAGCCCCTTCAAAAGGTCCCAACCCCGTTCCTTCAACATAATTACCTATTCCTATCCCAATATGTCTCCCTTCAGCTAAAGCTTTTTTCTGGCGATCTCCAAACCCGGTATAGTCAATTTTTTTGAGACCTTCTGATTGGCAAAGTGGATAATCGCCGCTGTCATAAATAACTGGTTTCCCGTCCCGAAAAACAAGCCCCACCTTATAGGGCATCTGGGTTGTTGGTATTAAATTGCGACGCCGTATCTCTGCAGGATCTAATTGAAGCTGGGCAGCCGCTCGGTCCATTAATCGTTCCATTGCAAATACAGCCTGGGGTCTGCCTGCACCACGTACAGGTGTCACCTGCACTTTGTTGGTGAGTGCGACAAAGGTTTCCAACCTATAATTTGGCAAAACATATGGTCCGGGAACAGTGGTTGCCGCAATTAATGGTGAAACAATGCCCCAAGGAATATAGGCGCCACAATCATGTATCATGGTGCCGCGAACGCCGAGCACCTTCCCATCCTTACTAAACCCTGCCTCAACGTCCCAATATTGGTCACGTTCCTGGCTAGCCGAAATAAAGTGCTCACGACGATCTTCAACCCACTTAACTGGCTGGTTTAGCTTACGGGCCAAAAAGGGTATGACCGCCTCTTCGGAGTAAAACATTGCTTTAGGACCGAAACCACCACCTACATCTGGCGCAATGACTTCAATCTCATTTTCTGTCCAATCCAAAATGCCAATTATATTTCGTTTCACCTGATGGGGAGCTTGTGTAGCTGACCACAGCATAGTCCGCCCTTCTTCCTGGTCATAAAAAGCAAAAGAACCTCGCCCCTCTATTGCATGCCCACCTCCCCGGTGGTGTCTAATCGAAACTGAAACCACATGTGCGGCTTCTGTAAAAGCCACATTCACATCACCGTACTCACACACAAATTTTGCAGCAACGTTGTCAATAGATTCAGCGTGTACTGTGTTTGCTCCAGGCTGCAAAGCCAAACGTGCATCGGAAACAGTTTCTAAGGTTTCCCAGTCAACTTCCACAAGAGCGGAAGCATCCTCCGCCAAATAACGAGTTTCTGCTAATACAACGGCAAAGGGTTCTCCAACATAATGAACCTCGTCACGCGCCAATAAATGGGGCATTACCGGCTGAGAAATTGCTGGATTTGGTAATAGAAGAAGCAAACGATTTTCCTGAACCTTTTTAGGAAAATCTTGAAGCGTAAACACACCCTGAACACCATCTATTGCAAGTGCACGACTTTTATCTATTTTTGTGAACCGGGCGTGTGGATGGGGGCTTCGCAAAAAAGCGGCGTGAAGGGTACCAGGAAGATGCATATCATCCGTGAATTGCCCCTGACCCCTAAGAAGGGCCGGGTCTTCCAACCTTTTTACTCGTGCACCAAAAAGCTTTGCCCCCATATCACCGGTTCCCTTAACGCATTATCGGGCGAATAAATGGATGGAACAGACACCGTGATCAAAACCGGAAATTCCACCGCCTGTACAATGGGTCAATCCAACCTTGGCTCCCAATACCTGCCTGTCACCACATTGGCCCCGAAGTTGTCGAACAATTTCGACAATTTGGGCGACACCCGTTGCTCCAATGGGATGCCCTTTCGAAAGTAAACCCCCGCTGGGATTAACGGGTATCCTTCCGCCCACTGATGTATCACCGTCTGCCATGAGTTTAGCAGCGTCACCACGAGCGCAAAACCCAAGGGCTTCATAGTAAAGAAGTTCTGCAATCGCAAAGGCATCATGCACTTCAGCAACATCTATATCATCGGGCCCAATTCCTGATTCTTCGTATAGTTTTTTTACACCCCTAACAGTAATTTCTGGGGATGTCATATCCCGATACCCGGTCACATATTTTCCAGAATTTATTTCAGAGCCAATTACTTGAATTGGTGTAGCGGAATATTGTTTTGCTTTTTCCGTAGAACAAATTATCACAGCAGCAGCCCCATCACCTGACGGGCAACAGTGAAAAAGTTTTAACGGGTCAGCTACCGGTCGGGATGCGAGAACCTCTTCCCGGGAGACTTCTTTTTGAAACAGGGCATCTGGGTTAACTAATCCGTGTTTGCGCGCTTTAACTGAAACATCGGCTATGTCGTTTTCCGTGAGGCCAAATTCATGCATATAGCGTTGGGCTCGCATGGCGTAAAGTGCTGGCATTACAAGCCCATGCAAAACCTCCCAATCCTCTTTTTCAAGAGGCAGTGTCCCCCCACCAAATTTTGTTAATTTTTCAACACCCACCACTAAAACCGTGTCATAAACACCAGCAGCAACTGTAATCCATGCTTCCCTGAAAGCCGTGGAGCTAGATGAACAGGCATTTTCTATATTAATGATTGGAATGCCTGTAATTCCAAGTTTCTTTAAAATCCGTTGTCCCGACATCATACCACCGAGAGCTGTCCCGCAGTATGCAGCATCAATTTTTTTCTTATCGATGCCAGAATCACCTATAGCCTGTTTAACAGCTGGCCAAGCGATATCCGCTAAAGCTTTTTCGGGATACTTGCCGAAGGGCACTAAACCTGCCCCAACAACAGAAACGTTGCGCATTATGAATTCTCTGGTTGCAAGGGGGAAAACGCATAACTTTTTACGGCATGATTTTTTTCATCGATCCCTAATTCAGCAATTCTGACTTCAACGGGCATATCGAAAACCAGATCCTCTGGGGCTACCTCAACTAAATGCGTAAATATGCGCACCTCCTCAGGTAAATCAACATAAGCGGCAATAAATGGCAAATGCCAACCCTTGGGTGCTACGTGCACTATCGACCACGAATAGAGGGTGCCTTGTTTACTTAAAGGGAGGGCAGTCAAATTTTCTGACATACAATCAGGACAAACGTTAGTTGGAGGAAACACGCGCTTGTTACATTCTTCGCAAGAAGAGCCAACTAAGTATGCTGCGCCATCCGCATTAACCTTTAATGCCTCACCAGCTAGATTTTCTGCTTCCCCATAAAATATTGTGTTTTCGTTCATACCCTGTTTTTTATCCTTTTTCGGATACCGGATCTACATCACGAATTGAAGTATTTGGAGAAACATCATTCCGACGCATCTGTGCACTGCGCCTACCATTTTCCAAATAACCCCCTAACGCTGCGCGGTCAGCCATATTTGTCCATTCCCCCGACCAGTCTCCTAAAGAATATCCATGCCAAGGCGCTTCGGGTTTCAAGGGTCCTAATTTCAGTTTTTCCCACAAGACTTTTGCATTTTCCATAAACTCTTTTTTAGGAAGAGCAATTGGAGGCATATCTGTTTTCAACGTCGCGTCAATTAATAATGTAGCATCTTCCCCACTCCCCCGTTCTAAAGCCGGTCCATGCCCACGATCGCGGTGTTTAAGTATTTCAATATCCAGGCTAGGGTTAGCCCTATAGGCTAACGCCCAAAATACAGCGTCCCCATTTTCGGGTTCGATATCCTCATTGACCGCTACTACATACTTACCGCAGGCTGAGTCAAAATGAGCAGCACCATACAGTGCCCGCCAAACTTCGGTTCTAGGAACCCCCCGCTCAAATTGAATAAACAAGAGCCGCCTTATGTTGGTAAGAGGTTCATGTAGGGACACTTGTTTTATGCCCTTAATGCCAAGAGCCTCTTGAAGATGGTTAAGAAATTTAGGTTCCATCCCAACCCGTTTAATAACGCTGGATTCAGAGGGGGTGACTTGAGAAATTATTGAAGGCATTATTGCGTCCGAACGACGCGTGATTGCTGTGACATCAAGTATAAAGTTGTATTCTTCAAGATTTATGTGGCCGTGACTCTCCCCGAAAGGACCTTCGGGTTCCAGCATTTCTGTATCAATTAAACCTTCAATGATAATCTCTGCCTCAGCCGGAACCAGTAAGTCAACAGTCTTCGCTTTTACAACCCTAATTGGTGCCCCTGCTAAAGCACCAGCCACTGAAATTTCGTCTAAACCTTCACGAATTTTTTGGGAGCTCACGTAAGCTAGGGAAGGTGGGCCCCCTACCATAATTGCTATCGGCATTTTTTTTTCTTTAGTTTTCCATTTTTGCCAATGCGTATGCCCCCCTTGTCGCATGTTAACGAACATTTTCAAGCCAATTCGATTGGACGATTTTATTCCCCCACGATAAGTGCCCATATTCTGAACCCCCGTATCTGGATCCCGGGTTATGCAACTCGTAGCTGTCAAATAAGGAGCAACGTCAAAGCCAGGAGTAGAAATTGGGGTGGGCAGGCTGTTAAGCCCGTTGTTTTCTCCTTCGAGGTCCGAGCCCATAGTAACAATTTCATGGCACAGAGCATTATCAATTTCCACGGGCGACAATGGTGCGGCGAGAGCTTTTTTCCAATGATTACCAATGGCTGAAAGCTTTACCCCCATCCCAATACTATAGATAGCGGGTGTCGTCGCCAAAGCCCCAACGACTAAAGGTATGTGATATTTTCTGCCGCAACTGTCGGTTACCTTGTTGAACAAAAAAGCCTTGCGTTGATTTTCAGGGACACCCCCTCTAAATTGCCAACGAACCAAAGGCATAACTTCAGTATCTTTGTTAACCGGCTCATTAACAATTTGCAGCAAATCGTTATCCCTCAGCTTTTGGATGTGATCGTGAAGATCGGGATACCCACGCTCTGGTGGAGGCGGTTTAGTTTTCTTTTTCAGATTCATGAGGCAATATGACCACAGTGTATGACCATCAATCAACCCAAGGTTTTTTTGGCAGAAAGAAGGTGTGTGAGTTGGTAAAAATAAGGTTTAGGAGAAAAAATGACTAGCGTACCGGGGGGAAAAATTGAACTACCAGCAATGTTTACACCGTTTAAACTACGTGAATTAACACTTTCAAATCGTGTAGTGATGTCTCCAATGTGTATGTATTCAGCAGATGATCTCGACGGCACACCTACAGACTTTCATGTCGTACATATAGGAAGCCGGGCCGTTGGAGGTGCGGGTTTGGTTTTTACCGAAATGACCCAGGTTTCCAGAGAGGGAAGAATTTCGCCGGGCGATGCGGGTATTTGGGATGACAAGCACACCGAAGCATGGAAACGAGTTGTCGATTTTGTACATCAGCATACTGACGCAAAAATTGGTATGCAGTTAGGACATGCAGGGAGAAAGGGCTGCGAACCTATCGCTTGGGAACGACATAAACCATTACCTGAAGATCAAAAATGGGAAATTGTAGCCCCAAGCGCTATTCCTTTTGGTCCGGAAAGTGAAACACCGGTTGAAATGAACCAAGGTGATATTGCCAAGGCTATTGCCGACTTTGCAAACGGTGCAGAACGCGCCAATGAAGCCGGATTTGATATTATCGAACTGCATGCAGGTCATGGTTATTTATTATCTTCCTTCATTTCACCCCTTTCAAATACACGTACGGATAGTTATGGGGGGACAATAAACAACCGAATGAAATTCCCTTTAGAAGTTTTTCAAGCGGTGAGAAAAGTATGGCCTGATAAAAAGCCAATTTCCGCTAGAATTTCTGCAATCGATTGGGAAGACGGGGGAAACCAAATTGAGGATGGGGTCCAAGTAGGAAAATTGTTCAAAAAAGTGGGGCTAGATATCTTGGATGTGTCGAGCGGTAATGTAACACACGCAAGACGACCGGCTGTCTCCGGATTATTCCAAACCCCCTTTAGTGAGCAAATACGCCGCGAAACGGGGATTCCAACTATGACAGTAGGTAATATTGCTACTCCCGAACAAATCAATGAAGTCATAAGTGAAGAAAAGGCAGATCTATGTTGTGTCGCTAAGGGTCACTTATTTGATCCTTACTTTGTTCGACATGCTGCGCACAAGTTAGGTTATAAACAAATACAGTGGCCAAAACAGTATCCGGCGGCTGGGATTTTTAATCCGAACCCCTGAGAAAAAAATGGTTGTGAACAAAAATATATCCTCCAATCCCGGTACACCTCCTGTTTTTACACCTTTTTGCCTCCGCCGGATAGAATTTGCTAATCGTGTTGTT
Source organism: Pseudomonadota bacterium (assembly GCA_036339375.1). GTDB lineage: Bacteria > Pseudomonadota > Alphaproteobacteria > MPNO01 > UBA2964 > JAYZBC01. The sequence goes on along the minus strand of JAYZBC010000054.1, from coordinate 2,585 downwards.
GTGTCACCACTTTGTATGTATTCAGCCAATGACGGGGTGGTGGATGATTGGCATGTTGTCCATTTAGGGAGCCGTGCGATGGGTGGGGCCGGGTTAGTAATAGCGGAAATGACCGCCATCCATCCAGATGGAAGAATTTCTATTCGTGACGCTGGCATTTGGCAAAACAAACACATTAAACCCTGGAAACGAGTAGTGGATTTCATCCATCAGCATACAGAAGCCAAAATTGGATTACAGCTTGGTCACGCCGGGCGCAAGGGTGACACTGGCCTTAGCTGGCAACGTGGCACCGAAGCACAGCAAGAACAAGGTTTTGATATAATTGGACCCTCAGCGATACCCGTATCTGACCACGCCCGGACACCGAGGGTAATTTCAAACCAAGAAATTAGAAGGCTGCCCCAACAATACGCGGACGCCGCTAAACGTGCTTTGGCCGCTGGATTTGATATCCTTAATTTTCATTGCGCCCACGGCTACTTAATGTCGAGTTTCATTTCTCCCCTGAGTAATAAACGAAATGACGGTTATGGCGGACCCATAAAAAATCGGATGCGTCTACCGTTAGAGATTTTTGCAGCCATAAGGAGAGTATGGCCGGAAGAGAGGCCGATTGTGATTAGGATTTCTGCTGTGGACTGGGAAACAGAGGGACATGAAATAGAGGACGCAGTAATTATAGCACGTATGTTCAAAGAGGCAGGGGCTGATGCAATTGATGTTTCCAGTGGCATGGTCACCAACAAACGTCCCCCAGATACTTCCTTATTCCAAGTACCATTTGCGGAACAAATTCGTTGTCAGGTTGGTATACCCACTATGGCAGTAGGAAATATAGAAAACGGAGATCAGATGAATACGATCATCAAAAACGGTCAGGCAGATTTTTGTGTGGTTGGGCGCGGTCATATGTATGACCCTTATCTCGTGCGCCATATAGCACGCGAGATAGGACATGAGATGAGATGGCCGGATCAATACAGCAGGGGGGCAAATTTTAGAAGGGGCAAGGATACATTATGAATACAACTAATTACGAAACGGTAGGGGTTGATATTAAAGATGAAATTGCGTGGGTGACTTTCAATAGGCCAGAAAAACGCAACGCCATGAGCCCAAAACTTTGTTATGAAATGGTTGACGTTTTAAGCCAATTAGCGGACGACAAAAATGTGCGAGTTTTAGTATTAACTGGTGCTGGAGAAGCCTTCAGCGCGGGAATGGACCTGAAATTATTTTTTCGTGCTCTAGACGATCAGCCTTCAGAAAAAGCGCGTGCTCGGGAGGCAGATCGCACTTGGAGCTGGCAAAAACTCTCCACATTTCCCAAACCCACCATCGCCATGGTTAATGGGTATTGTTTTGGGGGAGCTTTTACTCCTTTAGTTGCCTGCGACATTGCAATAGCGGCAGAAGAGGCCTCCTTTGGCCTTTCTGAAGTCAATTGGGGTATTCTGCCCGGCGGCCTTGTTAGTAAAGTTGTAACGATGTCCATGAACTACCGTCAATCTCTTTATTTTGCTATGACGGGAAAATCTTTTGACGGAAAAAAAGCCGCCGAAATTGGGTTGGTAACATATGCAGTACCTGGTAAGGATTTAGAGAAAGAAGTAACAAAGTTAGCCAAAGACTTAATAAAAATAGCCCCAGAGGTTCTGAGGGGCACTAAGGAAACTATACGTTCAATAATGAATATGCCGGTCGAAATGGCATACGAATACTCATATGCTAAAAGTGACCAACTCCGTTTCCGTGATCACGAACAAACAAGGGAACGAGGAATGGGGGAGTTTCTAGATGCCAAGAGCTACCGACCAGGATTAGGGCCCGTCAAAAGAACTTGATACATTTTGCTAACTTTGGTGCGAAAGTTTAGTTTCCCGTCTCCATATATAAAGGCCACTTCCGATGACAATACAAACTCCCAGAATCGTTAATTGATCGGGAAGCTGGTTAAAAATTAAAAACCCTAAAATTGTTGCCCAAATGATTTGAGTGTAGATGAAGGGCGCAAGGCGTGACGCGGGTGCAATTTCTAAACCACGTATCAATAGGTAATGACCTAAACCATAAATGCTTCCCAGCGCTATCATCATTCCCCAATCGATGACGCTCGGGGGGGTCCAAAAAAACGGTACGCAGAGAGAGGTTGCCAGAATACCAAAGGCAGAGGTCCAAAACAGATTGGTTTGGGTGCTGTCTGTTCGAGACGCAATTCGAGTGAGGATTTGGTAAACAGCGTAACAAATAGCTGTGCCCAAGGGTAAAAATACTGCCCAATGTATACCTACAACACCTGGTCGAATAATAATGATGGTCCCAACAAATCCAATAAAAATTGCGGCCCAGCGTCTCGGGCCAACCTTTTCCTTCAGTATAGGAATAGAAAATGCTGTTATTAAAATGGGTGAAATAAAATGAATAGCGACAGCATCAGCTAGCGGCAAGAAACGTAAAGCAACAAAATATAAAGTGGTTGCAACAAGCATCAAAGCGGAACGCAACAAATGCAACCAAGGCCGAGCAGGTTTTGCAAGTTTTACAAAACCAAAACGCGCAAAAAATAATAAAGTTACTAACCC
>JAYZBC010000053.1:0-17234 GCA_036339375.1 Pseudomonadota bacterium | reverse complement strand
AAGCTGCTGTGGGGTGTAAACGGGAGAACCAGGACGTACAACAAGGGCTGCGTAAGTCACAATGGAGCGACGGCCTATCTGCCTACCTGCCTGGACGCTGGTATCCTGGACACGACAGTAATTACCCCATTCACAGGCGTTATACATATCCGCCTTGCCTTGCTCAAATAACAAACCGTGGCTCGAATGAGGATCTGCTTCTTGCGGATCCCGAATGTCTAGGTGAACTTTGCGGTCTACACCTGCCTCTCGGTCAACCCATTCGACCTTTAGCCCTTCTTTTTCGAACAATCCCTCACGATCAGCAACCAGTTCACATAAACCCTGAAAAGGTGCCGTGTTTTCAAGAACAAGATTCTTCATCTTTTTCAATCCCAACTATTAATCAACCGGTAAATTTAAAAGTAGCATTATGCATCGCCTTTAACATTAACTTGGAAAAGTGCCTTGGTAAAATAAATTTGTAATTCTTCAAAAATTTCCTTTTATTCAAATTCAACTGTTTTTTTCTGGAATTTAAAGAAATGATTAATAGTCAGAAGGGGAACCAATTGTTTTATGGCGCTTTTTTCTCTAGAAACCTTAAAAGTTCACTAAAGATTCACAATCCATTCCTGGTAATATGAAAACATAACTCCAACTACAGCTATTAAATTAAAATTAATGAATTTTACAAACTCAGTTTAAAGTCTCTATGATCAAAAAATGACTAAATCAGCAACAATTCCGGGCCAATTTGCGGAATGGTGTGGCTCTCTTAGTTACAACCAAATCCCTCAAAATATTTTGGCAACATTGCCTTTTCGGTTACTCGACACCACAGGTCTAATTTTAACCGGAATGCATACACCCGCAGGAAAGATCGCCCTTGATTTTGTTCAAAGCCATCAGGGTATAGCGCAGAGTACAGTTTGCAACTATACAAAACGCTTACCAGCATCAAGCGCTGCCTTAGTCCATGGCATAGCAGCACATTGTCGTGATTATGATGACACCTTTTTAGATTCGTTAGTCCACCCGGGTAGTATTGTAATTCCAACCGCCCTTGCCATTGCCGAAAAGGAGAATGTTTCAAGTGAGGATTTTGCATCATCAGTAATTGTGGGATATGAAATTGCTGCCCGACTGGGTTCGGTGGCCAGTTTGCGTTTTCACGCTCGCAATCTTCACCCAACAGGAATCATCGGGCCCATCGCTGCTGCTGTGACGGCTGCATATCTACTTAAACTAAAAGAAGAACAAATCATTTGGGCAATGGGGCTAGCTGCAAGTATGTCTGGTGGATTACGAGCTTTTGCTGTTGATGGAGGATGGTCTAAGTGGTTGCATGTGGGATGGGCAGCACATGGCGGTATTGTGGCCGCAGAAATGGCTTCACGCGGTTTCCGTGGACCCGAATATATCTTAGAGGGAAATCACGATTTATATTCTGCCTTTTTACACGGAGAAACAATTAACCCGAAAGAAATAAACAATGAATTAGGCAGTTCCTGGAAAGGAAATACAGCTTTATTTAAGTATTATCCCTGCGCTTTTGTCATCCAGCCTTTTTTAGACGCTTTTCTGTTTATCAAAAAGAAACACGGGCTAAATGGGGGAAATATAAAAAAAGTTAAGTGTACTATAGCTCCCTGGGCTGCAGATATTGTCTGCGAACCTCGTCTCCCTAAACTTACCCCTAAAACCGAATTAAGTGCCACAGGAAGTCTGCCCTATCAAATCGCTGTTTCTGCTTTTGAGGAGAATATTGGTTTATCTGCAATAGGGCTTCAAATGCGCGAAAGGAGGGACATTTTAGAATTCGCTTCTAGGGTGACACATTGTATAGAGCCCAAGTTGAAAAGCAATTTGGGAGGTAAAATTTGTGTTCAAAATCTCAAGGGTGACCAATTCGAAAAAAAAATAGCTGAAATGGAATTAGAAAAAGAAAAGGTGGAACAAAAATTTCTAAATAACGTAACTCCTATTATAGGGAAAGAAAGAGCTATCATCGGCCTTTCAGAGCTTTTCAATTCTGACAAAGTAGATTGGCGTTGGGCACTTAAACAATTTTCAAATTTTGCTTAAAAAAAGAGAACCAAAATGCTTTTCATCCATAATGACGTTGTACGGAAACATTTGAGTGTTAAAGAATGCATACCAGTTTTAGAAAACGCCTTTCAACAAATTGAAACTGGAGAAGCTATGGAAAGGCCACGTATCGATATGTATATGCCCTGTGAACTTGATAATGGTTATCTTAGATGGGGTACATCCGAGGGTACTAATAACGGGATTTTTGCTATTCGGATGAAGTCTGATGTGATTACCTGGCCGGAAAACAAAAATGGGAGCCAAACCGAAGAGAAATACTGTGTGGAGCCCGGTACTTGGTGTGGACTGGTTATGTTATTTAACACTAAAAATGGTGAACCATTAGGATTTATTAATGACGGTGAAATTTCGCGAATTCGAGTTGGCGCCTCCGCAAGTATCGGGGCGAAATTTCTAGCCAAGTTCCACGCCAAAAAGGTCGGAATACTCGGTTCAGGCGGAATGGCAAGGGCTTACCTGGAAGGTTTTTGTGCGGTACGTCCAATAGAGACATGCAAGGTTTACAGCCCAACGAAAAGTCACCGGGAAGCCTATGCCCAAGAGATGGGAAAAAAGTTATCCATCGAAGTGGTGGCAGTCGATAATCCTGCAAAGGCATTACAAGGGGCAGATATTGTTGCAACGTGCACAGATACCATGTCACCCACCATAAAGGCGGAATGGTTAGAGCCCGGCATGCACGTGACAGATCTCTGTGAAGAAGAAATTGATGATAGTTGCTTGACAAAGATTGATATCAAAATTCGTCAGGGTGAAGGGGGTTTACCTCTCCCGGAGCAAGGTCGTATTAAACGTTTAGTTGGTCACAGCCCGGTCGCCTACATCGCTGGCACTGCCGAGGAAATGAAACGTTTGCCAAAAAAGCCTAATGCAACGCCAAAAATTTCACAGGGTTGGCCCAACTATTGTGATTTGGTTTTTGGGCGTGTTAACGGACGAGAAAATGATCAACAAATCACCTTTTATCATAACTTTGGTAATCAGGGTCTCGCCTTTTCTTCTGTTGGAGGTTACATCTTTCGAAAAGCTGAATCCCTTGGATTAGGCCGTAAATTCCCTACCGATTGGTTCCTTCAAGACGTAAGAAACTAATTATTAAATTTTTAAAGCATAGTAACAATATCGTTAAAATTTTTATACCTTTTTAAAATTTAGAATCGATGAAACTAAATGATTGGTAATAAAAACAAAATTGGGACTCCCTAATAAAACAAATGTCTGCCATGATTTTAGAATGAAAACATACCTTCAATTCCTGATAATTTTTATTGTAGTTTCTTTGGTAAATAGCCCAAAAGAAAGTTTAGCGGACAAAAACTGCCCTAAGAACGGCGAAACAATTTGGACTGATTGTTTTGGTTCCAAAACCTCAAAATCTGGTGATAAGTATGTTGGTGAATGGAAAAAGGGTGTGCCGCAGGGAAAGGGCACTTATGCATTTTCTAATGGGACCAAATATTCTGGTGTATTTCATCGAGGGTATCGGCACGGAAAAGGAACCTATATTTTTCCCAATGGCGATAAATATGTTGGGGACTTTTGGCACAACAAAATGGATGGAAACGGAACTTTCTCCTGGGCCGATGGCGCAAAATTTGTTGGCATTTTTAAAAATGGAAAAAAGAATGGTAAAGGGACTTATACGTTTATTAATGGCAATCAATACTTTGGGGAATATAAAAATGATAAAAGAAACGGGTACGGAACCGCTATTTATTCAACTGGGATAAAATTTTTCGGTCATTGGAAAGAAGGTAAAAAAAGTGGAAAAGGTACATTCGTTTACCCTAATGGTTATAAATATGAGGGAGATTGGAAAAATAACAAAAGGCACGGGAATGGAACAGAAACCTTTGTGACCGGAGATACTTTTGTTGGTGAGTGGAAAAAAGGTCTAAAACACGGTCAAGGCGTACTAAAATTCAGCCAAGACAGAGTTCAAAAGGGTACATGGCAAGAAGATAGGTTTATTTTAAGTAAAAGTTTCCATTCGGGTATTAAAGCCAATGTAAAAAAGCTTATTGAAATCAATCGTTGCCTAAAATGTAATTTAAGGGGTGCGAACCTGAGAAAACTAAATTTAAAAGGGGCTTTTCTAGCAGGGTCAGATTTGACAGGAGCCGATCTTACGAGGACCGATTTGACCGGGGCTAATTTTACAGGGGCAATTTTAAACCAAGCAAATTTCACAATGGCCAATCTAGCAAAAACCATTAGCCTAACTGGAACCCAATTGGTTCACTCACATTTGTGCCGAACAAAAACGCCGTTTGGCGAAATGAATGATAATTGTCAGGCTGAACCTAGGATTAAACCAAAACCATAAATGCTCAAGCAGGTCGTTTTGCGCGTCGATCTTTACCAACGGCAACACGATAATCAAAAAAATAACAGAGTCTTCTGTTGGTCGCCTGTTGTGATTTTCACCAGCTTCAAAATTGGAAAGTGGGAAATGAGGGATGGGTTAAGACGCGCTAATTTTATAAGGACACCCGAAGGATATGCAGGTAAAGAAATACTAAACATTTAAAATCGTTTTCTGTTATTTGAGCTATGAGTTCAAAAATAAAACCTAAGTTTGATTTAAAAAAAGCATTTAGATTTCCAATTTTTTTCTTTTCCTATAGATTATTAGGGTTAAACACTAAGTGCCTTGTTCGAAATAGGAGGTTGGATTGCTAACAGACACACCGTTATTTGACTGGCCAGAAGAAGGTGTTAGAAGAACACCCTATTTAATTTACTCAGATCCTGATGTTTATCAGGCGGAACTGGCACGAATTTTCCGCGGTCCAGTCTGGCATTTTTTGGGTTTAGAAATCGAAATTCCTAATCTTGGGGACTACCGCCTCATGGAAGTCGGCGATACATCCGTCATCGTTCTCCGGAATGCCCAGGGAAAAGTAGCGGCCTTTGTAAATAGGTGTGCGCATAAAGGTTCCATGCTTTTGTATGAGCCTTTTGGCACTATTAAGGAGTTAATGTGCATATACCATAACTGGCTTTATGACTTGGATGGAAACTTAAAGAACGTACCCTTTGGAAAAGGAATTAACGGTAAAGGAGGCTTACCCAAGGAATTCAACTTCAGCGACCATGGATTGCAGGAGGTCAGAGTTGATACAGTAAACGGCCTTATTTTTGGCACTTTTAGTAAAAAGACAGAACCTCTCCGTGACTACCTCAGTCCTGAGCTTATGCACAACCTAGACCGTGTAGCAGGGCGGGAATTCCGTGTACTTGGTTATTACAGCCAGTATTTGTCATCAAACTGGAAACTCTATTTTGAGAATGCAACGGATCCCTATCACGCAACAATTCTTCATGCTTGGGCAACTAAATTAAAACTAAATCGTTTTACAATGGAAGGCGCCATCGAGATGGGCCATAAAGGCTGGCATCATCTGAGTTGGTCAAAAATGGCTACTGACCAAGGTGGGGAAGTTTATGACACAGCACAATTCCGTTCGGGTAGTGACGATATGGGTAAATTCGGTTTACATGATCCCTCGGTTATCGAGCAATGGGATGAGCATGGCGACGGAATAACAACGGCCATCCAAACAGCTTTTCCCAATTTCGTTATCCAACAAATACACAATACGATTGCCACACGTGTCCTAATCCCAAGGGGTGAAGAGGGTTCAGAACTGATTTGGACTGTATTAGGGTATGCAGATGATACCGAGGAACAAACAAAAATGCGCCTTAAACAAGGGAATTTAATAGGTCCATCAGGCTATATCTCCATGGAAGATGGTATGGTTGGCAGCCTGATTCAGCGGGGTGTACAAGGTGATAAAGAAAAGGCTTCAGTAATGGAACTGGCTGGAGATTCAATTGAAACCATCGTCAATTCTCGTGCATCTGAATGTGGAGTAAGAGGTTTTTACACCGCCTACCGAGAACTCATGGAAGTCTAATGGCGAATGTATCGAAAATTATCCCGGACAACGCGCATATACCAGGGGAAGTAACAGCGTTGCTCGCTAAGTATGCACATATCATTGACAGTGGACGTTTTGAAGAATGGCCAAACCTTTTCACCGACCCCTGTACCTACCAAATCACAACTCGTGATAATTATGACAGGGGTTTTCCAATTAGCATCATACTTTGTGACAGCCACGGTATGCTTAAAGATAGAGTAGTATCCATTCGAACAGCCAATGTATTTGAACCACACCGTTATCGACATATTGTCAGTTGTGTAGAAATTATAGGTAAAAAGGGAAATGAGTGGAGCCTAAGGTCTAACTACTTGGTTACCCGGACAATGTTGAATGGAACAATGAGTGTTTTTAGTACAGGGGAATATCAAGACATAATTGTACAGAAAGAGGACAAGTTTCTGTTTCAAGAAAGAGTGGTCATTTGTGACCACAGTGTAATCAACAACCTTATTGCTTTGCCACTTTAGCAACGTCCCAAAGAAAGCGAGAAAACCAATGGCGAAATATTTAAAGTGCGGTCATTTGTTTGAAGGAACAAATGATACACTTTTAAAAGACCAAATTTTAATAATTGATAATGAACGCATTGTATTTTCGGGCGGGTCTTCCAACGCTCCACCACCTCAGAAAAATGATGAAATAATAGATTATAGCCAAAAATTCGTATTGCCCGGATTAATCGACATACATGTTCATTTGAGTTACGGAAACGCCCAAGCAAACGAGGACGTCGATATGTATGCCCCGCCAGAATTTCGGGCTTTGCGGGCCTTATTAGCATCACAAAAGGTTTTGGCAGCTGGCTATACCTCCCTCGCTGATCCTGCCTCTACTAATCGCGTTTCAACGAGCGTCCGGGATGCAATCAATTCAGGAATGTTTGTTGGCCCAAGAATAACGAGTTCGGGAAGACAAATAACGGCTCGGCAGGGCCTCGGTGATTGGTATCCAACATGGATTGGCGTGCCTGAAAGCTCAGTGGGGGTCCTTGTCCGAAACACAGACGAGGCCATTGAAGAAATTCGTATGCAGGTGAAGGACCGGGTCGATTTCGTAAAATTCACAGCAGACGGTCTTCATCGGAATTCGAATGGCGAGTTGATGGCCTGCTTCAATCAAAAGGAATTGGATTCAATGGTTGAAGAGTGCCATCGGCTTGGGGTTAAAACGATTGCTCACGCACGCGGTCGCGAAGCGGTCCTTTATTCTGCGCGCGCTGGTGTTGATATCATTTTTCATGCCTTTGAAATGGATAAAGAGGGACTAGAGGAGGTTTCCAAAAGCGGGGCCACGCTTTCGCCGGCGTTAACATTTCTTGTAAACACAGTCGAGTTTACAAGAAAATCTGACCCATGTTTTAAATGGCGACCTAATATGAACAGAAATGATGTTGAGATTGCCTGCGAGATGCTAATTGAAGCACACAAAATGGGCATACCTTTTATGGTGGGCTCGGATTCAGGCTTTGCTGTCACGCCTTATGGTGAATGGCACGCGCGTGAATTAGAAATCATGGTTAAATATCTTGGATTTTCTCCTGGCGAGGCATTAAAGTGTACTACAAGCGAAAATTCAAAACTTCTTCGTGAGGGAAATTCTGTAGGGCGGTTAGCAACAGGTGCTTTTGCAGATATTACAGTGGTGAATTGTAATCCCCTAGAAGATATTACTACATTGCAGGACGCAAAAAATATAGAAGACGTTTATCTAAACGGAAATCGGGTAGACTTTTCTAATTCAGGCAACTTTGCACCTTTTAATTGGGAGCATTCCTACCGACAGTGGAATGAAGTTTATACCAGAGAGCGAATAAAGGAGCTTGCCCACTAGCTTTCCAGTGAGCGGCATAATTAACTATCTGGCAATAGGTTCTGTGCAAAAACTTTTTTTCTGATAATTATTACACCGATTGTGTTGTTCGACCTTCCCCTGCCTGCCTCGCAAGACTTTCCCAGGCAATAGATGACGAAGCCTTTTGAGCCGCGTTAAGCGGATCCAGATTTAAATCCCAATTATGAGCAATAAAACGGCGTGCAGTAATACCGTCAGATGAATTTGACATCAGCCATTTGATTGGCTCCCCCATCACTTCCGGCTGCACAAGTTTAGCGCGTTCAGCCTCTGAAACTCCCGGAACAAAATTGGTGTTGGCTGGTCCCCCTGGTAACAATACATTCACTGTAACCCCCTTATCCCTTAGATCACCCGCCCAGTTAGCAGAGGCCGCTTCTAAAGCTGCTTTAGAGGGACCGTAGGGGGTCCAGGCTGGCCGAATCATAGTGTCCAGACTGGTCGTTACATTAACAATTCGTCCCCACTTTTGTTTGATCATGTAAGGAACCGCGGTTTTTGCTATAATAAACGGTGCTCTTGCGTTTATATTAAACATTGTATCCCATTTATCCTCGGGGACGTCCCAGAACATAACATTTTCCTGCCGAAAATTTGGGTGAATTATAGCAATGCTAACACCTGCATTGTTAACCACGGCATCAACACGTTCAAAGTTCTTTACAGTTTCTTCAACAATGGAAATGCAATTTTCTGCTTCGCTTATGTCCAGACAAACTGATAAAATTTCTCCAGCTAAATTTTCTGCTTCTTTCTTAAGCTGCCCCAAACGGTCAACACTTATATCAACGGCGGCAATGGAACAGCCCGCTCCGGCCAGTGCCAAAGCCATGGAACGCCCAAGGCCACTTCCTGCGCCCGTAATAATCACGACCCTATCTAAAGGCGAAGCATCGTTCATTAAAATACTCCTTACTGAAATTCATCTAATTTGCAAAATATGTCACAAATTAAAACCTAAATTTTTTAAAAATGCTATGTGTGCGCCCAATATACTTTTCATTTTCACAAAATTAAACTATCCCACTATCTGATGAACGATACCGACAACACGAACCCGCAAGAAGACAACTGGTCACAGATATTTTCTGGAAGGCTCGGAACCCTCACATTAGTATTAATTTTAGGTATGGGTTTGTTTGCAATTAACCAATTCGTCGTTGCAACAATCCTGCCGACAGTAGTACGCGATATTGGTGGGGTTGATTTTTATACCTGGGCGTTTTCGCTGTTTGCAGTGGGTGCAATAATTGGCTCCGCAAGTGCTAATCCCCTGCGTTTAGTGTTCGGTGTACGACAAGCCTATGCAGGCGCTGGCCTTGTACTCGGAATTGGGCTTGCGGGAGCTGCCTTAGCCCCAGATATGCCAACCTTGGTAACCGCTCGCCTGATCCAAGGTGTAGGTGGAGGGGCGGTTGCTTCGTCCGGATATGGCCTAATTGCAATAGCCTACCCGGTTCATTTGAGGAGCAAAGTCTTGGGCCTGGTGTCCGTGATTTGGGGAACAGCAACATTTTGTGGTCCGGGTTTTGGAGCCATTTTTGCTGAAGACCTAATTTGGCGAGGTGCATTTCTAAGCCTTTTGCCCCTCATTTTTATATTCATTTTCCTTGCTTGGAAACATGTTGAAGGAAAACCAGGTGAAGGCCGTCTTTCCGCTATACCCTATCAACGTTTGGCGCTCCTGGCCCTTGCGGTCTTACTTATGAGTACCACATCTTTAACTGAAAATAATTGGTTAAGAGGCTTACTCATCGTCCTCTCAATTATTTTTGCAACTCTAACATTTATCCTTGATACACGGTCAAAGCGAAACATGTTTCCTCGTGGAGCAACGGATATAACAACAGAGCTTGGGGCTATTTACGGTATTTTGTTTCTCGGCAGTATTGTTTTGGCAATTGTTAATACCTATTCAACCTATTACCTCCAGGCGCTTCACGGAGTTTCACCTCTTGTTGCGGGTTATTTATTTGCCATTCAATCGCTAATGTGGACTGCAAGTGCGTTGGTCGTTGCAAACTTGGCTAGAAACCTCGAAACAGCATCAATTGTAACAGGTTTACTCTTTATGTTGTTGGCCACCATTTCTATCGCGCTTACGGTAGATTTGGGTCCCGTATTAATAATCGCTATTGGAATCGGATTAACGGGCCTTGGTCTGGGCGCAACCAACAACCCCATCATTCAACGAATAATAGCGATCGTACCGGAGTCAGAAAATCATATGGCGGGTACTTCAGTCCAAACGATCCGGAACATTGGGATTTCGTTCGGGGCCGCTACCTCTGGAATGGTAGCGTCTGCGGCTGGTTTAACTGAAGATTCTGGCCGAGAGGTGATCGCACCCGCTATGCAATGGGTATATGGCGTAAACGCAGGTTTCGCTGTTCTCGCATGTTTGATGATAATACCTCTTCTCATGGCGCGGCACAAAAAAAGACCTCCTACCGTAAAATGAAAATCAAACACCCACATTCAATGTAAATTTGGGATTGCCCGATAATTTGTTCAAAAAATCAATCATTTTTTCATGATAGACGCTCGTTGGTAATAAGGCGTAAACTTACTATATTTACATTCGTTAAGTTTTTGTTTGTGGTAGGAATTTGTACTGAAAGTACGTTATGATTAGATCAAACTTTATTATTAAATTGATGGGAATTCATCATGGACACTCCTACAAAATCAGGCGTAGCACTGGCTCATTTAAGATTATCAGTCACAAACCTTTCTGAAGCTGTTGAGTTTTTCGAGGCCATTGGGGCTCGTGCGGATACCCGACGTGAAGGATTCACTGTTGTAGAGCTACGTGACCGTACACGCCTTCAGCTGACACAAACCAATGCAAAAATTTCTTCCGAAAATTTCCTACAATTTGATTTCAAAGTAGACGACATCGACGAAGCACGGCAGGACTTTTTGGATAAGGGACTAAATCCATCACAAATTGTCCGCCGTAATCCAGGACATGATTCTTTTACCCTGATCGGACCCGATCTTTGTGAGGTTAAAATCAATTCGGGATTTAACCGAAATTAAGTAAAATGTATGGTAAAAACATTTTTAAGAATTAAATTAAGTGGCTTGAATTTATTCTATTTGGCCCCGTTGGCTAAAATATCTACACCGGTCACAATGATCTGATGCCTTCGGAAGGGTACTTCCTTCTAAAGTTGCCTTACATTGGCACAAAATCCCATCTACCCAGTCAAAATTACCAGAGTATGGAATAAGGTTAGTCTTAAATAACATACGGCCAACAGTCTCTCCGTTTTGATCGGTTTCATAAAAGCCGGTGTCTTTACGCCCATTAATATAAAGAAAATACCCTACCTCGCTTACATCAAAACCATTTTGATGAAACAACCATTGATAGATTTCCATTTGACGTTTGTAACCAAATCCCCATCCACTCTCTATATCTGGATCTGCTTTTTTACTTGTAGATTTATAGTCGACGATATGTATTTTGTTAGTTTCAAGGTTCTGCCAAATATCATCAACCGCTCCAAAAACCAGTTGGTTGGTTGGCACGTGAAGGTAACGAATGCCACGAAAATTGTTTCTCCAATTGCCCAAATCTTGATGAGAGAAAGTACAAACCTTTAATTTATTTTCTTTCCACACATGATGTTTTTGATGCCTATTCCTCCTTATCTCATCAAATTCGTTTTTAAGAATAGCGTCCGTCGCAATGGCAAGAGTTAATGGAAAACTTTTTGGAAAAGCCAAACCCAACCGCCTTTTCAGATAAAAACATTTCGGACAATCTAAAAATTCATCAATGCCCGTTCGACTTAAAATAAAAGGATCATCACGATTTGGATCGAAAACGGTATGTTTGGCCATCCCCTATTATATCGAGACTGTTTTTCTTTCGATAGTATAAAGGATTGTTTTCCTTGGTCATAAAATTTTGGTTTTTAGTCTAGGAAGAAAATTAGTGGTGAAGGTGAACCCAAAAAATACAAAGGCCGTTTTTTAATTGAGCTTAGATTTTTCTTTTAATGCGTAAGGGGTAAATCTGGGAAACCATCTAGGCACATTTTTTTTGTACATTTGGTATTCTTGGGCAAACCGTTTTTCTAATCCCTTTTCCTCTGAAAAAGGAAAATAAAAAGCGTTTGCTATGAAGAAAAATAAAAGCCATCCCGCCAGCGGCCAGGATTGAAAAAATAATGACATGGCAAGTAGAATAAATAGCACCCCAGATATCATTGGGTTACGGACATATTTATAGGGACCCTGGATGACCAATTTTTGAGGGGGGTTCCATGGTGCTGGGGTCCCTTCACCGAATCGGTTAAACTGTCTAACCGAGCCTATCGCAAGAGTAAATCCAATCACCATAAAAATGGCCGCTAGCCAAAACCCTACCTGATTGTAATGGGAGATAAAAAATTCCCATTTGGTTCCAAAGGTCATCCAAATTATAAAAGCTGGCACATATACGATTACAGTACCCGGCAAAATCAGTATAGCTTTAACCAGTGGCCAATTCATTTTTTTCTCCAAAAATGAAAGGAGGTGATCATTTCAGTCACATTTTACCATTTTCACATATCAGAAGAATAGAGAAAGTGATTTTCTCCAAAATCAGAATTGAATCGGGTGTTCAAAATAAACTGACAACGAAAATTTATTTTTGCGGAAGTTCGAGAAAGACTAGACTTTGGATTACCTCTATTCCAAGCTACAACAATCAAGAAAAACTTAGGAGGAATAACCGTGTATTCACTTTATTTTTCACCTGGTGCATGTTCTATGGCCTCTCATATTCTATTAGAAGAATGCGGAGCACCTTATGAAACTAAGCTCGTCGCACTAGCAAAAGGGGAACAAAGAACCGAAAGCTACCGTAAAATAAATCCACACGGAAAAGTACCTGCTTTAGCTATAGGCAACAGGATCATTACCGAAAATGTTGCCATTTTACCTTTTATTGCTAGCCAATTTCCAAAAGCCAACCTCGCCCCAAATGACCCAGAGGAATTGGCAAACTGCGTGCAAACGACTGGCTGGCTTGCAGGAACAGCCCATGTTGCGTTTTCCTCTATTCTTCACCCTGAAAGACCAGCCGGTGGAGCTGATATAGGGGAATTTGCCCTAGATGCCATTAGTGAAAATTGCAAAAAAATCTACTGGGGGTGTATGGAAGAAGTTGACACGAGGCTTTCGGGCAGACAATGGATGATGGGGGACCAATACACTTTCATTGACCCCTACGCTTTAGTATTTTTTGGCTGGGGTCTACGAATTGAAATGCCAATGACAGATTTAGAACATTACAATGCCTTCAAGCAGAGGATGCTCGAACGACCAGCAGTTCGCAAAATACTTGAAAAAGAAAAAAGCCCACTTCTCCAATAAATTTGGTCGATAAACTAATTTTTAATGACTAGGGTGTGAGGAGCGTAAGACTTTCCAGACTTCTTTTTTAAAACGAAAATTGCCTTGATAATTTTTACAAAGGAGCGCCCAACGGCGTCCACATTCTTCCGCTGCTAACTTTAATTCCTCGGGCATATAATTATAAGGAGGGCGCATCGGACCCGCTTTACAATAACCGGCTGCATTAATTCTTAATTTTTCCAACTGTATGTTATAGGAAGCAAATACCTCTGCATCAGTAACGATTGGATGAATTGGCGTTGCCGCCCAATCAATTGCCTCTGCCAGCGTTTCAATTGCCTGACTATTTTTTTGTTGAATAGCTTCTATAATGGCGCACGCAGGAGCCGGTCCCATGGCTGCCGATGTTGCCCAACAAGCGGTAGTGGTTTGAGGAGAAAGATTATAGAATTTTTTGACTGACATTTCATGCGGCACGAAATTAATCCGACCTTTAGACGCCTTGATAATTTTCACTAAATCACCCGGCCGAGAATGTTTGGCAGCACAAACTGTTGGCGCTTCACGTGCAACTGCTTCCCAAAATTCCAGTGGGAAAGAATAACGAAAAGCACGGGAATTTGCATAAACCATCACAGCGAGTTGAGGAAAAAGTTCTGAAACCTGACGATAGAAGTTTATCGCTTCGACATCCACTAAAGGCTGCCACATGGGAAGCCCGAGCAAGGTCCCATCTGCACCACGATCTTTGATAAAATGCAATCGATTAGCAACTTCGTGCCCACCAAGAGCACTTGTTCCAACAAATGTTGGTATTCGTTTTTTTACTGTTTCCAATACACAGGTAACAAATACTTCGTAATCTGAATGAGAAAGAGTCGCACACTCACCGGTGGTGCCAAGGATAATCAATCCAGATATTCCATCTTGGATCAATGTATTGATCACTCGCTCGGTTTCTACGAGGTCAACGGTATCACTGGCATCCAAACTTTCAGCATTGGGTAAAGCAGGTGTGGGTATGATGGCGTACAATCCTTGGATGTCTTGTGCTTTCAGCATTTATTTTCTCCAATATTTTATAAAGCGCCACATTGTTCCTATTCACTGGCCATAATGTGTTACCCGATTACGATCAGTCATGATGGCTTGGCTCATTTTTCTTTTGAACTTCCATTCTTGGTTGATTCTAACGAGCTGATCTTGATGTCGGAGTATACTCAGGGGCATGACTACTGGTGCGGGACCCTCTTCCTTTTTCCACCCTTCATGCCGGTAAAGCGTAACATATTGAGTTGTATGTACCTCATCAGCGCTGTTGACCTCAAAACGCACGTTACTAACCAAATGCGTGGTCAACCAATCCTCGCGTTCAGCCATTTTAGCGACAATAGCTTCTGGTCCAACAAGGTCGACGCCCAGCCGAACCCAAACACCATCCTCGGCAAAAAGATTGGCAAGTTCAGTATATTTTTTTTCATCTAAAAACATATAAAAGTTGATGACCAACTGCCGACAATCCCACTCGATCAGGAATCTACTTTCCCTATTCATAGAAAAATGTCTCCCTTAGCTTGAGTTCTTTATAAAGTTCGTCAGTCAAACACCAGGTTACCACTTTTATCTCGGATTAAACCACGTCCATCTTCAGAAGACGGCATATTCTTCGGGCCAAGGACAATGTCTTCAGTATTTATTAATCCCTTATATGTATCGACTTTGATAACACCCTCGTCGTCTACCGAAACTGGTTTTCCTTTCCCACCTTTTTCAACGTCATCCATAGATTTCCTTAAAATTTGGCGATATAGCGCCACACCAATATCTGTCGAAGCCAAATTCTCCTTTTCCCGGGGAGGTATAGCTCCTTGACCTTCTTGTATAACTAAATCTTCAACCGGTGGTAATCCCTCCCAAGCAGGGTATTTTCGGTGATCATAGTCTTTCTTTTCAACGAGACCCGTTACACCTTCATCCAGCCCTCGTGCAGTGTTACCACTACGTGGAAAAAAATTACTCTGAAAATTTCCCTTACGAATTAACGTATAACGAAAAATTTCAAAATGTGTGTCATCAATAATCCTCAACATTCCTCCACCTTCTCGTCGGTCTACCGTGAAGTCGGGCGGTAAACCCGCAAGGATTCCGCCGAATCTAAAATGGGTGGGAAAAGCCAAACTCCAGGTATTGACATATTTAACTCCAGGATCAGCCGTATTATGAACGATAACATTCTTTAATCCGAAATCAGTTTCAAAAACACGGAAGTCAATATTGTGCCAATCGGTATCAACTGACATATCGCAATAGGGCTTTAGTTCCTCAGGGACAATGCCAGGGACAAGCATGTGGAGAACGTAGGAGTGCCCGATATCTACAAAATTTTCTAAAAAGTTTAAATAGTTATAATTTCGAATATCACCACGACTAAGGACCATTTTCCCATCTGAGCGTCCTAATATGTCAATCTTTGGTAAAGGGGGAGGATTGGCCTTGTCCATCCCCATGTAACACCAAACCACACCACTCCATTCCTCAACAGGGTACCAGATATGTTTAATTTCATTGCGAAGCGGGCTATTAACGGGTTCAAGAGGCATATCAATACAGTTGCCTCGGTTATCAAAAGTCCAGCCGTGATAAGAGCATTTCAGACCGCTTGGTTTAACTTGCCCGTACTCAAGGGACGTACAACGGTGCGGACAAAACAGTCCTACCAGCCCCAGGCTACCATCTCCGCAACGGAAGGCAACAAGGTCTTCACCCAGCATCCGAACACCGTAGGGTATATCCTTCAAATCCTCTGACAAACAAAGAGGATGCCAATATTGTCGGAGCATATTTCCTGCCTTAGTACCTGACCCCGTTTTTGGAAGGTCTTTAAGGAAGTTAAGGTGGACCTTATTTTTTTGTAAATTGTCCATGGAATTCTCTCTACACCAACTCTTTAAAATTCAAAACATAAATCAAATTCTATGTTACTCATAGGTTACAAGTGCTGTTATAAGGAGGGTGTTTATCAAATAGCTATAAGGAATTTATAAGACGAAGCAGATGCTAAATGATTGGTTAAAGGGGTATGAATTCAGGAATGCTTTTTAATGAAAAACAAAGGCACCAACGTTTCAACACAAAAGGTAAAATTAGTCGCTTGTTTTAATTTCCAAGTTAGCTAAGACTTCTTCAATTCGAACACAAGGGAGAACAAAATGAAAATTGCATTGTATTATGCACCAATTACTTGCGCACTCGCGCCTTATATTACCCTTACAGAAGCAAATGCCGACTTCGAAGTTGTGCCACTCAATTTTCGTAAGCAACAACATATGTCGCCCGAGTATCTGCAAATCAACCCAAAGCATAAAGTACCCTTGTTAATGGTCGACGGAAAAACATTAACGGAAAATGTCGCCATTCATATTTGGATTTCTCGTACATTTCCTCAAACGCAACTGCTTCCTGCCGACCCCTGGCAAGAATTGAAAGCGGTCTCAATGCTTTCCTGGTGTTCATCAGGTATTCACCCTTATTTGAGTCGAATTAATTCACCTCCAAAGGTCTGCAATGTGCCGGATACAGATAATAGCGTACGCCAATTAGCCGCTGAACCACTTTACGAGAATTTTGAAATAGCTGAAAAATTATTGGATGATCGTGAGTATTTCTTTGATGACTTCACCGCCCCGGATGCGCATTTTTTCTGGTGTTTTCGTCGGGCTACTCAGTTCAAGCTTGACCTTACCCGATTTGAAAACTGCAACTCCCATTTTCAACGGATGCAAACTCGGGCAAGCGTGAAAAAATTGCTGGCACTTGAAGCAGAAACCGAAGCCAAATTTTCCAATTCTTGATTTTGCCCTATGAAACCACCACAGTCTTCTCTTTTCGATCTAAGAAATTTTACGACTGCAGGGGTTTAAAGCTGGTTTAGTCAGGAACAAATTAACGAGCTTGGGATATGGAGGCAGTTTTCTCCCTTGT
>JAYZBC010000052.1:0-14948 GCA_036339375.1 Pseudomonadota bacterium | reverse complement strand
AAGCTGCTGTGGGGTGTAAACGGGAGAACCAGGACGTACAACAAGGGCTGCGTAAGTCACAATGGAGCGACGGCCTATCTGCCTACCTGCCTGGACGCTGGTATCCTGGACACGACAGTAATTACCCCATTCACAGGCGTTGTACATATCCGCCTTGCCTTGCTCAAATAACAAACCGTGGCTCGAATGAGGGTCTGCTTCTTGCGGATCCCGAATGTCTAGGTGAACTTTGCGGTCAAAATCCGTGTCCTGTGCGAATACCCATTCGACCTTTAGCCCTTCTTTTTCGAACAATCCCTCACGATCAGCAACCAGTTCACATAAACCCTGAAAAGGTGCCGTGTTTTCAAGAACAAGATTCTTCATCTTTTTCAATTTCCTATTTAAAAGTAACCACCAGACGAAACATTTTGTAAATGTCGTGAAAATATGAAAACAGGTATTATCTCTAACTTATGAATAAACTAAAAGGAAGAAGGTATTTGCATCCTTTACCCTCTGCCGCTTAACATATAAAGCAGGAGGCCCACACTTTAGGAACCCTAAAGTGCAAAATAAATACATATATTCCTGCCACAACATTTAGAGGCAATCCTGTATAATTCAAACTGTTAAACATGATAATCAAAGGGGGGAAAATGGAAAAGACCTTACGCATGGAAAACAGAACAAGACGATGGAGGGAACAACGTTGGTTACTAGATTCTGTCATCAAAACCATTGGTCCTGAATGGGATCAGGGGAGATTATCTGGAAAAGGAAGCAGAGGAGGACCATCAGGACTTGCTTCCTTTCGCCGTGCGGGAGGGAGGATGAAAAAATTTGATGATATTGGGCCGGAATTCGGGCGTGAAGGTCGCCGCCGGGAAAATATAGCAAAACAATTTGAGGATAAGGGCCGTATAATTTCTGCCCGTGAAAATTACTTTGTAGCATCCCTCCTCTACGCCTCCGCGCAGTGGCCCTATTTCGACATCAACGATGAGGACTTAGAATGGGAACGTCGAATGATCGACACCTATGACAGGTTTATAGAACACTCCCCCCACCCCGTTAAACGAGTGGACATACCCTTTCAGAAATCTGCGATGTCCGCATTTTTGCACCTGCCGGCAGAACCAACAAACGACAGAACTTTTCCTTGTGTCCTCCATATTGGGGGTATGGATGGTAGCAAAGAAAACATGGTCGCAATTTATGGGGATTCTGCTTTAACAAGAAATATGGCAGTTCTTGCACTTGACGGTCCCGGCCAAGGGGAAACACGAAATCGTGGAATTACAATTTCATCAGACAATTTTGCAGAGGCTACAGACACTGTTGTAGAATGGCTTGGAAAAAGACCGGAAATTGATCCCGAACGCATAATAATCCGTGGTTCTAGTTTTGGTACCTATTACGGTACCGTTGCAGCCGCCAGTTTAAAAAATAAAATCAAAGGGTATTGTGGTACCGGTGTATGCCAAGAACCTGGCTGTGACACTATTTTTAACACTGCCTCACCGACCTTTAAGGTAAGGTTTATGTTTATGGCGGGTTATGAGGATGAAGACGCGTTTGACGTTTTCCGGAAGGAGTTTGACCTCCGAAACGTGGCTAAAGATATTACAGCCCCCTACATGATTGTCGCTGGCGAGGCTGATCAACTTTCGCCCATACAACACACTTATGAACTTTTTGATCTCATTGAAGCACCTAAACAATTGGTGGTCTATCAAGATGCCAATCATAGCATGGGCAATGCATCCTCCGCGGAGCTGGGTGAAAGCCGTGACAGTCTGGTATACGACTGGCTCCTTGATCGCGCTAATGGCAGAGCAATGCCTTCCCAAAAGGTTCTAATTGATAGTCGAGGACAGTGGAATGCCACTCCATATTGAACTTGTGGACTTTAAGACAAAATTAATGTTTCAAAAATTGTTTTGTATATTTTTATAAATATAACCTTTTTTTACGGGAGAAAAACAAACGATGTCTAAAAAAGTGTTAAAGCCACCGACAGTAAAGGCCAAAGGAAGTTATAGCCCGGGCTGGGAGGTTTCAAATGGGAGAATGATTCACATTGCCGGTCAGATCCCTTGGGACGCCAACGGGCAAACGGTGGCAAAGGGGGATGTCGCTGGTCAGACACGGCAGGTCTTTGCAAATATTGGCGCAGTTCTTGCTGAGGCGGGTGGAACTCTAGAAGACGTAATTAAAATAACGATCTTTGCGGCTGACATTCGATTTCGCGATATAATAAACCAGGTTCGTACAGAAGTGTTCTCGCCACCCTACCCTGCGAGTACACAGGTGGCTGTTGCAGCTTTGGTTGATCCGGATTGGCTTGTGGAAATTGAGGCAGTTGCTTTCATACCCAATAACGACTGATGTGAGGATATAGAATTTTTTGAAAATTAAATTTGTCGATAGAATTTTCAATTCGTCCCTCTATAATTCTGGAACAAACATAAACATTTTTGTTAAATAATTCTCAATAAAACAAATTACGGGAGACCAAAATTATGAATAGTGTTTCCATGGACCAACGCATTTCCATGCGAAGCCCCAATGCTTTGAAGATAGGTCTTTTCGGAGCCAACTGTTCATCAGGCCGCGCCGTAACACTCGTTGATGAACGATGGTCAGGAAGCTGGGAAGACTGTCTGAATCTTGCAAAAATGGCTGAAAAAGTTGGTCTTGAATTTATGTTGCCAATTGGACGTTGGAAAGGTTATGGCGGAGATACGGATTACCAGGGAGAAACACTAGAAACAATAACGTGGGCTGCTGGACTTTTAGCCTCCACCAATCAAATTACCTGTTTTGGCACAGTACATGCGCCCCTTTTCAATCCACTTATGGCGGCCAAGGAAATGGTAACTGCTGACCATATAGGTGGAGGGCGCTTCGGACTGAATATTGTTTGTGGCTGGAATGAAGGTGAGTTCGATATGTTTGGCGTAGAGCAGAGGAATCACGATAATCGGTACGAATACGCAGCAGAA
Source organism: Pseudomonadota bacterium (assembly GCA_036339375.1). Lineage (GTDB taxonomy): Bacteria > Pseudomonadota > Alphaproteobacteria > MPNO01 > UBA2964 > JAYZBC01. The sequence goes on along the minus strand of JAYZBC010000052.1, from coordinate 11,961 downwards.
TGGATAGAAGTAGTAAAACGTGCTTGGGGCCAAGAAAATGATTGGGATTTTTTTGGGCAACACCTACAACATAAAAGTATTCGTGCAAAACCCAAACCATGGGGTGGTACACGGCCTATCATCATGAATGCGGGGGCTTCACCTAACGGCAGAGAGTTTGCTCTCAAAAATTGTGATGCTTTCTTTACATCCGCTTCAAGAACATCTACCCAAGAAACCCGTAAAAAAGTCTCTTCTATCAAAAAGCAAGCTGCTTCCTACGGAAAGGGAATAGACGTTTATACGGTTGGGGTGGTGACGTGTCGCCCAACTAACAAAGAGGCAGAAGAATATTACCAATATGTTGCGGTAGAGTGTGCTGACTGGAATGCGGTGCGCGATATTTTAGCCTTAAAAAACATTTCCCCTGAAAGTGTTGGGCAGGAGGAATATGACAAACAACGAACACAATATGCTAATGGTATGGGTGGCTTGCCAATCGTTGGTGACCCAGATTACGTATCGAACACGTTGGTAGATTTAGTCAAATCAGGACTCAGTGGCATAGGTATATCGATGGTTAATTATTTAGACGAATTACCGTTCCTGGCACAGGAGGTTCTTCCCCGTCTCGAAAAAGTGGGTATCAGAGTAAAACCCAGTTGATTATTTTCATTTATTTTCCACCCCGAATTTAGAAAAATTTTATGAAGGTTAAAAACAATAGAGGGTAATAAATTTGTCCTCTAAAACACCCCTTTAAAGCTGTTTCTAAACAGTTTTTTCTACTCTGCTGGAAATACCTTTCTAAAAGGTCGAATTACGACACTCTCGTATACACCACCCGTATTAAAGGCGTCGCCCTTAGCAAAAGCCTCTGCATCTTCACGATTGTCTACATCTAAAATAAAAATCGCTCCTGTACTCGCCACACCTTCCTCATCTTTTAATGGTCCAGCAAAAATTATTTTTTTAATATTGGCCTCTAGGTGAGCCATGTGGAATTCACGATTAGCATTACGCAAATCCGCGGATGCAGGACGGTCAAAGCAAATAATTGCATACATAAGAGGTCTCCTGAGTTATTCAGCAAAATTCTAATAGATTTAGTTTAGTGATAAACAGAATTATGTTAATTTGACGTTAACAGTTTATGAATTGAAATAGGAATGTCAAAACATGGCCGATAAGGACGATATTACCGAAGGTAAAGATTTTGGTCTTGGTATTCCGCAAGACCATAAGCCTTTCCACGTTAAAGGTGCGAATGCTCTCGATTGGGGAATGCAAAACCGGTTAGCCCGTATTTTTAATACAGAAAGTGGGCGTACCGTTATGTTGGCCTTTGACCACGGCTATTTCCAGGGACCTGCAACGGGTCTGGAACGCATCGACCTGTCTATCGTGCCGCTGATACCTTATGCAGATGTATTAATGTGTACACGTGGTGTGCTCCGCTCTGTCATACCGGCTGCAGCACCCAAACCAGTAGTGCTCCGTTGTTCAGGTGGCCAGAGTATCTTAAAAGAACTTTCCAACGAAGCTGTCGCTGTGGACATTGACGATGCAATTCGCTTAAACGTAGCGGCTATCACCACACAAATTTATATTGGTGCGTCCCATGAGCACCAATCGATTAAGAACCTCATACAACTCATTGATAGCGGTAACCGGTATGGAATTCCGACCATGGCTGTAACCGGAGTTGGCGCTGAAATGGCTCGCGATACCCGTTACTTTTTGCTTGCCACTCGAATCGCTGCAGAATTGGGCGCACATTATGTCAAGAGCTATTTTGTTGAAGATGGATTCGAGAAAATAACTTCTGCTTGTCCAGTCCCCATCGTTATCGCAGGCGGAAAAAAATTACCAGAAATTGATGCACTAAGCATGGCTTATCGGGCTGTCAGTGAGGGAGCAGCTGGAGTTGATATGGGCCGCAATATTTTCCAATCAGACTCCCCTGTAGCCATGATTCAAGCGGTTGCCGCTGTTGTCCACAAGAACGAAAAACCAAAACAAGCACTTGAATTATATGAGACAATCAAAGCAGAAGAGAAAAATTAAGCTTTGGATTTTTTAATTTTTTGAAAAAATTTCGAAATAATTTCTTTTACTCCCTATACTTTGGTTCCTTTGTCATTATTTATCCATAAAAAATTGGTGTTTCTATCATGGTCAATCCATTTTCCGATCAAGAAAAATTTATGAAAGCGTGTGACCAAACTACTGGGAGTAAGTTAAACCCGGAACAATATACTCTTTATAGAAAACTAATTGCTGAAGAAGTTGGTGAGCTTAACGAAGCGGTCGAAAACAACGACCGTGTTGAGCAACTTGACGCCCTAATAGATATACTCGTTGTAACTATTGGTGCAATCCATTCCATGGGAGCAGATGCTCAAGGCGCTTGGAAGGAAGTATTGAAAACAAATTTAGCGAAAATTAATCCTGAAACGGGTAAAGTTATAAAAAGAGAAGATGGAAAAGTGTTAAAGCCAGAAGGGTGGAGACCACCTAATTTATCAGGTTTTTTGGAGAACGAAAACTGAAACCGGACGAGGATGAAACTTAGCTACATCATAAAATTTGAGGGCTAACAGGGAAAATTAAAATCCATATAAGTTGATTGGGTTGGCACCAAGAATTCTTTCAACACTTGCTGGATATATTTTTTCATTTTCCTTCAGCAAATTTAGCGCCTCTATTTGAGCCGAAGTATCAGTATGACCATAATCAGTCCCTATTAATAGATTTTCATCACCTACACACTCAATTACGTAAGGAATATCATCGCTAGTTTCCACAGTTACCCAGATGTTGTTATCGTTGAGTGGATTTTCTGCTAATCTCTTTCCTTTTCGGTTCAATCGACTTCTTACGTCTTGCAGGGCATAGGGAATCCAGGAAGCCGCGGCTTCGATAAATGCCCAGCGAATATTAGGGTGTTTCTTTGGCAGTTCATTTTCGAGGAGCCAATGAAACTGCGCAACCATTGCTAGTTTAAAACGCCCAAAATTATGGCCCTCGTGAAATATGTTATTTTGGTAGCTTGCATTAGCAGAATGAAAGGTAATGGCTAAATCCAATTCCTCAGCAACTTTGAATAACGGCGTGAAGTAACTGTCGCCAACGTATCGGTCACATTCAAAAGGCCTTATGAATACGCTACACGCACCATTTTCTTTAGCGAAAATTAATTCATCTCTGACCAAATGCATTGAAAAGGTCGGAACACAAGCAGCCCAACGCAACCGTCCACCACCCAACTTCCAGATATCACTCAACCATCTATTGTAAGCCCTATACTGCGCTGCTTGCTGCTCTGCATCTCGAGCGCAAGGGAAGAGAAAAATTGTAGGATAAAGCACTTGAATGTCGATATTTAGTTCATCCATATGTTCGAGCCGTGCCCTCACACTACCCATTTCCCGGGACTCTTCATCTATCGATTTTGTGTCTGCATTGTCTTTCGTCTGGATAAAATTACCGCTGAACCAATATTGTTCAGCAACTCCCGTTTCCGCTCCACGACCTCTGTCTTCCACATCAAGCACTAATGGCGCAAAATGTTTTTCGTTTTCTGCGAGATAGCTCCAAGTGCGTTTGGACTCGATAACATGGGCATCGGAATCAATAATGGGCATTCCTATCTCCAATGAATTTGTTCTTTTTGAATAGATCTTTGTCAAAAATTTCGTTAACGTAAGTTTAGCAAACCCTACCATTGACCCCTAAGGAAAAAAAGAAAAAGGGTCTGGCTACAATCAAAAATTACATTTAAGCTAAATACCAGGCCGGCTGCCAGGATTGGTGTCACCAACATGCAAGATCGCAGCAGCTCAAATTTCCGAACAGTTGAAACGGACCTATAAGACCAAATGGCACGAAGGAGAAGAAGAACGAAGTCGTCAAATTTCGCCCTGATTTTGGGTGGATTATTCATTGTTGCCTTTTTGTTATTTGACGGCATTAATTTAATAGAAACAATCACTAACCCCGGTCGTGATGCTAAAAAGATCCCTGAAAAAATTGATCCCGAGGAACTCCTGCAAGAAAAAAACAACCAAATCATTAAATTAAATAAAGAAAAAGAAATTCTTAATATTGAAGCAGACTTTGCAAAAGAAGTAAAAAGCGTAGCAAAACAAGCAAAAATCGATCCAAAAGATTTTAGCAAAACAATTATACACTATAAAAAACTGAAAAAATCTATAAATGAAATTAATGAGGCTAATCGCTTATTAAAATCGAAACTAACTTCCCTAAACCGGAAATTAAGAAATATAGAACAAGAAGCAGAAATCCGAGAGGGACGGGTTACGCCTTGTTGGTTTAAAAAAACATTGAAGAAAAATAGAAAATATAGAGAAAAACCACTTTATATTTTTAATGTTCGTATTTTCAATAATGGTGCTTTCGTAAAGGATATTCCGGCTCCCACCGAAGTATACGGCAGACAAAAAGAACGGTTAAATTTTGATCGTAGTGTCCTAAACAGACAAATTTCTTTTCCGGAATTTCGTCGAGCTTTTATTCCTTTGAAGAAAGCTGGCCAGAATAAGGTGGTGAGGGAACGAAGCTGCGTATTTTTTGTCAGGGTCTGGGACGCTACAACAAACAAGCGGGCTTTTAAAAAGGGACACAGGGATACTGTCCAGGATATTTTTATGAGTTACCAAGTCCGCAACGATCCCTGGCCACATTAGGAGTTTGAGAATTCTGTATCAATAACTGAATTTTTAAAAACACCTTCAGGAATGCTTACCAAAGCATTTCGGTGGCAATTTTTGCCCCTTTTACCATTGCTTCAAACTTAGCCCATATCACTTTCGGATGAACTTCAGTGTGATAGCAGGCTTGGGAAGAAAAACCGCAGTCTGACCCAGCAATTACATTCTCCCTGCCAACCAATTTAACAAATCGAACTAAACGCTCCGCTATCAACTCTGGGTGTTCAACGATATTGCTGGCATGCGTAATTACGCCGGGTATTAAAGCCACACCATCGTCCAGTTTTATGTCTTCCCAAATATGGTATTCGTGTTCATGACGAGGATTGGCGGCCTCAAAAGAATACCCTCCGGCCTTAATCTTCAGCATATATTCGGCGACCTGTTTCATAGGAGCCTCGTGTATTCTTGGTCCCTCATTAATACCATAGCACGTATGAAAACGAATTTTTTGACGGTCAATATTGCGGACGCTGTAGTTTATGGCCTCTACATAGGTATTCGCTTTTCGGTCTTTTTCGATCTCGTCCAATGTTGGATCAACCAGAATATCACAAAGGAATGGATCATCAATCTGAAGTAAAAAACCGGCTTTTACAATTGCCTCATACTCTGTCCGGAGTGCTTCAGCAACGGCTTCAGCAAACTCTTCTTCTGTATTGTAATACTCATTATATCCTACACCAGCTGGAGCTACTGCTGGCATAAAGGCTCCCTCAACTTCAACGGCTTCAAGAGCAATTTTGAGGTTTTGTATATCCCGTTTTACAGCTTCGTGACCTTTATAAGAAACGGGGCCCACACAATACATAGGAAACATCTTAACAATGGTGCCACCCAACATGGCGCGTTTGAAATATTCCTCGTAGTATTCTGGAAAAGCATCTATTTCTGCCTCAAACATTCTAAAATGTTCTTCCTTACGGGGTTCAAACCCTTCCATCCTTTCTTCGATATATGTAAAAAACCCTGATTTGGACATTTCACCATCTGCCACCACATCAATACCTAGATTTGCCTGCATCTTAACTAAACTGCGAACGCCTTTGTTTACTTCATCTTTATATAACTTTTCACTAAATTGCTTTCCACTTAACCTGGCTTTCATGGCATTGAGTACCTCGACAGTTCGGGGGAGGCTTCCTACATGAGTTGTCAATATACGTTTTGTATGTCCTTGCATGACTCAAAATTCCTTGAAAGTTTTGCATTTTGATTTTTGTTCAACAGTTTAAAAACACTTCAGTTAAAGCTTCAAACAATCCCCTGATTAATTTCGAGAGAGACTAGACTGAAAAAACCTCTAGACATTTGCGAGAAAACACAAAAATTATCCCTTGATCATGTTGAATACTTTCAGTCCCAAAAGACTAGTTTCATCGCAAAGATCAAAAACTAGGTCAAAATGATTACGTGTATCATGCTCAAAAGATTCCACAGACCAGTCCATTCGTTGCCACGCTTTATAAAGAATTCTACTTTGGCGTTTAAATTCTGATGTCTCCGAGGCACCAAAAGAAATGATCAATGGACAACCAAAATCTGGCAAATTGTGAATAGGGCTGTTCCTTCGAGCTGCAGCTTCATCCATTTGGATCCACTCGTTTATGTTTGACAGGCGGATTGGCTCCAAGTCATGTAACCCACTCAAAGGCACCCCACCTTTCACCACATTTAGAGGTAATTTTCTTTTTGGTTGCCAACCTCCAGAAACCATCATGCCCGTCAAATGTCCGCCCGCTGAGGACCCACAAACATAAATCCGGTTTGGATCACCTCCGAAATCGCGAGCGTTATGCCAAATCCATCCGATAGCATCGTGGCATTGACGCACTATCGTATCAATTGAGGCGCCTGGGGCTAGTGAATAGTTAACGGCTACAGTTGCGACACCTTGTTTAACAAAACACGGGGCCATGAAGGAGGATTCTTTTTGGCTAAGCATCCTCCAGTACCCACCGTGAAAATACACAAAGACAGGAGCGTTAACACCAGCTGGAAAAATATCGAGGATTTCATCCGGATGTTGACCATACGAAACGTCTTCAAGACACTTACACATTGATCGTGCCTCTGCGCTCAGGCGTGCATAATCGGCTAAAAATGGATCAATACTTGGGACTGTAAAACGAATAGAATATTCTCGGTCTAAAGTTACTTGATCGAATTCCCTATAAACTTTGTTAATGTTCTTCAATGTATTTCCTAATTTTATTTTTTAGAATTTTGTCTCCAGCGGTGGTTATCAAAAACACAGCGTCTCCTGGTCTTTGGTTGGGTAAAATCGTGCATTCTTGAAAAAGAAAAAGAAAAATATTAACCCCGGTAACTACTTAAGAGGCTATCAATTTGTTGCCTCGTTAAGGGTGCCGATTTTCGTTGCTCAATCCGAAAGAGAAATTCTCTTTGTCCTTCTATCATTTCATTTGCTGGTTTTGCAGAAACATGAAACCTACGCTTTTTTCCCCGTAAATTTTCTAAAGGATTTCCGATGGAAATTTGGCCTTCTGGAGTTTTCACAGTTAAATGACTGAACATGTTTGAAGGTTTATTTAGTGCCAATGACAGAAGATCAAGAGCGGATTTCAGGGATCGAATATCAGGAGCTGACCCAGTATGAAATAACTGATTACGCAATGAGCGTAATTTCAGAACGGACTGGATAAACGAAATATTTTTACCTTGGTGTACACCACAGCAACGAGTTACAAGGTCGTCCAATTTTTCCGTCCGGTGAACACGGAAAAATTTTTGAGAATTTCTCACCGAGACACCCCGCATCCACAAAGCTTTGATTGCAACCCTAAACACCAGCCCTTCAAATGCTATCCAGAAGAGTGCAAACGCGCCAAGCAAATCACCTTCCTCTTTCAGTTTTTGTGCTGACTTAATAATGCTTCTGATAGTTTTGGGTTCCATGGTTTTCCTTTTTAGTGAAAAGCCTCTGGATTTTTTTGGTCAGTTAAAAACTGAACATCTTGAAAATTCACCAATAATTCCCGTTTTTATTATCAAATTATTCTGCAGCGGCGACACCCGAATTTTTCGCTTGAAACCTAAAACCCCGGTATCCTTCGTCTACAATCTCCTCGCATATTTTACGATATTTTCCTACACCCCCTATATACGGCATAAAGAGACGCGGTTTTCCGGGTATATTTGCTCCCATGTACCAGGAATTTGCGTGCGGAAAAAGGGTCGCATTTGCTGCCTCTTGTACGTGATCAACCCACCTATCCTCCGCTTTCAGTTCTGGTTCAATTACCTCTAAATCATTATCGCGCAAGAATGTAAGGCCATCCACCACAAATTCCACATGCTGCTCTATGGAGGTAAGCATATTGCTTTTAACTGAGGGACTGCCGGGTCCTGTAATCATAAACATGTTTGGAAAATCAGCAGACATAAGACCTAGATAGGTACGCGGTCCAGCACACCACTTGTCTTTTAGCACCCGGCCTTTTCTGCCCCGGATATCTACATTAAAAAGGGTCCCCGTCATAGCATCAAAACCAATCGCAAAGATGACACTATCAAATTCAAAATTCCGGCCATTAGCCTGTAATCCAGTTGGCGTCATCAGTTCGATAGGTTGACTACTGATATCAACCAACTCGACATTATCGCGATTAAAGGTTTCGTAATAATTTGTATCCAGACAAAGTCGTTTCGTTCCTATCGGATAGGTCTTCGGCGCAAGGAGCTCAGCAATCGCCGGGTCTTTAACAACACTCCTAATTCTTTCACGAACATATTCAGCCGCTGTGTCATTTGCCTCTTGTTCCGTCAAGAGATCATTGAAGGATCTAAGATAGGTCATGCCGCCAGCTTCCCAACGCTCACGAAAAATTTCTTCGCGTTCTTTTTCGGTAACAGAAAGGGCTGAAACATCTAAAGATTTCAATTTTTTTAAACTGCCACTAACGGTGTAACGCATTTCCTGGCGCCTGACAGCGTAATCCGCTTTCCACTCCTTTTCATATTCATCTGTCATCGGCACATTCCTCGCGGGTACCGACCAATGAGGGGTCCGCTGAAATACAATAACGTGGTCAGCTTCTTTCGCTAAAACCGGAATAGACTGGATACCCGAAGAACCTGTGCCTATCACTGCTATTCGTTGACCAGTGAAGTCCACTTTCTCATGAGGCCAAGCACCAGTGTGATAGGTTTTACCCTGATAAACGGAAAGGCCCTTAATTTTGGGTGTTTGGGGCGTAGAAATACAGCCAGTTGCCATAATGAAAAATTGTGTCCAAACATGGCCAGAGACGTTGGTTTTTATGTTCCAGCAAGATAACTCTTCATCAAAATGAGCCGATGTGACTTCCGTATCAAAGTCTATATCTTTGCGTAAATTAAACCGATCAGCTACATGATTTAAATAGGCCAAAATTTCCGGCTGCGCCGCATATTTTTCAGCCCAACTCCAATCCTGCTGTAATGTTTGGTCAAAAGAATATGAGTATTGCATACTCTCCACATCACAACGTGCACCAGGATAACGGTTCCAGTACCACGTTCCACCAACATCGCTTCCACGTTCAAATACTCGTGTAGAGAAACCCTGTTTGCGTAGTTTATGCAGGAGGTAAAGCCCAGAGAAACCGGCACCAACAATAACCACATCAACCGAATGTAAACCACGACTGGCTTTTGACACGCCTTTTCGCTCCTCTCGGTTAACCAAAAACCACAATTGGAACAACTAATGTCCATATGAAAAGAAAGCTAAACTTGACGGCTGATTTGGGTCAAGCCTCTTTATATACTAAATTTCAAATAAAATTTTTATCAGCCAAAGAGACTGAAAATTAAGTAAGAAATACTCCATTAACAATTGTGACCTCGAGAAGAAATGTATGAGAAGACAGTATTTATTTACCCTTCATCAGTCTCAAATATAGAGCTTTCACATATTTATGGTCGCTAACTTCAAATTCTCCATTGGATATATCTATTTTGTAACCCTCGAGTTCTTCGCGCAAATCATTGGAATTCCCTTCACGCTTGAGGAGTTTTTCTATCAGAGTCAAAGTCTCTGGATTATCAACAGAAGGTACGTCGTCTACCGTTTCAGTAGGTATTGAGGAACTTTCTTCAATCTCCCCTTCATCTTCAAAATCTTCGCTAGGCGGTTGATCTTTTTTTTCTGATTGGTTTTCTCCAATTTCCGCTTCATCTTCAAAATTTTCACTAAGCGGTTGATCGTTTTGTTCTGATTGGTTTTCTTCGTTTTCATCTCCAACAAGTAATTCATCCCAACTCAAACTTGCTTGGGCAATTTTCGAATGTAGAGCACGGGCTGCTGACAAAGCATCTTCATCCTCTTCGCTACCAAGGGCATTCAAAAGTTCAATTACCTCGTCCCGTTCTAGTGGCTCGCTCATAAATTACATCTCCAAAGTTTTCAAAATTATAACTACCCAAAAATTATCAAAACAAGAGTTTTTCAAATTTTAATGTCCAAAATGTCTTAAAAATTTAAAAAGAAAAGTTTGGTATTGTCCCCCAACTTTCCCCCAAAATAAATTTGAGTTTTCATTTTTAGTATACACGTTGGGAACACTTGGCTTTTCCTCAAGAATATTTAATCACCCGTCCAAAGTTTACAACAACGAGTTGCAACCACATTGTCATAGGATACTGGACTATGCAGATGACCAATTGTTTGTGCAAAAGAATTGAGGTTATTGATTGCCGTCTCAGAAATTACTGGATTGTAGAACTCAGCATCACGTTCAACAATTTTTGAAATTAAGGCAGAAGATTCAGGTGGAAATTTTTTCTCACCAACAACTTGTGCCAATGAAGGTTCTTCCCGTAGGGCTTTTTGGGCACTTACAATAGCGCGCACGGCTGCATCAATCGCAAGGGGCTCTTTAGAAATATATTTGTCTGTCGTCGCTAGACCCGCGAATGTAGAAAAACGGATTTCACTAGGATCATCACCACGCCTAACATCAACATGAATTTTGCCAAAGCCACCGGATACCGCTGTTTCCGCACCCATTGCATTAGACCAAAACCCGTCAATTTTTCCATCTTGAAGTGCTTGTGCAGCAAATACACCAAAAGACACATGTCGTTCTTGTGCACCGGGCAATTCCAAAATCTCTAAGTCGCGTTGTGGATCCAAACCTCCTTTAAGCAATAATTGTTTAAAGACCAGATCTGGGCCCTCCGCAGCGGTCAGCCGCAAACCTCGGAGGGGTTCCAAATTGCCGCGAGGAGCCTCAAGGTCAGCTCGAACTGTGAGTACCCATGGCGTCCCTTGTGACAGTGCTACTGTCAGCTTAGCGCCCTCCCAGTTTTTAAATTCTGTAAGGAGATCGTGAACCGACCCTGCTATCATTGCATCGGCGCTGCCGTTACGGAGCGCCTTTGTTGCACCTAGCATTGGGACCAACTCTATTTGAACGTCGAGACCTTCTTCCTTAAAAAACCCAAGCTCTTCTGCGGCCAGAGCGGGAAAGCAAGTATTACTTACTAGATCAACTGCAGCTATAAGCATTTAAATAAATTTCTCCTAAAAAGGCTTATTCTAATTTTAGTATTTATACAGAATTCTTTTTCAGGAATTCTTTAAATACCCAATGTTAAAATTTTTCGTTTGGTTAAGTTGGTTTCTCACCTAATACAGTAGTTCTATACATCTCGCGGCGATACCCGTCATAGTCATTGAAAGCGTGATGGAGACAACTGCGGTTGTCCCAAACAACAAAGGTATTCTTTTTCCAATGGAGGCGACAAGTAAACGATGCCTGAGTTATATGGGCAACTAAAAAGTCAAGAATTGGCTTGGCCTCTTCCTCAGTCATACCTTCTAACCCTTGCGAGTAAGTTGCTTCAACGTAAAGAGATTTTTTTCCTGTCACTGGATGGGTACGCACTAAAGGGTGATAACTTCCCTCTATCATTGATTGCCTTTCGAGTTCAATATCCATACTACCTATTTTGGTCTGTCCTGAGTTCCTTTCAGAGTTAATATTAGTCACCGGCTCCCCATCCTCGCGATTGGTCTGATCTATCTTTTGGACTACGCCAATGGCAGACATATGAACCTTCAACGGAGCCAGCATGTTTTTCATAATTTCGCTGAGGTAATCGTAAGCGAGTTCCGTATTGGCCCAGATTGTATCGCCACCATAAGGTGGTATATCCACTCCATACAGCATGCTTATTGCTGGCGGACACGCTAAAAACGGGGAATCTGTATGCCACCCCTCACCAAAAATCATTTTTACTC
>JAYZBC010000051.1:0-79551 GCA_036339375.1 Pseudomonadota bacterium | reverse complement strand
CTATACCTGATGAGGAGTTGGAACGCACGGCTTCCTGGGTGAAGAGCTGGGGGATGTTGGCTGAAACCGATGCCGCTACTGATTTGGTGAACCAGGGTGTTCAGGACCACGCACACACCGTAACCACATAAGGGGGATATTCATGCGTATTGTTGACCTCAGTATGACAGTATCGGACTGGGATCAGAATTCTTTTGCTCCGGAAGAAACGTACTTTAAGCTTCGACCAATTGTTAATTGGGAAGAACATGGATTTGTCTCCAATATGGTAGAAATGACTGTTCATGCTGGTACACATATTGATTCCCCTCATCATTTTTTTCGGGATATGCCTTCCGTTGATCAAATTTCGGCAAATGAATTTATGGGGGATGCTGTTGTCATTGATCTTTCCTTTAAGGGATATGCCAATGCGAGAATTTCGGTGGAGGATTTAGAAAAAGCTGAAGCCCTTCTGACGAAAGATGGCATTGCATTGGAACCTGGCTTAATTCACTTGCTAAGAACTGATTGGCCAAGCAAAAAATCCCCTTTAGACCCGACTTGGTGGAATGAATCCCCCTGTTTGACGAAGGAATCTGCCGAATGGATCATTTCCAAAAAGCCGCGGGCAGTTGGTTTCGATTTTGCACAAGAGGAAAAAGGCGGCGAACACAATTATGAAAAAGCAGAAGAAATACTAAGTGGAGCGATGCGTGTTCATAAGGCTATGCTACCCAATTTAATTTTTCAGATTGAAAACTTAGTTAATCTTGACCAACTTCCTTCAAAATTAAAGATTATTGCTTTGCCTGCTAAATGGCGGTCCGAATCCGCACCGGCCCGGGTCATCGGTCTCATAGAATGATGGAGTGAACTTTACATTATGTATGGTTGGCGTGCGCGGTTAGGTCGGATAAACCCGTCACCAGAAACAGTGGGGGATGAAGAGTGGCGTCAGTTGTGCCCAGAGGGCACTACTGTTGTTAGCACGCGCATGTTCATTGAAGCCGTTGATCGTGTTGGACTCACTAATATGGTTAAAAACGTAGAACGGGCCGCGAAGGAGCTTGCTACAGCACGGCCAGACGTTATATTAATGGCGGGTACTGCAGGTGCATTCAACGGTGGCCCCGGCTTTGACCAGCAATTGGTCAACCGTATCGAAGATGCCTCTGGGGTTCCTGCTACTACGACGATGACAGCTGTGTTAGCGGCGCTTGACGCTCTCAACATTGAAAAAATCGGCGTTGCCACGTCTTACATTAAAAATGTTGATACGGACCTTGCACAGGTCCTTCGTGCTTCCGGCCGAGAAGTAATCAAAATTTCCGGTATGGGTATTCTTAAAAGCATTGATATGGGTGATATAGCCCCCGAAATAGTTTATCGTTTTGCTAGAGAAAATCTTGCCGAAGCAATCGGTGCTGAAGGGTTTTTGCTTTCCTGCGGGAATTGGCGAACACTGGAATCTATTAAGCCGCTTGAAGACGAATTTGGCATACCGGTGATTACGAGTAATCAGACCGGAATTTGGCAAGCGCTGCAAATAGCAGGAATTCCAACTCATGGCATTAAAGAAGCAGGTCAAATTTTCGCGGTACCAACAACTTTATTGGATACATGAAAGCTATTCTTGTAAATGAGCTAGGCGGTCCCGAGGTTCTGTCCTACGAGGAAATACCAGAACCTATACCTAAACCGAGTGATGTCTTAGTCCAGATAGAAGCCGCAGGTGTTAATTTTTTAGATATTTATTACCGTAGTGGTTTTCATTGGGGAGGACACCACGGGGTTGATTTACCGTATATACCTGGCGCAGAAGGGGCAGGGAATGTTGTTGCACTTGGCGATGATGTTAAAAATTTTGATTTAGGAGATCGTGTTTCATTCGGCATATCCAATGGTAAAGGGGCTTATGCCCAGTTCATGGCTGTACCCGCATGGAGTTTATTTAAAATACCTGAAGCGATTGATTTTGAAATTTCAGGAGCTGTAATGCAACAGGGAATGACCGCTCACTACCTTTGTAATTCTGTATTCCCACTTACCTCAAATCATACCGTGTTGGTTCATGCAGCAGCGGGTGGTACCGGGCTTTTGCTCGTCCAAATGGCAAAACTCCGTAACGCCACGGTATTTGGCACAGTGTCGAGCAAAAACAAAATAAAGGTAGTTGAGAAAGCCGGAGCTGATTATGTAATTGTTACATCCGAACAGGATTTTACCTTAGAAATACAGAAACTCACAAATCAAACCGGTGTAAATGTTGTTTTTGATTCGGTTGGAAAAGATACCTATCAGGGTAGTTTGAACAGCTTAGCGCCACGTGGGGCAATGGTTCTTTACGGACAATCGAGCGGGAAAGTCCCACCATTTGATACAGCAATTCTCAATGCTAGGGGCTCTTTGTCATTGTGGCGACCAAGTTTAACCGATTATGTTTCATCCAAAAATGACGTCAATTATCGAGCCGGGGATATTTTTCGTTGGATAGAGGAAAAAAAGTTGAGTGTCACCATTGGTGATACTTTTCCACTATCGGAGGCGTGGAAAGCGCACCAGCAACTGGCTTCCCGGGAAACGATAGGTAAGTTATTATTACTCCCAAATTTTAAATAAAACCAATAAATGATTTTCTTCCAGTTTAACCCAACCAGTATAACTGCTTATGGATAAACATTTTGACGTTGTCGTTGTAGGGAGCGGAATTTCTGGGCTTACAGCTGGTTTGACAACCGCAAGGCTTGGTTGGAAAACGATAATTGTGACGGGTCCTGTTCTAGGCGGAAATTTGTTAAGCATCGATTTGATTGAAGGTTTTCCAGGGTACCCGGATGGCATCGCCGGTTATGATTTACTTCCTAGCATCCAAGAACAAGCCTCCAAAGAGGGGTCAAATTTTGTGATGGCGGAGGTTAGTAATGTCCGTGATCAAGAGAATTCTTGGATTGTGGAAACTGGCGAAGGCGAATTAATCACAACTACTTTAATCATAGCCACCGGATGCAATTTTAAATCTCTTGATATACCTGGCGAAAAACTTTTTTGGGGTAAAGGTGTTAGTCATTGTGCGAGTTGTGACGGTCCAATACTGCGTGACAAAACAATTTTTGTTGCTGGCGCCGGTGATTCGGGTTTGCAGGAAGGATTGGCACTCGCCAAAAATTCAGCGGTTGTAAACATCATAACAAAAGCACAAGAAATGACTGGTCAAAGAGTTTTTCAAGAACGGGCAAAGATTCATCCAAAAATCAATGTTTGGTTTAACTCGGAAATCGAAAAGATTATCGGACAAGACGCTGTCCAAGCTGTCAGTATTATTAATAATTTAGGCGAAAAAGTGACTGAGCCCGCTGACGCTGTTTTTGTTTATCCAGGTTTGAAACCTAATAGTTCTGTTTTCGCAGGACTAATAACTCTTGATAAAAGGGGGCACATTGTGGTTGACGAAAAGTTGCGTTCTAACTTGCGTGGAATTTTTGCGGCCGGTACCGTTAGGTCAAATGCAGTCGGTCGTGCGGCAGCTTCTGCTGGCGACGGTAGTCTAGCCGCAATTTCCGCCCATTGTTATCTAAATGCTGAAAAGTGAATATTTGATGAAGAAAAAAACTCCAAAGAGAACAAAAAATGTCTGAAAAAATTAAGTTACATGATCCAAGAGGCTATCCTCCCAAAGTTGTAGGCAAACAACTGGCACCTCGACTTCAAACTCTTGATGGAAAAGTGGTTTGTTTGGTTGATTGTTTGTTTGATAACTCAGCTATTTTTATGGAGCAGCTTCAAGAGTGGTTCGCCGAGAACATGCCAGAAGTCATTACGAAAATTATTAGACCTCAGCAAAGTTGGGTTGATGATCCAGATATGCGTTCAAAAATTGTTCAAGATGGTGATGCAGCGATACTAGGTGTTGGACTTTGAAGCACCTGTAGCCCGACGGTCGTCGGGCTAGGGATGGCTCTTGATGAAGCGGGAATACCCTCAATAGCAGTACACACCCATGTATTTGCACGTCTTTCAAAATCAGTTGCTTTGGCAAATGGTATGCCAACAATGCGACAGGCCTTTGTCCCTCAGCCAGTTGTGGATCGCTCCCCATCAGATTTGAGGGCATACATAGAGGGAAAAGATCCGGTTAGTAGTCGACCTTTCATGCAAGAAATATTAGAGGGTCTTACCAACCCTTTAAATGATAACGATCTCTCAGGAATTTCTTTTGAGCGTAATACACCTAAATTTTTGGAACCTGACACAGAAGAAAATTTTAAAAATTTATTTGAGGAAAAACACTGGACGGATTTTCTACCTATCTATTTGCCTACAGAAGATAGAGTTCAGGCAATGTTAAAAGGAACAAGCCATTCAGCGGATGAAGTCGTCGGAAAACTGCGCCCAACAGGGTTTCGCGAGTTTTGGGAATTTACAGTTGAAAAAGTAGCTGTTAATGCGGTAATGGCAGGAGCTAAACCGGAATATTTGCCAGTTATTCTCGCTATGGCAGCGAGCGGCGAAACCGCTCGTTCTAGCAGCACTACATCGTTTTCTGGGATTGCTGTGGTCAATGGTCCAATTCGCAATGAAATCGGAATGAATTGTGGTATCGGCGCCCTTGGGCCTTTTAATCGTGCCAATTCAACTATCGGACGTTCTTGGAATTTACTTTCCCAAAACCTGCAAGGTGGTTCCGTTCCAGGCGATACCTATATGGGAACACTTGGGAATTTTGTCTCCTGCGCTCCTGCAATTTCAGAAAACGAAGAGGATAGCCCTTGGGCACCACTTCACACCCGGTTCGGTTTTGGCAGGGATGAAAGTTCAGTCACTGTTTTTCGTGGCGGACGATATGTGCAGTCGGGATTTGGACCAAGAGAAGAATGGCAGACAAAATTAAAACGGGTATTTGCAGCCAGCGAAGCAAGAGAATCGCCATTGCTTGTTATGGATCCAATTGTCGCAAATGGTTTTGTTGAAAAAGGGTTTAATTCAAAAGAAAAACTAATTGACTGGTGTGCTGACAATGCTGTTTTGCCAGCACATCAATATTGGAATGAACAATGGGTGCAAACGCTTATTCGTCCGCGCGCAGTTGCTGGTATTGAACCTTATGCCAGTTACCTGAATGCGAAACCCACTGATATGTTAAAAATGTATAATACGGATGAAATAAATATAGTTGTAACCGGAGGCAAAACCCAAGGGGCTTGGAAGGTTATAGAAGCTCGGCGCGCTGAGAACTGTACACTTTCAGTTGATCAATGGCGGTAATTAAACCTTATGCAGTTATGTGGAGTGTGTTTGTGTCAAAAACATCTGGGTATTTAACGGGGGGTAGGTATTCGGTTTTGTAGCCAAACAAATAAGTTCGATGTTTCAATTCTTGGGCTTTTATGTAGGAATTCTTTTCTTATTGCGAAATTACAGAACAAAAACTTTTTGTGATAAATTGTCCACTTTCTGTAGTAAATTAGAATGGGAGGATGGCTTTTGACTGTTTTGAATACTAGGCCCAATCCAAGTAACTATGTATTTTGACCCCCGATTATGGCAGTTCACTAAAGGCGTAAGGCTTCGCATAGCGGGCTCGACGGCTGTTGGCTTGTTAGCTGCAATTTTTGGTATTGGCCGACTGGCGTTGCTGGGTTGGTTGCTCGCTAAGGTATTTCGTTCCGAACCACTACAAGAACTAATCGTTCCTTTTGGGGTTGTAGCTGGAGTTATGTTGGTTCGGGGTTTTCTCGAATATGCACGTAATATGGCTGCCCACCGGACAGCAGCACTGGTCCAGGTTAATTTAAGAAAAATCCTTTATGAAAAGGTAATGGAATTAGGTCCCGCTCATTTTGGTCGCCAGAGGACAGGCGAAGTCATTTTGTCAATTATTGATGGCGTTGAACAATTAGAAACATATTTTGGTCGTTATTTGCCCCAAATTTTGGTGGCATTTCTCATGCCAATTGGAATTTTCTTATTTGTAGCATTTTTGGATTTGCCGATTGCATTAATTCTGTTGGGTTTTGCATTGGTTACCCTCTTTTTGCCGATGGCCTTTCACCGATGGAATAGTCGTGCAAGCCGTTCTCGAAAACACCATTTTGGAGATTTTAGTGCTGAGTTTCTTGATGCCGTGCAAGGCCTTGGGACACTTAAGGCTTTTGGTCAAAGCGGTGCCCGTGCACGCTTGTTAGAGAAAAAGGCAAAGGCTTTGTTCAGCAGTACAATGTGGGTATTAGCAACAAACACAATGGCGCGTGGAATTGCCGATACCGGTATAGCGGTTGGGGCTGCAGCTACTTTGGGGATCGGGGCTTACCGAGTTTCTTCAGGAATGATGAGCTTAGAAGCTTTACTTGTAATTTTGATGATGGGTATTGAAGTATTCCGTCCACTGCGGGAACTTAGGACACTTTTACACCAAGGGATGGTTGGACAATCGGCCGCCCAGGGGGTGTTTTCAATTCTTGATTCCCTACCGGCTATCGGTGACCCTGAATCAACTTCATTAGGTCAAGACGAAGTTCCGGCAACTATTGAATTTGACAATGTAAACTTTGCTTATCCGGGAGGGCGTAATCCTGCACACAGAGAGTTGAGTTTTAGAGTGGAAGCGGGGGAGCGTGTTGGTATTGTAGCTCCCAGCGGGGCGGGAAAATCCTCTATCGTCCGTCTTCTCCTTCGCAATTATGACCCACAGAAAGGCAGTATCAAAATTGGTGGGCACGATTTGCGCAATCTCAATTTCGAACAGATCCGGAGTCGTTTGGCAGTCGTAAACCAGGATACCTACCTTTTTCATGGTACTGTCGAGGACAATCTCCGGATGGGTAAACCAAAGGCTACCCAAAAAGAGTTAAAAGAGGCAGCAGAGGTTGCAAATGCGCACGATTTTATAACCTTGTTACCTCACGGGTATAAAACTGTTGTGGGAGAACGTGGCGTTAGGTTGTCAGGAGGGCAACGCCAACGTATTGCGATAGCGCGAGCTGTTTTGCGCAATGCGCCAATTCTTGTATTAGATGAAGCCCTTTCTTCTGTTGATGCAGAAAATGAGGCTGTAATCCAGGGTGCACTTGACCGTTTAATGGTGGGAAGAACTACACTAATTTTTGCGCATCGTTTGTCGAGTGTGATAGGCGCTGACAGGCTTTTAGCATTGGAAGACGGGCGCATAGTTGAAACTGGGACTCATCAAGAATTAATGGAACTCGGTGGTGCCTACCATCGATTAATGTCTCGACAAGTCAAGGAGTTTGAAGTTGGCTCTTTTTTGAATTTAAAAGAACCGGGTGGTGTAATTCCGGTTGAGGACCGAGCTAATGAGTTAAATGACATTGCACAAAATTCGCCCACTGACGCTATCGTTCGAGCAGAAGGAATGGGGTGGCGGAGGGCAACTATTGAACTTTTGCGCTTAGTTTCTCCAAGGCGCGTTCAATTATTTCTCACATTTATTTTCGGTGTTATGAGGGTATTCTCGTTAATTGGTATTGGTGTTTTTAGCGGCCTTACCGTTGCGGCGGTTAAGGCGGGGGCGCCTTTCGAGCATGCACTAATTGGGCTTGCAATTGTTGCGCCATTAGCTGGTCTATTACACTGGATAGAATCATGGATTGCCCATGATATGGCATACAAATTGTTGGCGGAGATGAGGGTGGCTTTGTTTAAAAAGTTGGACCAGTTAGCTCCCGCCTACTTAGTACGCCGGCGCACGGGCGATTTGGTCGGTATGGCTACCCACGATGTTGAAACTGTAGAGTATTTTTTCGCTCATACAGTAGCTCCAGCCTTCGTGTCTTTTGTAGTACCTGCGGCGGTGCTGACAACCCTTTGTGTATTTCACTGGCATATGGCTTTGTCGTTAATACCATTTCTTGCTGTAGTGGTTATCAGCCCGTTCTTGATGCGTAAGCGTATTGATATTTTAGGATCACAGGCCCGTGAGGCGTTAGGTGAACTTAACGCTCATGCCGTTGATACGATTCAAGGCCTAGCAGAAGTTTCAGCACTTCAACAAGGGTTTTTGAGGGGCAAGGAATTTTTATCTAAGGTACGAGAGCACCACCGACTCCGTTTGCCCTTCTTCAGAGACCTAACTATACAAATGGCATTGCTTGAAGTAGCTACCGGGTTGGGTGGATTAGTCATTGTTATAACCGGGACATCTTTGGTTATGAGTGGTAATCTTGATAGTGGAATTTTGCCATTACTTACTTTATTGGCGATGTCTGCTTTTCTTCCAGTATCCGAAATAGCCAATATTGGACGTCAGTTGGCAGATACCTTGGGCTCAACTCGGCGCCTTTATGCTGTCCACGACGAAACTGTATCGGTCTCAGACGGCCTCGGAGTAAGTTCTAAGCCTTCCAAACAAACCCCTGCACTTGCAATGTCTGAAGTTGATTTTGCGTATTTTGGTGTCAACCGTAATGCCCTTAACAAAGTTAGTTTTAATGTTGCCCAGGGTAGTACCGTTGCACTAGTCGGCCCTTCGGGTTCTGGAAAAACAACAATTGCGCATCTTATGATGCGTTTTTGGGACCCTAATTGTGGGATTGTAACGATGAACGGCCATGATATTCGCAATTATGAGTTAGCTGAATTACGCAAAAAAATAGCCTTAGTTGCACAGGACACCTTTCTTTTTAACAATACGTTAAGAGCTAATATTTTAATTGCTGAACCCTTGGCAAGTGAATCAGATGTTCAAAGGGCAGTTGAGCAAGCAGTGCTCGCGGACTTTGTTTCTGAACTTCCGGAGGGACTTGATACGCCGGTTGGTGAACGAGGAATGCAGTTGTCAGGCGGGCAGAGGCAACGGGTCGCCATTGCCCGTGCATTTCTTAAAAATGCTCCTATCTTAATTCTTGACGAGGCGACTTCCCATCTGGATTCAATTAGTGAAAGTTTGGTTCGAGAGGCCTTAGACAAACTGCGTCTCGAACGAACCACACTTGTAATTGCCCACCGCCTTTCAACGATCAGTGATGCTGATCAAATTATTGTTTTGGATGAGGGAAGGGTAATGGAGACTGGAGACCACTCTAGCCTTGTGTCAGGAGGTGGCTTGTATGCTCACTTAGTCTCACGTCAACTCTCAGCAAGTATTGCAAAATAGCTTGTTATGTTTCTTCACCTTTTAACAGCGGAAACACTCCCCCTATTTAATAGATCTTATAGAAAATTTTTATTAAATTTTGATGAAAAAATTAGACCGTTTATTCGGGCGAAGAATTATTTTAGTATTTCTCTAAGTGGTTTTAGCTTACGAGTATTTTATGGGAATAGTAACTGATATTATTTTGCCAATTGCCCTGGCTTTTATTATGTTTGCCCTCGGGCTCGGTTTAACATTTTCCGATTTTACTCGGGTTGCAAAACAACCACGTGATTTTGTCGTTGGTTTGCTTTCCCAAATTTTTCTTTTGCCCGCGATGGCTTTTCTTTTAGTCAGCCTATGGCAGCTCACACCGGAACTTGCACTTGGTGTTATGATTATTGCTGCGGCACCCGGAGGAGTGACTTCTAATCTTCTTACAGCATTTGCACGTGGCGATGTTGCATTGTCTATTTCTCTTACAGCTATTATTAGCCTTCTGAGTGTCATCACAATACCACTCATTGTCATGTTCTCCATCGATCAGTTAATCGGTGATAAAGGAAACAAAGAGGTCTCTATTCTTGGGATGGCGTTGAATGTGTTTGTAATTGTTACAATTCCTGTACTTCTTGGGCTAGTCGTGAGGCATTTTGCCGAAAAGTTTGCAGTGAGCTTTGAACCATTTGCACGCACAATTTCTGCGATTTTGTTTGCGTTGGTTTTGGCTGGTGCAATTTATCAGGAGCGAAGCAACATCTTGGAATATTTTGCGCAAGCAGGTTTGGTTACATTAGCCCTCAACGTGTTTATGATGGTTTTGGCATACCTTGTTGCAACCATTTTTTCTACCGGTTCAAAACAACGTATAGCTATTTCGTTGGAATGTGGATTACAAAATGGCACTCTTGCAATTGCCGTTGCAACACTTTTGTTTGGTGGAGGACTCACTTTAGTACCAGCAGCAACATACAGCCTAATTATGTTTGCTACTGCCTTAATTTACATCGCTTTTTTGAGATTAAGATTCAGACCATCACCTTAACGTTCACAAAGTTGTTATATTCCTTAGATGTGTCAGAGGATGAAACGATGGTTTAATCGCCTAAAGCAATCCCTTCACGACGAGTGTCTGCGCCACCG
Source organism: Pseudomonadota bacterium (assembly GCA_036339375.1). Classification (GTDB taxonomy): domain Bacteria; phylum Pseudomonadota; class Alphaproteobacteria; order MPNO01; family UBA2964; genus JAYZBC01. The sequence continues at coordinate 69,338 of JAYZBC010000051.1, read as the reverse complement.
ATAAGACCATTTGGAATTATTTGGATACCATGCAGCCCACTGGTGAGCGAACGAGTTTTTACCCAGTGGCCCCTTTTGTCTAATTCATTTTTTAAACGTATTGCTGCTGTTCCTCTTTCAAGTTCAACTCTTCCCCTTCTTGGAACCACATGGGGGAGAGAAATAGCATCTTGTATATTCAATTTCCAATCGATAACAGCAATGATTGTACGTGCCACGTAATTGATTATCCGTCCTCCCCCTGGTGAGCCTATTATCAGTTTCAAAGATCTATCCGCGTTAAAAACCATTGTAGGGGATTTTGAAGTCCGTGGTCTTTTTTTAGCTTCGGGTCTGTTAATATTTGGCCTGTCCTGGCTCATAGGGTTAAAACCAAACCCAAGCAGTTGGCTGTTAAGCAAAAAACCGTCAACCATAACACCTGTTCCAAAACCACGCCCTAGAGAAGATGTCAAAGATATAGCGTTTCCATATTTGTCGACTATCGACAGGTGCGTAGTCGAAGGGGGTTCCATAGAATTGTCCCCGGTTAAATTCCGGTCAGCAAAATTTGGCGGATGACCGGAGTATACGGGAGACTTTTTAAAGGGTTTTATCAATTGACTCCGTTTTCGCAAATATTCCGCGTTTAGGAGTCCAGAAACTGGAATGTTATAAAACCTCGGATCGCCAATATAACGTGTACGGTCTTCATGAGCCAGCCGATATGCTTCAATATAAAGGTGGTGCGCTTGCGCTTTTTTGAAACCTAATGATTTGAGATCAAATCGTTCCAACATTTTTAGTGTCATGGCAATGGTGAGCCCCCCAGTACTAGGGGGCGGCATGCCACACACTTTGAAACCCCTGTAAAAAGAGCATATGGGATCGACGGTTTCTGGTTGGTATTTTCGAATATCAGCGGCATTAAGATAGCCAGGATTTTTTAATGAATTTTTAACCGCCCTGGCAATTTTGTTAGGTAGGTTGCCTGAGTAAAAACCTTTTGTCCCCATTCTTCCAACGCGTTTAAGGGTTTCGGCATAAGGTAGGTTGACCAATTTGTACCCTACTGGCCGGGGATACCCATCACCATCAAAAAAATATTTTAATGCCGCATGATTTTTACGGATTCGTTTATTTTTTTTTATTTGTTTGTGAAGACGAGGGGAGATGAAAAACCCGTTAATTGCCAATTTTATTGCAGGTTCAAAAAGGCTTTTCCAAGGCAAGAAACCGAATTTTTGATGTGCTCTTTCCAGTACACGGAGTAGGGTGGGAGTACCGACAGCTAAACCACCAAACCCAGCTTCGTCTCTACCCATTTTCTTGCCAAAATTGTCATAAAACATTTCTTCGTTGACATTTGAAGGCGCTTTTACTCTTCCATCAATTGCAAATAATTCTTTTTTAATACCATTCCAATAAAGCAGTGCTGCGTCGCCTCCTATACCAGAGCTTTGGCCCTCAACTAGTCCAAGAACCATTTGTGCGGCAATAGCCGCATCAATCGCAGTACCCCCTTGACGAAGAATTTTATAACCGACATTCGCAGCAATAGGATTGGCTACGGCAATCATTAAATGTTTGGAAAAAACTGCACTTTTTTGGGTTATACGGGAGGAAAATTCTGGTTGATGACTTTGCGCTACCAGGTTGTTTTCTAAACACAAAAAACCCAAGAAGACTAAGGGATAGAATATTTTCAAGCGGTTGTACTTTATCTTTTTTTCAAAATGTTAATAAATTAATGGCCTCTAAACTCTAATAAACTAATGTATTAAAAGGCTTAAGTGTAAAATGTTTTTCAAATTTTAAGGCCTAACAATTTTGCAGCGTTTCTGCCAAGAATTGCATTTTGGGCATTAATGGATAGCTTTTTTGCCCGCCTTATGAACCGATAAGGGTCACGTTCTCCGAAAGGGTAATCAGTTCCCATTAAAATATGTTGATTGCTGGTTTTAGTTGCTAAAAATTCAAGCATGTCCGGATTAAACACCACTGTTTCGTAATAGAACTTTCGGATATATGAGCTGAAATCTCCTTTAAGTTTGGCGCCATCCCGTTTTTCACGAAAAGCGCTATCCTGCCGTCCAGTGTAGTACGGTAGAAAACCACCGCCATGTGCTATGACGATTTTAAGGTTTGGAAATTTATCTAAAACTCCTTCGTATACTATAGAGGACATAGCCAATGCTTCTTCGTATGGTTGGCCAAGAGTGAACGCTAGACCGAATTTTCTTAGCCTTGGGTTAGAGTTACCAGCTGGATGAATAAAGACAGGAATATTAAGTTTTTCAGCTTTGCGCCAGAATGGGTGAAGGTGTTTATCCCCAATTTCGACATCGTTAAGTATAGTCGGAATTTGGACACCCTTAAGCCCTAATTTTTTGACCATTCGATCAAGTTCTTGGGCTGATTTTTTGGGGTTTTGAAGCGGCACTATACCAATTCCTACAAGACGGTCCGGGTATTTTTCCACCGATTCAGCAACATGGTCATTGACTTGTCGTACAATTGTATCGGCTGTTTCACCGTCTAAAGACGTTGTGTTGTGGTGGATTAGGCTTGGGGAAATCACCTGGATGTCGACCCCCATTTTATCTAAATCTTGTAACCGTACCTTTGGGTCAACCATTCGTTTCATAGTTTCCTGAGACTCTTTGACTTTACCTAAACTGGTTTTTTTGCCCAGTCCGATACGGGCGTGTAGAGAAAATTTTTGGGTAAGTTTAAATAATGATGGACTTACAATATGGCCGTGAAAATCGATAATCAGCGGCCGTTTGGAATTGCTTCGGTCAGTTATTTTTTTATTCACCATGATAGCCTTATTTCGAACAAAACAGTGACACAAAAATGTGCTGTCATAAAGTTTTTTGCTTCAACCTAAGGGAGACGATAGCACTGCGATTTTAGGTTTGAAAATTGACTAGACTTTTTATTATATTAAACCAAGAAAAACTCTGGGTCGTGTACTTTTTACAGAATCTAAAATCAAATGTAATTTTACGGTTTCCGTTCGTACCAACAAATTTGGAAGCATCAAGATTTTGATGTGTAACTAAATTATTGATACAATTAGTTTTCTACCCGTTTCGCTTGGCCTTTTATTTTGTTGAGAGATTTGATGATGGAATTTGGACTACAATTTTTCCCAGACGTAGGTCCTGAAGAGAAGAGCAGTCAACAGTATTGGAACGAATGTTTAGATCTCGTCAGCATTTGTGATACCACCGGATTTACTCAAGTGAGAACGGTAGAACATTATTTTGAACCTTATGGAGGATATAGTCCGGCTCCCCATATTTTTCTTTCAGCGGCATCGCAACGTAGCCAAAAAGCGCGATTCCTCACGGGGGCTGTATTACCAATATTTAATCACCCCTTAAAAGTTGCAGGCGAAATAGGGATGCTCGATGCGATATCTAATGGTCGCTTAGACTGTGGATTCGGGCGTGCCTTCTTACCCCATGAGTTTCATCGCCTTGGACGGTCGATGGATGAAAGCCGTGCCCGATTTGTGGAAGGACTTGGTGCTGTGTGCCGATTGCTTGAGGAAGAAAATGTTTCTTTCGAAGGAAAATTCCACCAATTTAAAAATGTTACATCTTTGCCCCGTCCAACTCAAAAACCTAGGCCACCAATTTGGATAGCAGCGCTTGGTACACACGACTCTGTGCGTTGGGCAGGCCTTAATGGGTACAATCTTATGCTCGTCGCCTTTGCTGGCCCACAAATGAAGGTAATTCTCGATGCCTATAGGGAAGCCTGGGCTGAAGGAGGGCATGTGGGAAGAGGTGTCGTTGCAATGGGATTTCATATGTTTTGCCACGAAGATCAAGGTCAAGCTTTTCGAATTGCAGAACCGAATGTGAACGAATATTTTGCTTCTTTAATACGCGCCTTTGAAACGGATTCAGGATGGGGAAAAGGTACCGAAGCTTCAGAAAACTATCCCAACTACGATAAGCACATGCAAAAGCTTCGTGAAAGCTCCTTTGAGAGTTTGCTGGAGAGTGGCACAATTTTGGCTGGTACACCTGATGACATTAATAAACAAATTCAGAATTACATGGATATCGTAGGGGGGTTTGAATTTTTTTCTTTACAGGTGAATTTTCATACAATTACTAAGGTTGAGGCAGAAAATTCGATGAAATTGTTTGGTGAACGGGTTATTCCAAACTTTTTGTAAGGTGCACTTCTAGATTTTTTGGGAGGAAATCATGAATAGTAAAATGGAAGGGATTAAACCTAATATTGGTACGCTTGATGATCTATACTATGAACTTGGTAAAGTTGACATGACCGCTGGGTGGATTGATCGCGATACGCCAATTCTCCGTTCTCAACCCACAACTGACTTTAGACCCATGCATTGGCGTTACCGCCAAAGCAAGGAGGCCCTCGATATTGCGGGAAGACTTATTAACACTGAGCTGGCTGAAAGAAGAAATCTGATTATGAGAAATCCCGTGGAGCCCAATGATATTGCTACGACACGCACGCTGGTTAGTGCCTATCAAATGATTTTACCAGGTGAAAAAGCAAGGTCACATCGACACGCCCCACACGCTTTACGTGTAATAATTGATGGTAAAGGCTCATATTCGACAGTAGATGGCGAAAAAACCCCTATGGAAACCGGGGATATTTTGCTTACACCAGGATGGTGTTGGCATGGACATGGCCACGATGGTGAGGAGCCGGCTTACTGGTTTGATGGGCTTGATGTTCCCTTGAACCATTTATTAGAGCCGATGTTTTTCGAGGATCATCCAGAAGGTTTTGAAGAAGTGGAAGTGGTAACGGAGACGTCTCCATATCGTTTTAGCTGGGATGACACTTTAAAAGAACTCGAGGAAGCCGAATCGGATATTGAAGAATTTTATGGGCCTAGTATCTTGTTGGATGCGCCAAGTATGCCGACGATGGGTCTTTATGTGCACCGTTGGGATTCCGGCTTAACTACCCGTCGTTACCGTTCAGCAACCAATAATGTTTTCGTTATCATGCAAGGGGCAGGAATTACTACGATTGAAGGAGAAAAATTTGAATGGGAGCGGGGTGACACTATCGCTGCTCCAGTTTGGAAATGGATAGAACATTGCAGTAGTGAAGATTCAGTAGTTTTTCGAATGACCGATGAACCAATCATGAAATTTGCTCGATATTACAGAATTGAAGGTGACTGAAAAGGACCTCGAAGCCTTATCCAAAATGAGGATGTTTAGAAAAGTGTGAGTGTCGAATACTGTTATTTCCAATTCAATTTTATGTGAAATTTTCTTTTTCACAAAAATTTGAAAATGTTTCTAACAAATAAAAGAATTAAAAACCAATTGGTTCTGTTTCTTTAACTAAAATAACATGTAAACGACGGGGTCCGTGAATACCCAACTGTAGTTGTTGACCAATATCAGCCGTTCTGGAGGGCCCGGTGACCCAATTGATAGCTCTTGGAATAGTGGATTCTGGGAAGTTTTCAATTTCTTTCCGGATTAAATTCCAAACGGTCTCATAATCGCCAGCTAAACGAGAAATCGGGAGGATTACAATATTTGTTTCTGGCAAAAAATTAAGACCCGTTGGGGAGTCTTCACCCGAGTGCACAATTATCGTACCGGTTTCAGCGACGCCACCAAAGGCAACAGTCATCCCTACCTGATCGGTCTCTTGTACCGCACCTGAACACACATTTAATTCGGGCTGACTCTTCCAATTAACCTTTTTTAATAAAGGGTTTGAACAAGACCTTACAAATGTCGGTAAGTTATTTGTATTAAGATAGTTGGTAATGGCTAACGGAAGTTCATTTAAAGACGTAACGATTTCGGTGGTAGTGGAAACCAATTCAGCCCATTCCCGAAAACATTTAACTTTCCATTCAATTGAGCCTTGACCGCGCGCGGGTATTAGATTTTTCGGTGGAAATTTAATTCGTGCTTCAGCTATCTCTTTGCGATGTTCTTGTTGGCCTTTATCCAACGCTTTGTTTATCTTGCTGAAAATGATCTCACGGGAATTCATTTTGCTCTCTTTTTCCGCCACAATTTTTGGAAAGTACGTCCTTCTGGTGCTGGAAAATTACGATTACGAACCCATCCTTTAGCCAAGGGTAGGTAATGAAAGTAGCCTTTTTTTCTACCTAATATACTTAATAAAAGCATCTTCATATTGGCTGAAAACTGATAAATTGATGGACGTTTGGCGAAAAAAGCCCAGATCCCCATCCCCCAGCGAGAATGAAGATCAGTTAGACGTTTCTGAAATATTTGATTGCGCCATTGGCGAAGTAAATCAGGTAAAGGAATTCTGACGGGGCAGACCTCTTCACATTTGCCGCAAAAGGTAGAAGCTTGCGGGAGGTGTTGGCTTGTTTCTATACTGGTAAGGCCCGGTGTTAACACTGACCCCATTGGTCCTGGATAAACCCAACCGTAAGCGTGGCCACCTATTGCGCCGTAGACTGGGCAATGGTTTAGACAGGCGCCGCAACGGATACAATTTAGAATTTCTGCAAATTCCCCAGCGAGTAAATCTGTCCTGCCGTTATCAAGCAAAACAACATGAAATTCTTTCGGGCCATCAGCATCGTTAGTCCGTTTCGGTCCTGTTGAAAAAGTTGTATAGGAGGACATTTCTTGTCCAGTCGCACTTCGGGCGAGAACCCTTAATAAGGTGGTTACATCCTCTAACGTTGGTACAACTTTTTCTATACTCGCTAGTACAATATGGACTTGCGGTAGGGTTTGAGTAAGGTCACCGTTACCCTCATTTGTGACGATGACACTTGAACCCGTTTCAGCAATTAGAAAATTTGCGCCGGTAATTCCAATATCTGCATTAAGAAACTTGGTGCGAAGCGTATTGCGGGCTTCTGCCAAAAGATCACCCGGTTTATCTAGCTCTCGCTCCAACGGAAATTGTGTATGACTTTTACGAAACAACTCTGTGATTTGATCCTTAGACACATGACTTGCAGGTGCAATTAAGTGGCTTGGTGCCTCATTTCGCAGTTGAAGGATATATTCCCCTAAATCTGTTTCTATTGGCTCAATATTGTTTTTTTCTAGAAAAGGGTTGATTTCTATTTCTTCACCGACCATTGATTTGCCTTTGGTTACTGTTTTCGCCCCAAATTTCTGGCAAATTTCTAAAATTTTCTCTCTCGCTTCATTATCATCAATACACCAATGAACGTGTCCACCACTCAAAAAGACGTTCTTTTCAAAGATTTCTAAGTACGCATCGAGATTGGCTCGCGTATGATTTTTGATGCTAGCAGCTTGGTCACGTAATTTCTCAAACTCATCTAAGCCTTCGCTTGCTTTCGTTCTATTGAGAACGAAACCAGTTTGAAGTTGGGTTAAAGTAGCTTGTAACAGCTTATCGCTGATGGCAGTTTTAACGTTTTCTGGAAATTTGGCAGTCGTTACTTTCAACGATTAACCTTTACTTTCTCCAATTGCGGGTTTCTCTGTTAGTCCGGCGAGCACTTCAGCTACATGCCGAACTTGCATTTGAAAACCGGCCTTATTTTGGTTAAGCCGACTTAGCTTCCCTTGTATATTCATTAGGCACCCAAGGTCCCCACCCAACAACAAATCAGCCTCTGTTTTTTCTAGGTTATCAATGCTTTTTTGAACAATTTGATCAGAGATTTCCGAATATTTAATGCAGAAAGTACCGCCGAAGCCACAACAAACTTCAGCCCCGCCATATTCGGTTACGTTTAAATTATTTAAATTTTTTAGCAATTCACGAGGCTGATTTTTGATTTTTAATTCTCTCAGTCCAGAACAAGAGTCGTGGTAAGTGACCTTGTTATTTTTGATAATCCGTTTCTCATCAGCAACACTTTCCAATTCCATTACATCAATTAGAAAGCTTGTGAGTTCGAATGTCTTGTTTTTTAGTAGTTCGAGTCTTTCTTTCATTTCGGGATCTTTAACAAATAACTTTGGATAATGGATTTTTATCATACCCGCACAGGAACCAGAGGGAACAACAACGAAATCATATTTCTCGAAAGCTTCAATAACTTTTCTCGCGATGATTCGCGTATCTTTTTGGTTGCCGGAATTATAGGTTGGTTGGCCACAGCAAGTTTGGTTCAGTGGTACTTCGATGTGGCAACCCGCTTCTTGTAATAATTTAACCGCCGCAAAACCAACCGATGGGCGGAACAAATCAACAAGGCAGGTTACAAAGAGCCCTACATTCGGATTTCTGGATGGTTTTGTATGAGCCATTTTTCATATTTAATTTTTTTCCTCAATCCAAAACGGATTAAGTCATAAACAAGCATGGTTAGGTTTATTGCTCACTCAATTGATTGCAAATAACATAAACGATTGGAAATTGACTGGAAATAGTTGGTGGTCAAAAATTCTATGAGGTTATGTAAACCAAAATTGGTAGTGCGATGTTAAAAAGTTTTTAAATCAATAGTTGTTAACGAAACCTCTAAGACATAACATCTTCGTTAGAATGAAAATAAATTTTGACGCCAACCGGCGAAAAAAGGGCGTTTGCTAATACAATTACCTAATTTTTTTTTAGGGGTGATGGGAGAAATCAAATGAAGAAAACAAAATCAGCCTTGAGAAAGGTGCTGGAAGCCGCTGTAAATGAGCGCCATTGTGCTGATCATCCGATGTGGGACAAACTCGTAGAGGGTGATTTAGGTAAAAATGCTTGTATGGGTTGGGCTGTGGAGCATTATCATTGGATTTCAACCATGCATAGGGAGGCAGCGTTTAATATTTGTTCAAAAGCTCCGGACGATGTTGTTGCACTAGAGATAATGAATATAAATGAAGAAGAGGATCCAGACGAACCTCATCTTGAAATTGTTTTACAATTTGCCAAGGCCAACGGGGCTAACTTGAAGAATGTCAGGAAGGCCGAAGGTTTGCCAACCACACGCTCTTGGTCTGCATGGTTGAAAAATGTGGCCAAAGAACAACCATGGTATTGTGGAATTGCAGCTCTCCGTATTGGAACGGAATCTCAATCACCCCGTCTCTATAGCCGTGTTTTGCCTTCCCTCCGAGAGAACTACAATTATGAAGAAGAAGACATTAAGCATTTTTGGCTGCATTCAGAAGTTGATATAGAACATAGTGATAGAGGTTTTGAAGTGCTAGATCGTCATTGTACAACCAAAGAAATGAAGGATGCAGTGGTACATTATGCTCGTGAAAGTGCGAGAATGAGATGGTTTTATTTTGATGGCATCTTTCTCCATTATGAAATGGGATACGAACTTCAATAGCGGTCTAACAAATTGATAGGATTGAATTCGAAACCAGCAATTTGATGGAGTAACCAACCGGTTCAGTTGGGGTTAAGCGTCTTTTTACAAAAATACTTAATGGTTTGTACGTTAATTCTCTTTAAATTATACGAGAGTCATTTTCTTAGCGGAGCAATAACTTCTTCGGCAAATTTTTGGATCATTACACTTCGTGGGACCCCTTTTGGACTATAGGGTCGAATAGTTATCTGATCGACATTTCCTTCTAAAAGCCTTGCAAATTCATCCTTGCACTCAGCTGGAGTTCCGGCAATTGCGTATTCGGGTACAACCTCATCAGGTATGATGTCCGCATGGTCTGCAGTTGGGTGTAAATGTTCGTAATTATTATATTGCTGTTCTAAATTTTTTAGTGTCTCTGCAGCAGATTTGCTGAGTTCCCAGAGCGGAGTAAGAATACTTCGGGCCACGTGCGGGCGAACAGCTTCCATGGCCTTCCGCTTGTCTTCATCTACGCATACTGGGAGAGAAAGGAAGGTTTTAAAATTCGGGCTCTCTTTACCGCGAGATTTTCGTCCTGCATTAACGCAGTCAAGCATATCAGTTAACATGTTACCTTTGATGGATGCTCTGGCTAAGATGACACCATCTCCCACCCGGCCGGCTAGGGCCAACATTTTAGGTCCACTTGCAGCAATGTAAATTGGGGGACATTTTTCTTTTGCACCGAAGGCTAAATTCAATTCTGTTGTTTTTCGGTGTATAGTTTCACCTCGGCAGAGAGCTCTTACATCACTCACAAATTTTTCTAGACTTTTCAAGGTGGCAGGTTTCATTCCCATTGTATTGACAGAACTAAAGCCACTCCCAATCCCTAGCATCATTCGGCCACCTGAAAGTTCTTGTAAAGTGACCGCGGCGCTTGCGGTGACTGCTGGCATACGCGTAATCGGATTGGTTACACCACTGCCCAATGCCACCTTTGATGTAGTTTGAGCGACTGCTCCCATAAGAACGTATAGTTCTCGCCAAATTAGTTGGGAATCACCGATCCAAACGTCGTCATAGCCCATCGCCTCTGCTAATTTTACTTCATCTATAATTGTTTTCGAGTCGTAATAAGGATGGACTTCTAACCCGAAAGGACCTCTAGACACTAGTTTCTCCACATTTTTTAAGCGTGTAAGTTAAATTCTAAAGAAAAAATTGTACCATTTCTAAGGAAAATTTTTCTGCATTATTTTTATTTAAATTTTTTCCGTTTATTTTCTGTAGCTTGATAATCAACAGTTAGAGTACTTGGGTGTACAACAACCCCGTATTGTTTAACTGCGTTTTCAATTGACAATAGGCCCGAAGTTACATCAGTTAACACTTCTTCCTCTGAGCGTTTATAGGGATCGCCAAATCCACCTCCACCAGCAGATCCAAAGTCCACTATATCGCCACAGCGTGGGAAGTGTAATGTAGCCTCCTCGAACATTTTTGGTTCGCCATCTGTAGGGCGTGTTCCTATTGTACCCGCAACAGCGTTACCGCCTCCCTCTAATCCAAACGGCAAAGTTTCATGGCTTCCACTCCCTATTTGTATGGCTAGTGCCGTTCCATCTTCAATAAAGCGGAGAGAGAAGTTTACCCCATATCCACCCCGCCATTGACCTATACCCGCACTCTCAGGTCGAAACTCATATTTGAGAATACGGTGTGGAAATGTCAATTCGTGGAGCTCCGGGTCAGGGACGCGGGAACCACCCATGGAAGACACAGGAGAAATGTGGTTCCAACCATCATAACCCAAAGTAGCGCCACCGCCACCTTTGGTGAAGTGGAGGATGAAAGCCGCTTGCCTTCCGGTTCTTGGATTAAAGGCCGTTCCTGCACCTGCATTTGTTCTTGCCCATCCTGCTTGCACAAGTTTTGGTACTGCTGTGGCGAGGGCTAGCCAAACGGTCTCAACGATTGTAGCACAGGTGGCAACGGTACACTGGGTCGTTGGCGCACCTTCAATGGGATTAACCAAAGAACCTTTTGGAGCAACAACCTCTACGGGTTGCATGGATCCATTATCGACGTTGATATCTGACGCGATTGTAGAAAAGAGGCCAATATAGCAAGAAGACACGGTATTTGCATAAGAGCTATTGTAATAGGCCTGAATTTGTGGATCTGATTGAGCAAAATCAAAAAACAACTTTCGATCCTTTTTTTTAAGCTTGACCCTTACTGTCGGCCGCTTTGGCGGGTCTGTATCAAGTAAATGGTCTAATTGCCTTTCGCCAAAATAAATTCCATCTGGAATGGTGGCTATCCGCTCCTGCATTTGAATTTCACTTCTTTTCAACACCTCATTGATCGTATCCCCAACATTTTGTAACCCGTATTGTTGTAATAGTTTTCCCAACCCTTTCTCCCCCACATTGCATGCGCCAACTTGACACTGTAGGTCACCTTCAACCAAAGACGGTAAACGAACATTGAGAAGAATTATTTCCCATATATCTCGGTTATATTCGCCTTTTTGATAAAGTTTAGTAGGTGGTATTCGTAAACCCTCTTCCCAGACTGTTTTGGCATGAGGGTTTCTTCCTGCCGTACCCCCACCGCCAATATCAGCGTGATGTCCCCTGCTAAAAACCCAAAAATGCAACTCTTCTGCAAAAAATACTGGCTTCACGACAGTTATGTCGGGTGCATGATTATTTCCGCGATAAGGGTCGTTTAGAATCATAATATCGCCTTGATTAATGTCTTCACCAAAATGTTCTGCTATAGATTTTATTGCGAACGGGCTGGCTCCCATTAGCACAGGAATGTAGGCGGTTTGTGCTACTAGACGGAGTTGTTTGTCGAATATGGCCGTTACCAGATCTTTGTTTTCAGCAAAAATTGGGGAACGCGAACTGCGTAACATTCCTGTCCCCATTTCCCGGGTGATACCTTCAAGTCGGTTAGTAATTACTGTCATTAAAATTTGGTCCATCGCACTAATCCTGTTGCAACCGAGACGATTTTAAAGAATTTACTATCTTTTCTTTGTTAAGGCCTTCTCTATGCAAAAGAAAATTGCCATAAAGATCACAATGTAACTCATAGCCAGGTTGAACTAGAATTGTAGTAGTTTCTTGTTCCACAATGGCAGGGCCTGGGACGTTTATGCCTGAAAAAAAATCGGATCCATTAAAAACTGGTACATCAGTGAAACCATTAGAAAAATAAGCTTTCCGGTGAAGTATAGGTCTCGGTTGTTTAACAGGAATTTGACCCGTTTTGTTATTGATTTTGGGCTTTTGAGTCTGTCCCTTCGCTACCAAACGCAGATTGACTAACTCAACAGACGCATCGAGGACATGGTAGCCGTTTAAAGATTCGTGAAGTTTATGAAAATCTCTGATGAGCTTAACAATTGTGGGTTCCGAAAATTGAGTTGATTTTACTGGCACCTCTACATCGTTGAATTGCCCTACATATCTAACATCGGCCGAATAAGAAATGAGTATTTTTTCCTTTTGAATACCTTCCAAATTTAGTGCTTCTACGGCTTGTTTTTCCATACCGGAGAAATGAGTTTTGACAATTGCGCAATCAATTTTTTCTAGTGGCATTACGTAGCTCCTTACGTAATCGTGTCGTAAATCAGACAATAGCTGACCAGTGGCACACATTACTGAAGCCTCGCGCGGTATTAAAATTAGGGGTACATCAAGCTCCTTTGCAATATCACATGCGTGAATTGGTCCGGCTCCTCCTGCTGCGACTAACACAAATTTTCGTGGATCAAATCCGCGCCTAATAGATACCTCTCTGATTGCATCGACCATCGCTGCATTGACGACCTGGTATGCACCGTAGGCGGCGGCGACTACCTCTAGATCCATGGGCAGAGCGATTTGTTTTTGAAATGCTTTATAGGCTGCTGCTTTGTCGAGGTGGAGCCGGCCGCCCCAGAAACTTTTTGTACCCAAGTAGCCGATAAGGACATCCGCGTCGGTGACTGTCGGATGTATTCCACCGCGCCCGTAACAAACAGGGCCGGGGGTGGAGCCGGCACTTTCCGGCCCGACCTGAAGAAGGCCGCGAGAATCCATTTTTACGATGCTACCGCCTCCTGCACCGATTGTGTGAACCGCCACCAATGGTAAAGCAATTCTTTGGCCATCAATTTCTAAGTCCTTGGTAACCTCTGTTTTTCCATCATTTATAAGGCAAACATCAAAACTTGTACCGCCCATATCCATAGTAATAGCGTTAGATAATCCTTGGAGATTTGCATACCATGCTCCGGCAATGGGTCCACTTGCCGGCCCGGATAAAATGCTTCGAACTCCGTATTTAGAACTTGCTTCAAATCCCATGACGCCACCATTTGACTGCATAATCAGTAGGTCGCCTTTAAAGCCGGAATTCTTAAGACGCAGTTTGAGTGCATGTAAATACCGACTTAAGATGGGGGTAACATAGGCATTAACAGCCGTTGTACTCAGTCTTTCGTAAAGTCGTACTTCTGGAAGGACTTCGTTCGAAGTTGAAACATGCACATCAGGCATAAACTCTTTAAGCCTAGATGCTAAATAATCTTCATGTTTTTTGTTCATAAACGAAAACAAGAAACCTATAGCAACACTTTCTACACCTTCATCCCTAAGTTTTGTGAGAATTTCGTCGCATCTTTTTTTGTTTATTGGTTTGACCACATTTCCTTCGCAATCGATGCGTTCGGGAATTGGAAGAATTAATTGCCTCGGAATAAGCGGTGTAGGAGGCGCTTGTTTAGGGTTATATTGATTTGAACGCATGCCTCTCCGCATGTTAAGGACGTCACGAAAACCTTCTGTCGTTAACAATGCGGTGGTAGCACCTGTTCGCGTTAACAACGCGTTGGTAGCTACTGTACTCCCATGTATAATCATTAAAGTGTTTTTAAGGAGACCGGCCAGCGTTAAACCCATGTCCTTGGCTATGAATTCCAGTCCAGCAAAAAGGGAACCAGAAAGATCCTTGGGATCAGCTAGGGTTTTGTGGAAACGTTTACCAAGTTGATCATCGGAAACCACGAGATCAATAAAAGTTCCTCCGACATCCACCCCAATTTTGAATTTCATATTTTTATTACTCTAGAAACAGTGTTTCACCATTCGCATTTTTCCCCTGTCTTTTGAAAAATCCGAGAGCTTTTAGTGTTGGCTCATCACTTGCGACAAATAAAATGGCATCTTGATTTTCGGAAGAGTTAAAATGTTGATACCAAACGCCACCCGGGATTGCGACTGCATCAAAAGGTTCCCATTCCAAGCGTGTTTGCCCAACCATACTGTACCCTTTACCATCAAAAGGGAAACAAATTTGACTCGCATTTTGCTGTTGAGGGAGCGTGCTTTCTCCTGGTCTTAGCAGTTGGCCAAAAAATGTCATAGTAGGATAAGCGGTGAGGCCAGTAATTGGGTTTGTGTATTCAACTTGAATGGCATCCCAAGGGCTACCCTCATGATTTCGGAGGTCCTCAAGCATTTCGCGTGTTTTCTCCCATCGATAGACATACATTGGCGAATGCAAGCCCGTTCCTCGATCATGATTTAAAAAACGGGGTTTTAATCCCCCATACCCGTAGGTCCTCTGTGAATAATTGTCTGAAAAGCGAATAGACTGCTCACGTTTTGAGATTAATTGTCCTCCATTTTTCTCTTTATAGTCATGTTCAAATTTTGCAGCATTTAAAACTTCAGAAAGGGGGAGATCTAATACACTGACATTTACAGCGAAATCGTCGCCTTTATTACCATGATTGTGCCAAGCATCGGCTGGTGTTAAGACAAGGTCACCTGGACCAAATGTGATAGGTTCGCCTTCAACACCAGTAAAATTTTGTTTTCCGGTGAGGCCTATTCGAACTGCATTGATCGAATGCCGATGCGGCGGCATAATTTCATTTGGGTCATTCAAACGATAAGCCGTGTAAAGGGTAGATACAGTAGCGCGGATTGGCGCCATCCCAGGATTTACTAGGACGATCGAACGACGCTCTGAATCGTCCATTGAAATTAATTCCGCGGCTTCAAAAAGCAATGGTTCTATCTCTGAATATTTCCAAATAAACGGCAAAGCTTTGCGGCCTTTTAAAACCTGGTCATCCTCGTTGTGGTCATTTGGTGAATCTTTCACCGCCCAGTAGGGCGCCATTTTTAATGAATTGAGAGTTGTATAAAGTTTGTCCAGGCGAGCCGTTTTTTTGTTGGATTTTGTCCTTTGAGACTTTGATATTTCCATAATGTCCTCGCTTTGAAACGTAAATAAAATCTGTGCGTTTAAACCCTTTCCAAAATATGCAATCCGCGCAATCGGTCGATCACATAAACTAAACCTCTGTCATCCATTGTGACATCGTTTGCACTTAAACGTTCACACCCAGGTTGGGGGTCGGGTTCAAAATGACCAACTTCTTTTGGTGAGTGAGGATTCGAAATATTGAACAATCTCACGCCTTTGGAAAACCAAGCAAAAGGGATAATTTCATCAATGACAACTTCACTTGGTTGGTGGCATCCTGTGAAAGGCTCTTGAGGTGCGCCATCGGGATCAAGACCGTCTACCTGGATTGAAGAAATAGGAATGGGGTTGGTTTCATCAGTAATGTCTACTACCCATGCAAAAGAAGGCGCATGGGGGCGAAGCTTTGCAACATCTTCGTCTGCGACAATCATTATTTTGTGTCCACGAATTTCAAATGGAATTGGTAACGCTGTATGTGTGGGGTGGGGGAAGGTTGGACTAGAATTCAGGCCAGAAATCTTTTTAGGTTTATTTAGATCGTCAATGTTTAGGATAAAACAACCGTGGTGCCAGTAACTCACATAAAGCCGGTTTTCTAGTCGTAAAGGATGGTGACAACGCGGTTCGGGACCATCTCCCCAAACATATTCTTCGCCCCCTGCTTCCCATTGTCCCGGTATCCACCATTTACACACCTCCTTGGGAAATTCTGGGTCGATGATATCAATAACGACCATTATTGGACCGCGAAAACCCTCCATTGTTGAGGAAAAGTAAACAAAACGGCCATCAAAATCAAAACGGTGAACACCACGCCCAACTGTGTCCCATGTCGATATCTTCTTAGGATTTTGTTTGTCTGAGACATCAAAAATACCTACTCCAGTATGAAAATCTTC
This sequence comes from Pseudomonadota bacterium, assembly GCA_036339375.1. GTDB lineage: Bacteria > Pseudomonadota > Alphaproteobacteria > MPNO01 > UBA2964 > JAYZBC01. The sequence continues at coordinate 52,931 of JAYZBC010000051.1, read as the reverse complement.
CGGTTTACCCGAGCCCAGCAACTCGTGATTGCGGACCATAATTTCTTCGGTAGCGCGCACCTTATGAGAATGAGTGCCCTCAGGCATTTCAATATGAGCCAATAGTTTCGGATGAAGAGGGTCAGAAACATCAACAATACTGGTACCATAAGGATTTGCCATATGGCCGATATAGGCAAAGCGGCCTTTGACCGTAATTTGTCCCCCGCCGGCACAGTCAAAAAAGCCAACCTCTTTTAATCCTTTGTTGCTTGCCATTTTTCATTCTCCAGAAATTTGATTATGTTGAGGATTATTGATGAAAGATTTATACCGATTATAGATTAACGCATTCTTTTTGAACTGAGTATATTTCGCATGGAGGGTTTTTGGATTCTTAAAACACTGAAAGTTTGTATGTTTGTTAAAGGCCTTTCGTTGTAAGCGTGTTGGCAAAAACAATAATGAGGCAAGACAAACAAAACGTTATTTTGAACTTTGTTCAAACCATTTTAGGGCGCTAACAGTGCAGATCACGATAGCGGCACCAATAAGCTGCCGGAGCGTCAAAATTTGACTGAGCCAAACAAACCCAAGCACTATGCTGCCAACTGGCTCGAGGTTCATCACCAAACCCGAGCGTATAGCCCCAATTCTTGCAATTGCGGCAAAATAGGCAGTTATAGCAACGGTATAAAATATCGCTGCACCCCATACACCACCCCATCCGGAGGTTGTAACAGGTAAAGAGAAATCGGTTGTAATTATAGTAATCAAAATCAAAAGGATTGTTGCTGATATATGAATATGCAGGGTGACCGACCAAACATTCCCTGTATTTAGTACCCGAGCGCTAATCAAATTAATGGCGGTCATTAAAAACGCTGCAATACCCGCCAGCACTAGTCCAAACAGAACCTCCTTTTCCAGGTTTATTTCAATCGTTAAAAGTAACCCTATGAAACAACCGATAAGTCCAAAAATTAGGCTCTTTGTTAGTTTCTCCTGGCCTAAGGCTGAGGCGCTAACACCGGTTAAAATTGGAAACAAATAAAATACGAGGACTGCCAGCCCGATTGGAGCATGCGCAAATGAACTCATTAACGCCAACGATAAAAGCGCATTTAGAATACCGAGGCCAAGGGCAATATTCCTTTGCCTTGTAGGTAAACTAATGGGGGCTCCAATAGATTTTATAATCAGTGTTAAGGCAATCAATGCGAAAAGGCTTCGAAACGTGAGCAGACTTAATGGTGTTGAACCACCGCGATAACCAATAACTGCGAAAGCATTGTTACTTGCAAAAGAAAGTGCAGAAATGACAACAAATAAATAGCCTGCAATCGTCGGCGAAAACAGATTTTTATTCATTGGGTTTTTCATTTTTAATAACTTTTACTCCCCTTGAACTCATTAAAGGTTTCGCCGATTTTTGATAAAATGGTAATTTTCGGCTGAAATCGATTAGACTGAAGATAGTATTTTAATACTCCACACACCAGAGGTATAAATGTCGTTGAATTTTTGGAAGATCATTGATGTCCTCTGAACGGGAAACAGTATTTTCGGTCTTTCTGACCTTTTTTAAATTGGGTTGCACCTCTTTTGGAGGCCCGGTTGCCCATATTGGATATTTTCGTGAAGAATTTGTTATCCGCCGCCGCTGGATTGATGAACATACCTATGGGGACTTAGTGGCTTTTTGCCAGTTTTTGCCTGGACCGGCTTCGAGCCAAGTTGGTATTAGCATTGGGTTAGCCAAGGGTGGTATTTTTGGTGCTTTGGCTGCTTGGTTTGGATTTACGATACCGTCGGCGCTCCTTCTTATTGCTTTTGGGTATGGGGTCTTAGTATTTCCAGAAGTTCTTTCAGGAGGAGCATTGCATGGGCTTAAAATAGTGGCCGTCGCTGTCGTCGCGCAAGCCGTTTGGGGTATGGCTAAAACTATGTGCCCCGACATTCAGCGGGTCACGCTGGCAGCAGTTGCTGCTATCATTGTGTTGTATTTTCCAAGTCCCTTCACTCAGATAGGGGTCATAATTTTGGGAGCTTTTTCTGGGTTTGCCCTTAGATCTGGTTCTATTGAACATCGTCGGACTTCAGTTGGTATTCAGATTAGTAAAATTTTTGCCAACAGCTCACTTTTTCTTTTTATAAGTCTACTGATTGTACTTCCAATTGCTGTGACTGCGTTTCCTTCACAAACATTAATTCTTATCGATAGTTTTTACCGCTCAGGTTCCTTAGTCTTTGGTGGTGGACATGTCGTTTTACCCTTGCTTCAGTCTGAAATGGTCCCAACAGGGTGGGTGACTAACAACAGTTTTCTAGCGGGTTACGGTGCAGCACAGGCTGTACCAGGCCCTTTATTTACCTTTGCTGCTTATCTCGGAACAGTCATGGACCCTCAGCCTAATGGATGGCTGGGGGGTATGATTTGTTTAATATCAATTTTTCTTCCTTCTTTCTTTTTAGTGATAGGTTTACTGCCTTATTGGGATGAATTAAGGCAACGAAAATTTGTTCAGAAAGCTTTGTTGGGAGTCAATGCCTCAGTCGTAGGTCTTTTGCTTGCAGCCTTTTATAACCCAGTTTGGACGAGTGGTATTCTATCCTCATCTGACTTCGCCCTAGCTCTTTTTGCTTTCACTCTTTTGGTTTTTTGGAAGGTTGCACCATGGTTGGTGGTGTTGTTGACAACATTTTGTAGCTGGGGTCTCTCCATCGTTATGGGCGGGGGTTAGGTGCAACTTTCAGTAAAAATGTTTAATACCTGATTAATTTTGCAGCCCTTAATTTTTCAGGAAACACAAACGTCAATAATTGCAGTCCTACCTTCTTCATTTGCTTCAAGAGCATTTTTTAGTGCCTGTTTAACTTGTGCAGGATTTTCAACTCTTTCTCCGTAAGCGCCAAACGCCTCAGCGACTTTGGTAAAATCAGGAGCATTAATATGGGTGCCGTGGAATACGTTAGTGTCGACGGCGACACCCTTGGGATACATTTTTTGATGCATACCCTGCATAGCAGCATATTTGGTATTATCGAAAATGACCGCAATAATAGGCAAATTGTAATCCCTTGAAGCGCCTAAACTTTGTAATACCGGGTTATACAGAAACGCTCCGTCTCCGATTAAAGTGACGACTGGCGATTTAGGCTTGGCGAGTTTTACGCCAAGTGAGAGGCCAAGGCCTTGGCCTAATCCACTTTGTCGGGTGAAAAGGCTTTGAGGCTCAGTCCACATTATGTGTTCTCGTAATAAGGGGGTATGCGTTGTGACTTCGTCTATATAAGAAGTACCTTTAGGCATGACTTCACCGAGGCAGGCGCAAAGCCAAACTGGGTCAATGGGTGATTTATTCTGTACGTTTTTGTAGAGCGCCATTTTTTTTGCCATTAATTCATCATGAGATTTAGCAAGAGCGGATCTTCTGTTTTCAATTGCCTCTTTGTCTAATTTTCGGCTCTTAAGGACTTTCGTGAGGTCTTGAAGTGTCCTTGCTGCATAACCCTCGAGGTACAGATCGGCCTGAAGACTTTGATAAACCATTGATGCGCGGTGGGGCTCCTCGTCAATGATAGCGACCGTTGCATTTGGTGGTCGTTGGCTCGGTGGATACCAGGGTACCCTTGTCCGTATAACTAGCGCGAGGTCCATGTCGTCCCAGTATGGTTGTACATCGTGGCCTTGATGGAGGGGATGGTCTTTTGGAAAATTAGCAAATAAAGCCCCCGGTTTCTCTATTAACGGGAGTGCAAGCAGCTCGCATAGCCCAACAAGCGCTTCGTATGTTTCCACTTCTTGACCCGCCGCTTCTGTAAGGACCAGAGGATTCTTTGCGGCCAAAAGTTGATCAGCCATTTTTTCGATATCTGAGGGAATAGTTTGAATTTTTGGGGCCGGGGGAATAGTTCTTGCGTTTTCAGGCGCTGTCCATTCATCCATTAAAGTTTCGGTTGAAACGGCGAGATAGGTAGGACCCCTGGGTGTCCGTTGGGCCAGCTCACCTGCTCGAAGGACATGTTCATACACTGTATGAGAACTTCCAGCGACTGTCGCAAATTTAACAATTGGTTCTACCAGACGGGTTGTTCCGCCGACGATACTAAGATTATTGATCCATTGGGCTCCGGGATCGAAACCCTTTTGTTCACCATAAGTCATAGATTCTCCCGAGATAACGATCATCGGAATTCCGGCGACAAAAGCACCGTGTATTCCCATATTTCCTTGCATTAGGCCCGAACCTGCATGCAGCAATACAGCCTGCATTTCTCCGGTGACAAGCGTAAAACCTGAGGCAATATCAACGGCTAAAGTTTCATGCCAAACGTCCATTAAAACTGGTCCGCCATTACCCGATTGTTTTTGGTTTGCCATTGCCTCCCAAACCGGTGCCCATTCAGTTCCGGGGGAGGACAAAATATATTTGACGTTTAACTTTCGGAAAGCTTCAACAATGGCTTCGCCGCCATCCAATATGTTTCTCATGGGTTTTTTCCCCTCAAAGTTACCCTGTTGTTATTTTCTACTTATTTCCACAAATGTCTGTTATCTACTTTTTTGCAATTTGGGTAAAATTGCTTCCTAACGGACTAAAAACTTCGGTTAATCATTTTTCGGGAGCTTTCATCGGTAAAAAAAGTTCCTCGATCGGGACATGATCCGGAATGTAGTCTTGTTCTACCATATAACGGATCATGGTCTCCAAGATGTGTCGGTTTTCTTCAAGCCCATAAGAACAGGGATCGCCACCAAAAATGGTTCTAATATCCTCCATTTCGGCTGCCAGAAAGGGCATCATTATACAATTTGCCCCCGTGTAGCGCATTTTTGCCAGCGCCACCTCTTTGGCCTCCACTAAAGCATTGTAAAGCGCTTGGGCCAAACCTGGGTGTGCTTCATGAATATCCCGACGAATGACCACGAGGTGCATTATTGGCTGCAAACGTGTTCTAATAAAGTAATTTCGTTCCACGGTCCGAAAGTCCGAAAATAATCTTTCAACAGAAGGATGGTTAATAGTATCAGGTGCCTGTGACCCTAGCATTGCATCAATTTTCTGGGTTACCAGAAGTTCTCCAAGGGATTGGTCTATGGGCGCTTTTTCAATTTCAACCGGTTTCAGAAGTTTAGGTATTGAGGGATTTCCATGGGCACCCTTGCTGTCGGGAGATCCTTCCATCCAATGGAAACTTCGCCAATCCACACCATATTCGTCCTGAAGTAATCCGCGAATCCAAAGTGCGGCAGTCATGGTGTAAAGTGGTACCCCAACGCGCTTTCCTTCAAGATCCTTTGGGGTCACAATTCCTGCTTCTGCGTTTTTAAAAATGAACCCATGGCGAAAGACTTTACTTGGAAATACTGGGATTGCTACAAAAAGCTTATTCCCTTGGATAAAATTTAAGACATATTCTGTGAAAGAAAATTCTGCAGCGGAAAAGTCTTGTTTACTGCCCATTCGATCGAATATTTCACGTGGTTTTAAATCCAAGCATTGTACATCAAAACCTTCTACCTTTACTGTACCGGAGCGGAGGGCTTCCATGCGGTCGTACCCCCAGGAAGCAAATGTTAAAGTCATTTAAAAACAGTCCTTATCTAACATTGTCAACATCAAGAGCCTACAGAATGCCTTAACCAACCAAAGGCTTGCATTATAGGTTCGTCACTCATTTCAAACAGTGTCGCGTCTTGTTTTATGTGATGCGAGTAAGGGTGCCAACCAGGAATTGCGACAACATCACCACGACCCCAACTAAATTTATGACCATCGATAAATGTTGTTCCATAACCCTCAACAACACAAAAAATTTGATTAGCGGTTGTTTTTATTTCATTTGTCTTAGTTCCACCTTCAAGTCGGTGCATGTGAAGGCCAATTGATTTCAGGGCAGGGCTCCCAAGTTCTACACGCTTTCCGTATGACCCTTTTTGATCTTGCTCCACATTCTCGAGAGCTTTTTGGACATTCTCCCAACTAAAGAGAAAAGGAGAATTAGTAGGAACGGTTTCGACAGGCTCATAAACGGCGGGGTGTTGTTCAAAAAACATCGGTTCCAAAAAATGTACCAAGGGTACATCCAGACAATCAATCCAATAGCAAGCTTCACTTGCTTCGCTAGCATGGCCGTGCCAGGACCAGTTTGGCGTGAGCAAAACGTCGTTAGGGTGCATGTCGAGGCGTTGACCATCTACGATAGTATAAGAGCCTTCACCTTCTAGTATAAATCTTAAGGCGTTGGGTGTATGACGGTGTGATCTTGCTTGTTCTCCTGGCAATATCATTTGATATGCAGTTATTAAGGTACGAACTGTGGAGTAAGAGTTACCTTCGGTGGGATTGTATAAAATTAAATTACGTCTTTCCGCAAGGTCCGTACTAATTAGGCGTCCAGCTACTTCAAGTGCAGCGCGGCTATCTTTCCATGACCATTTGTGGGGTAGGAATGTTTGGTAGGGCTCTGGATAGAGAGAGGGTGTCGGTTTTGCCCAACCAGCGCTTATATTGCATCGTGCTAATTGTTCATAAAGGGTTTCAAGGTCATTAGTATTTCCCCAGTTTTGTGATCCCTTCATTTTATCCTCTCCCATCTACAATGCACCTCTTACGGTATCAATGACCTTTTTTGAATTTTTGGGTAGATTATCTCCCCGCCAAGCAACATGTCCATCAGGTCTCACCAATACCAAACGGCTTTGATAAGCCAGGCAGACTTTTTTTTCTTTTAAATGCAATATTTTTAATGGCAAATTGCACGATTTGGCTGCTTTATAAAAAGGGTCAGGTTTTGGAACATTTTCACCCAAACATAAAAGAACGAATGAGGACCCAAAGAGGTCTAAAGTAGAACGTCCGTCTTTGAGCCAAACGTGTGGCGCTCTCGATCCAGGTCTTGAAGTTTGTATATATTGGGCATGATTATCTGGAATATCAGGTGTGCCATCCGAAACACAGATTGGCGAATTTTCATAACGGTAACCAAGGTGTATCCCTAAAGTTTCCCATTCGCGCTGCATTTGTTTGTAAATTTTTTGGCCAATGGATTTGCGTGCTTTTGCTCCTTCAACAGTTTTGTCAAAAAAAGCAGGGTGGTCTTTTTTTGAAAGCATTCGATTTAAATTTCCGCTAGCTTCTTTGACATTCCGAAAGGCAACCGGTTGTCGTTCCACGACATAGCTATCCATTAATGAAGAACCACCCCAAGCCTTTAAAGTAGCAGAAATTTTCCAAGACAGGTCTACAATATCTCCGATACCAGTGTTCATTCCGAAACCGCCTGTTGGCGACATAACATGGGCAGCATCTCCGGCAATAAATACATTACCAACATTATATTTATCAGCCACCAGTTCACGTCTTGTCCACGGCAAAATGGATAAAATTTCATATCCAAAAGGGACGCCAACAACTTCTGCAATCGCTTTGTGAATTTCTTCCCTGGAAAGGTCCCCAGGTTGTTCGCTGCTGTTGACGATGGACATGCGCCATTGATCTCGCCCATTGATTGCAACAATTGTTGCCCATACACCACCAGGTTTTAAAAAGATGAAACGGTACCCGGGAGGTTTTGTATGTAATTTTTCAAAACCGTTGAAACGGAATATGATATTGGTTGTATAAGTGAGTGCCGGCTTGCCTAACATTTTTATGTTTAGCGTTTCACGCACCTGACTACCAAACCCGTCACAACCAACAAGGTAACGAGAAAAAATCTTGATTTTCCGTTTTTGGTTGGTGTCCTCGACATTTATCCTTATGCCGTTAGACAGATGTTCAAGGAAACAAAATTGATGATTATAAAGTATTTTGGAATTTTTGGACGTTAAAGCGAATTTTTTCAGAATTGGATCAAACATGTTTTGCGGACATCGTTCGCGTTTTTGTGGACTTTGTTCGGGTGGTTTTTCTTGGTCCATTGAAGGCGCTTTATAACGCCCGATTTCCCACCCATTTACTAAATTTCCGGCAATGTAAATATTGTCCTGCGGGTAATCTCGGGGATAAGGGGACCTTTCTACATCTTTCACAATTCCCCATCGGCGGCAAAACTCCATTGTTCGAATACCCACCAAGTCTTGCCGGGCTTGGAAGATGGTGCCATTGGTTTTTTCTATAACAATGCTTGGGATACCCCTCCATCCGAGGTCCCCGGCTAGCGCGAGCCCGACAGGTCCCGCACCTACGATGAGTACAGGTGTGTCAATTCTTTTCTCTCCTAACATTTTTTGACAATGGCATTCACTGTCATTTCCGACAAGCGGACTATTTTTTTATTTACTGCTTAGGATCTTTGCAAAGCTTATGTAACGCTGTCATACCTTGTCTATGACAAGAATTGGGCGGTATGGTTTTGACCCAATGAGGTGTGAAAGGTTTTTGCAGGGGAGAGAGTTTTGAAGCAACCTTTAGAGTCACAGACGGATGTTCCAGATCTCGACAAATTCCGTCTTCGTGTTTTTGCGGAACAGCTCTTAGAGGCAGGGGAAGTAGAAGTTATTGAAGAGCCGATTGATTTAATTGATGTGGCAAAAGTTCTTGATGGTCATTCAAAGGCTGTTTTATTTCAAAAGGTAGGGCCCGAGCAGGCTGAATTATTTGGAAACGTGATGGGCAGTAGGACCAGGCTAGCTGCCGCATTCGGTGTTCAGCCTGCGCAACTTGCCAATGAAATGATCCAGCGGATGACCAATCCAAAATCCACTATAGAAATTTCTTCAGAGAATGCTCCTGTGCATGATATGATTCTTACTGGTGATTCTGCTGATTTTACCAAACTACCAGTTCATTTGCAGCATGAAATGGATGGGGGACCCTATATTTCGGCAGGAATCGATTTTGCAATGGATCCAGAAACAGGCTGGGTCAATGTTGGAAGTCGCCGTTTGATGTTAATGGGGAGACAGACTGCCGGTTTAAATCTTACAGCGCCCAGTGACTTACGGCATTTATACCAAAAGGCTGTTGCCAACGGAGAAAGATTACCAGTTAGTTTCACTGTAGGATCACACCCAACTGATTTTTTAGCTGCTGCCATGAGGGTAGCAGTAGATGAGCTTGGGTTAATTGGAACACTCCGTGGTGAACCGGTTGCATTCGTTAAGGGAGTTACCAATGGAGTGCCCGTTCCCGCAGATGCTGAGATTGTATTGGAGGGGTATTTTGACGAACGGGGTTACGTCAATCCAGAAGGTCCTTATGGGGAAACCTTTGGATATTACGGTTTAATGAAACCCAACCCAGTTTTTCATTTAACGGCAATTACAATGCGTAAAGACGCACTTTTTCAAACGGCAACCATTAGTGGATTTCGTATTGGAAATACCGATACAGCTCAAATTGCTGGGGCCAGGACTGAAGCATTAGTCTGGGATGCTCTTAAAACAGCCGTGCGTGAGCCTTTAGGCGTTTATTCAACGGCATCGGGGGCTGGCGTGATGAACGTCCGGGTTAGCTTGCGGCAGCGTGTTGCAGGCGAGGCGAGGAACGCAATTTCCGCAATACACGGTTCTCTTGCCAACGTTAAGAATGTTTATGTTGTTGATGACGATATAAATATATTTTCTGATGAACAGATAGATTGGGCCATGGCGACACGATTTCAACCAGACCGAGATTTGATTGTATTGTCTGGTTTTCGGACATTACCTCATGATCCGTCTTTGGATGGTCGTAACGTCGGTTCCAAAGCGGGCTATGACCTGACTTTACCTTTTGGCAAACGTGAAGCGCTAGAGCTTTCTGTTCCGAAGCCTCCCAGGCCTTTACCGACAAATCGGCGTTTTCGTAGTGTTAGGGAAGCTTTAAAGGATGGGCCAAAAACTTTTGAAGCTTTGGTTTCTGGGACAGGGAGTGTTGACGGGCGGGATGTTTTACTTGCTTTGGATCAAATACGAAGTAAAGGGGAATTGGTTCGGCTGAAAAACGGGGAATGGGACCTAGGTAACAATAATAAAATTTTTTTGCCAGTTGGCAACTAGAGAGGCTTTTACCGGGTTAGTTTAGGAAAACGTTATGGTGCAAACAATTATGGTAACAGGGGCGGCTAGTGGGATTGGATTAGCTTGCACAAAAAAATTACTTGATAAAGGTAATCGCATCCTTGCTTTTGACCCCAAGGAAGAACAAATGCGTGCAGAACTCCCAAATGATGAACAAATAATTTTTTTTGGGGGTGATGTTTCGAAGCCAGAAGATTGTAAGGAAGCGGTTTTCCAGACAAATAAAAAATTTGGTGAATTAAATGCTTTAATTCACTGGGGGGCGACGCATTCTTCTAAAAAATGGGATGAACTTGACGCGGGTGAATTTAATTTTGTGATGTCAGTAAATGTTACGGGTTCATTTTTGATCTCTCAAGCTGCTGCACATTATATGATGAATAAAAATGGTGGCAGTATTGTACTCACAACATCAACCTCTGTACTTCAAGGCGTAACGGGCGGAGGGGGCCAGGGCGGACCCGCTTACGTAAGTTCCAAGGGCGCAATAATAGCTCTCACTAGGTCTCTTTCACGGTCGTTGGCTCCAAAAATACGCTGCAATGCAGTGAGTCCTGGATTAACAGAGACAGCAATGATAGCTGGTTATACGGAGAAAAAACGAAAAGCGATGGCTGAAAGATTTCCAATGGGTCGTTTTGGAACCGCAGAGGAAATAGCAAATGCAGGTATTTTCCTCATCTCAAAAAAGGCAAGTTTTATTACGGGCGAAGTAATTCAAGTCAATGGGGGATCAAATTTTAACTAAAAACTTTGGGCCATTAAAGGATGATTTCAAACTTCAAAAACCGATAATTTGCTTTTGAAGGAATTTCAAAAATCTCGAAGTAATCGTCCAAACCCATTTACTGGATCATTAATCCCTGTCTTTCTCATAGATTCCCAAGCAATCGCTTGTAAAGACGTCATAACATTAACACCAAACTCTTTTTCTAAGGGTTCTATAGCATCAACTACAGTCCAATGAGGGCACCCAAAATAAAGAGTATCAGCTTCGGGGTGTTTAGATATCGCTTCACGTCCCCATTGGAGAGCTTTTTCGGGAGGCAGGGTACCTAGCTGGATTAAATTGGAGCCTCCCGCAAAAACTCCTGTAGACTCCAGACCAAAATAATCACAAATAGTGCGTTCGTGCCTCTTATTTTGATCTTTTAGAAAGGGATGAATGGTGCAGACTTTACTCGCACCCAGTTTGGTGAAAGCGTTAGATTGAGCCAATGCTGAGCATGACATTTGCACACCGGTTTTGGTCTCCAGGTGGTCCATGAGTTGTTCGAGCGAATGATTACCTTTGGAAATGTTGATTGGGAGTCCCCCAAGGAGGACTAAATCGGCTCCAGCCTGTGCCATAGTTTGTGCCCCCTTAATGGAAATTTCGTAACACTTTTTTAGATCCGAATTTGAACGATTACCGAGAGGTAGAGTAATCATCATTAAGGAAACACCTTTTGGGACAACCCGATACCAATCGATAGGATAAATCTCCGTGGTTACGGCGGCCACGGTGTAACCTATTCGAGCTCTATATCCGTATATCTGATTTTGCTTCATCACCGAACCTCCAATTGTTCAAATAGGGTTGCTAAAAAACACAAACTAACGAAAAACTTACGGAATGGTCAAAAAATACGTTTATTAGAGGCTGTACAGCACCTTTGCTTCCGTTTAACTTTTCCATGTAATCGAGGCTAAATTTTAGAATGTCTTGGAATAAGTGATCGAGTGTTAGTCGTTTCTTTAGACTTAGTTAAATAAAGGATCATTAAAACCCGGGACGTTACCGGGAAAGGGAGAAAAGAATGAAACTATTTTTAAAAACAGGTGTTTTTGCACTTTTGACGAGTTTTATTTTTGGTATCCAGGGCAGCATCACATTATCTGATGCAGAAGCTGCATGGAAGCCACGTAAGCCCGTTGAATTTGTTATCATGGCTGGTAAAGGCGGTGGCGCGGACCGATTAGCCCGTTTTATTCAAGGTATAATTGAAAAGAAGAAAATTTCGCCTAAGCCTTTTGTTCCGAATAATAAAGGTGGCGGTTCAGGTGCTGAAGCCTTGAGATATCTTAAGGACAACAACGGTAATGACTATATTATTTTGGCAACCTTGAACAGCTATTATACGACCCCACTACGTAACCCAAGTCTTGGCGTGGATATCTCAAGTTTCACTCCAATTGCCAGGTTGGCTGAAGATACTTTTCAACTTTGGGTACATTCGGATACAAATATCAAATCTGTGCCAGACTATGTTGCTGCGGTGAAAAAAGCAGGCTCGGCAGCATGGAAAATGGGTGGAACCGGTAAGGGTCAAGAAGATTCCCTCGTAACCGGTATGCTAGAGAAAAAATTTGGTATCAAAATGACCTATGTGCCGTTTAAAGGTGGAGGCACGGTCGCGAAAAATTTGATCGGGAAACATATCAATTCGACTGTTAATAACCCGTCCGAACAAGCAGGATTTTGGGAGGCCGGAAAATCGCGTCCTTTGGCAAGTTTTACACCGAAAGGTAAATTAAAAGGAAGATTTGGTAATATACCAACTTTCCAGGAACTCGGTTATGGGGATAAAATGGTTTACTACATGCAACGTAGTATTGTTGCGCCCCCTGGAATGAGTAAGAGTGCCCAAGCGTTTTATGTGGATGTATTCACAAAGGTGTATAAGTCTAAGGCTTGGCAGGGCTACCTCAAGAAAAAAGGGTTAATACCTGGTTGGTTAACAGGCAAAAAACTTAATGCATATTTTATTGCAGAACGCGAGGCCCATCGCAAACTTTTGAAAGCGGCAGGCGAAATAAAATAGAGCAGTAGAACCTAAACTTTGGGGGAGAGGATCGCCATGCGTTTGGCCGAACTTGCCATGGCTTTTGTTTTAGCGGTTTTCTCCCTCTATCTAATGATTAAGAGTGCCGAACTTCCAATCGGATGGCATCCAAAAACAGGACCAGGCGGTGGAGCCTTCCCTTTTTGGCTATCAGCATGCATGTTGGCCTGTTGTCTTTGGATTGGTGTAAGATGGTACCGCCGAAAAAGTCCCCCATCACGTTCTAAATTACCATATATGGACAAAAGAGGATTACACCTATTTCTCATAGGTGCTGGGTCTTTGACGGTAATGATAGGGCTTATCCACGTGGTAGGGGTTTATTTGTCTGTATTGTTATACCTGATTTTCTACATCCGATTTGTTGGAAACCATTCATGGGGTCTAACAAATAGTATTGCTGTAGTTACGCCAATTTTTACGTTTTTCTTTTTTGAGATTGCACTAAAAATTGAGTTGCCGAAGGGGATGGCAGGAAAATGGTTTTTAAATGATTGGGTTTATTACCCGCTTTACGATATTTTTCTTTGATTATGTCTAAACAAGCTGGCCATTTTAAAAATTAGAAGAGAGTAAGACAAGAATGGAAGTATTTGACCTTCTCGTTGAAGGTTTTTTAATAGCGTTCCAACCCCTTAATTTAGGTCTGGTAATTTTGGGGTGCCTGGTTGGACTTTTCATCGGAGCTATGCCCGGCCTCGGTTCTGTAAACGGGGTGGCTATTTTGTTGCCCATGACTTTCCTAGTGCCTCCCACGGGTGCCATCATCTTTCTAGCTGCACTTTATTATGGTGCGATGTATGGCGGTGCAATTAGCTCAGTTATGTTAGGTATTCCGGGAGCATCTACAGCTGTAGCCACAACCTTTGATGGGCGTCCACTAGCGCTTAAAGGACAAGCGGACAAGGCACTAGTGGCAGCAGCAACGGCATCTTTTATTGGAGGCACTATTTCGGTAATTCTATTCACCCTTTTTGCTCCTCCCCTAGCGGACGTGGCACTGGCATTCGGTCCACCCGAAGTGTTTGCCTTGATGATCCTTGCCTTTGCGACGTTCATTGGCTTGGGGGGGGATGATATTCCTAAAACGATCTTCTCCATATTGATTGGGCTAGTCCTAAGTGCCGTTGGTCTTGACATTGTAAGTGGCCAACCCCGGTTAATTTTTATGGATCTGACAGGGTTTTACCACGGGATTAATTTCTTGGTTCTTGCCATCGGTATTTACGGTATTGGGGAAATGCTGTGGACAATCGAACAAAGTAAGGGTGAGATGGTAATTAGTAAGGCCACTGTTTCCATAGCGCGAACTCTGGAAGCGCTGAAGAGTCTGATGCGGACGGCAAAGACGATGGTGATGGGGTCTCTCCTTGGTTATTTTGTTGGAATATTGCCCGCCGCTGGAGCAACACCCGGTGCGTTGATGGCCTACGGTGTTGCCAAAACAATTTCGAAAAACCCTGAAACGTTTGGCAAGGGAAATATAGAAGGCATCGTGGCACCCGAATCGGCTAATAATGCGGCTAGTACTGGTTCAATGCTTCCTATGTTGACTTTGGGCATTCCTGGATCGCCAACAACGGCAATTCTCCTGGGTGGAATGGTGATTTGGGGGCTTGAGCCTGGCCCCCTATTATTTGTAGACCATAAGGATTTTGTCTGGCCTTTGATAGCCAGTTTATATGCCGCAAACCTTTTTGCGTTGTTAATAAATATTGCCTTTATCCCTGCCTTCGTAGCGGTGTTAAAAATGCCCTTCACCATTTTAGCACCAATTATTTATGTTTTATGTGTCGTTGGTGGTTTTGCTCCCACTAAGGACATGCATGATGTTTGGCTTATGTTAATCTTCGGTCTGGTAGGATACCTTATGCGCAAGCTAGACTATCCACTCGCACCTGCTGTTCTTGCAATTGTCCTTGGTCCGCTAGCAGAACCCGCAATGCGACAGTCATTCATCATGTCACATGGTTCTGTGGAGATCTTTTTCGCTCGTCCAATCGCTGGGACAATTATGATTATCGCAATTTTACTTTTTCTGTGGCCTCTGGTTATTAAACTGCGTCAAAGTTTGGTTTCGACCTCTCGTAAACCTAAGATTTAACAAAACACCTGAAGACTTGAACGAAGGTAAAATGTGAAAAAACTTACAAAATAACTACTTGTATCTTTATCCATTTTTTCTTTTCGGGAAATGTCTGGGGCCAGAAAAATCAACCCAGACCTCAAGGTCACTTGGATTTAACACTAAAAAAGTTGATGCCATACACCTTATTCGTAGGACTTCGTTTGGCGTTCAGATTCAAGATGTAGAAAAATTTTTAGGCTAAAAGGCTCTAGTTTAAACGACGGTGTATAAGGTATAAAACCCATATTCGGGTCCCTTTAATAATTTGGGAGGTCTTTAATGCCATTTTTTCCTTCTCTGCCAGACGATGCTGGCGTTCGTGCAATGTGGGACCGTTTCAACCCAAAAGGGCACAAAGCACTATCAAAATTTTCTCGTTCTTTCATGCGAAATGAAGGCATGTTATCACCAGCAGACAAAGAATTAATCGCAGCATTTGTTTCTCAATTGAATTCATCCGAGTATTGTTTTTCTGGCCACTCCCGAGTCGCTGTAAACTTAGGTGTCGATCAAAGCGTCTTCGAACCGTTAGGCAATGACATTGCAACGGCACCCATAAGAGAGGAAATGAAACCACTGCTTGAATTCATTAAAAAGTTAACTCTTACACCGGCTCGGATTACCCAGCGAGATGCTGATGCTGTTTTTGCTGTAGGTTGGGATGAGCAATCCTTTCATGAGGCCATCGCTGTCTGCGCAAGATTTTCTATGATGAACCGCCTCACTTTGGGACATGGTTTAATTGTAGATGAGGAACGGAGAGCGCAGGACGCTCTAAAAATGAATTACAAAAGAACCTAACAAAAAAGCATGTTTTTAACCAAATTTTAAGAAACTATGGCCACATTTCCTCTTCCTAAAATTACGCTTGATGAGCGAGTAGTCATAATGACAGGCGGTGACAGGGGTCTCGGTCTGTCAATGGCAAAAGCTTTAGCAAAGTGTGGAGCAAAGTTGGTGATAGCTGCGATTGATAAAAAATTTTGTGATAATG
This sequence comes from Pseudomonadota bacterium, assembly GCA_036339375.1. Lineage (GTDB taxonomy): Bacteria > Pseudomonadota > Alphaproteobacteria > MPNO01 > UBA2964 > JAYZBC01. The sequence goes on along the minus strand of JAYZBC010000051.1, from coordinate 36,996 downwards.
CTGTTAGGGAACTTGAAAATTACGTCGGACAGGAATGTGGTTTTTCGGTCAAGACAGACATAACAGATTTAACGCAGTGCCGGGATCTTGTGAAGGAAGCTTTGGACCGGTTTGGCCGTTTAGATGTCCTTTTTAATAATGCGCGTCGTTTAATGAGGGGCCCAGGATTACCTCCGCATGGAAACTCACTGCCATTTTTTGAAACAGACCCCGAAATTTATCGCCAGTCAGTAGAAGTCAATGTAATTGGCACATTCTTTATGGCTCGTGCAGCTATTGAGCATTTCCGCAAGGCCGGAGCAGGAAAAATAATTAATTTATCCACGTCGCGCCGGAATTTTTCGGGAAAGCACAACTCACCCTACGGTGTTACTAAAGCAGCCGTCGAATCTGAAACTTTAGTTTGGGCACGAGACCTCGACGGGAGTGGCATCACTGTAAATGCGCTTCTTCCCGGAGGTTCGGCTGACTCTGATCCGAACCGACCAAAAGACGCTAACAAAGTATTACTGCCTATCGACATAATGGATCCTCTTGCGGTTTGGCTTGCTTCAGAACACTCTGATAACGTTAATGGGGCTAGGTTTGTCGGAAAATTTTGGGATCCAAAATTGCAATTGAATACAGCGGCGGAAAATGCTCGAGAGGAGCCGACATTTTTTGAACAACAATCCCCTTCGTCTTAAAGTATCACGGCAAGCCTAAAACTCGCTTGGCAGTAATATTACGTTGGATTTCACTGGAACCAGCATAAATTGTGATTCTGCGAACCTCACGCCAAAGGACCGAAACGTCAACCGGCCCCTCATCCGTTTGTATTGGCTTTTCATCGGCAGCATATTCTCCGGCTGCTTCAAACATTAGATCTGCAATTTTTTGTACGTTTTCCGTAGCAACAATTTTCATGAATGAAGATCCTGCCCCTATATCCATTTCTGACTGAGCTTGCTGAACAGCATGGGCAAAGACAGCAGATTGAGCAAGGACATCCATTTCAATCTGGGTAATTTTTTCCTGGAACGCGGCGTCAAGGTTCATACCGGTTGCTTTCGCGACACGTTGCAAACGATCGAGAGACTGCAAAGCTAACTGAGGGTTGGCATTACCTATGCGTTCTGAGGCCAAAAGAGCTTTTGCAACTGTCCAGCCTTCATTTAAGTTTCCAACAAGATTACTTTTGGGAATGCGGGTATTGTCAAAAAAAACTTCTGAAAATTCTTCATCATCAGCTATGGTCTTTATCGGTCTGATATTAATATTTGGTGTAGTGAGATCAATTAAAACCATAGAAATTCCACCCTGTTTTTTTGGCGCATCAGGATTGGTACGAATAAGTGCATACATCCAATCGGCATAATGGGCCCCAGTGGTCCAAATCTTCTGGCCATTGATTACGATCTCTTTTCCCTCAATTTCACCCCGGGTTTTCAAACTTGCAAGATCTGACCCCGACCCAGGTTCAGAATATCCTTGGCACCACATGGTTTCACCGGAAAGCATTTTGGGCAGATGTTCGGCTTTTTGGGTTTCAGTACCATGACGCATTAAAATGGGGCCAATATGGCCGAGGGCTTGACGTGATAATACCGGGGCGCCGGCGTAACCTAGCTCTTCTTGCAGGATGAGCTGTTCGCTCAGCGTTGCTTCCATACCACCATATTTTTTTGTCCAGTGAGGAGCAATCCATCCCTTTTCATAAAGCTTAAAGTGCCACGGCTGAATTAAATTTCGTGGTGGACGCGTTGCCCAACCTTGCAACTCTTTTGGCAGGTTTAATTTTATCCATTCTCTGACTTCAGAACGAAATTTTGCATCCTTCGCGTTGTCAACTAAGAAACTTAGAGATTGCATGGGAATTTAAGGTTCTGGTTCAAAAGCAAAATAGTCAAATTCTTCATTTATTTTATCCCAACATATTCGGACCTTCATACCTATTTTAACTTGTTCGACAGAACAGTTGTAAAGCAGGCTCATTAGCCGGACACCCTCATCCAATTCCACTGTAACAATTAAATAGGGTTCAAGCCCTTCAAATCCACGCGCCGGAATGTGTGTCTCAGTATACGAGTAAACTGTCCCCTGGCCTGAGGCTTCACGCCATTCTAGATTCTGTTTACCGCTATGAACACTCAGCGCTCGCGGATAGAACTGATATTTTTTTGAATCCCGGTCAAATTGGAGTAAAAAATTATGTTCTTTAATAGCATTCCAAAATTCTTGGGTGATATTCGTTGGTGTTGGGGCGGGCCGAGAATGTTTTTCCAATTTCATCATCCGCGCTCCAAAACTAACGCGGTACTTGATCCCCAATTTCGAACATAGGGAATCACTCCAATCCCGGTTACCATCGCCGTTGAAGGATTAGGAACTTGCCGGTCTTTTGCTTCTGCAAATAGTTGTCGGATCGCTTCAATCAAATTGAGTTGCCCCCCCGCTAATCCCGGCTGACCCGCAGAAATTTGGCCTCCACCTGTGTTGATAGGTAAATGTCCTTTAGGGGAAATATCTGTCGACAAAATAAATTCAGAGGCTTCTCCCCGATTGCAAAACCCAATCTGTTCCAACTGCAAAAATTCGGCAATTAAAAAATCGTCATAAGGATGAAACATATCAATATCGTCGACAGATAATTCGGTGTTTTCAAGCACTTTGGGACCAACTACAGAGAAACCGGTTTCTGTGATATCGGGCAATTGGTCTCGTACATTGAAGTTGGTCATTTCGGCATACCCTATAGGATGGACAAATTTTTTGATCCCCATTTTTTTTGCCCGTTCAGTTGTGGTCATTATGATAGCATTCCCGCCGTCACAGGGCATGACCGAATCGAGCAACCGGAGGGGGGTAGATACCATCCTTGCATTTAGATAATCCTCAACGGTAATAGGTTTCCTTAAACTTTCTACGGCATTATTGTTTAAAAGTGCCCCTTTTCGTTGCTCTACAGCCAATTTTCCTAATGCCGTAAAATCAAGATTATATTGATGCTTATAGCGGTGCATCAATAATCCAAAAGCACCTGGAGGTCCTTGTATGCCAGTGGGGTTTCGAAACTCTGATCTATACGACCTTTGGTCATCAACACGACGGGTTGTGGGAGCCGCTGCTGCTACCGACATGACCATTTCACAATAACCAGACTGAATAGCTGCGGCAGCCCGGGCCACATTGGCGAGCATTGAAGCGCCGCCTAAATCAGTGGTTTGCGTCCATGTTGTTTGCAGCCCTAAATGGTCAGCTAAATAATTCGACCAAAAATTATTTCCAGCTTCGCTTGAAGGTAGTACGGTCGCCATTCCATCAATGTCTCTATTGCTAAGGCCCACATAGTCCAAAACCTTGGAAGCCGCTTCAGCTGCTATGTCGTAGGTTGACCTTCCCGACCTTCGGATATTCTTCGTTTCCGAATACCCAATAATCGCTATATCTTTTTCTAGAAGTTGGTTTTTCATGATTTTTAATTTATTGAAAATAACAAAACTTAAATTTATCTGTGCCTGCCTTGCTGTCAACGAATGTACGGCATGCTAACCTCAGACAACCAAGAAACACTAATGACTATAAAATAGTTAATTAATAAATTATTACGAAGATGATGACCGGTAAGGTAGCAGCTCTTTTAAATCCAACAAGTGTAGCCATTCTTGGTGCCCGTGAAAATCCAATGGGTTGGACCGCCAGAATTTTTGCCAACTATCAACGTTTTGATTTTGAAGGCCCGGTATGGCCTATAAACCCGAATTTTGCTGAAATTTGGGGTGTTCCTTGTTTCCCCAAACTCTCTGAATTACCTGGTGTACCCGACCATTTAGTAGTTATGCGGGCTGCCAAATTTGTACCACAAATTTTGCGGGAAGCGGCCGCAATAGGAAGTCGAAGTGCTACCATTTACGCCGCCGGGTTTTCGGAACTAGGAACAAAAAGGGGAATTGAATTAGAGGAAGAGCTCAGGGAAGCCATAGAGGAAACCGGTTTGGCGGTTTGTGGGCCGAATTGTCTTGGCAGCTTGTCAGCCCGGGGAAGGTCTCTTTCTCTACCGGATGATAGAATTCGCGAATTAATTCCAGGACCTGTAGCTATGGTGGGCCAAAGCGGAACAACCACACCCGGACTCGGACGGACGTTGATCGATCGGGGTATTGATGTGGGTTACATTGTAACGAGCGGCAATGAAACTGGGCTTACGACATCAGATTATATTAACTATTTCGTTGAAGATCAGGATGTTAAAGTAATCTTTTGTCTCATAGAAGCTGTAAGGCGCCCACAAGATTTTTTGAAAGCGTGTCGCCGTGCCCGTGATGCAAGGAAGCCGGTAATTGCCCTCAAAATGGGTTTATCTGAAAAGGGGCGTGCTGCCGCTATGGCACACACAGGTTCAATGGCGGGCTCAATTGAAGCTTTTGATGCTGTCGCCGGTGAATCAGGAGTCATCAGAGTTGAAAGTGGTGATGCGGCTGCAGATTTGATTGAATTTTTTGTCCATTCTGATTTGCCACAAGGAAAAGGTGTTGGTGTTTTGGTTTACTCGGGCGGTGTGCGTGGATTGTCTTTAGATGCTGCACACCGTAATGATATTTTGTTGCCCGATTTTTCGCCACAGACAGCAGCAAAATTTCGGAAGATCCTTGGTGAAAAACTCCAGGTTAGCAATCCGTTGGATGCTCCGGGGTTTATGAATATGCCTTTAGAAGCTGTTGTTAGTCTCATGGAAGCTATTCAAGAAGATCCTGCAATTGGGACAGTTTTATTTCAAGAAGATTTACCACGTGATGAGGGTATGAACGAAGCAAATATACGTAGAACAACCCGCGTTTTATCGACGATGGAGGCCTTCGACCAAAAATTTTTACAAGATGGGGGTAAACCTATTGGACTTATCTCCCCGGCGTCGGCAGATTTAACGGATTTTAGCAGGCAAGCTCGAAAAAAATTCTCCAATATATCTTTAATGAATGAACCGGAGAGAGCGTTTCGTACTTTACGTTACGTTAATTCTTACCGGGATCAATTACGAAACGCCGGGTTACGGAGATTAAGAAAAACTAGACTTCCGTCCCGTCTGGCTTTGGACTCTTTGTTGGTTGTTAGGGAACAAAAAGGTGCTCCCTTTCCATTAAACGAACCGGAATCTAAAGCTTTACTCGAAGCCTATGATATTCCAATACCTAAAGAGGCGATGGCCAAAAATACTCCTGAAGCGGTTAAGTTAGCTACCTCAATTGGATTTCCTGTGGTGGTTAAAGGTGTGGCATCCGCACTGACACATAAATCTGAAGCAGGGGCTGTTAAACTTTCCTTGGTTAACGAAGTAGAAGTAGAGCAAGCATGCAAAATGATTAAAAAGAATGTAAAAAACTTTGATTCCTCCATAAAATTAGAGGGTTGGCTTGTGTCAAAATTTATTCCAACCGGATTGGAACTTGTGTTCGGTATTCAAAGAGATCCTGAAATGGAATCTGTCGTAATGTTTGGTCTTGGTGGTGTTTGGTTGGAAATGTTTAAAGATGTTACTTTTGCGAGACCTGGGTTTGGTGAAGAAAAGGCGCGGGCAATGATAGAACAAACCCGAGTAGGGACCTTGCTCCGCGGGTACCGGGGAACCTCCCCATTTGATAGGCAGACTGTTGTTGACACACTTATCTCTGTTGGAAGACTTGCTGCGGACGGTGGCGACAAAATAGAATCTTTAGACATTAATCCATTTATTGTTTTGCCAGAGGGGAAGGGTGGTTTTGCCGTGGATGCACTAGTAGTTTTGGCGCCCAGGGAAAGGACTGTTTAAAACTATGGAACTCGTTCTTAAAGAAGAACAACGGATTTTACAGGATAGCGCCAGAAAGTTAGTTCAACAATTTGGTGGAACAAATACCTTTCGTGATAGCAGAAAGAAAGAGCCAGGGTTTGATAAAAAGAGATTAAAAGAAATTGCAAAGGCAGGCTGGTTGTCACTTATGGTTCCAGAAAGGAACGGGGGGGTTGGGTTAGGGATAACTGAACTGGCCCTGATACTGGAGCAAGCTGGCCGGGGGTTAATTACCGAACCCATAGCGGCATTAGCGTCCACTGCTCGGGCAATAGGATTTGGCCACGCGGCTACTGGAACGGCAGAAACCATGAGGTCTCTTCTTTCTGGAAGTCAACTCATCGTTCCAGTCATTCAAGATCCCTTTGCTATAGAACTTAAGAGGGAAAAAATTTTTGCGGAACATTATCATTATGGCTACCAGCTTACTGGGACTCGAAATGCAGTTCCTTATGCAAAAGAAGCGGATTTTTTTCTTGTTGATGCCAATACCTCTGACGGTACAATTATTATCATTGTCCCAAGGGAAACATTCGGCGTTGAGGTTGAGTCTGTAAACACGGTTGATGGCACCACCCACGGAAAGGTAACTTTTTCCGAGGCCACTATAATGGCTGATGACCGTTTGGTGGCTGCGGTTAAACAAGGCAAAGGTTTGGCTGCTGATTTGTATGATCGAATTTTGCTCGGTGTTTCAGCAGAAATTCTAGGTGTAATGGAACAAGCTTTGGATTTAGCTGTTGGTTATTTGCAAACGCGCGAACAATTTGGTCGGCCAATAGGCAGTTTTCAAGCATTACAACATCGGGCAGTTAATGATCATATCCAAATAGAATTGTTGCGTTCTTTATTATTTCAAGTTTGTTCCGCTGTTGATAAGGGCAACGGCAATAGGGCAATGGTTGCTGCAGTAAAAGCCCGGGCTTCTGTTGCCGTTTTATCGGTTACTAAATCAGTTATTCAAATGCACGGGGCTATCGGATTTACTGATGAGTATGACGCGGGGTTGTTTTTGCGTCGGGCGATGACGCTGTCCTCCCAATATGGAAATTCTAAGTTTCATCAACAACGCTACGCACACTACACCCGAATTGAAGAAGAAAACCAAAACAAACCTGTTAATAAGCGTAAGAAACGAAAGCGAAAAAAATCGATTTTTGCTTCTCCTTAGTTTTTGCTGCAGAGATTGTTTAATATTTATTAATCGTCGATTGAGGTAAGCTATGAAAATTTTAATTTTACCCGGCGATGGCATAGGGCCAGAAGTTGTTGCCGTAGCTGCCTCAGCACTTGAAACTCTTAATCAACGTTTCGCGCTTTCTCTTTCTTTAGAAAAAAAAGAAATTGGTTTGGCTAGTCTTTCTGTGTGTGGGTCTACCTTGCCGAATTCAGTGGTTGAAAGTGCACATTCGGCAGATGGGGTAATTCTTGGTCCGGTGTCTACAGAAGACTACCCATCTGAAGATCAAGGCGGAATCAATCCCTCTGCTTGGTTTAGGAAGGAATTTGATCTTTATGCCAATATACGGCCTAGCAGAGTTCGTTCAGGAGTTCCTGCACTAGCGACCATTATGGATTTGGTAATCGTTCGCGAAAATACCGAGGGATTTTATGCGGATCGGAATATGTTTTTCGGGAGTGGTGAATTTATGCCCACGGAGGAGGTTGCATTAGCAATTGGAAAAGCTACTGTGAAAGGCTGCAGAAGAATAGCCCACGCAGCATTTAAGCTTGCCGGACGGCGGCGGAAACATCTGACAGCTGTCCATAAAGCGAATGTCTTAAAACATTATAGCGGTATGTTTTTGGAACAGGTGAAGTTGGTTTCAAACAATTATCCTGATGTTAGTCTAGATACAGTCATTGTGGATGCTATGGCGGCTTTGTTGGTTCGTTCACCGGAGCGATTTGATGTTGTAGTTTCAACTAATATGTTTGGAGATATTCTATCTGATGAAGCGGCAGAATTGTCCGGTGGACTTGGCATCGGAGCGTCTATTAATGCCGGCGAAAAACACGTAATTGCCCAGGCTGTACATGGGTCAGCTCCTGATATTGCGGGTCAAAATATAGCTAATCCCACTGGCATTCTCTATTCAACATCAATGCTTTTAGAACATCTAGGCGATAAAACTTCAAATAAATTATTCAGTGAAGCTGGAATATTTCTTGCTAAACAAGTAGACAGCCTACTTGCCAAAACTGAAACGCGGACTGTTGATTTGGGCGGGAGGGCAACCACGAGTGATTTTGGTAAGGCTCTAATAACCTCCATAAAAACTAGATAAAAATTTAATGTTTTTCCTTATGCGCGCCATGGTGGTGTTTCTCTTTTACATTCAACGCACCCATATGTTTTACCGCGACCTGTGTATGTATTTTACCCGCCTTTTCAAAAACCAGGGTAAGCAAAAATTGATCACTTTTTGTTAATTTTTGTTTTAAGCCCATAAACATTATATGAAATCCACCGGGTTTAAGTATCGTTAGACCGTTGGGAGGGATAGGTACGTGTTTGACGTGGCGCATCCGCATGATGTCGCCGTCCTGAATATGAGTATGAAGCTCTGCACGGTTTGCAATCTTGGAAATCACCTTAATCAATTTATCTTCTGATTTCCCCTTATTAAGAATGGTCAAAAAAGCAGCACCAGTTTTACCAATAGAGGCTCTGGCCCAAATTCTTTCAATGATTATGTTATGGGTTTGATTTTTATGAAGTTTTGGTTTTTGCGAATGAGCTTGATGGTGATTTTCCTTGTTCTGTGCTTTTGCCATATTAGGCGGGCCGCTTGAGGAAAGGATGAAGGCCATAAGTATATAAATATATTTCATTGTAAATTCACTTTTTCGCTCCAAAGAAATGGTTTCGTTTATGACAGTTTTTCAAATTGAATCAAATTTGTCTCCGTTTATTTGGTTAATAGATTGCCTCAATCGAGATGGCGTGCAGGGTGTGCGCTGAACACGGACACCGGTTGCATGGTAAATAGCACCAAAAATGGCGGGGGCTGTCGCACAAAGCGCTGGTTCTCCTATTCCTTTTGCTCCCCATGGCCCGGTGGGCTCTTTATCTTCTATTATATAAGTTTTAATTTCAGGTATATCACCCATAGTAGGTATCAAATAATCGTGTAGGTTTTCTGTTTTTCCCGGAATATATTCTTCCATTAATGCAAAACCAAGCCCTTGCGCAATTCCCCCATGGATCTGCCCCTCTACTTGTTGGGGGTTTAAGGCACGACCAACATCGTGCGCTGCTGACATTCGCAAAACTTTCACAGTCCCAAGCATTTGATCAACCTCTATTTCTGCTATCTGGGCCGCAAATCCATAAGTTCCGTAAGGTTTTCCCTGCCCGTTTGCATCTAACGGTTCTGTGATAGGATCGAAAAATCCCTCACCCTTCAACACATCTCCGTTTTCACCTTTAGGCAAAGACAAAAGGTCTATTTGGTGGATAGTCTCACCATCTCGCACGAGTAATAGATTGTTGCTAAATTTTATTGATGCTTTCTGACTAACGTTGGCAAGACGCAGTATTTTCTGGCGTAAATCCTCGCCCGCTAATTTAGCAGCATTTCCGGAAACGTATGCTTGCCTTGAGGCAGAGCTTTTTCCTGAATCGGGGGTCCTATCTGTATCTCCCCAAACTAATTTAAGATTCCTGATGGCTATTCCAAGTCCGTCAGCAGCAGCCTGCATCATAGTTGTGTTGGTTCCTTGACCAATGTCCTGGGCACCTGAATAAAGGGTGACGTTTCCTTCCGGGGAAATGCCAATCTGCATTGTGGATGGGTTAGCCAGGGAAGTATTGCCGCAACCGTACCACATGCAACCAATACCAACACCACGCTTTTTAATAGCATTTCCTAAATTATGTTTTTCGGAATCAGAACGCCATAAATACCAATCTTCACGAAGAGCATCGAGACATTGGTCAAGGCCTGCACTTTCAAGCTTTTGTCCGGTAGCCGTCTCTTGTCCTTTACGAATAACATTTAGATAACGAAACTCAAGTGGGTCCATATTTATTTTTTCTGCGAGCATGTCTATTAGAGCCTCATGCGCAATTGCAGCTTGCGGCACACCGAAGCCGCGAAATGCGCCAGCAGGTGTTTCATTCGTAAAAATGGCACGAGATTTTGCTATGATATTGGGCACGAAATATGGGCCAGTCGCATGTATAGGAACACGGTCTTTTACAGTTAAACCCCATGAGACATAGGCGCCAGTATTAAAAATTCCATTAAACTCGTAAGCCTGTAATTTCCCTTCCTGGCTGCAGCCATAACGTCCAGTGATTTTTGAAGGATGTCGTTTAGTCGAAGAAGCCATAGATTCGATGCGGTTATAGGTACAACGCACGGGTTTTTTGAGTTTCCAGGCGGCAATTGCAAGAAGGGGCTGGACGGAAATATCAAGCTTTCCTCCGAAACCACCCCCACAAGCGGTTGGAATGACGCGAACATTTTGACATGGGATACCGATAATTGAAGCAATTTCATCCCTGTCCATATAAGGAGTTTGTGTTGAAACCGTTATCTCTAATCGGTCTCCAATTCGTTTCGCCCATCCGGCTTCTGGCTCTATATAAGCGTGTTCCACAAAACCAGTTTCAAAATTATCTTCAGAAATCGCATCACTATTTCGGAACCCGTGTTCAGTATTCCCCTTACTTGTATACCCATCCGCTAGTATATTACCTGGTTTGTCATCGTGAAGTTGTGGTGCCCCTACCTTAAGCGAGGCTTCGAAGCCCTGAAGCGGTTGTGCAGCTATCCACTTCACCGGCAACTCTTCGTCACGTATTCCGTTTACTGTTTCATTGTCGCCCACCAATGCAAGGATGGCTTCTCCTCGATAACGTATTTTCGCTTTTGCCAAAACGGGTTGATCCTTCATATCTGGGTAAATACCAAATCCATTTAGACCGGGAACGTCATCTGAAGTTAATATATCAACTAGCCCGGGATGTTTTTTTTTCGTTGGTTCAAAATTTCCCAACGTAAATTCGGCATTCCAGTGAGGGGAACGGATAACTCTTAACCATAAAGCATTTTCAGGAGATTGGTCTGCGCCATATTGCATTTTACCAGAAACAATTTCATGTCCGTCTACTTTTACAACTCGTGCCCCAACCGCCATATTGGCCTTTGGTTCAACAATGTTTGCCTTGTCAACATCATCGATGTGCAAAATGGCTTCTATAATTTTTCTGTACCCCGTACACCTGCAAAGTACCCCACCAAGAGCGTTACAAATTTCATCAGTTTTGGGATTAGGGTTATTTTCCAATAGATGGGTGGCAGTCATTAACATCCCAGGGGTACAAATTCCGCACTGCGCGGCCCCAAAATAGAGGAAGGCTTTTTGGAGCGAGTTTAAGGTTCCATTTTCAGTTAAACCTTCAACCGTTAGGATTTCTTGTTCAGCAGCTTGTGCAGCCGGCACCATGCAAGCACAAACCGGTCTTCCACCAATCAGAACAGTGCAGGCACCGCAATCACCGGCATCGCAACCAACTTTCGTACCAGTCAATCTAAGCTGATTACGGAGCACGTTAGAAAGGCGTTCCACTGGTTCGGTATTGACAGTTTCCCGGTGCCCGTTGACATGAAAAGTAAAATTAGTCATGGGGTGCCACCAAAGTTTCTAAAGCACGTTGCACGAGAGTCAGTGCCGTATCATTACGGTAGCCAGAAGTTCCACGGATATCATCAATCGGTGCTAATAAATTTAAATGGTCTTTGGTAACTGTTGCAGAAATTCCTGGTGAAAACGGCTTTCCTGCTAGAGCTCTTTCCAAAAAATGCATTCTTTTAGCTACAGAAGAACAAGAGCCTACGGCAACCCGCGCCGCACAGATGTTTTTCCCCTCCCGTTCTAAAACAGCTGCAACCATTACGATGGAGATAACGAGGTACTTGCGCGCCCCAAGTTTTAAAAACGTTGACTTCGCCGGCTGAATTGGTTTTGAGATCCTTATACCTACCGCCATCTCGTCCTTGGCAAGACGTATTTTCCGGTTACCCATAATAAACTTGGAAATCGGCATCGCATGCTCGCCGCGTTTTGAAGCGAGCAAAATTTCGGCATTAAGAGTAAGCAACGGGGGAATGCCGTCCGCTGCCGGCGATGCATTACAAATATTTCCGACAACAGTTCCCGCATTTTGTATTTGTATTCCGCCGATTTCTTTTGCGGAGAGTTTCAATCCATCAAAATAATCGGGAAGGGGTGACTGAATGACTTCGGACCAGCGTGTTAAGGCTCCAATTTCAAAACAATCGTTATATTCAGTAATTCCCCTAATTTCCTGTATCCGGGAAATGTCAATTATATTGTCATCAAGGGGTAAGCCGACGCGAGCAGGGTAAAAATCTGTGCCACCCGCCAAAATTGTTAATTCGGTTTTTGAGAGAGCGTCAACAGCGTCTTTTATTGTTTCTGGTTGTAAATAAAGTGACATGGCTAACAATACATTAACGTAAAAAACCAAAAACAAAACTCTGTGGACTTTTGTAAAGTCCACAGAGTACCAAGGTTTTTTAAAGAATTTATTCCTCCGGCGAACTTTTCCCTTCTAATAAATAACCGAATCTTTCTTTTGCAATTCGGGCTTCTTCAGGAGTTGGTGCATTGACAGCGGGAAACTGATCTTTCCAGTGGAAAGGTCGACAAGCATCAATTATGGCCCGGCTATTCGTCATATCTCCTGCTTTCCGAGCTTCCGGGGAAATCCGTGGATCTAAGGGTGTTGACCAGGCATTGTGAATAATATCTATAGATGTTGCCGGATCTGAACGTGTGATCATGGCCCAAGTCAATTCTTCAAGGTCTGAAACATCAATGTCATCGTCAACCACGTAAACATACTTACCCGCGTATGCTCCAACATGGCACATTGCAGCCACGTGTCCCGTTTGCATGGCGTGTCCGGGGTAGCGTTGTTTGATCGAAACGCCGATTAACATTCGACCATTGCCTACTTCGTGTGCCCAAGCAGCTGTCACATCGGGGACACCAGCTTTGACAATATTGTCGCGCAACATCGCGGAACGTGTAACGGCTCTGTAACGACACATTTCATCGGGTGGTCTTTGCGGCGGACAACCAAGAATTATTGGATTATTTCTATGATAGATGGCTTTAATTTCCATCGTTGGTTCAGGTCGCATGTCGGAGCCATAATATCCTGTCCACTCTCCAAACGGGCCTTCGTCTCGCTGATCGTCAGGATCAACAAATCCCTCAATCACAATTTCCGCATCCGCTGGAAATGGAATTCCGGTATGCTTCCCCTTAATGACCTCAAGAGCCTTTCCGCGCATTGCTCCCACAATGTCATATTCGCAAACACCTGGAGGCATTTCTGTACAACCGTTCAAAAATGTCATCGGGTCCCCGCCAATAATCACAACGGCCGGCATAGGCTTGCCTTTGGCAAACCATTTGTCCCGGTGCACTCGACCATGTTTTCCGGGTGAAATGTAAAAACCGACATGATTTTTGTCGTGGATCATAACGCGATAGGTACCAAGATTTAGGGAATGGTTGTCCGGATCCATCGTGACGTCATAAGAACCCGTTCCCAAATACCGCCCGCCGTCAGCTTCATGCCAAAGCGGAGCCGGAAAACGGTTTACGTCCACTTGCTCTCCCTCCTGAATATTCTCTAGGACCGGGCCGTCTTCAACAATTTTATAGGGAATTGGCTCTAAACCTTTTAATTGATGCTCATAATAAGCCTCGGAGAGTTCAAGTTTATTGAGATCAGTTGGAAACCCAAGTGTCATATTTTTTCGCTTGCCGGCAAAGAAATTGACTAAGACGCGATGCCCTTTTTCATAGCCTGGGATTTCATCAAAAACCACACAAGGAGCCTCATCTGGGTGCATTAACATTTCAGCAGCCATGCCAATTTCTTTTTGAGAATCAAGGCCTTTGGTGACCACTAACTCGCCTAATTTTTCCACTTCTACAAGCCACTCCCTTAAATCTTTATAAGGTAAGACACAGCGGATGTTACTGATTGGTTTTGCTGTAGCTGTGGAATTGTCGGCCATTAAAAGTTCTCCTTGCTTTTCTATAAGATTAGTAAAAAATGTTTTGCACATTAGAATTTAAATGCGAAAAATTCAAATTCAATTCGAATTATAATTGAAATGGGTTTTAGGGTTAGTTCTATTTTGGGTGTTTTTAGTGATAATGAGCCAAATTTATACCAATAAATAGGATATTTTATGCCGTCTATAAAACAAATTGAGGTAATTCACGTAAATTTGCCGACAAGGCGCGAACACAAATGGACAGGCTTAACCGAATCAATCGGTGGCTACATACTGGCCCGTATGGAAAGTGATACCCACGCCGTGGGGTGGGGAGAGGCTCCAGCCCTGAAAGACTGGGGTGGAGATTATGGCCGTTATTTTGGTGAATCCCCGGGTACAACCAAGTTTGTTGTGGAGAATTACTTGGCACCAGCGGTAAAGGGTTGTGAGGTCGGAAATATTGCCGACTTGCATCAGCGTATGGATGCTGCCGTAAAAGGTTATCCTTATGCAAAAGCCGCACTTGATATAGCCGCTTATGATTTGGCGGGGCGAACTTTGGGCATGCCCGTTTGGCAGCTGTTGGGTGGTAAGGTGAGGGACCGTGTGCCTGTTACCCATTCAATAGGACTTTTGGATATTCAGGACGCGGTAGAGGAATGCAAAAAGGTTGTCGGGGAAGGTTTTCATACCATTAAGATCAAAGTAGGAGTTGACCCAAAGCGTGATATTGAGATCGTTAGCCAAATTAGGAGGGCGGTAGGTGAGGGCATTGATCTTTGTGTTGACGCAAATTGCGGATACCCAACTCCCCGAGACGCAATTCAGATCCTTAGAAAAATGGAGCCTTTTGGTTTGAAATATGCTGAGCAACCTGTAGAGGGCATAGATAGAATGGCTGAGGTTACTCAAAATTTAGAAACACCTGTTATGGCCGATGAAAGTGCCTGGTTACCGAGAGATGTTTTGGAAATTTTTGAAAGACGAGCTGCTGACATTGTTTCTATTTATACAACCAAACCGGGGGGACTTTATGGGGCCATGGAGGTGGCAGCTACTGCGCGTGCAGCTAAATTCTTATGCAATGTTAACGGTTCCGTCGAAACAGGTGTTGGAAATCTTGCCAACATACATTTAGCGGCTGCAGCGATACCGGTAACATTGTCATGTGTTGTGCCGGTATCAACACCGGCTGAAGTACAAAATGAGAAGGTGGGCGGAATTTATTATAATGATGATTTGATTTCAGAGGCCTTTCAAATGGTAGACGGATGCATTGTTGTACCTGAGGGTCCAGGATTTGGTATCGAGGTGGATGAAGAAAAAGTCAAAAAGTACCGCAACACCTAAAGGGGATAAAAAATGAATATTATCGGTTAAGAATCGGTAATTTATGGTGCCGATGACATAAAAAAGGCGATCAGATTTCAAGAAGACTGGGGCCTTGAGTTAGTTGAAAAAGGAAATTCAGGCGCCAAATTTAAACTCCCCGATAATACAACAGCCCAATTTTTGGATCCAGTGATACAACTCTTCCACCAGCTTCTGTTATTGGCCCAACTGCACGTGAAGTAATTTGAGGCGTGCAAGATAGGGATACCCTGGAATTAATTGGCACAGAACTTTCCAAAGATAGGGAAGTGACTGTTGATGTTGAGGGTGGTTTACATAGTTTTGATGATCTTGGTTATCGTATCGGGTTCGGAATAACCTCTCGAGAAATTAAACCATTAGTGTTCCCAAACTCTAATACCGTTGGAAATGGCTCCAGAGTGAATAAAAGGGCTGACGTTTTTGCACGAAAAAAAGTAATTCAACAGCGCATGTTTCACGTTGTTTATTGGGCTCCAGGTAATACGCAAAAATACGCAAATTTCGATTTGGAAAGGCGCGGTTTTAGGCTGACAGAGTCCATAAAAGGGTCAAAATTTTTATGCGGTGCGGAGCATCTAATGACCATCACAATTTATTTCTCGAAAACAGAGACAACAATTTTGGTTTTCAACACATGGTATATTGAAGTGCAGGACTTCGATGAGGTTCTACGTTGTGTAACCAATATGAAGAAAAAGGGGTGGAAAAGTCAGCTCGGTCCAGGCCGACATTACTTTGGATCAGGCTGGTTCTGGTATTTTTGGGATCCAGCTGGGGGTTTGGCGGAGACAGGGGTCGAACCCGATTTTATAAGCTCCAACTGGAAGACGCTAAATCACAATACTATTCCGGAGAATGCTTCAAGGCCATGGATGGTACGTCGAGATGAAACTGGCATTCCAGTAGCTGAAGGAGACTGGCCTCAATTGGTTGGTGGAACAGCCGACCCACTTGACGGTTAAATTTTGTTTCAACGTTAACAATCACTAAGTCGCAAACTGCCCAACTTGGTTTATCCTTCATTTTAAAAATCTGGGTAATACAGACCCCATGATTTGTTCTGCTTCCTCTGCTACGCGTTTTACAATTTTGCTGGCACTGGGTATGTCGTTAATTAAGCCGGAATCTTGCCCCATAGAGAGTGGGGCTTCATCAATATTACCGGCGAGCCGGGCCCCTTTTACAGTTTCAAAAATCTCTTCGCGTTTTTGACGTATTTCAAATTCGCGGCCAGCCCATCGTTCAATAAATTGGTTTCGGTATGCACGTGACATTGCGCCCGGCCATACTTTACCTGCAGCGAGGTCAGGAATTTCGGTAAGCAGTGTGTTATGTCCATCTGTGTCCAGAATAGCTTGTTTAAAGTTTTTATGGAGAGGTGATTCTTCGCTAGCTAAAAATCTGGTTCCCATTAAGACACCGTCTGCGCCCAGAGAAAGAGCTGCGGCCAAGCCACGTCCATCTGCGAAACCACCGGCGGCAAGGACTGGGATGGGTGCTACCGCGTCTACGACCATTGGGACTAGACACATTGTGCTTATCCACCCAACATGGCCACCTCCCTCGGTACCTTGTGCAATTATTACGTCAGCTCCAGCTTTGGCAGCTTTGATAGCTTCCGGGACTCCATTTACCATAAACGTTACTTTGCACCCGGCGTTATGGGCGCGGTCTATGTAGGATCCTATGTTTTGATGCGCATACGGCCATGCAAAGGCGATGATCGCGGGTTTTTTCTCTAAGGCAGTTTCAAAACATTCTTCCACTATGTCGAAAATTAAAAAATTGAGGGCAAAAACATTTTTGGTAAGAGTACGGATGGTTGTGACTGCATCATTTATTTGTGTTGTACTAAGATTGTGACAACCTAAAGCTCCTAAACCGCCAGCATTAGAGACGGATGCAACCAAATCGGGTGAAAAAACTGAACCCATACCGCCAATTGCGATGGGATGTTCAATGTCAAGTAATTCGCAAATTGGCGTTTGGATCATTTATCTTTCCTTGTTATCCATTTTTTTAAATGGCGTTATAAGCTCCATCTACAAAACAATCGTTCCCTGACATAAAACTTGAGGCATCGCTTGCTAAAAATAGTGCCGTTTTCGCTATTTCTTCAGGTTGTCCGAGGCGTGCTGCAGGGAGATGCGGTCGATGACGTTCAATGACATCTTGCATATTAGAATTGGCAATTAAAAGGCGCGGGGTTTCTATCGGACCCGGTAAGATAGAATTAGCGCGAATATTATCTAACGCGTAGTCTACTGCTACTGACTTCGAAAGCATACGGACAGCGCCTTTAGAAGAACAATAAGCGGGGCGTTTTCGAGCCGAACGTGCACCATAAATTGATGAAACATTGATAAACGAACCACCACCCGCAGCTTTCATAAACGGGATAGCATATTTGGTCACAATAAACATTCCTGTGACATTGACATCAAAAGTTTTGCGCCAAACCTCAACATCTAATTCATGGGCAGGTAGTAGCGGGTCGGGATAAGCTGCGGCATTAAACACCACATCCAATTTTCCAAAGACAGAGACAGTTTTTTTTAAGGCATTCTGGACTGCTTCTTCATTCGTAACGTCACATTTAATGGAAATGGCCTTTCCACCATTGTTTTCAATATCTTCGGCAGTTTTTTTTACATTTTCCTCTGCTATGTCCACGCAAGCAACAGCGGCACCCTCTAATCCAAACAAACGCGCAGTTGCTCCCGCAATTGCACCACCAGATGCCGTTACAAACGCAACCTTTTTATTTAATCGGCCCATTTAATTCTCCCTATCAGAATGCCGTATATGCGGCATCAACAACCATATCTGCACCGGATGTAAAGCTTGACTCATCGCTAGCAAGAAATAAGGCGGTTTGAGCAATCTCTTCTGGTTTACCGAGTCTTTTTTGGTGAAGGCGAGGGCCGTGCCGTTCAATTACTGCTTCAATGGAAGGATTTCGTGCGAGAAGTCTTGGCGTTTCTATCGGCCCAGGCATGATGGAATTTGCACGGATGTTATCGGCAGCGTAATCGACGGCAATCGACTTAGAGAGCATCCGGACTCCCCCTTTTGCAGCGCAATACGCGGGACGTTCTTTGGCACCCACGAGTCCGTAAATGGAAGACACGTTGATAATTGATCCTCCACCAGTTGATTGCATTTTTGGTATCACGTTGCGTGCTACTATGAACATGCCCGTTAAATTAACGTCGATAACATTTTTCCACATTTCGAGAGGCATTTCGGCTAACCTGTGTCTCTTTTCCGAATAGGCTGCAGCATTAAAACACACATCAAGTTTTCCAAACTCTTTAACGGTTTTCTCTACTGCGTCTGCAACAGCTTTGTCATCAGTGACATCACAGACAA
The DNA here is from genome assembly GCA_036339375.1 of Pseudomonadota bacterium. Taxonomy (GTDB): domain Bacteria; phylum Pseudomonadota; class Alphaproteobacteria; order MPNO01; family UBA2964; genus JAYZBC01. The sequence continues at coordinate 18,390 of JAYZBC010000051.1, read as the reverse complement.
GCGCTATCGAATTTCCTCCACCTTCATTGATATCGTTAGCAGTTTCTTTGACATTTCTTTCTAAAATGTCTATGCAACACACGGCGGCTCCTTCTTTTGAAAATAACCTAGCGGTAGCTCCGGCGATAGCTCCTCCAGCGGCTGTAATAAAGGCTACTTTTCCATCGAGTTGTCCCATTTTTTCTCCAAATCTTGTTTTTTAAACCATTGTAAATCCACCATCCACAAATAAATCGGAGCCGGTCATAAAGCTTGATTGTTCGCTTGCCAAAAAAAACGCGGCATTGGCAATATCTTCTGGTTGCCCCAAACGGCCAATGGGGTGTTTGGGGACCATTCTCTCTCTTACTTGCTCCATTGTTGGTGTTCTTTCCAAAAGCCTATTGGTTTCAATAGCACCAGGAAGGATACTATTGGCGCGTATATTATCACTCGCAAAATCAAGAGCTATAGATTTCGTTAACTGTCGAACGGCGCCCTTGGTGGCCATATAAGCAGGGCGTTGTGGCCAGGCGATATGCCCGAAGGTCGAAGAAATATTAATAAATCGTCCCCCTCCCGTAATTTTCATATGAGGGATTGCATGTTTAGCCACCAAAAACATCCCGGTCAGATTGACGTCTAAAACATTTTTCCAGACATCAAGCGGCATATTTTCTACAGTATGGAGGGGCTCGGAAGTGGCAGCTGCATTGACTACAATATCCAACCTACCAAATTCTGAAGCCGCACCATCTAACGTTTTTTTTACTTCCTCTTGAATTGCTACGTTGCAAATTTTTGCAACAGCTTTGCCTCCAACCTCCACAATATCAGCAACTGTTTTACTTACGGTCTTTTGTTCAATATCCACGCAAATTACCGTGCAACCTTCCGCGGCAAATCTTCGTGCAATTGCGCTCGCAATTCCACCTCCCGCTGCAGTAATGAAAGCAACTTTTTCATTTAATGGTCCCATTTCTTAATCCCCCGAGGTCAATGTATGCAAACTTTTTCGTGTTAACCCCTAAATTCAATTAATTCACCGTCTAGGCCTTTGAAAACGACGCGGCGCCAACCTTTTTCGCGTTTTTCGCGCGCGTCTGTATCGTGAGGTTCTGTTAAACATTCAATACCAGCTTTCTTAAGCCTGATTACTTCACCCTCAAAATTGTCTGTTTCAAAACAGAAATGAAACCCGTTCATGCCACCAGCATCACGGTGTACAAGCTCCAATACAGTATCCCCTGATCGCAGGTACGCAATCCTAAATCCCCCACTAGAAAGGTGTTCATAATATAATTTGCAAGAAAAATGTTTCTCGTAAAAGGCAATAGATTTATCAATATCAGCAACATCAAGAGCGATATGGTCAATGCGTTTAAACATTGGTTCTAGTCTCCCCTAATTTGTAGAAAATCGTTCGGGTATTGTGCAGTTAAACATCGTTTTTTTCGGATGAAAATGGTTGAAAGTACAAAACTTTGAGAAATTGGGTAACCATTAACATTTGTTGAAGGTTTTAAGAGTTTTGGATAGAACAGCTAAAATTAAATAACTGAAAAAGAGATTAGTATAATTATTTTTTAATTTATTTGTTAAACGCTTGTTCCCGGCTTAAACTTTATTTTACGGATTTTCATTTCCAGGTGGGGAGGTCTTCGTGGCACCGGATGGAACACAAGTAAATAATATTCCTACACTTAAGGATAAGGTATGTGATGAAGAATGGGAAGCGCGGGTTAATCTGGCCTGTGCTTACAGGCTTGTTGCTCACTTCGGTTGGACACACGTAATTGCTAATCATATTTCGCTCCGTGTTCCTGGAGATCAAGAACACTTTCTTCTGAATCCTTACGGGCTTTTGTTTGATGAAGTTACGGCATCAAGCCTGGTGAAAATTGATTTGGATGGCAATAAGATTTTAGAAACTGATTTTTCAATCAATCAGGCCGGGTTTGTAATCCATAGTGCCATTCACGGTGCAAGAAAAGATATTACTTGTGCCATGCATACACATACTGAAGCAGGAATGGCAGTTTCTTCGCAAAAAAAGGGCCTTCTCCCCTTAAATATGAGTGCCATCCGATTTTATGACCGCATCGCTTATCACGACTACGAAGGGGTAACACTAGATATTGATGAACGTGAGCGGATAGTGAATGACCTCGGCGAACATTACGCCATGATTCTCCGCAATCATGGCCTTCTTACATTGGGTCGAAATTTGGGTGAAGCCTTCTATTTGATGTATAATTTAGAAAAAGCTTGTCGTGCTCAATTGGCAGCTATGGCTGGTGGCGCTGAACTCGAAATTCCTTCTGAAGAGGTTTTGCAAAAGTCAGCAGAACAAAGCTGGCGTCCAAATAATATGTCCAACGGGCATCCCGCTTGGCCAGCGTTAATGCGCAAAATGGATAAATTGGATTCATCCTATCGAACCTAAACACCGTCATTTTCAAGGTTCGGTAAAGGAATTTAAACTTCTAATTTAAAACATTTCCAGGATTGGATGAGAAGGAAAAACCTTCTTCTTTTCCATTATTAAAACCATAAAAATACCCATGAGAGTTCATGTTTAGGGGTAGAAAAGACTAAAAAATATTGGAAGATATAATATTTTTGACCCTTAGTTTGTTTAGCTCCTACCGCCTGCTTCAATTTTCTTTTCGGTAATGGACATGAATTTTTTTCTTGTATCCTCCATGGCTTGGATGCAGATGGGATCTAAGTCTTTTTTAGGTAATGGATCCTTATTCCAAAAACCAAAATCATCTTTGCCCCGCACCAGTAAAGCCGTTGCATCTTCAAACCTTGTTTCACGGACATGTGGCGCTACATAATGAATAGAAAAACCTACCCGTGGGTGATTGGCACGATTAGGTTCGGAACTATGCACCACACTTTCATGATGGAATACAACTTCCCCTGCCTTTAATTCGGCATAGACGGCCTTCTCTTCAGGAACGTCTATGACATTTTGACCTAAGTTTGCGAGGTTATCTGGGTCGGGTTTTATTTCATGGATGGAAACCTTTTTGTGAGAACCCGGAATATATTTTAGGCAACCCGATTCCATAGAAGAATCATTAAAACCGAGCCAAGCGGTCAGAGTTTCAGCAGGCTCAAAACCATAAACAAAACTGTCTGTGTGCCATGATATAAAACGTGGATCATGTGCTTTCTTGGTGAAAAAAGAAGCACCCCAACACAGTATATTTGGCCCGATTAAATCTTCTACGGCGTCAAGGAGCCGATGGTTACTAACTACGTCACAAAGCCAGGGAAACGGCAGGTGGGCTTTAATACGAAAACGTGTTTGTGGTTCTTCGCCCAGCTCTTTTTCAAGTACATCAAATTTCTGCCAAAGTTGGGCTGCTTCCGTTTTTGAGTAAACGTCAAACGGAAACAAAAAACCATTTCTTTTGAAATTACTAACCTGGTCTATTGTAAGAGCTTTGGGCATTGTTATTTCCATTCCTCAGTAAAAATAAGGGCCAACTGGCACAAAACAACTAACAAGTATATTGTCACAAATAACTAAAAATTGACAACTAACAACACAAAGGGAGGACCCAATATGGCAGATTATTCCAAATTTGAGAACGTCAAGGTTAAAGTTGAAAATGGCATAGGGTGGGTTGCACTGAATAGACCCGAAAAACGGAATGCCATGAGCCCTGACTTGCATTGGGACATGGATCAAGTGGTGGATCAGGTAGAAGGAGATCCAGACATCAAGGTAATGGTTTTAACCGGAGAAGGTGAGAGCTGGTGTGCGGGCCAGGACCTAAAACTCTTTTTTAGAGAATTAGACGATAAACCCTTTGTTAGACGACAGGTAAGTTTAGCAAATGAGCGTTGGCGAAGATTAAGGCTTTTTATGTTTGATAAACCCACGATTGCAATGGTCAATGGCTATTGTTTTGGGGGTGCTTTTACACAACTGGTGTCTTGCGATTTTGCATTAGCTTCAGAGGATGCAATCTTTGGCCTTTCTGAAGTGAACTGGGGAATCTTACCTGGAGGTGTGGTCAGTAAAGTGGTTGTTGATACACTCTGTTATCGGGATGCGTTATGGTATGCTTGCACAGGCGAACCGTTTGATGGCAAACAAGCTGCTGATATGAAACTCATTAACAAGGCTTTTCCAAAAGAGAAACTTAGAGAGGAAACAGTCGCTTTAGCAGAACGTTTGATGAAAATTAATCCCGAAACTTTGCGGGCCACCAAACAGGCGATCAAACAAGTTAAAAATATGGATTATTTCCAAGCCCTTGATTATTTGGCAGCGAAAGCTACTGAAATTTCAGTGCGAGATAAAACTGATGGCCGGAACAAGGGTATAAAACAATTTATCGATGATAAAACTTATCGGCCAGGACTTGGCCCGTATGCCAAAACAGCTGCGGAATAAATTTCAAAAAGGGCGGGTTAAAACCCGCCCTTTTAATTTTCTTACTGTTTAAATTGAGAATTTCTCCACCGAAAAGCAGCTGCTGGGCCGTCACCCTCTACTTTTTCGTAAAATTTTTCATCGGATTCTATTTTTGAAGTATGGATCATCGCCACTGTATCGACACCGGATTTCATACCATCATGGAAACCCTGTGCCTCAATTCCCCTGTTTATTGCCATTTTCGCAGCACCTAAAGTTTCACGGCCCACTAAGGCAAGCCGATGGGCAAATTTCATTGTTTCAACTTCAAGAATAGATTCCGGGACAACTAAATTTATCATTCCAATTTGTTCTGCACGGTCTGCAGAAATAGTATCTCCTAAATAGAGTAATTGACGTGCTCGTTTATGCCCTATGATCCAAGGCATGATGACTGCTGACCCAATAGAAGCAAAACGAATTTCGGGTTCCCCTAAAACAGCTGTATCAGCGGCAATTGAAATATCGCACATCATAGCAAATTCGCACCCTGCTCCCATCGCATGCCCCTGGATAGATGCGATTACCGGTTTAGTTAATTCCCAAGGGGTCATATGAAAATTTAAAGTTTTTGAGTGGTGCGCATGAGTTTTTAGCGCATCGCCTTTGTATTGTTTTTTTGCTGGGTTCGGGCTGATGTCGGCACCCGCACAAAAGGACTTTCCGTTGCCTCTCAAAACAACAACTGCAATTTTGTCATCTGAATCCGCTTTTTGAAAAAATTCAATAAGTTTTTCCTTTAACTCAGTGCTTAAGGCGTTCCGTTTTTCAGGACGATTCATGGAAATAATGGCAACATCGCCCTCAACATTATATAAAGCTACAGCTTCGGACATATTAATTTTCCTTAGGGTTATTGGGGAAAGAAATCAAAGATTGGGGGGTGCCAAACTATGTGAATAATTTCGCCGAACATGCCCCAAAGCAACAACCAAGAGCAGAATGTATAAATTAAAGAGAGTGTCCAGGACTCCTTCCGCCAAATCTTAAGAAAAACAAAAACATAAAGGGGAAGGGCCACCATTTGCCCGGCTATATAGGTAAAAATGACGATCCCCGCGAACCAGCCGTACATCCCTAATATGCCCAGAGGTTCCTTAGATTCACGGAGCGTTTTCGCATATAGAGAGAAAAGAGATGTAAACTTCTCTCCTTTGCTCGTCTTCGCAAACTCTTTAATATCATTGAAAATCATACCAAGGCAAAAAAGAGCCCCTGGATAACAAAACGTTAATGCAATACGTCCACCTTCTTGTCGCCAACTATGTGCTTCAATGATTGCATAAACAAAAATTGCTAACATAAAAATAGCAAAAGGAAGCGAGGTGAATTTCTGGAGTTCTGCTTCTCTCCCAGTAGCTGCTCCTTCACCAGCAGCAGCGTTTGGTGATTCTCGCCTTCGTTTAATAATGCCGGATGCAGAAATTACCACAGTAAGGATGGCCAATGCAGCGATGACCCCACTTACAGGACGCAGGACCCAGTCCCAAGTATATTTTTGAAGGGTTATGTCCAAAGCGGTTTCCATTATGGAGCCCAACACAAACCCGAGAACAAACGGTGCTCGTGGCCAACCAGCATAACGCATTACCAAACCAAGCAATCCTAAAATAAGAAACAGGTACCAGTCGCCCATTACAGATCCGGACATCCAAGATCCCATGAAGACAAATAGGATGATAGCAGGAATGATTAATTCACTGCGTATAAAAGTCACTTTGGCCAACTGCTTGGACCATATCATTAAAAGACCTGCACCGAAAATATTGGCAATTACAACGGTCCACATCATGGAAAAAGTAATATGGAGTTTATCTGTAAGCATGGCTGGGCCAGGGGTAATTCCTTGGATGAGGAAGGCTCCTAGCAAAATGGCCATCGTGGCACTGCCTGGAATTCCAAAAGCTATTGTAGGTATCAGTGAAGCACCCTTCATCGCATTATTGGCGCTTTCCGGTGCTATAACACCACGAACGTCCCCTTTTCCAAATTCGTCACGGTCTTTGGAACTTTGCACTGCATGTCCATAAGCAACCCAGTCGACGATAGAAGCCCCAAGTCCCGGTAAAATGCCTATATACATCCCAATGGCACTGCACCTTATCACCAGCCACCAGTTCTCAATCGCATCTTTAATGCCCTGAAGCATTCCATGCTTGACATCACTTTGAGAAATAAGAGAGATTGAAGAATGTCTTATGGCGAGAAAAACCAATTCGGGAACGGCAAATAACCCAAGCGCAATTGGAATAACCGGCAGTCTTTCGTCAAGCAAATACACGATATCATATGTGAAACGAGAAATACCCCCTTGTGGAGAAAATCCAATACAAGAAACTAAAACGCCTAAGCATGCAGAGGCGAGACCCTTGATCATGGAGCCACCACTAAGAGTACCTACCATCGTTAATCCCAATACGCCCAGCATAAAAAATTCTGGTGATGCGAAAGATAAAATGAGTGGGCGAACCATTGGTAGGGACAAACCTAACATGAGCGCCCCTAGAACACCGCCAATTGCTGAACAAGTAAACGCTGCACCAAAGGCTCGAGAGGCTTCACCCTTTTGGGCCATTGGGTAGCCGTCAAGTATAGTGGCTTGTGAACCGGCGGTTCCCGGCACTCCAAGCATTACAGAGGCAATAGTATCACTGGTTGTGGTCACAGCATACATACCCATGAGAAGGGCGAACGCGGCGACAGGTTCAACGCCAAAGGTAAATGGTAAAAGAATGGCCATTCCTACAAGCCCTGAAAGCCCTGGAACGGCGCCAAAATACATACCGGCCAAAACACCGATGACTAAATAACCGATAGCGGGCCATGCTACGACTTGCACTAAGCCTAATAGCGCTGCGTCAAACATAATTTACTTCCACTCGAAAAAAAAAACCCCGGGTACAAAAGGATTTGTACCCGGGAACAGTATAAAATTAGGGTTTATTTTTTATCAACTTTTGCAATGTAACCCTTGAGAAAATCGAGTGCCGGTTTAGAAATAACGGTACTTGCTTTCAAAACTTTTTCAGCAGCACCACCAACTATAAACGCTGGAACGAAACTTACCGTTTTAAGGGCGTCCGCTTTGTACGCTGGGTCTTTGTTCATTTTATGAACTGCAGCTCGGAGCGCACTTACGGCGGCCTTTGGTGCACCTGGTGGTAATATTATTGAACGTTGCGCCATGCTTCCTGCGCGGTTAACTTCACGGAACACATCCCACAATTGGCCGGAAGGTTTTTTTCCTTTGACTTTTTCGTAAAACTTGTCGAAAGGCATCATCGGTAATCCTTTACCAAGATGCGCCGGCGAATAAACTTTATTGCCGTCATCAAGTGGGTAGTAATAAAGTCCAATTGCTTTCCCTGTTTCCACCAGGGTTGGAATAACCTTTGCACGGAACGATGGTTGAGATTCAGTCAGGTAGTCCCCTTCCCCTTGAAGTATCGCGACACGCGCTTTTGAAGTTCCCCGGTAACCCGTGACATACTTGTATTTAAGACCCAACATGTCGAGTACCATGCGTTCCCGCAGATCCAAGCTGCTCCTTGACCGAAGTCCAAGCAACGTAAATCCTTTTGTCTTCATAATGTCCTCTGGCTTTTTAATCCCAGGGGCCACATCGGTTCTCATATACGCATATGAAGAGCCAGCGACCACTGCAACCATTTCAAAGTCAGCAGGGTCAACTCTAAGTCCTTTATCCTTTAAAGGTTTGAAAGCTTGGGTTGCTGCTAAAGCTGTAAAATAGCCCATGGTAAAGCCGTCTTTTCTGGCTTTAGCACCTAAGTAATTTGTCGCAACCGTACCACCTGCGCCAGCCATATTTTTTCCAATGACTTGTGGCTTTCCAGCAATTAATTTACCGATGTTACGAGCAAACAGTCGCCCTTCTATATCTGTTGGGCCTCCGGCACTATAATTTATGAGTATCGTCAGCCGTTTTCCTTTATAAAAATCTTTTGCTTGTGCGATGCTTGTGAGGCCTGCAGCAAGGGCAATTGTAGAAACCACTGCCAAAATTTTTGGGAACACTTTCATATTTATTTTCCTCTCCTGAATTTTTTTTTATTTTTACTAAAAAATATGGGTTTTATTTTTATTAAAATCGTCCACCCTTAGAACATATTTTTAAGAACACTAAGTCACGGGATAATTAAAATACAATTTTGAGTCAAACAGCAAGACCACCAATCAACATTTTCCTAGTACAAAAGATTTTAATGCACCTTATTTATTGGTTGGAACCCCGAAGTAATTTTGCTGTTGTGGGAACCCAACCCTATTTTCTTTTGTAAGTACCTACTCCAGGCCGAAAAGACTTGTCATCAAGAAATTGCCGCATCCCTTCCTGACGCCCCTGTTCTTTATCGACCCTTTGAAGTGCATCGCTCTTGCATCGCAGATAATCAGCGGCTTGTTCCATATTCATGGTTCGGACAGATCTGATGGCTTCCTTGGTATATCGAATTGCCCACGGGTTTTTTTTCATCAGTTTGCGTGCAATTTTAAGTGTCTCAGTTCGTAATTTTTCTCGAGGTACCGAGAAATTAATGAACTTCATTGCGGCTGCTTCTTTACCATTAAAAGTATCGCCAGAAATGGAATACCACATGGCGTCACGAAAACTCATGACTTGGTTAACGTTCCATCCTACAAGACCACCAGGTATATGACCCCAGTTAATTTCAGAAATACCAAAAACAGTATCATGTGCCGCTATGGCTACATCACAAGAAACAACTGGGGTTAAACCGCCGCCAAAGGTGTAGCCGTTGACCATGGCTATTGTTGGTTTAGGAAAATTTATAAGTCGGTAAGAACGCCAGCTTTCAGAGGCTTCCGCTGCTCGAAAACGGGCAACAGGATCATTGGCAAGTCCCCGAAAATATAGTTTGAGGTCCTGACCTGCACTGAAAGCTTTGCCGGCACCGGTTAAAATTACAACCTTGGTATCAGGGTCAGTTGCAAGATTTTCAAGCGCATCATCCATATCATGATGCAGTTGAGGGCTCAATGCATTACGTTTTTCCGGTCGGTTCAGAATCAGAAAAGTTATCCCATCTTTCTTTTGTTCAACTTTTACATTTTCGTACACATATTTTTCCGGCTTCTTTTGAGATTGTTTCCGTTTAGTTGTTTGCTTGACCAATTTTCGTCTCCCATTCCTTTGTTTTTTTTAATAATTACGCAATATATTACGTGCAATGACCATTTTCATGATTTCCGTTGGGCCTTCAGTAATCCTAAAACTTCGAGATTGTCGCCAAAAATTTTCTATTGGCAAATCCTTAGTGAGACCAATTCCACCATGCACTTGCAAACAGCGGTCAGCTGCTCGAAAACCTAATTCATCTGCATACATTTTCTGAATAAAGCCGTCTGTTCTATCTATTTCTCCTTCTGATGCGCGTGACGCCACGTTAAACACCATCAAACGTGCAGCCTGGAGTTCAACATAGGTATCCGTGATCATCCATTGCACCGCTTGTCGGTTTGAAAGGGGTTCCCCAAATGTGACGCGCTGTTTGGAATAGTCGCACATCATGTCGAGACAGCGTTGTGCTGTACCGACACCCCGTGCACCGTGTTTAAGGCGACCATTCGCTAAAAATTTTTGGCCAAGGGAAAAACCCTGGCCTTCCTCACCGATACGTTGTGTCTCCGGGACTCGAACATCCTCGAAATGTATTTGGCAGGGCTCATCACCCATCATAGTATCAAATTTTGTAGTCACTTCGACACCGGGAGAGTTCATATCAACTAGGAACATGGAAATACCTCCTCGGCTTCCTTTCTTTTTGTCCGTAACCGCAAGTAATTGGGCAAAATTGGCATTGTCAGCGTCAGTTATCCATCTTTTGACACCGTTGATGATATAGTCGGTGCCATCGCGAACAGCGTTTGTACGCATAGCTCCTGGGTCGCCACCTGCATCCGGTTCACTTTGTGCGAAACAAGCAGTTTTTTCTCCGTTTAATACCGGATACAGGTAACGTTCCTTCATTTCATCGTTTAGTTCGTACAAAGGAGCGCGGACCTGCGGTCCCATTATTCCGCCCAACCCTCGGGTTGGCACTGCTATCGTGCGCCCAAGTTGTTCCCAGACAATGCATAAGGAAATTAAATCAGCACCCATGCCGCCGTACTCTTCGGGTACCTCCATCTTCCAAATTCCCAACTCTTTTGCGCGAGAGTGGAATTTTTCTTTCCACTCTGCTTTCAGTTCACCATCCTCAGTACATGTTTCCATTTCGAAGGGAATCATCTCCTCATCAACGAAACGTTGCATCGTTTCTCGGAACATTTTGTGTTCTTCAGAGAGTGGATAATCCATCAATATACCTCCCAGAGTTTTTAGAGTTTTATCTTAATTTTTATAAAAAGTGCCATTATTTATTTCATTTGTCATGCAAGTGAAAACGAATATCTACAGCTCGAACACCTTTCCCATTTTCCCTAATAATTAATGGATTGATTTCCAAATCCGACAACCAAGGCCTATGATCAAGGTAAAATTTTGACAAACCACAAATTGCGTCAATTAAAGCCTCCCGATCAGCTGGCTTACTGCCTCGAAAGCCTTTAATCAACTTATTTATCGACAAGTCTTTAATTAGTAGCGTGGCCTTGGCTTTGCTTACGGGTAACATACAGAATGCTGTATCCCTGACCAGTTCAACAAATATACCACCCGTCCCAACTACTAGAACCGGGCCATAAAGAGGGTCTTCTCGCACGCCGACAATCACTTCGACCCCCTCAACCATTTCCTGTAGTAAAAACCCCAACAAATTTGGGTCTTGGTTATTCTCCTTGATACGTTTTCTAAGGATATCAACTCCTTTCCGTACTTCTGCCTGGGTGTTTAATCCCAGCATTACACCCCCAACTTCAGTTTTGTGGCTAATTTCTTCTGAAATGACTTTAAGAGCTACCGGAAATCCTATTTTTTTGGCTGATTTAGCTGCTTCATCAGTTGTCTTTGCATATCGTGATACAGGTGAAGAAATTCCATAAAGAGATAAAACTTTTTCAATCATTCCAACCTGTAAGTTTCTTTTTTTACCCTTCGGTAGTGGGTATTTTGGGACAAGTTTACCTTTCCGAACAGCATAAAAGGCCAATGCCTTCATTGCCCGAATTGTTTCTGGCATTGATTGTAAATGGGGAATACCGGTTTGTTCTTGGTACGAACGCCCTACCTCATTCATTGTGTACTCCATACGATTAAAAGCAAATACAGGGACATTAGTTCCTTTTTTTAGATCTTTTAGTGGAAGGGCGGATCTTTCACCTTCTCGATTTGGCGTCCTCGCTTCAAAAGCAAGCATATGGACCCCCTTGTCAGAAGCAACAGCTTCACAGACGCGCATATAATTTTTTGGGTCTGCAAATCCTGCTTGTCCGCAGTCCATTGGATTTTGCATTGGCATATCCGGGCCAACAAGATTCCGAACGTTCCTGATGGTTTCTTTTGAATAAGACGCCAACTTTGCATTTTCTTGCGCTGCATGATCGTGGAGTAAGTCTACAACTCCTCCGGAGTTACTGATGAATGCCATCGAATTTCCCTTGGGCAGTCTTTCGAGCTGAAAAGCGAGTGTAGTTTCCACCATGTCATCCAGTGTAGAACATAAGACTATTCCGTACTGTTCGCATAAAGCAGCAAAAACATCATAATCCCCGGCGATAGCCCCAGTGTGGGATTTAGCAGAGTTTCGGGCTTCCTCGGTTTGTCCAACCTTGACTGCAAGTATCGGTTTGCCAGCAAGTAACGCGCGCTCCGCTGCGGCCTTGAAAGCATCCGTTCTCCTTATTCCTTCTATCATCAGGATAATGATTTTTGTTTTCGGGTCATCTACAAAAAAATTTATGTAATCAGCAGTGTCGAGGCTTAATTCATTGCCTGATGAAACCATATAACTAAAACGAACACCTCTTTCTGCTGCAACCCGACACCAATGTTGAAGTGTTCCACCACTCTGAAAAACACCCGCAACTGGTCCGGGCTTAGATAAATTAAAATCGGGATTTGGATAAAGAAAAAGTTTTTCTTTAACGGAAACGGTACCCATACAATTTGGGCCACAAGCAACAAGACCAGTTCTGTCACATAAATGTTTTAGGGCTAACCCGCGTTGATGAAACTCAGGGTCGGTGCCCTCACCAATACCAGATGCATAAACTAAAGCTGCCTTAAGTCCATGTTGAGAACCTTCTTCGAGGGAAGCCAAAACGTGAGTTGCTGGAATGATAATTAATGCCAAATCCGGGACCGTGGGAAGGGATCCAAAATTTGGGTAACAAGGCAAACCCCAAACCTCATCACGTGATGGATTGATGGGTAAAATTTTTACTTTTGCCTTTGTAGATGTGAGATTGTAATAAATACTCACCGGCCATCTTGCACGGTCTGACGCGCCGACAATTGCTATTGACCGAGCCCGTAAAAGTGGTTTCGGTGAACGAAACATAGGGAATTCCTTTTTATTAAACTACTCTTTTATAAAGGATGTTTAGAGGCACTTGCAAACGAGCCAATCAAAAGGGTGGATTGACCGACTTTGGAGAGAAAGCTAGAAATATCTCTAAATATTTGTAAAAGAAAAAGAAAATTGGGAGATGAAGGATGAGCGATACATTTCGGGCTTTAGTACTTGAAGAAGCTGAAAAAGGCGTTTCCGCCAAAATCCAAGAAGTTAAGAATTCATTATTGCCTGAAGGAGATGTGACGGTTTCTGTATCTCATTCCACCCTAAACTATAAGGACGGTATGATACTCAAAGGTATTGGGAGATTAGTTCGCAATTATCCACATGTCCCCGGAATTGATTTTGCTGGAACGGTGGAAGCGTCAGCGTCAAAAGAATATGCAGTCGGTGATAAAGTAATTCTCACTGGATGGCGAGTTGGGGAAGCACATTGGGGTGGATATGCTGAAAAGGCCCGCGTTAAATCGGATTGGTTAGTTCATTTGCCGAAAAGTTTAACTGAACAACGTGCTATGGCAATAGGTACTGCCGGGTTTACTGCTATGTTGGCCGTTAAAGCGCTAGAAGAGCATGGTTTAACCCCCAATAGTGGCCCGGTTTTGGTAACCGGTGCAAACGGGGGTGTTGGTGGTGTTGCTGTCGCAATTTTAGGAACTGCAGGCTACGAAGTTCATGCATCTACCGGTCGTCCAGAATTAGAAGGCCATTTGAGGTCAATCGGGGCTAGAGAAATAATTTTAAGAGAGAAACTCGATGTTTTGCCGGAAAGACCATTATCTTCCGAACGCTGGGCCGGGGCTATTGATGCAGTGGGAGGTAAAACGCTTTCCTCAATTTTGCCCCAAATAAAAAATCGGGGAGCCGTCGCTGCTTGTGGCTTGGCAGGAGGGTCCGATTTAAATACAACCGTCATTCCTTTTCTTTTGCGTGGTGTTAAATTGCTTGGAATTGATTCTGTAATGTGTCCATTTAAAGAACGTGAAGCAGCTTGGGCTCGTTTGGCATCCGAACTTCCTCCAAGTACCCTTGATGAGCTTACCAAAACTGTACCTTTGGAAGCCGTAACTGAGCTGGCTGATCAAATTTTAAAGGGGAAAACACGTGGCCGAGTAGTTGTAAAAATTTAAAATAAAAATTGAAACAGGTAATTAATGGGAGCTGGCGCTTATGAATTTTGATCTTCCGGAAGAACTCCAAATGCTTAAAGACAATCTCCGCAAATTTGTTGATAACGAATTAATTCCCGTTGAACGTGAAACAAATGATGGAACACAGTTTTTGCCTGGGATCCAGGAAAAGCTTGAAGAAAAAGCAAAAGCACTGGGGCTATGGTTATTTGATGTCCCCGAAGAATTTGGAGGTCTTGGGTTGGGTAATCTTTCAAAGGCTGTAATGTGGGAGGAAATAGCGCGAACAATTGCAATCCCTTCAAGAAACGCGTCAATTTTTGGTCCACGTGTAAGTCCAATCCTCTATACACTTACCGATGAACAAAAGGAACAGTTTCTTTTCCCCGTCGTTAAGGGCGAAAAAACGAGTTGTTTTTGCCAAACGGAACCCGAAGCAGGGGGGGATCCTGGCGGCATGCGAACCACAGCAGTTCGCGATGGTGACCATTATTTAATTAACGGACACAAACGTTTTATTACTGGTGCTGGCGGCGCTGACTTTGCGCAGGTCGTAACCGCGACTGATCGGGAAAAAGGTTCTCGTGGTGGTTTAACGGTCTTTTTGGTTGATATGGATACACCTGGCATTACCAAGCTTCGACAACAAGATATGATGATTGCGGATAAGCCTTGGGAAGTTTTGTTTGAAAATGTAAAGGTTCCGGTAAGTCAGCGTGTGGGTGAGGAGGGAGAGGGTATGCGAGCTGCTCAGCACTGGCTAACGGAAGGGCGGCTGCGGCATGGAGCAAGAGGTGTTGGGGTCATCCAACGTTGCCTAGAACTAGGTGCAAGTTATGCAAATCAGCGGTCTACATTTGGTGCAAAACTTTCAACTCGTCAATCTGTTCAAAATATGTTGGTAGATATGTACCAAAATATGCATCAGCTCCAGTTGATGGTTTACAATGCCGCTTGGCGTGCCGACGAGGGACAGGATGTCCGTAAAGAATCGTATATGTGTAAATATTTTGGTGATGAGATGTCTTTTAAAGCGGCAGATCGTTGTATGCAGATCCATGGTGGCATGGGATTAACAAAAGACCTGCCCATCGAACAATTTTTCCGTGATCAGAGGAGTATGGTTATTACGGAGGGCCCTACTGAAATTTTAAAAATGGCACTTTCTCGTCTAATCTTGCGTGAGTATGGAGATTAACAAAAGTCATGGCGACAAAATCAAAATTGACGGACAATCATTTGCAGCCGGCTCGTGCCAGTTTAAAGACTTTTACGGCATTTGCCCATGACATTGGAATCCGCCTTGTCGAATGGGATCTTGACCGTTGTGTTATAGAGCTGGATGTCAAGGAACACCTTTTGAATGGAACAGGAGTTCTCCATGGAGGCTGCCTTTCAACTGCTATAGACACAGCTTTAGCACATGCCGCAATTTTCTGTACCGTACCGGAAAACTATCGGTCCGGGGCAACTGTAACTCTCACGGTGAATTTTATTTTACCCGTCCGCAAAGGTAGCCGGGTAACAATTAAAGCCCGTAAGACCGGAGGTGGACGCACTATGTTCATGTCTGTAGCGGAAGCTTTTGACGAAAATGGCCGTATTGTTGCTAATGGTCAGGGTATTGGCCGATACCGGGACGGCTGTCATTCACCAGAAGGATTACCTCGGCCGGAGGGCGTTTCAAAAGGCAAGTCACCACAAAGATTTTCGGATGGTTAATTTAGCTATATGTTTATCCTCTATTTGTGAGAAAATTTATGTTTCGTTCTGTTGATCCACTTCTAAAACCAAAAACGATGGCCATAATCGGAGCTAGTGAAACCGGAGGAGATGGGTGGTCGCGAGTTCTCTTCCAAAATATCAAGGGTGCTGGGTTTCCGGTTCCAACCTATTTAGTTAACCCGCGGCGCCAAGAACTTTGGGGAGAAAAAGTTTACCCAGATTTTGGGTCCTTGCCTGAAGAGATAGATCACGCATTGGTCATTGTTCCAGCACGTTTCGTAAACGACGTCATCCGTGACGGTATTCAAAATGGACTCAAATCAGCCACCATTTTTTCGGCTGGATTTGGTGAGGGACGTAAGAAATTTGGTATAGAGCGCGGTACAGAACTGAAAGGTTTGATTAAAGAGTCTGGATTGTCGGTATGTGGCCCCAATTGTATGGGTTTATTTTGTTTACCAAAGGATTTACTGCTCTATCCAACCTCTAGGCTTCGCAATTTGTCTAAGGGTCCAGTTGGGGGTATTTTTCATTCCGGAGGTACTTTGGGGTACTGGTTTGCCCAGGCAGCAGAACGAGGTCTAGGATTTTCCTATGCCATGTCTTGTGGTAACGAATTCGGGCTCGATGCTGCCGATTACTTAAATTTTCTTGTAGAGGATGAAGATACCGAGATTATCGTCGGTATGATAGAAAGTATTCGTCGTCCAAGGGAATTTATGGCTGCTGCCAAGAAGGCATTTGAAGCTAAGAAACCGGTGATCATAATGAAGCTTGGGAAAACCGAACTTGGCAAAGAGCAAGCAAAAACACACACGGGTGCTGTTGCTGTAGATGACGATGTATTTACGGCAATGTGTCGCCGTTACGGAGTTGTCAGATGTAATTCAGTGGATGAAATGGTGGATTTTGCGTTGGCCTTTGGACAAAAGCGTCTACCTTCGGGGAACAAATTGGCAATTGTTACTACGAGCGGAGGCGCCGTTGGCTTGGCTTTAGATGCGGTTGGTACCGAAGGAGGTATATTATCAAATCTCAATCCTGAAACCATAAAAAAGATGGAAACATTTGTACCTGATGAGGTCGACGTCAATAATCCAATGGACGCGGGTTCTACCTTAGCCCAAAGGGTACCAGATTTTTGTCAACTGTGTGAAATGTTTGCTGCAGATGAAAATGTTGACATTTTGGCAATTCAGGGTCGTGTTCCTTTGTCTGATGACAAAATCAGGACGCCTGAAAATTATGTGGCTCTGAAGGCGTCGACAGACAAACCTGTTTTCGCTTTTACCCGAATGGCTCAAAATTGTGATGAACATCTTCGTAATTTTCAGGAGGGTGCA
This sequence comes from Pseudomonadota bacterium, assembly GCA_036339375.1. Classification (GTDB taxonomy): domain Bacteria; phylum Pseudomonadota; class Alphaproteobacteria; order MPNO01; family UBA2964; genus JAYZBC01. The sequence continues at coordinate 1,283 of JAYZBC010000051.1, read as the reverse complement.
GGGGTGCCTTTTCTCATGGGCGTTCCTACAACCGTCCGTGCTATGCAGGCACTGGTTCAATATGCAGAAGTACAACGCAAGGGTTTAAAAGTTCCAAATTTTGAGGATAGTGGGCTTCAAATTTCTACTGATGCCGAATTAATCGAACATTTGTCGACAGCCGGGCTTACTAAGCCTCTGCAGGCGCATGTGTCTGACCCTCATTCTGCTGGAGAAGAAGCAGACAAAATGGGTGTTCCAGTAGCGCTTAAAATTGTGTCTGACGACATCAGCCATAAAACTGAGGCAGGAGGGGTTATTTTAAATTTGCCTGATGGGGCAAGTGTTGAACAGGCAGCAAAAAATTTGCAAAAATCTATAGGTTTAGAAAAAATCAAGGGTTTCTTAATTCAAGAAATGGTTGATGGGCTAGAAATGCTTATAGGTGTTCGAGAGGATCCAGGTTTTGGACCGATAGTTGTTGTTGGTCTGGGAGGTATTTTTGTTGAGTTAATTCGCGACGTTTCTTTGCGTTTGGCTCCAATTGATAACGACGAAGCCCATCAGATGCTCAAGGAATTACGTGGAGCCGAGGCCTTAAAAGGATTTCGTGGTCAAAAACCACGCGACGTTGATGCCCTGAAAAATGCTATAACGGCGCTTTCTGATTATTTTTTGGAGAATCGGTCTTGGTTGGAAGAAATCGAAATTAACCCTCTGATGGTCCTTGCCGAAGGAAAAGGTGTCCGGGCGGTTGACGTCCGCCCAGTTCGGAGGGTTTAAAGAGTAACCGCCACGCGTTTATCCGAAAGGACAGTAAGTTTGGGGCAGGTGGTTAAATTGGATTAACATTAATAACACATTGTTACTGGGAGAAAATGCATGCTTAAAAAGAAATATTCTTGTGTAAAAGTAGATCAACAAAAGGACGGAATAACTTGGGTCATTTTTAATCGGCCTGAAAAAAGAAACGCTATGAGCCCAACTTTCCATGCGGAAATGTTGGAAATTATGACACTTTTAGAGACGGACAGTGATACAAAACTCGTTATTCTTACCGGAGAAGGTGTTTCCTACAGCGCGGGTCAGGACTTAAAAGAATATTTCCGTGAGACCGATGGCAAGCCGCAGGTTAAAGCAAAGGCGAGTGCTGATAGCCGTTGGCGGAGCGACAAGTTGTGGATGTATAATAAACCCACAATTTCGATGGTGAATGGATTTTGTATAGGGGGAGCTTTTACACACTGTATTTGCGCAGACTTCTCCATAGCAGCAAATGACGCCATTTTTTGCTTGTCAGAGGT
>JAYZBC010000050.1:0-58448 GCA_036339375.1 Pseudomonadota bacterium | reverse complement strand
AAGATGTCGACGGGTTCTGATTTATTTGTCCAGGTTCTGGGTTGGGATAAGCCTGTTCGTGCCCCCGCCGCAACTAATTTCTGGCCGCTTGGTGAATCGTCAACATATTGAGGCCCGATTTCAAAAATTGCCATGTCTCTAATGCCTCGGGCCTGATTTTTTGCAATGGCTGAAATTAAATTGGGCAAAATAGAGGGGCGCATAACACTAAGATCAGTGCTGATGGGATTAACCAATCGCAAGGAATCAGAAATTTCTCCAAAGTTCTCGGCTATTGCCCCGTCCATAAATGAATAGGTGACGGTTTCAACCATTCCCCGTGCTGCCAATATCCGTCGAATTTTTTCTGTCCGATGTTGTCTCATATTGCGAACGGGTTTAGGAATGACAAAATCCCTGGGCATTGGAACCGGGTTGATATTGTCATACCCGTGTATACGGACAACCTCTTCCACCAAATCAGCTTCTACCTCAACGTCTGAGCGCCAGGGTGGAATTTCACATTGGATATTTTTGTTTTTAATTTTTGGGGCAAACCCGAGGCGACTGAGAATTTCTTTTTGTTCTTCAATTTTGATTTTAACACCCCCGAGTGATTGAACACGGCCCTCTCTTAATGACACCCCACATTCATAATTCGGCAACTTCCCAGCACTCGTCAGTTCAGACGCTTCGCCACCGCAAATATCAAGGATCATGCGGCTAACAATCTCGGTACCCCAATCGGTGGAGGTGGGATCCACACCACGTTCAAATCGATAACGGGCGTCCGAGAGAATGCCGAGTTTGCGGCCCGTTTGTGCAACGAAAACTGGATCAAATAAAGCCACTTCTAAAAACACATTTTTTGTTGCGTGACTGCATTTTGTTGTGTCACCCCCAATGATTCCCCCAATAGCCTGGGGGCCCATATCATCCGCAATCACTATCATACCGTCTTCGAGCTCATAATTAACTTCGTCGAGTGCTAAAATAGTTTCACCTTTTCTTGCGAGACGCATACAAAGGTCACCCGATAGTTTATCTGCATCGAAAACATGGAGTGGCCTCCCTAAATCGAAGGTGGCCCAATTAGTAATATCAACGAGAGCCGAAATTGGCCGTAATCCAATAGCAGTCAACCTATCCTGAAGCCACTTTGGACTATCACCGTTTTTTAGATTTCGGAACGTGCGACCGGTAACAAAGGGGCAGGCACTGCCAAACTTCTTTGGAAAATCTATTTTCCACTTTGTAGGGCTCGAGAAAGACCCTTTGACAGGACTCGCTTTGAGCGGTTTGAGATTGCCAAGGCCGGCTGCAGCAAGGTCACGAGCAATCCCACGGACACTGGCGCAATCCCCTCGGTTAGGCGTAAGAGCAATATCAACAATAACTTCACCCACACCAGCCCAGGTGGCCCACCTTTCGCCGACAGGAGCATCTTCAGAGAGTTCAATTATTCCAACATGGTCATCTGAAAGGCCCATTTCCCGCTCAGAACAAAGCATACCATCAGAGATTTCCCCCCGAATCTTAGTTTTTTTGAGTTCAGTATCGGTTCCAGGAATATAAGCACCAGAAGCTGCAAACACTCCCTTCATTCCAGCCCTTGCATTGGGCGCTCCACATACAACTTGGACCTCGGTAGTTCCTGTATCGACAAGACAAATTCGAAGTCGATCGGCATTGGGGTGTTGATGAACTTTTTTAACGTGCCCAATGAGGAAAGGCTCCAACAACTCCGCCTTATTTTCAACTTTTTCAACTTCAAGGCCCAACATGGAGAGGCGGTCAATGATTTCTTTTGGCGGGCAGTTGGTTTCAAGATGCTCCTTGAGCCAATCAATAGTAAACAACATTTCTTAGACGCCTTCGGCAATGTTGGGCAAATTCAAAGCGGAAAATCCGTAATGCCTTAACCAACGAATATCGGAATCAAAAAAGGTGCGAAGATCAGGAATACCATATTTAAGCATCGCAGCACGCTCTATCCCCAGGCCAAAGGCAAATCCCTGGTAACGGCTTGCATCTATTTCGCAATGCCCCAACACTTGTGGGTGTACCATTCCGCATCCCAAAATTTCAAGCCAATCAGCTCCTGCCCCAATTTTCAGGCCACCGCCTTCTCGCGAACACCCAATATCCATTTCGGCGGAGGGTTCAGTAAAGGGAAAATAAGAGGGACGAAAACGTGCGGGTAAATTATCAACACCAAAAAAGGTGCGACAAAATTCGATTAAACATCCCTTGAGATGCCCCATGTGGGTTTTTTTATCAATCACCAAACCCTCGATTTGGTGAAACATAGGTGAATGTGTAGAATCATAATCAGCACGAAAAGTTCTGCCGGGAACTACAATTCGAATGGGTGGTTTCTGCGAAAGCATCGTCCGGATTTGAACTGGCGAGGTGTGCGTACGCAATACTAGCCTTGTTCCTCCATCTTTTTGAGGCAAATAAAAGGTGTCGTGTTCTTGTCGCGCTGGATGCTCTGGTGGAATATTGAGCGCAGTAAAATTATTAAAGTCCGTTTCTATGTCAGGACCTTCAGCTACTCTGAACCCCATTTCACAAAAGATTGCCAACATTTCATCAATTGCTTGACTAATAGGATGAATCGTTCCAATCGGCTCTGGTCTGATTGGTAAAGTGATATCAATTTTTTCATCAGCGATTTTCTTTTGGAGTGCATCTAATTCTAAACACTGCTTACGTTCCAAGATAGCTTTTGCACACAGCTCTTTTACTTGGTTCAGCCTTTTCCCGAGCCCTTTTCGCTCTTCTGGTGGCGCTTTACTGATGGTTTTAAATAGTTCCGTGATGCTGCCTTGTTTACCAATTGTAGCAATACGAATTCTCTCTAGAGTTGCCAAGTCTCCAGTATTTTCAATTTCTGCGAGCAATGTGTCGCTAACTTTATTTAGGTCTTCGGTACTCATACACTGGTCCAGATTGGCTCACGCTCAAATTGACTAGAAAAGACAGTTTCATACAAGAGTTAAAATTAGTTTGCACATAATTTGCCCAAACAATTTACTCTGAAGGTCCTGTATCAGTCAGGTAGCGCAGCTTGTGCTTGTTCACAAATCGTTTTAAAGGCCAAAGGCTCTTTAACTGCAAGATCCGCCAGAATTTTTCGATCGATTTCTATGCCAGCGAGCTTTACACCATTCATAAATTGCGAATAATTTAACCCGTGCAAACGGGCGCCAGCATTAATTCTTTGGATCCAAAGTGCGCGAAAACTGCGCTTACGATTACGCCGATCCCTATAAGCGTATTGAAGCCCCTTTTCTACCTTTTCTTTGGCAATCCGGAATGCGGTTCTATTTCTACCTCGATATCCCTTAGCGCGAACAAGTGTTTTTTTATGGCGAGCATGAGCCTGAACTCCACCCTTTACACGTGACATGTCATTTCTCCGCGAGTTACCATTTTAAAGATAGGGCATATATTGACGAACAAGCTTTGCATCCTGCGGGGACATTATAGTGGTTCCCCGGGCTTTGCGTCGCATCTTATAGGGTTTTTCTTCTAAGCAATGACTCTTATACGCAAAGCTTCTTTTTATTTTTCCCGTAGCAGTTTTGGAAAAACGCTTTTTTGCGCTGGATTTTGTTTTAAGTTTGGGCATTTCAATTTCCTTTTTTTTAAATGTTATCTAACGGCCACTCCGGCATGCCCAATATTCTGCATAACAAAACTAATACAGATACCTCGCCGCACAGCCAAACCTTGCAAAATAACAACAAGGCGGCGACTTATAACCGGGTAATTTGAAAATTTCAAGACTTAGAATGGTCATAAACCCTAAAGTTTTGTGTCTTGGAGGGAGTCAGTTAGCGAGGCACAATTACCATGACCATTTGGCGACCTTCCATTTTAGGATATTGTTCGACTTTGGCAAATTTTTCTAAGTCGTCCCTTACCCTATCTAAAATCTTCATCCCAAGTTCTTGATGCGACATTTCTCGACCGCGAAACCTAAGAGTAACCTTTACTTTATCACCTTCATCAAGAAATCGGCGCATCGCCTTCATTTTAACATCATAATCATGCAATTCGATGCCGGGCCGCATTTTTATTTCTTTAACGTCAAATGTTTTTGTTTTCTTTCTAGCTTCAGCCTTCCGTTTTTGATCTACGTATTTAAGTTTGCCGTAATCCAAAATTTTACAGACAGGCGGGCTTGCATTAGATGCCATTTCAACAAGGTCTAAACCAAATTCCTCTGCTTTGGCCAAAGCTTCTTGCGTTGGGACTACCCCTAAAACTTCTCCGCTAGGATCTACCAGGCGAACTTCCGCCGTTTCTATTTCTTCGTTTATACGACGCCCACCCTTTTGAGGTTGCGGCTGTATCAATGGTTTTTTTCCGATGCGTTTTTCTCCTTTAATTTTAATTTAAACAAAAAATTTTAATTATTACTACTTGCCGGATGCTGTGATTCTTCAACAAGTTTTGCAACCGCTTCATTCAAAGCAAGAATTTCTTGTTCCTTTCCACCAAGCCAGCGAATTGCCACATTTTGGTTTTCTTGTTCCTTTGCTCCGACCACAAAAATTGCGGGAACCTTAGTAAAGCTATGTTCCCTGATTTTGTAATTTATTTTTTCATTCCTTAAATCAAGTTCAAAACGAATGCCCGCTTTTGAAACCGCATTTGCTACTTCCTTAGCATACTCATTTGAAGCATCTGTGATAGTCGCGATAACAACCTGAATTGGGGCCAACCATAAAGGCATTCTACCCGCGTAGTTTTCTATAAGAATTCCTATAAATCGTTCGAAAGAACCAAGAATTGCCCGATGGAGCATAACTGGCCGATGTTTTTGACCACCTTCTCCAACATACTCAGCATCCAATCTCTCAGGTAAAACAAAATCCACCTGCAATGTACCACACTGCCAGTCACGTCCAATAGCATCCCGTAAAACAAACTCTAATTTAGGACCATAAAATGCACCCTCTCCGGGATTGAGTGAATATTTGAGACCAACGGCTTCAACCGCTTTTATTAAAGCACTCTCTGATTTTTCCCATACATCATCCGCCCCGGCGCGAATTGTAGGTCGATCAGAAAATTTTACAGAGACATCGGAAAAACCAAAATCAGCATAAATGACTTGCAGCAAATCACAAAAAATTTCTGTCTCAGAAGTAATTTGTTCCTCGGTGCAAAAAATATGTGCATCATCTTGAGTAAAGGCGCGCGCCCTCATCAAACCGTGTAGTGCTCCCGAGGGTTCATACCGGTGACAAGAACCAAATTCTGCTATCCGGAGAGGCAGATCACGGTAACTCTTAATCCCTTGACGAAAAAGTTGCACGTGCCCGGGACAATTCATTGGCTTAACTGCCAGTGTACGTTCGTCCTGTGTGTCAACGGTAAACATATGTTCCCGGAATTTTTCCCAATGTCCAGATTCTTCCCAGAGCTTCCGATCATAAAGGAGAGGTGTATTTACTTCCTTATATCCTGCTCTTTCGAGCCTTTGCCTCATATAAATCTCTACTAAACGGTAAATTGTCCAACCTTTCGGATGCCAGAAGGCTGAACCCATTGCTTCTTCCTGAAAATGGAAAAGGTCCATCTCAACTCCCAAACGGCGATGGTCCCGCTTTTCGGCTTCTTCTAATTGATGCAAATAAGTACGAAGTTCTTTTGGATCGCGCCAAGCCGTACCATAGATGCGCTGCAGCATTTTATTTTTCGCATCTCCTCGCCAATAAGCACCTGCCAGCTTGAGGAGTTTAAAACCCTTTCCTACATGCCCGGTTGAGGGCAGGTGAGGGCCACGACATAAGTCAAACCAGCCTCCTTGTTTATAAATTGAAACTTCTTCTTCCTTAGGAAGCCTTTCTATCAGTTCTGCTTTGTATTTTTCACCCATTTCTGAAAATGTTGCGATGGCTTCATCGCGATCCCAAACCTCTCTAACAAAGGGGGCATCTTCTTCAACAATCTCTGCCATACAGTTTTCAATCTTTTCCAGGTCTTCAGGGGTAAATGGTTCCTCACGGGCAAAATCATAATAAAACCCCTTCTCTATCGAAGGACCAATCGTGACTTGTGTCCCCGGAAACAGAATTTGGACAGCTTGGGCCATGACATGAGCTGCATCATGACGAATTAAATCTAAAGCTGCTTCATCTTTTCTAGTAATTATTCGAACATTTGAATCTTGCTCGATTGTATGCGAAATATCGGTTATTACACCGTTGACTTCAGCAGCAATGGCCGCTTTTGCTAAGCCAGGGCCTATTTTTGCAGCCAAATGTGCACAAGTAACAGGCTCATCAAACGTTAAAACCCTGCCATCTGGCAGGTTTATTGAAAAAAAATTTTCAGATTCGTATCGAGGCTTTGAGCCTTTTTCGTTTTGCCTCATAAAGCTCATAACCCGTTGTTCATTTATTTTTCATTCAAATAATAACAACCCTTTATAAAATCAAAATTTTCACACAGTCAGCCTTAACGTAATCTTAGCGCTGCGGCAACCGCTTCTGTTTCCAATTTTTCAAGATTATGACGTTTTATTACCTCAACAAAAGGGCCTCTTGGAGCAGTTAGCACAGGATCAGAATCACCAGAGAATAAAACTATTGTAGGGCAACCAGCTGCAGCAATCATATGAATTGGACCGGTATCATTCCCGACAGCCCCTGCAGCGTGTTTTGCTAAAGCAACAATATCCTCTAACTCGGTCTTTTCTGTGAGGTCTAGTGCAGAAGGACAAATTTTGGTTATCTGTTTCCCGATCAACTTTTCCGGAGAAGTACCAATAATAACTGGCTGAATCCCTTGTGCCACCAAACTTTGAGCGAGGGAGGCAAACCTAGTTGACGGCCACCGTTTGGCAAGCCTATGAGCGGCAGTTCCGGGCACCAGCAACACATAGCGGGTTTTCAAAAGGAATTTGTTCAGGCTAGAAGGAACCCATGAAAGGTCAGGATCGGGTACAGTTTTAATACCAGCTACTGCTAATTGTTCTTTTTGACGATCGATTGAATGCATAAAATCACGTCTAGGATTAGCATGTCGATGCGAACAACCTAAAACAATTCCGGACCACTCATGCTCTCCCCTTAAAGACATTAGTCGGTAGTACCATCCGGTTCTGTCCGAGGTCTGAAGGTCATAAATTCGACTAAACTGGCCTGCTTTTAACCGCCCCATTAATTTCCACCATTCAGAAAATTTCCAAATTGTTGGACGGGTATCGGCCCAAATTTCGTCGAAATAACCGCTCAAACGCAAAAAAGGAACAAAGGGTGGGGTTGTTAACAGCACAATTTTCGCTTCTGGGTGATACTGCCGAATTGCTGCGAAAGGCCCAAGTGCAAGAACTATATCACCCAAAGCCCCCAGTTTTATAACCAACACACACCGATGAATGTTATCCGCCATGGCTCATTTTATCCGTCAGGATTTCTTTATAAACTCCTATAGTGCTCTCACACATTTTTTCTTTTGTATAATGGTCTCGGGCATGTTTCATGGATTTTTGGGCTATCATTTTTCGAGAATTTGGTTCCATTGCCAATGCTTTTATAAGAGCTGAAGACAACGCTATTTCATCATTAGGAGGTACCAACCACCCCGTATTGCCAGAAGATATGGTTTCACAAGCCGCCCCGTGATTAGTCGCTATGACCGGGCGTCCCATTGATTGGGCCTCAACAATGACACGTCCAAAAGCTTCTGCTTCCGTAGACGTAGAAACGACTACATCTGACAACATAAAAGCGGCTGGCATGTCACTACAATGCCCAGTAAAAAGAAAATTTGATGAAAGACCTCTTTTTTGGATTTCACTTCTGAGTTCACGGCCATAGCGTTTATGGCCTTGTTCACTACCAACAAAAATACAACGCAAATTTTTCAGGTCTTTTATAAGACTTAATGCCTTGATCATTACCCCCTGACCCTTCCAACGCGTTAACCGGCCAGGCAACATGATTACGCTTGCATCGTCAGGAAGCATCCATTTTTTGGATAACCGAATTATTCGTTGGGCACTCACAGCGGAAGGGTCAAAATAATGGGTATCTACCCCTCTGGGAATAACTCTAATTTTATCAGTAGATACACCATAGCGATCGCAAAGCTGGTCACTAATGAATTTCGAAATGGCTATTACACGATCACCATGGGCCATAATTGAGTTGTAATTCGTCTTTAGTTGGTTGTTTGCAGAGTAATTACCGTGAAAGGTAGTGACAAAACCAACTCCGACCTTTTGTACCGCTTTTAACGCACTCCAAGCAGGGGCACGACTCCGCGCGTGTAAAATATTAACGTTATATTCTAATAGAATGTTTATAAGCCGGTGAATATTTCGGTACATTGTGATGGGATTTTTGCTTTGAGCGGGAATTTTTATATGAGTTCCACCTGCTCTTTCTATTTCTGGGACCATAGGCCCCCCATTTGAAACAACCAGGGCTCCCCAGCCAGCAGAAGCCAAAGCATTTGTGACATCAACTGTCCCACGTTCTACCCCACCAGTATTCAAAGAAGGCAGTAATTGTAGAACCACCGGTGATGCTTTTTTGATTTTATTTTTAGTGTTAACCTTGTTACGAGAATAATCCATAAAATATACATCTTACTGGGAAGAAAACATCCCAATGCCAGTTCCTCACAGTATTTTAACACGTAATGACGGCGCAACAATTGCTTACATTAAAAAAGAAGGCGTTGCACCTGGGATTGTGTTCCTTGGAGGCTTTATGTCAGACATGGATGGAACAAAAGCTGTTGCGTTGGAAAACTATTGTGAAGAACGTAAACGAAGTTACGTGAGATTTGATTATTTTGGTCATGGAAAATCTTCTGGAAAGTTTTTGGAAGGTACAATTAGGAGGTGGACGGAAGACACCATTTCCGTAATCGATCAGCTTACGAAGGGACCTCAGATTCTAGTTGGTTCATCTATGGGAGGATGGATTATGCTTTTAGCTGCACTTGCACGTCCAAATCGAGTGTTGGCTTTGATAGGAATAGCTGCCGCTCCTGATTTTACTGAAACTTTATTGTGGAACCAGTTTTCCAACGAAGATAAAAAGCTTCTTTTAAAAAATAAAATTCTCGAAGTCCCCTCTGATTTCGACGACCAATCTTACCCAATTTCTATGGATTTAATTGAGGATGGACGTAATCATTTGCTGCTAAACCAATCAATTCCTATCCAATGCCCGGTCCAACTTTTACATGGTATGAGGGATGATTCTGTACCTTGGAAAAACTCTTTAGAACTTTCCAATCGATTGATGTCTGAAAAAATTATTTTAACCTTGATAAAAGACGGGGTTCATAGGTTATCCAGAACTCAAGATTTGAAAATATTGTTTAGTTGCCTTGACAATTTAATTTCTCTGCAGACTTAAATATACTGGACAACCCCAACCTGTAGTTTGGAAAACGCAATTTAACTTTTAGATCATTTTTCAGTTTTGAATTACGTATGCTCCGACGTTCTGAGTAAAAACTAAGATACGCCTGGCTCATTTGAGCATCTTCAAACAAAATTTCGGGAGGTGGTTTAACACCTATTAGATTTGCTGCAAAACAAACAACATCCGAATTCATAGCAGGTTCATCATCACAAACATTATAAATTTGACCAGCATTTGGAGCTAACATAGATGCTTTGAGTGATGAAACAATATCATCGATATGAATTCGGGAGAAATAGTGGCCCGGTTTGATGATATTTTGCGCGGAACCATTTTTTAGCCGATCGATTACACTACGTCCTGGCCCATAAATAGCTGCAAGTCGAAACACATGAACAGGTAAACCACATTCAGACCAAAGGTGGAGCCAGTCTTTCTCCGCTTTTGCACGTCTACGACCGTGTGTGGTTGTTGGATTCGTTTTGAAATTTTCACTTGCTTCTTTATCCCCTGTGTGGCCATAAACGCTGGTAGAAGACAAGTATCCGACCCATTCCAAATTTTTTAAAGAACACAAAGTTTTCGTGTAAAGCCTCAACACAGGGTCACCGTTTTCAATAGGCGGCGCAGAAATTAAAACGTGTGTTGCATCACTAAGAATTTTCCCGTTGGAGAATTTATTCACATCTTTAAAATTACAAACTTGAATTTCAAGCTTTTTAAGCTCTTCTGCTTTAACCGCACTCCGAGATGTGCCGAAAACTGACCAAAAGTCACTATCTAAAGATTTTGCCAAATTTAAAGAGGTATAACCCAAACCAAAACAAAATAATTTTAACATTTGCATAGAAAAGAATTAATCATTTTTGATTTTTAGAAATCAAGATCGGCATAATGTTTTGGGGGCGGTTCACCCGGCAAATGATCTGCGAGAATGGGTCGCATTGAAGGACGAGATTTTATGCGTGCATACCAATCTTTTGCCTGTTCATGCTCTTCCCAAGGCACCTCTCCTAAATAATCTAAGGAGGAAATATGGGCTGCCGCCGCGATATCCGCCAGAGAAATTTTTGGTCCAGCAAGCCAAGTTCTGCGTTCACATAACCATGCAATATAGTTTAAATGATGATGTATATTTTTTTTTCCTGCACGAATTGCGGAAGCATCAGGGGCGCCACGTTTTAAAAATCTCTTTAAAATTTTTTCGCCAACTAAATTTTCACTTACCTCCTTATTAAATTTTCTGTCAAACCAAGCCACAAGACGTCGAATTTCTGATCGTTGTTCTGCATCGCCAGGTAACAAAGTGGGAGTAGGTTTTATTTCCTCTAAATATTCGCAAATAGCCGCTGAATCACATATAACATGCCCATTTTCTTCCACTAAAACCGGAACATCTCCCGCTGGATTAATTTGTAAAAATTCTCGACGACGATCCCACAGGTTTTCGGTTTTTAGTTCTACTTCTAGATTCTTCTCTAAAAGAAGAATACGAACCTTGCGACAAAATGGGGAAAGCCAAAGATGAAAAAGTGTGCGCATGAAAAGAGTTTAATATAGCGCAAAGCCCAAGGCTAAATAAACCGTTAAAAAATAGCAAAACAATTTGTTCAAATTCACTTTTTCTATAATATTCAACCCCAAAAGAATGAGGAGAATTTAAGTGAGCAGAACACTTTCTATAGCTTTAGAGCGATATGACCGCCATATACCCTTTTTCATGGAAATGGTTGAACCACCGGAGGGAATAAAAATTAAAGCGTTAGAGGTAGGAATGGCGCCTCCTAGGCGTGATGGAATTGACCGGCACCGACGATTTTACGAAAATGCTGAATTTGATATTTGCGAAATGTCATTGTCCTCATATTTAACATCCAAGGCCCAAGAGAATTCATACACAGCTGTGCCGGTGTTTCCTCGTCGGTTGTTTAGCCAAAATCACATGTTTGTAAGCACAGCAGCAAAAATAAAAAAACCTTCTGATTTAATTGGTAAAAATGTTTGCTGCCGCAGTTTTCAAACTACGATGTCGGTTTTGGCTAAAGGGGATTTAACCTTTGAATACGACGTACCCTGGCATCAAATGCATTGGCACACCATGAGCCCAGAATTAGTTAATTTTCCTGGTAAAAATCAGGTGAATTTAACCCTAACAAATGAGCCAAAAGCACCACAAGCGCTAATTGCTGGGGATCTCGCCATGATGATCCACCCACACCCACCACCAACTTTACTGAGCGCACTTAATGCTGGATCCGTTCAAAGGCTATTTCCAAATGCCAAAGAGGAATGTAGTCGATATTATCAAAAATATGGGGATTACCCGATCATGCATGTTTTGGTATTTAAAAATAAATTGGCTGATGAATTTTCACATTTGCCTAAAGCGCTGATGAAGATGTGGGAAGAAGCCAAAATTCAAGCGGCAGAATTTTATGAAGACCCCGGGTATTCGGAACTTGCCTTTGCTCGAAATGCCTTTGAAGAGGAAAATAAGATGTTTGGCGCAGACATTTGGCCAAGCGGCTTAGCCGCAAACCGTTCTTGTCTGGAAAGATTTATGGAGTATTTGACCAACCAAATGTTGATAGAAAAACCGTATCCTTTGGAAAGGTTGTTCCATGAGTCGGTACTTGAAAGTTAGAACTGCAGTTAAAAAGTGGAAGTTGCATGTGATTTTATGTTTCTAGACGTATTGGGTTTTTCCCAATAGGAATCAATTGATATCTCTTCAATTTTGCAAACCTTAAAATTTTGGGATGCATGATAAATATTGGAGAAACAAAACCATAAATCAAAAATCTAAAAATTTGATTTTTCGCTTTAAAAATTACTTCACAAATCCATGCCTATTGGTTGATTAGACAACAGTTAAGCTCTTTGTTCTTCATGAGAAACACTAAACAAGGGATGCTCTAACTTATCAATCATTTCGTTTGGAACAATTTGCCAAAACTGAGTCAACTCGCGATCAAAATTAACTAAGAGCCTTTCCGCGAAATTTGACTGTGTTTCACGCCAATGTTCTGTAATAATTTCCCTTAGGACACTTTTCCAGTGTGCGGTTTGAACTCGGTTGTGGGAGACAGTATCTGAATTGACATTGTTTAAGAAGCTAGCATCGGTGTCATACACAAAAGCCATTCCTCCTGTCATACCGGCCGCAAAATTGTCCCCAACTGGCCCAAGAATCGCTATCGTACCACCAGTCATATATTCGCAACCATTAGCTCCACATCCCTCTATCGCTGCGTTGGCACCTGAATTTCTTACAGCAAACCTTTCACCAGCCTGACCAGCGGCAAATAACTTCCCGGAGGTTGCGCCATAAAGCACAGTGTTACCGATTATAACATTTTCATTAGTCACAAGTGGGCTGGCAGTAAATGGGCGAATTACAATTGTACCCCCAGAAAGGCCCTTTCCAACATAATCGTTGGCGTCACCCAAAACTTGAAGTTTAAGCCCTTGTACAGCAAAGGCTCCGAGCGATTGACCACCAGACCCTCGAAGTCTAACTGTGATATGACCGTGTTGTAGACCGTCCATACCAAATCTCCGTGTAATCGCCGAAGACAAGCGTGTTCCGATGGCACGTTGGGTGTTTCGTATACTGTAAGCAAGTTGCATTTTTTCCCCGCCTTCGAGGGCAGAAGCCGCATCCTTTATCATCTGCGCATCCAAACTATCAGGAACTTCATTCCGCCCTTTACGCCTCGCTGAGCGATTCTTTCCTCCGGGATCAGCTTGAACCAACATTGGATTGAGATCCAAATCATCCAAATGTGGGTTGCCACGGCGTACTTGCATTAAAAGATCCGTACGCCCAATGATTTCATTCAACGTTCGCACCCCAAGGAACGCTAATGTTTCACGAACTTCTTCAGCTATAAAACTAAACAAATTGACCACTTTTTCTGGCGTGCCGGTAAATTTTTCTCGCAAAGATTCATCTTGCGTACAAACACCAACGGGACAAGTATTGGAATGACACTGGCGTACCATGATACAACCCATAGCAACAAGGGACGTTGTCCCTATCCCGTATTCATCAGCACCAAGCAGGGCAGCGATTACAACATCCCTTCCGGTTTTAAGTCCACCATCTGTCCTAAGAAAAACGTTTTCCCGTAAACCATTAAGGGTCAAAACTTGATGTACTTCGGCCAATCCCATTTCCCAGGGTAGGCCAGCATATTTAATTGATGTCTGTGGACTTGCACCCGTACCTCCGGAATGTCCTGAAACCAAAATTACATCAGCTTTTGCTTTTGCCACCCCTGCAGCAATTGTTCCAATACCGGTTTGTGCAACGAGTTTTACACAGACCAAGGCATCCGGATTAATTTGTTTTAAGTCATAAATAAGCTGTGATAGATCTTCAATTGAGTAAATATCGTGATGCGGAGGTGGAGAAATAAGAGTAACACCTTTTGTAGAATGACGAAGACGGGCGATCATTCCGGATACCTTAATCCCTGGCAACTGCCCACCCTCACCTGGCTTCGCTCCCTGCGCTATTTTGATTTCAATCTCTCGACAATTGTTAAGGTATTGCGCGGTCACACCAAAACGACCGGATGCAATTTGTTTAATAGCCGAAGAGGCATTATCCCCGTTCGGCCGAGGGCTGAACCGAGCAGGATCTTCACCACCTTCACCGGAATCGGATTTGGCCCCTATTCGATTCATCGCTATGGACAATGTTTCGTGAGCCTCTGGACTTAGAGCACCTAAAGAAATACCTGGGGCAACAAGTCGTTTTCGCAGCTCAGTAATGGATTCTACTTCTTCAATTTTAACGCTTTGCCCACTGGGGGAAAACTCCATTAAGTCGCGCAAATTCACTGGCGTTTGCCGTTGAACAGCTTCGGAATACTTCCGAAATGTAGCGTAAGAATCGGTTGCGCAAGCATGCTGGAGCATATGAATTAATTCACCTTGAAAGGCATGAGCTTCGCCAGATTTTCGATAACGATACAAGCCCCCTATTGGCAATGTTACTTGGTCTTCCAAATAAGCTTTTTTATGCAAGCTTAACGAATTATGTTGAATGCCAGAAAGTCCAATACCGGAAATTCGCGAGGTCATTCCCGGAAAATATTCAGAAACAAGGGTTCGGCTGAGGCCAATTGCCTCAAATTTGTAAGCACCGCGATAAGGGGAAATTACGGAAATCCCCATTTTGGACATTATCTTCAAAAGACCCTGATTAACTGCCTCACAATAACGTTGAATGCATTCGTTCAATGAAAGCTTACCAAATAGCCCTCGCCTGTGCCGATCCGCTATAGCCTCTTGTGTAAGATAAGCATTCACTGTTGTAGCCCCCACTCCAATCAGGACAGCAAAATAATGTGTGTCGAGACTTTCTGCTGACCTAACATCTATCGAGGTAAATGTTCGGAGTGATTCCCTTACTAAATGACTATGGACACCGCTAGTTGCCAAAATCATAGGAATAGGTGCACGGTTGGGTCCAATATTTTTATCAGACAAAATTACATGTATTGCCCCTCCTCGGACTGCATTTTCTGCTTCGCTTCTAATTTTTTCCATTGCCGCGCGCAAAGCATTTTCGTCTCCACTGGCCTCAAACGTGCAGTCAATTTCATACGCATTTTCTCCCATATGTTCACGTAGGGATATAAACTCAGCGTTTGTCAGAATAGGAGAGGCCAATTGTAATAATCGTGTCTGATTGCCGTCTTGATCCAATATATTGCCTAAATTTCCTAACCTGGTGTTTAGTGTCATCACCCTATATTCTCGTAAACTATCTATTGGGGGATTTGTTACCTGGCTAAAAGATTGGCGAAAAAAATGATGCAAACCTCGATAATGTTCCGAAAGCACAGCTATCGGTGTATCATCACCCATAGAACCAATTGCTTCTTTGGCATCTTCAACCATAGGTTGAAGCAATAACTCCATTTCTTCCAAGGAATGGCCCGCACAAATTTGTCTTTGACGTAATTCTTCGCGTTCGAGTTCAACTGGCTCTTTGCCTCCAGTTCTAATTACACTATCCACTTGCGTAATATTTTTAATCCAGTCAGAAAAAGGTGCTTCGGCAGAAAGAAAATCTCTCAACTCTTCGTTGTGGTAAAATCGCCCTTCATCGATTTGAACTGCAATGCTTTGACCCGGACCAACTCTACCTTTTTCTACAATTCGCGCTTCATCAATCGGAACCATTCCAGTTTCTGATCCGACAATTAACAATCCATCTTCCCGGAGAGAATAGCGCAAAGGTCTAAGCCCGTTACGATCCATACCCGCAACTACCCAGCGGCCATCAGTTGCGCAGATCGCCGCTGGTCCGTCCCAAGGCTCCATAACGCAGTTGCAATAGCTGAATAAGGACATGTGTTTTTCGGGCATGTTAGGCTTTTTAGACCAGGCATCTGGAATCAAAAGAGTTTTTGACATTGGGGCATTGCGACCGCCACGAACTAACAATTCAAAGACAGCGTCTAAAGCAGCCGAATCAGAACTTCCGGGCTGGATGATAGGTCTTATGTCCTCAATAAAATCGCCAAAAGAATCTGATTGAAGCCGGGTTTCGTGACTTTTCATCCAATTGATATTCCCGGAAAGAGTGTTAATTTCCCCATTATGCGCAAGCATTCGAAAAGGCTGGGCAAGTTTCCACGTGGGAAAGGTATTGGTGGAATAACGCTGATGGTATATAGCAAACCGCGACTCAAATCGTTCATCTAAAAGATCTGGATAAAATTCTGTTACTTGCTCCGCTAAAAACATTCCTTTGTAGATAACGGAACGGCAAGATAAAGAACAAATATAAAAGTCTGGAATATTTTCAGAAAGCACTTGGTTCTCAATTCGGCGCCGAATTACGTAAAGATCCCTTTCAAAAGTCTCGTCCGAGGTATCGGGTTTCCCTGCGATCATAATTTGTTCGATTTCAGGACGGGTCGCATTTGCCTTTTCACCAATGACTTCAACATTTATGGGCACCTGGCGCCAACCATAAATCGTATACCCGAATTGCAAAATTTGAGCTTCCACTATGCTCCGACATCTTTCTTGTCCTGAAAAGTCTGTCCGAGGTAAAAAAATCATGCCTACAGCAATGGATTCGGGATTTGGGGTATGGCCAGTTCGGATGGTATGTTCTTGGAAGAAATCCTGAGGAATTTCCACGTGAATGCCAGCTCCATCGCCGGTTTTTCCATCCGCATCCACCGCTCCCCGATGCCATAAGGCTTTTAATGCTTCGACGCCGGCTTCAACGACTTCACGTCGGCGTTTACCATCAATAGAAACCACCATACCGACACCGCATGCATCGTGTTCATGGGCAGGGTCATAAAGGCCATACTTAGTCAGACGTTCTGCAGTCGCACGCCATACTTTGATTTCTTCGTTGTACTTTTTGGAACCGTTTTGGGTCATGCAGCAGCCTGACCAGGAGCTGAAGTTCGCGCCTGAAGATAACTATCTATTGCTTGCGCGGCTTCACGACCGTCCCTAATGGCCCAAACAACCAGCGATGCACCACGAACAATATCACCAGCGGCAAAAACACCGTCTATGTTTGTCGTTTTATTGCGGAAATTAATTTTTAGCGTCCCCCAACGAGTTATGCCTAGTTCTTCCACACCAAAAATTGACCGAATGTCTTCTGGATCAAAGCCAAGTGCCTTAATCACCAAATCACAATCAACATTAAAACTAGAATCCTCTATTACTTCAGGCGTTTGTCTGCCAGATGCATCTGCCACCCCTAGATGGACTCTGGCTGCACGTACCGCTGATACAATGTTATCTCCCAAAAAAGCTTCCGGTTGAGCTTGCAGACGAAATTTTACACCCTCTTCCTCTGCATATTGGACCTCTCGACGCGATCCTGGCATATTTGCCTTGTCCCTTCTGTAAAGACAAGTGACGCTTTCTGCCCCTTGACGAACTGCCGTTCTGACGCAATCCATTGCTGTATCCCCTGCCCCAAGTACGACTAATTTCTTTCCTTTTGCATCAAGTTGACCGTTATCAAATTCTTGAACGGCATACCCTAAACCCTTTTTATTTGAGGCAATTAAAAAGTCCAAAGCAGGAACAATATTCTGCAGTCCCACCCCAGGAACCTGAATTTCTCGAGCTTTATAAACTCCTGTTGCTATTAAAATTGCGTCGTGTGTTTCACGTAATTCCTGAAAACTTACGTCGGAACCAACATTAACATTACAATGCATGATTACGCCGGCATCCTCTAGTAAACCTACACGGCGTTTAACAATTTCTTTCTCTAATTTAAAATTGGGAATCCCGTAAACGAGCAATCCCCCCATTCGATCATATCGATCGTAAATATTAACTTTATAACCTTTGCGACGGAGAACATCAGAAGCAGCAAGTCCGGCAGGCCCACCCCCAATAATTCCAACTGACTGATCTTTCTCCCGTGAGGGTTTAGGTGGTTTAACCCAATTGTTGGCAAATGCGGTTTCAGTGATATAATTTTCTACTGCGCCAATCGTTACAGTACCATGGCCTGCTTTCTCTATTACACAGTTCCCTTCACAAAGGCGGTCTTGTGGACAAATTCGTCCACAAATTTCTGGAAAGGTATTAGTAGCAGAGGTAAGTTCGTACGCCTCCTCCATCCGTCCGTTAGCAGTTAACAAAAGCCAGTCGGGAATGTTATTATATAACGGGCAATGGACCTGACAAAACGGTATGCCACATTGCGAACAACGGCTAGCCTGTTCTTCAGCACTCTTAGTTTCAAAACGTTCAAAAATTTCTTCGAAATCGTTACGCCGATTTTCAGCATCACGTTTTGTAGGAGTTGCCCTTTGTTTATCTACAAATTTAAGCATGAGCGCTTTCAAAAATTTCTTATGTATTATGTAAAGTTACAAACCCTTTGAAGCTTTTACGTTCCTAAAATTACTCGAGCTTCCTAAGTCCGAAAACGAAAAGGGCAGTTTTTATAATATATAATTTCGCCCTTGGCTACAAAAAAATGCAAAAATAGGTCAGTATTCAATAACTAAAAATGATAAAACCAGGAATAAGTATTCAATTTTGATTTCTTAATCAATCCCATTTGAAAATTTTTAGTACCAAATTGGTATTAATTTTTATATTTCCCAAACACTGCTACAAAGTATAAATTATTTAACTCAAAGGAAAGAAAAACTGCTTTGACAACCACTCAAATTTTTATTCTTGCGTTAATCCAAGGATTCACTGAATTTCTTCCAGTAAGCTCCTCGGGACATTTAATTTTCGCCCTAACTTTTTTTAACTGGCCAAATCAGGGGCTGACCATAGAAGTAGCTCTCCACGTTGGGGCCTTGGGAGCGGTAATTATTTATTTATGGAAAGAAATTTTGACCATCCTTCATGGGATTATCACCGTGATAGGTGGGCAAATTAATAAGGGTGCAAAACTTGCCGGCATCATACTGATTGCAAGCGTCCCCGTGATGATATCAGGATATTTGGTAAAATTTTATTTTCTGGACTTATTTCGAAACCCTATAATTACTGGGTGGTCTTTTATTGTCTTTGGTGTGTTTCTGTACATAGGTGATCAACGGAAATTAGCAGACAAACAAATTGACCACATAACTATTGGAAAAGCACTTTTAATTGGTTTAGCCCAAGCATGCTCCATAATACCGGGTTCCAGTCGCGCCGGTCTTACAATAACAATGTCCCGCCTTCTTGGCATAGAAAGACGTGATGCGGCAAAATTTTCAATGTTGTTATCAATTCCCGCAATTTTGGGAGCGGGATTTTTGGAAACAGCTGAAGTCTTAAAAAGCGGAAATTTAGAACTACAAGTAAATGTCCTACTTGCAGTTATTTTGTCTTTTATAGCTGCCTTCACAGCCATAAAATTTATGATGAAATGGCTTGAACAAAGAAGTTTTTTACCATTCGTTATTTACCGTATAATAGTGGGTTGTTTAATTCTTTTTCTCACAGTGCACTAGTCAAATTGCCCCAATAGTAGAAATCATTGCACTGTTGATTGGCGTGTACCCACGGACCGACGGTAACGTTGCAAATAACTTGGCAAAATAGCTTCAAGGGCTGTAGGTAAAATTTTCAAATCAACTAGTCCTAAAACCCTTGACCCCACAACGTTGTCAACTCGCAGAAGGTCTACCTGGTCGCGCGTGAGTAACGGTTCAGGAAGAAAAAGGGGTATTTTCATTTTTTCAAGGAATAGGGCCATTGCTTTTGCAAACCAAAAAGGAATTGGCACAAGAAATTTATGCCGCAAAATTTCAGTAAGCATGATTTCCATTAAATTTCGGAAAGAATAGGTTTGAGGACCCCCAAGTTCGTAAAGATTGCCGGATGTTATAGATTGTCCGAGACAGACACTAACGGCCTCGGCAACATCACCAACATATACGGGTTGAAATTTAGTACTACCACCCCCAATTAAGGGCAATGCGGGAATCAATCGTGCTAAACCAGCAAATTTATTGAAAAAATTATCATCAGGACCAAAAACGATGGACGGCCGTAAAATTGTTGCGGAAGGAAAGGCCTCCCTTACAACACTTTCACCCAGGCCCTTTGTTTGAGCATATTTTGAAGTTGCATTGTGATCTGCTCCGATAGCCGAAATGTGTATCAGCCTTTTAACAGAAGCCAAACTAGCAGCATTTGCAATCCGCGCAGCTCCTTCGACATGTACGGATTGAAAATTTTGCCGACCCTGACTGTGAAGCACGCCAATTAAATTAACAACGGCATCAGAACCTTCAACTGCTGTATCAACGGAAGCATCAAATCTAATATTTGTAGAAATAGCAGTAATCTGCCCGACATCACCCATCGGCTTACAACGCAGAGCTGAGTTTGGTTTCCTGCATGCAATTTTGACCTGGAAACCCTGACGTGCAAGGTTCATTACCACATGCCTTCCTAGAAATCCTGTGCCACCAAAAACAGTAATAGAAGTGATTGCCATTTTTTTCTCCGCAAAAACACTTTAACGTTTTATCTATATCCTAAACTGAAAATATTTAGTTATAATAGGTTTCGAACTTAAACCTGTTGACATTGTATTTACCTATGTCATATCCACCTTTTATTAAAGCCCAGGTGGCGGAATTGGTAGACGCGCAGGTTTCAGGTACCTGTGGCCGGATGGCCGTGGAAGTTCGAGTCTTCTTCTGGGCACCACCATTACCATAGATAATTGTGGAAAAATATTGATTATGAAAGTTAATTTACACAAGAACGATTTACCAGCCTCCCTTGAGTTTGGATCCCGTATAGCGGTAGATACTGAAACAATGGGCCTACAACCTGAACGTGATCGCCTGTGTTTGGTACAACTTTCCGCTGGAGATGAAAACGTTCATTTAGTGCAGTTTAAAGATGGGATGTATAATGCACCGAATTTAACTACACTCATGACGGACCAAGGAATTACAAAAATTTTTCATTTTGCCCGTTTTGATCTAGCGGTTATTAAAAAGCATTTAGGTGTAACTTGTACTAATGTTTTCTGCACAAAAATTGCTTCCAAATTGGTCCGCACCTATACAGACAAACACGGACTGAAGGATTTGTGCAAAGAACTTCTCAATATCTCCATTTCCAAAGAACAGCAATCATCGGATTGGGGAGCAGAAAATCTATCCACAGCTCAATTGAATTATGCAGCTAATGATGTATTGCACCTCCATGCACTTCACGATGTATTGGAAAAAATGTTAATTAGAGAAAAAAGACTTGATTTAGCTAACGCCTGTTTTTCTTTTTTACCAGAACGCGTAATACTTGATCTTGAAGGTTGGACTGACACAGATATTTTTAGTCATTGATTTTGAATAATTTTAGGGAATTTTATTTGAATTGGTGTGTAATCCAGATAGTAGTAAAAACAGAAACTTTCATTTTATTTTGGATTTTTTTAAACATACTAAGAAACGATGATGGCTTCTGTTAAAAACACAAAAAAAGGTCCTCCCGATCTCGAGGTGGCACGTCATGTATTGGCTAACGAAGCTGCTGCCATTCGTGATTTAGCCAAAATAATAGATTTTTCTTTTGTTGATGCCCTCAACATTATGGATAAAACCAAAGGCAGAATAATTGTAAGCGGTATGGGTAAAAGTGGTCTCATCGCAAAAAAAATCGCTGCAACTCTCGCCTCCACCGGCACACCAGCACAATATGTGAATGCTGCCGAAACTAGTCATGGTGACTTAGGCATGATCACCAAGGACGATGTAGTTCTTGCCCTTTCCAATTCCGGTGAAACACATGAACTTTCTGATTTAATAGCGCATACCAAACTCAATGAAATTCCCTTGATAACCCTCACAGGACAGAAAGGAAGTTCTTTAAACAAAGCAGGAGATGTTTCTTTATTACTACCAAAAATTGTTGAAGCCTGTCCCCTAAACCTTGCACCGACGACGTCAACAACCGTGATGTTAGCTCTGGGTGATGCACTCGCAGTTGCATTGCTGGAAAGAAAGGGTTTTTCAAAAGAGAAATTTAATGCACTCCATCCTGGTGGACAGTTGGGAAAACGCTTTATCAAAATTTCCGATATAATGCACCGTGGTAAAGCTATTCCATTGGTAAAATGCAAAACTTCTATGTCAGAAACTCTCCTAATTATGACCCAAAAAAGTTTTGGATGTGTTGGGATTACAGATACTGCGGGACACCTTTTAGGAATTATTACTGACGGCGATTTGCGGCGAAATATGGAGCATAACCTTCTAGAGGCTAAAGCGGAAGATATAATGACCAGAGCTCCAAAAACAATGGAACCGGATGTTTTAGCACCTGTTGCTCTCCATCTAATGGAAAAAAGGAAAATTACAGCCCTGTTTGTTGTGGAAGAAAAAATACCCATAGGTATAATTCACATTCATGATTTGTTACGGGCTGGTATTGTTTAATTTGTGTGTTTGTAAAATGAGATTTGTGCACAATGTAAAACAATTTTTGAAACTTGCCTTGGAACAAGGAACACATTCGTGAGTATAACAGGTAATCGCTCCAGAGGCGCCTATTCACGCTTTGTTCAATTAATGCGAGTTGGTCTACCAATAATAGCAGCCGGCATCGTTTTACTTGTTATAACATGGCCCCAATTTGAAAATAAGTCACCCCGTTTTAAGTTAAGTATATCTGACGTAGATACTGATAAAGCGGTGGGACAAAAAATTATTAATCCCCGTTACACTGGAACAGATTCTAAACATCGCCCATATACAATAACCGCTAAAAGCGCTTATCGAACACATGATAAACCTCAAACAGTCAAACTCACTTCCATCAAAGCAAAATTAGTAGGTGAAAACGGTGCTTGGCTAGCTCTTTCAGCGGAAGCAGGGATCTATGATCGAAACCTGGAATTTTTGGATTTAAAAAATGGTGTGAATTTAATTTACAATAACGAATATGAAATTCACACTCAAACTGCCAGAATTGAACTATTGAAAGGACGTGCGGTTGGACGTGACTTTGTTACAGGACATGGCCCAGCAGGAACTTTGGAGGCTTCTGGATTTCAGATCCTAGAAAGTGAACAACATTTAAGGTTTGTTGGGAAAAGTAAATTAGTAATTTTTCGAAATAAAGCCAAAATTTCGTCAGTTTTCAAGGTGTATGCAATGGGATCAACTGATGGCATCTAATATACACTTATTTATTATAGGTGTATTTCCATTTATTTTTTCTACTCAATCCTTTGGCCAAGGCTTTGGTTTTCCAAATCCAAGCCGCAATGTTCCAATCGAAATTCAAGCTGACAATGGAATTGAATGGCATAAAAAGACTAAAACATACATTGCGCATGGAAATGCACACGCTAAACAGGGTGAGGTTTCTATATATGCGGATCAGCTCACTGCTTTTTTTCGCCAAAACAAAATTGGATTTAATGAAATTTGGCGAATAAATGCAGAGGGAAGGGTTAAACTTGTTAGTCCGGGAAAAAGGGCTCTTGGGACAAGGGGTGTTTATGATATAGATAGAGGGATTTTTGTCCTCACAGGAAAACCCCAATTAATTACCAAAACAGAACACCTTTCCGCCCAACAGAGTTTAGAATTTTGGGAGAAAAAATCACTCGCTGTTGCAAGGGGTAATGCGATAGCAACAAAGGGCAATCGAAAATTAAAAGCAGACATTTTAACCGCATATTTTAAAAAAGTTGCTGACGGAAAAACCGAGCTTTCAAAGGTAGAGGCATTTAAAAACGTTCTTGTTTCTACCCCCGAAGAGATAATTCGTGCCAAAAGAGGCTTATACGATATACAAACTGGTGTTGTGGTATTAAAAGGAAGTGTAAAAATTACAAGAGGCAAAGACCAACTAAATGGAGATTTAGCGGAAGTTAACTTGAAAACTGGGATTAGCCGCTTATTAAGTTCTAATTCTAGAAAAGTAAGGGGATTATTTACACCTAAGAAAACTAAACCAGAGTAGGCTTTGTATCACTGATCGCAGAAGAATAAAATTGGAGAAACTTAAAATGAAGAGTGATTTAGTGGATAAAAGCCAGACTAAACCCATCAGTGTTTTTACAAACCCAAACCCTGTTTTGACCAAAAAGGGTTTAGAAGTACGAAATATAGGAAAATCTTTTAAAAAAAGACCTGTTTTGAGGGAAGTTTCTTTATCTATTCAACGGGGTGAAGTTGTTGGGTTATTGGGCCCAAATGGAGCGGGGAAAACCACCTGTTTTTATATTGTAACCGGTTTAATTTCTCCAGATTATGGAACGATCTTTCTAGATGAAAAAGAAATAACCGCCCTCCCTATGTATCGCCGAGCACGGCTAGGGATGGGTTATTTACCCCAGGAAGCATCCATTTTCCGTGGTCTCACTGTGGAAAATAATTTGCGAGCTATGCTTGAAGTAGGTGAGACTTCTCCGGATCAACTTGAGGTAAAGTTAGAGAATTTACTTGCAGAGTTTTCATTAACCCATTTACGGAGAACCCCCGCTTTGACATTATCAGGAGGGGAAAGACGGCGTGTAGAAATCGCGCGGGCTCTCGCCGCAGAGCCAAGTTTAATCCTTTTGGATGAACCTCTTGCAGGTATCGACCCCATTGCAGTTAACGATATTCGAACTCTAATCCGACATTTAAAAGATCGAGGAATCGGTGTCTTAATCACTGACCATAACGTTCGGGATATGTTGGAAATTGTTGACCGTGCATACATTCTGCATGATGGAAGAATTTTAATGAGTGGTATTCCGGGAGAAATCGTTTCAGATAAAGACGTTAGGCGAGTATACCTCGGAGAAGAATTTAGTTTATAAGAAAATTAGGGCGGCAAAAATAAATTAAAAATTGTTATGGCCCTGAGCCCACTTCCAAATGAAAAAGACTGGTTAAATTACAGAGAATTTCTCAAAAGCAGTTGTATTGTCTTTTGATTGTCCACTACGATGATTTTTAGAAACATTCAATATCCAAACTTAACTCTAAAGGGTTTTGGGAGGGTCAAAAATTGAAGGCATCACCTGCTTTTGTTGTTTTTTTTATTATAAATGCCCTCCTTGGCTTTGCAGCATGTGCTTTTGCTGCCAAGGCCGAAATTACAAAGGAAAAGCTTCAAAGTTACTACAAATCCGTTGTCAGCATCAGTAGCAAAGTTCCGATCGAGGCCAGGACTGCTAAAAGTCTGGGTATAGAACGCATGGGAAATGGGGTAATTATCGATGGGAAGCATATTTTAACGATTGGCTACCTAGTTATAGAGTCAAGTGAAATTCAAATTGGATTTGCGAGTGGTAGAACGCTACCAGGAAAATTGGTAGGTTATGATCATTATTCGGGATTTGGTATTATCAAACCAATTCTTCCGATCAGCTTAACGCCGCTGCAAATGGGCGATTCTGATCAGATTGAGTTAGATGACCCTCTTTTCATTTTGCCTTCACCCCAGCAGGGGGTAGGGTCCAAAGTCAAAATGGTCTCTAGAAGGTCGTTCGCAGGATGGTGGGAGTATTACCTTGAAAAACCAATTTACACGTTCCCTGTGAATCAATCATGGGCAGGAGCCCCCTTGTTGAGCTTAAACGGAAAAATACTGGGGATAGGTTCTTTGTTTGTTGTTGATTCCATTAGTCGAGGGGTGTTGTCACCAGGGAATATGTTCGTGCCAATCAATTTGCTCAAACCCATTCTGAACGACCTCAAGACATATGGACGAAGGAAAAGTGATATTAAACCCTTTCTCGGCGTGTCTTCTGAAGATAGTAGTGGCAAAATTATTGTTACGCGTGTTAGCCAAGGCGGACCCTCCTATAAAGCTGGTTTAAAACCTAAAGACATCATCAAGACGGTCAATGGGGTACAAGTTTCCGGACTGAAGGAATTCTACAAGAAGGTTTGGAGTTCAAGTGACGTGGGCTCTATTATTACGCTAGGTATAGACCGAAAGGGTGTTAACCTCATTATAAGTGTAAAATCGGGTGACCGGATGGACCATTTTGTAAAGCCAAAGTCGTTCTAGACTCTTTTGAAATCATCGCAGAGAGGCGTCGAAGTAATTCGTGTTGACTTTTACCGGCGCGATAGGCGTTCTCTAGCCAAGCATTCGAAACTAAAAATAATGAAAAAATTGAGATTGCATCGTGGATAAACGACTAAAAAGTACGGTGAAAAAAATGGGCCAGCTTTTTCGAGCTGACCCATTGATTTTATTGGTGGAGCCAATCGGAATCGAACCGACGACCTCTTGAATGCCATTCAAGCGCTCTCCCAACTGAGCTATGGCCCCTATGCTCTATTTTTCAATATCAAATCATTTGATGTTTAACTTTTTCGCTTGCCATTTAGATGAAACCGAAAGACAAATTTATAATAAAAATTTAATTAAGGTCATAGGATCACAATCTAGTTTTTAAACCCAACAATTATACACCATCTGAATTGAAATTTTCATTAACATCTTCCGCTACTTGTACCGATTTGTCATTTTCATCACTTAAGTCGCTTGTATCCTCAATTATTTGAGAGGTTTCTGCCTCCAATTCATCGTCATCGGAATCAATGAGGTCAAACTCTGTTTCTCCAGTTTCATTTGGGACATCTTTATCTTTTGCTTCAACATTTTGAACTTCCGGGGCAACACTCTTTTTTGCATCTGCCGTTTTAGTTCTTGATGAAATTACTAAAGATGGTTTTGTGAATTCACTTCCACATTTTGGACAAATAATTGGGTCTTTTCGCAAATCATAGAATTTCGTGCCACAATCTTCGCAAATCCGTTTTTCTCCCCACGCAGCCTTTGCCAAATTAACCTCCTTACTCAAATTGAAAATTCAAAACTGACAATCTTACGGTTATATTTACTTTTAACAGTAAAATAATATCAAAGTAAAACTATCTACGCTTAAATTTTTTATGCTACACAAAGAATAAGAGGACTAAATATTTTATCTTCGCTTTCTAAAATGTTTAGTGGTTAAAAGGACATTTTAATTATGGTAATTGTTTCAACACCAACCAAAAGCTTAAAGGGTACCTTTTCGGTTCCAGGGGATAAATCGATTTCCCATCGAGCCCTGATCCTTGGTGGGCTAGCGATAGGGCAAACGGAAATTCAAAACATCCTTGAAGCAGATGATGTTATACAAACAGCGGAAGCCTTAGAAGCTATGGGAACCATAGTTGACCGAAATGTGGGCCAAAAAACATGGTGTATAACGGGACGTGGTATAGGTGGACTACGAGAACCTAAAAACGTTCTAGATCTAAAAAATTCAGGTACCGGTGTTCGCTTACTTATGGGATTGGTATCCACCCACCCAATTCAAGTGCACTTTACCGGAGATTCATCTCTTCGTTCACGCCCAATGGGTCGTATTTCTTTCCCGATACAAGAAATGGGTGCCCAAGTTATTGCAAGAGAAAAAAACTGGTTGCCCTTGACCATTATAGGTACCAAATACCCAATGCCCATCACATACGAACTCCCAATTCCTTCCGCACAGGTTAAATCTGCAATTCTGTTAGCGGGTTTAAATGCACCGGGTGAAACAACTGTAATAGAAAACTACCCTAGCCGCGATCATACAGAACTGATGCTTCGGCATTTTGGGGCCAAAATCACTATTGAAGATAAAACTAATACCAGACGGCTAATTACCCTCCTCGGGCAACCAGAACTAGAAGCTCAAAAACTAAAAATTCCGGGTGATCCTTCTTCAGCGGCATTCCCTATAGTTGCAGCATTAATTACCCCAAACTCAAAAATCACGCTAAAAAATGTTGGAATAAATCCGTTGCGTACAGGTTTATTAGAAACTTTATTGGAAATGGGAGGAAGAATCCAAATCAGAAATAAAAGAAAAAAAGCGGGTGAAGCGGTGGGTGACCTCATTGTAGAATCTAGTGAATTGAAGGGCGTTGTTATACCACCCACTCGTGCACCATCAATGATCGATGAATTTCCAATATTATCCATTGCAGCGGCCAAAGCTAAAGGCACAACTCAAATGTTGGGGTTATCCGAATTACGTTTAAAGGAAAGTGATCGACTATCCGCTATAGCGGAAGGCTTAAAGATTTGCGGCACACAAGTAAAAATTGAAAAGAACAACCTAATTGTCCGTGGCGCTGAAAAAATAATCCCAAATGATGCAGAAATCAAAACACAAATGGATCACAGGATCGCTATGTCATTTTTAATAATGGGTATGGCAGCAAATTCCCCTATTCACATTGATGATGGTGATTTTATCAAGTCCAGTTTTCCAAACTTTATTGATAACATGAACAAGCTGGGCGGTAAAATTTCAAAAAAAGTATGACCAAAAAAGCAAAACACCCCCCAACTGTCATTGCAATTGACGGAACAGCCGCCAGTGGCAAAGGCACTTTAGCACAAAAAATCGCAGATCACTTAGATTTTGCGTACCTTGACACCGGCCTGTTATACAGGGCAACAGCTTTTACTGTCCTGAAAAACTCATCGTTGAATGGAAACATAAGAGAGAATGTAGCAGTCAAAGCTGCAAGGACTTTTCTGCCGGAAACACTGCATAATCCTGAATTACGTGAAGAATTAATTGCGCAATTTTCAAGCAGACTTGGTGCCATGAAAAGAGTACGTGAAGCTTTAATTAAACGGCAGCGTGATTTTGCAAAAAACCCACCTAATAATTCTGCTGGCGCTGTACTGGATGGAAGAGATATAGGTACAATCATTTGTCCAAACGCCGATTTTAAAATTTTTATAGACGCAGATATTGAAGTTCGGACTAATAGAAGAGTTAAAGAGTTGCTAGGAAGGGGTGTTAACGCTATACATGCGCGCATCTTACAAGAATTAAAGGAGCGCGATGCTTTAGATAAATCGCGTAATATCGCACCGTTGGTGCCAGCGAAAGACGCATTTATAATTGATACTTCCGCAATTGATGCTAATAGCGTGTTTGTTATAGCGATGGAGTTTATTAATTCAAAAAGCAATTTATAAGGCCTGCGATTTAAAACGGCCTTAAGGGGACAAACTCAAAGGGATTGAAAAAGCTTACTATTTAAGCTGAATGGAATTATGAGGTTAATAAAGCGCATGGAAACTGAGATAAATACTTTAAGCGAATCAGCAAAGGGATCTGATGAAAATTTTGATGCAATGTTGGAGGAAACCTTTAAAGAGGGTGAACTGACTGAGGGCTCCGTTGTTAAAGGAACAGTTATTGCTGTGGAAAGTGATTCCGTATTAATTGACGTTGGGTTAAAGTCTGAAGGTAGAGTCGCTTTAAAGGAATTTGCTAGTCCGGGTGTGGAGAGTGAAATAACTGCTGGAGATATCGTTGATGTTTATCTTGAACGCATGGAGGACAACCAAGGCCAAGCGATCCTGTCTAGAGAAAAGGCCCGTCGTGAAGAAGCTTGGGCCCTGCTCGAAAAAGCCTTTAATAATAACGAACGTGTCACAGGCGTAATCTTTGGAAGAGTAAAAGGTGGCTTTACGGTCGATTTATCGGGTGCCATAGCTTTTTTACCGGGGAGCCAGGTTGATGTGCGACCATTACGGGACATAAATCCCCTTATGGGAGGGCCTCAACCTTTTCAAATTTTAAAAATAGATCGACGCCGAGGCAATATAGTTGTTTCCCGGCGAGCAGTTTTGGAAGAATCTCGTGCTGAGCAGAAAGCTGAATTATTATCTCAACTAAAAGAAGGCCAAACGGTAGAGGGAATAGTTAAAAATCTCACCGACTACGGCGCTTTCGTGGATCTCGGAGGTGTAGATGGTTTACTTCATGTAACTGATGTGGCATGGCACCGAATTAGCCACCCAAGTGAAGTTTTAACTGTTGGTCAAACTGTGAAAGTACAAGTGATCAAATTTAATACAGAAACTCAAAGAATATCTCTTGGCATGAAGCAATTGCAAGAAGACCCATGGAATAACGTTGAAACAAAGTTTCCTTTAAACGCCCAATTCACCGGGCGTGTAAGCAACATAACTGACTACGGTGCCTTTGTTGAATTGGAACCAGGAATTGAAGGTTTAGTGCACGTTTCAGAAATGAGTTGGACTAAAAAAAATGTTCACCCGGGGAAAATTATTTCCACTAGTCAAGAAGTTGACGTTGTGGTCCTTGACGTTGATCACCAAAAAAGGCGTATTTCGTTAGGGATCAAACAAACTCAACAAAACCCTTGGAACGATTTTCAATCCAATTACTCTTCAGGAAATGAAATTGAGGGAGAAATAACAAATATAACCGAGTTCGGCTTATTTATTGGATTACCGGGCGAAATTGATGGGATGATTCATTTATCTGATCTTTCCTGGGAAAAATCTGGCGAAGAAGCAATCAAAGGCTACACAAAAGGAGATAAAGTCAAAGTCAGGATTCTTGATATAGACATCGAAAAAGAACGGATTTCTTTGGGCATTAAACAGCTAACCGAAAATCCATTCGAAACTGCAATTAGTGAAATAAAAAAAGGCGAAATTGTTACTTGTACTGTCACCAACGTGACAGAAAGTGGGTTAGAGGTCTCCGTTTCTGGAAAGTTGTCAGGCTTCATTCGGCGTGTGGATCTTTCCCGGGAAAAAAGCGAGCAAAGGCCAGATCGATTTGCAATTGGTGACAGGATTGACGCTCAAATTACAAATATTGATCGTCGAGAGCACAAACTAACTCTATCGATAAAGGCCCATGAAATTAATGAAGAAAAACGAGCGATGGCAGATTATGGTTCATCTGATTCTGGTGCAAGCTTAGGGGATATCTTAGGGGCCGCAATACGGAAAGCCAGTGAAGATGAAGTGACTTCGGAACCAGAAGTGGACCAATCCAATGAATTGAAAAAATCTGACACCGAAAATCTTGAACAGGAAGAGGATAAGTCAGACAAAAACTCTGAAAATGAAGAAAAAGAAACCTCCGAATTAGCCTCTGCAGATAGTGAAGAAGATAGTAAAAACAAAAAATAGCATTAACTCAATACAACCTACTGTCTTATTTTTGCGATAAAAATGACACAAGAAGCCGACCTCTGGATTGATAGGCGAAGATTAAAGCGCCAGTTGTCGATTTGGCGGGGCATAGCAATTATTGTAGTTTTGGTAACTATCGGTGTTACAATTATCAGTCATAAGGGCTCGAATCTAGGAAATTATATAGCTCGCCTTGAGATTACTAATATCATCAAAAATGATACCAAGCGATTAGCAACTCTAAATCGGTTAGCAAATGATCAAAATGTAAAAGCATTGATCATTAGTATCAACTCTCCAGGAGGCACTGTAGTTGGGGGGGAGGCGTTACATCGTAGCATTCTTCGTATAAAAAATAAAATGCCAGTAGTAGCAATAATGAACGAAGTGGCCACCTCTGCTGGATACATGGTTGCAATTGCGGCAGATCATATTTTTGCTCAAAAAGGAACCATTACTGGTTCAATTGGAGTTATTTTCCAAACAGCAGAAGTTACAGATCTTCTTTCCAAAGTAGGAATTAAAGTTGAAGCAATCAAAAGTTCTCCTTTGAAAGCAGAACCTTCTGCTTTTTCTAAAATAACACCAAAAGTTAGAGAGGTAACCCAACAACTGGTCGATGATATGAATAATATGTTTATTTCAATGGTGTCTACTTCGCGGAAGATTAAAGAAAAACAAGTCCAAGAACTAGCGGATGGTCGTGTTTTTACTGGGCGTATGGCCCGAGAAAAAGGGTTGATAGACGCAATTGGAAGCGAATTTCAAGCAAGAATTTGGTTGTCGGATTTTAAGGGAATTGATCAATCTCTTCCAGTTCGGAACATATTAGAAAAACCCAAAATGACAGACTGGCTAGAACATATTTTGTTATTACCTCAAAAAATGGCATTCACTGAAGGACTCAGGCTTGACGGCCTTTTGTCGGTCTGGCACCCTAAATTAAATTAGTGTTTTTATTGGACAGACTGAATTTTGGTCCGGTCTTTGTTACGGAGGCGGGTTGCGATGACAAGATCGGAACTGGTAGCGCGTTTAGCGTTAAAAAATCCACATCTTTTTCAGCGTGATGTTGAACGAATTGTTTCAACTGTCTTCGATAAAATATCAAAAACCCTTACAACCGGAGATCGAGTGGAACTACGTGGGTTTGGAGCGTTCTCCATCAAAGAAAGGAAATCTAGAACCGGGAGAAATCCAAGAACTGGAGAAAGTGTTTTTGTTAAAAAAAAATTTGTTCCGTTTTTCAAAGCTGGCAAAGAATTACGAATCCAGCTTAATAAACCGCCTAAATAATAAGATTTTAAATCTTACAAAATTTGGCCAGCATATAGAATGAAGGGTGTGAGATACCCATTGAAATTAATTACTAAATTTTTTTTCGGAATGATAATCTTTTTTGCTGCTATTTTTGCAACCGCAAATCTAAATTTAACTACCGTTGATTTTTCGCCTTTTCCTTATAAGGCAAAAATACCACTTTATGTAATTATTTTAGGAGCATTTGGTTTAGGGCTTATAATTGGAACTAGTTTTAGTTCGTTCGCCAAACATAAATTAAAATTTCAAAATAAAAAGCTAATCAAAAAAAATACCCAGCAAGAAAACGACGGTCCTGAAAATTTTTTAAAAAAAACCTGAAATTTTACTGTATAACAAACGGGCAATGCTAAATGAGAATTAGCAAAAAATTTTTCATCGTAGCTAAGATAAAAATCCACTGTAATCTTTTTTATTTAGACTAAAGTCTTACCCTATGAAAATTGATTCACTAATCAACCCAATTTTTTGTGCAATAGATACAGCCAATTTTAAAAATGCAGTGACTCTGGCTGAACAACTTAAAGGGGTGATTGGCGGAATTAAAATTGGAAAGGAGTTTTTTACAGCAAATGGGCCACGGGGTGTCAAAAATTTAAGCGAAATTGGGCACAAAATTTTTCTTGATCTTAAATTTCACGACATTCCAAATACGGTTAAAGGAGCCGTACGTGCAGCAAATGAATTAAATTGTTTTATGCTAACTGTACATTCCTCCGGCGGTCCCAAAATGATTAGAGCGGCCTCCAAAACAAAATCTAAAAAAAATTCTGCATTAATAATTGCAGTGACAGTTCTAACCAGTTTGGATAATAATGATCTTGAATCGGTCGGACAGGACAAAGTAGACAAACAGGTTATACGACTGGGAAAGTTAGCTATAGAAAACGGTGCGCACGGGTTAGTGGCATCCGCCATGGAAGTGCCAGCACTTCGGAAGGAGATCGGATCTGATTGCTTGTTTGTTGTCCCAGGCGTTCGCCCTCCTTGGGAAAATCCAGACGACCAAAAGCGAGTTACTACGCCCTCACGCGCTATCAAGTTAGGGGCCGATATTTTAGTAATTGGCCGTCCTATCACTCAAGCAGAAAACCCACGAGAAGCCGCAATCCGCATTTCAGATGAAATAGCAACCAAATAAAAGGAGAATTGTGACCGTAAAAGCTAAAATTTGTGGATTAAATTCTTTAAATTCAATCACTGCGGCTGTAGAAGGAGGCGCAGATTATATTGGTTTGGTTTTCTATCCTCCGTCTCCACGATCTGTAACGATACATCAGGCAAAAGAGTTAACGGTAAGCGTACCGGAACATGTAACGAAAGTAGGTTTATTTGTGAATATTGATAATGAAAACCTTTCTCAAATTATTAACAAGGTTTCTTTAGATCTCCTCCAATTACACGGGTCAGAAACTCCGGAAAGAGTTTTTGAAATTAAAGCAAAGACCGGCATGCCTGTTATGAAAGCAATACACATCGCCGAAGAAGATGATTTATTTAAGATCAATGAGTTTGCAGAGGTCGCTGATAAAATCTTGTTTGATGCAAAAGCTCCGTCAAGTATGAAGAATGCGTTACCCGGTGGCAACTCATTGTCCTTTGATTGGAACTTACTAACACAACTAAATTGGCGTAAAGACTGGATGTTATCGGGAGGTTTAAATACTAAAAATGTTATTAATGCGATAGATACTACCGGCGCTACATCAGTCGATGTTTCCTCTGGAGTAGAAAGTAAACCCGGAATCAAAGACTTAACACTTATTTCTGCTTTTCTTGATACAGTTAAGTCCCTCCCCTGATGCTCACCAGTAATTTGTTCAAACTCAACATTTATAGGCTTACTGACAGGCTTTGGTTCCTCGATGGATAAAAACTTAAAGAATACTTCAAATACATTTAAAAATATGCCAAGTCACAAAGGGCATTTTGGGCATTTTGGCGGACGATTTGTTGCCGAAACGTTGATGCCACTGATCTTGTTGGTTGAGGAGGCGTACGATGAGGCAAAACAAGACCCATTATTTCACAGTCAACTAGATTACTATCTCAAACATTTTGTGGGTAGACCTAGTCCTTTGTATTTTGCAAAACGTTTGACTGACCATTTTGGTGGAGCAAAAATTTATTTTAAAAGAGATGAACTAAATCACACCGGGGCTCACAAAATTAATAATACAATGGGACAAATTTTGCTTGCTCAGCGCATGGGTAAAAAAAGGATAATAGCAGAAACAGGTGCGGGACAACACGGCGTGGCAACAGCAACCGTATGTGCTTTGTTTGGTATGAAATGTATTGTTTATATGGGGCAGACAGACATAGAACGACAAGCACCCAACGTGTTTAGGATGAAGTTGCTTGGTGCAGAAGTGATTCCCGTAATTTCCGGTTCTGCGACTTTGAAAGATGCCATGAATGAGGCTTTACGAGATTGGGTTTCAAACGTAGAGAATACATATTATATTATTGGAACCGTCGCGGGCCCTCACCCTTACCCAGAAATGGTAAGAAACTTCCAATCAGTCATAGGTGAAGAAGTTCGAACACAAATTTTGGAGGCAGAGGGTCGATTGCCTAATTCTTTGGTCGCCTGCATTGGCGGCGGATCGAATGCTATTGGTTTATTTCATGAATTTTTAGATGAAAAGGATATCAAGATTTTTGCAGTGGAGGCAGCTGGGGAAGGTATCAACACAGACAAACATGCTGCGTCTCTCGCCGCTGGCACACCAGGAGTTTTGCATGGCAATAGAACATATCTTTTACAAAACTCAGACGGACAAATTAAAGAGGCCCATTCAATTTCTGCGGGTTTGGATTATCCCGGAATTGGGCCCGAACACGCTTGGCTCCACAGTACCGGGCGGGTTAAATATGTCTCTGCAACGGACGAACAAGCACTCGCAGCGTTTCAGCTTTGTAGCCAAATGGAGGGAATAATTCCAGCACTCGAGCCTTCTCACGCTTTAGCCTACGTAGGTCAAATAGCACCTCAATTACCAACAGATCATCTATTAGTAATGAATATGTGTGGTCGTGGTGATAAAGATGTTTTTACGGTCGCGAAAGAGCTTGGCATAGAATTATGAAGGTCAATTCCCAGAGATTGAAGGCCAGATTTGATGCCTTAAAAGAAATTAATAAACCAGGATTAATTTCGTTTATAACAGCAGGGGACCCGGATTTACAAACTTCCGAACGAATTTTACAAGGTCTTCCTGAAGCTGGTACTGATATTATAGAATTGGGTATGCCCTTTAGCGACCCCATGGCAGACGGTCCTACAATTCAAGCATCTTCTCAACGTGCACTAGAAAACGGCCAAACAATGGCTTTAACCTTGGAAATGGTAGGCAAATTTAGGGAAAACAATGATAAGACGCCAATAGTGCTAATGGGTTATTACAACCCAATTTATATTTATGGCAACCAACGCTTTGCACAGGATGCTGCGATCGCTGGTGTCGATGGGCTTATAATTGTTGATTTGCCACCAGAAGAAGATGAGGAGCTGCGCAAGCCTTTGTGTGACTCTGGAATTGATATAGTGCGTTTGATTACTCCCACTAGTGACGAAAGTCGCCTTCCGAAGTTAGTTTCAACAGCAAATGGGTTTCTTTATTATGTTTCTGTTACCGGTATTACCGGCACAAAATCTCCTGCTATCAATAGTATTCAAGACGCCTGTGATAAAATTCGGCAATTTTCAAGCCTACCTATAGCCGTGGGGTTTGGAATTAAAACCTCAGAGCAAGCGAAAGAAATAGCCCAAATAGCTGACGCGGCAGTTGTGGGTTCTGCAATTATCCAAAAAATTGAAGATGAAGTTTTGAAACAAAAAGATAACGAATCATTCTCATCTCCAAATTTAATAAAAACTGTGCTAAGTTTAGTAAGTACTTTTTCAAATGCTGTAAAAATGGCTCGCTCATGAACTGGCTCACCAATTACGTTCGACCAAAAATTCGTGCTCTTGTAGAAAAAAAAGATGTCCCTGATAACCTTTGGCACAAATGTTCCGGTTGTGAACAAATGATTTTTCACCGTGAACTATCAGCGACCTATTACGTTTGTTCCCATTGTGATTATCATATGAGAATTCCAATCGACAAACGTTTGGAAATGTTATTTGATAAAGGTGTATACCAAACCATTAAAGTGCCGAAACTCAATGGCGACCCATTAAAATTTAAAGACCTTAAGCGATATAGTGAGCGACTAAAGGATTCGAGGTCGAAAACTAAAAATGATGATGCTCTTGTTGTAGCAAATGGTGAAATGGGAGGTCAAAAGGTAGTCGTTGCAGTTATGAATTTTTCTTTTATGGGTGGGTCTATGGGACTTGCCTTTGGAAAAGGATTGCTAGCTGCAGCTAGACTTGCCGTTTTGCAATCTACTCCTTTTGTTTGCATTACATCTTCCGGAGGCGCGCGCATGCAAGAGGGAATTCTTTCGCTAATGCAAATGCCTCGTTCCGTAATAGCAATCGACGAAGTTAAAGAAGCGGGACTGCCCTATATCTCTGTATTGACAGATCCAACAACAGGAGGTGTAACCGCCTCTTTTGCCATGTTGGGCGACATCGCAATTGCGGAGCCTGGGGCTGTAATTGGTTTTGCAGGCCCACGCGTCATTGAGGAAACAATACATCAAAAATTACCCGAAGGGTTTCAACGGGCTGAATACCTCTTGGAACATGGCATGATTGATTGCGTAGTTCACCGTAGAAAACTTCGTGACGAATTAATCAAAATTTTTGGTCTACTGTTAGGAAGTCAGCAGCAAAAAAATATAGTATCAATAAACACTGCAGCAAGAAAAAATTTACCCGTTTCAAATATGAAAGAAATAAGTGTAAACGAGGAGCGCCCCGCTGCAGAGTGACACTATTGTCAAAAGGCTCCATAAGCTTCATCCAAAAACTATTGATCTTTCTTTACATCGTATCAAAGCCCTGCTTAACCGTTTAGGCAAACCGGAGCAGTCGTTAAAATCCGTCATTCACGTTGCAGGAACAAATGGAAAAGGATCTACAATAGCCTTTTTAAAGGCGATTTTAGAGTCCGCCGGACTTATCGTTAACTGTTACACGTCACCGCATTTAGTAAAATTTACTGAGCGAATTTTAGTAGAGGGAACACAACTAGAAGAGGATATTTTAATCAACCTCTTAAAAGAGTGTGAGACCGCTAACGCAAACAACCCGATAACCTTTTTTGAAATTACTACAGCTGCTGCATTGCTTGCATTCTCACGATCTAATGCGGAGGTTAATCTGATTGAGACCGGACTAGGGGGGCGTTTTGATGCAACAAATGTTTTTAAGAAACCTGCACTTTCTATTATTACCCCTATTTCCATGGATCATATGAAATGGCTGGGGAATACACTTTCTTCCATTGCCTTTGAAAAGGCCGGAATTTTAAAACCTGCCACAATAACAATTGTCGCTCCACAGAAATCCGAGGTGAAGGATATAATAGAAAAACGCGGAGACAAGGCGGGGGCCCTTTTACATTTGTATAACATTCACTGGAATTTTAAAATTCAGAGCGATGGATTTTCTCTTATAGAAGATGACACAAATATAAAATTGCCAAAGCCATCTTTAATAGGAACTCATCAAATAACAAACGCCGCCACCGCTGCTATCTCTGCACGACATATTCCTGATTTAATCATTCCTGATTCAGCCATAGAAAAAGGGCTCCAAAATACAAAATGGCCGGGCCGTCTAGAACAATTAAATAGTGGCCCCTTAGTAAGCCTTTTGCCAAAAGGATGGTCACTTTGGCTGGACGGTGGCCATAATGTTGCCGCAGCGGAAGCTCTTGCTGAAGTGGTAAAGCAATGGGCCGACCAAAAACTTTATATTATTTTTGGGTGTTTAAACAACAGAGACCCATATGATTTTTTAAACCCGCTCGCACAGCATATTGACCAGCTATTTGCCGTTACAATACCAGGGGAAAAAAACTCTTTGCCTGGCACTGTCGTGTCTAGAGCGGCCAAAAAAGTTGGAATTAATTCTTTTGTCGCTGAATCCGTCAAAGACGCCATATCAGTTATTCCCAATGGTAAAACGGATCAGGGGCGAGTACTTATTTGTGGATCTTTATACCTAGTTGGGACTGTCTTGAGTGATCAGCAAAAAAATTCTAAATAAGATTAAACCAATTCATTAATCCATTCCAACAACTTGCTTTTTGGTAATGCTCCCACTTTTGTTCCAGCTAATTCTCCGTTTTTGAAAATCATTAACGTAGGAATCCCGCGCACGTTAAAATTAGTGGGTGTTTTTGGATTTTCATCGATATTAATTTTTGCAATCGTCAATTGACCATCCATTTCAGTAGAAATTTCTTCAAGAAATGGCCCAATTTGTTTACAAGGGCCACACCATTCGGCCCAAAAGTCTACAAGAACTGGGCCATCTGCTTTTAGTACCTCTGTTTCAAATGAGTCATCCGATACTGCTTTTGTGGACATAATTTTCCTTTCGTTTTTCACTTCTACCTAATAAGGAAAAAACTTGCTTCCACAAAAGGTAAGAAACCAAATCAAAAATTCAAGATCGCAAACCTATAAAAAAATTTTTAAGTGTTTCTTCGGGCAATAGCATGAATGAGGGTTTGTGGGTCCACAAGAGCACACATTCTACATTGTAAACGGGAAAAATTTTCTTTAAGACAATTTTGTAAGCTGCCATTTGGGCTAGATACTGCTTTGGCACTTCATTTATGCTAGGTGGTACAAAAATATTTGTTTTAAAGTCAATAATTGATATTTTTTTAGGCCCGATAACAAGGCGGTCCACTTGCCCAAAGACGATATTTTTACCTATATACCCGGTAACCGGCACTTCTGAGCGAGAATTGGGCCCAAAGAAATAGGAAAAATCAGACTCTTCTAAGACTGTCAAAATTTCTTTGGAATAATTTTTTTGGTGTTCTAAATTGAGTGAAAGTGAAGGCTGGGCAAGAAATTTTTTTAAGATTCCCAGTCGATCACTTTTAGGTATTCCTGGTAACATTTGTAATAACTGGTGTATTATTTTTCCCCGCTGAAAATTTAGTTCCCTATTTTTCCCTAAAGACATTTGTATTGGTAGTTTGCTTTGCTCCAGTTGAGATGGGGCCATGGTGCGCATTAAATTTTTTTCGGGTTCAGGAGATCTTTTAGCCCAATCGGGTAACTTTTGCGGGAACCCTTTAAAAGAAGATTTACTAATAGTTGCCTCTGGCTTTAGCTCCTGAGCATTTTTTAAACGCCAACCCATGCCTGACCATCCTTCAGATGAGATAGCAGAAAAATCAAACTCTGTAGCCTTACCAATTTTGGACATCGCGGCCTCCAAAAGTTCGTACCAGTTTACAGTTTTTGCATTTCGCCTCGTTTTCCAACCGCAAACATATAAACGATCTTCCGCTCTTGTCATGGCAACATAGAGTAAACGCTTATATTCTTTCTGTTGTTTAGTAGATGCGTTGGTAATAGCTTGTTCGCAAATTTTTTCTGCGAACCGCCGCCTTGGGGGCCAAAGCGGAATGCCCTCCGGACTCCATAATAAACGTAATGTGTGAGGGGGGTCTTGCAAACTATCCGGCAGAAATACTATGGGAGCCTCTAATCCTTTTGATCCATGCACAGTCATAACCCTAACATGGTTGTGTGTGGTTTGTTCTAGGTCCCTTTTTATCTCTATATTACCCTGATTGACCCAATGGAGAAACCCTTGCAGTGACGGCACATTGGCTTTCTCATATTCCAATGCAAGAGACAGAAATTCATCTATTGGATCATTTGCCTCTGGCCCCAGACGCCCTAGTATTTTTTTTCTCCCCCCATTACGGCCCAAAATCTCTGCATACAGTTCAAAAGGTGTATTAAAATCAGCACGAGAAAGTAAAGAGTTCAATTCATCCACGGCAATTGCAAACTTTGGATTTTCAGACTTTTTTCGACGTAGGGTGCTCCATAAATTTTCACCATTACGTTTGTAAGCAAGATCAAAAAGATCTTCCTCAGAAAAACCAAAAAATGGCCCCTTTAAGATGGTAGCCAGTACCAGTTCGTCCTGAGGGAGTAGGGAAAACTCTCCTAAAGCAATCAAATCCCGAACCGATAACTGTTCTTTCAAGACCATACGATCGACCCCAGAAACCGGAATATTGTTTTGTTTTAATGCCTTTATTAATCCTTCAACAAAAACACCTCGACGGCGTACCAGAACCAAAATATCCCCGGGGAATATGGGACGATTTTTACTTTTAAGAATTTCTTTTTTTTCAAGCCACTCACGAATTAGGTCAGCTATTACTTTTGCTAAACGATCTTCTGGTTTTCTTTTCCAGTGAATAGAGACTGGTGGTTCCCATGGATTTAACTTTTCCTCTTTAAGAGGTTCTACTGGTGGCCAAAGCTCAACTAAACCAGATTGTCCTGATCTGAATGCTTTGTGTTGTAAAACCATGTCAGAGTCGACTACACCATCACGTGCAATCTGATTTTCAAAAACTTTATCAACTGCTTCCAACACGGCAGGAGTTGAACGAAAAGAAATATCAAGATTAACGTCCAACCAAGTTTTTTTTGCTTTACGAGCACGGCCTTTAAAATGTGCACGCATAACTTCAAAAGCCTCTGGATCAGCCCGCTGAAAACTATAAATTGACTGTTTTGGATCACCCACAGCAAATAGTGTCCGATTTTCTACAACGGCACCCTCCCCAGAAAAAAATTCCTCCGCAAGCGCTGTTATAACGCCCCACTGATCTGGGCTGGTGTCTTGAGCTTCATCTATTAGAATATGGTCAATACCACCATCTAGTTTATACATAACCCAAGATGCTCTTCCCTCTTTTTCTAAAAGGTCTCGCGCACCTAAAATTAAATCGTCATAGTCCAACCGCCCACGTTCCCTTTTGCACATTTCGTAAATTTCCAAAAGAGTTTGCGCCAAAATTAGGAGTGAGCTGGTGGATTTAGCAGTTACGAGTGTTCGAATTTTTTCCAGTATCGTTTGGAGACGATTTGCTTCGCAACTGAGTATTTCTGAGATTTTGGGTTTTTTTTCAATAACATTTTTGTGTACCAAACGGGCCCGTTTTTCTCCAGATTTTGTAAAGAAAACTTGCAAGTAATCATCAATGGTTTGAACACGATTTTTTTGGCTACAACGGATCCAGTCAGAGATATATTTGCCATTTTTCTGATCGGTTTTTGAACCATCCAACATTAGTCTGGCGGCCTCTTTTAATCCATCAGCGTCAAATGCTTCCGTCGCAGCCCCAGCTAACCAAATTGAAGAGGTTTCCTCATTTTGTTCAACACCGAGCAATGCATACACAGCAGAAACTAGATGCTCCATTCCTTTAAAATCTTTAAATAAATAGCGGAGCTGGCTGCGGGTAGTGCATACCTCTACTAGGATCTCGTTAAACTCAATTTCATTTAAATAACCAGTTACTTCAGCAAGTGCAGAAGTAAGCAAACCATCCTTTTCAAAACGTGCGCGCGTCACTAATTTTGTTCTGGCTTCTTTAAGGACATCTGAAGCCTCCATTTCATCCATGACAGAAAAATGGGGAGAAAGTCCGGCTTCGAGTGGAAATCTGCTGAGTAAAGATTCACAAAATGCATGTAAAGTTTGAATTTTCATCCCACCAGGGATATCCAAGACTTCTGAGAATAGGCGACGGGCTCTACTCAAAGTTTTTTTTTCAGGTTTTTCCCCGGTAAGCGAAAAAATTTTTTCAGACAACACTTGATTTGTACATTCAGCCCAAATTGCCAACGCTTGGTTTATGCGATTTGCCATTTCCGCTGCTGCCGCACGGGTAAAAGTTAAACAAAGGATACGATGTGCAGCTGTTCCATCCAACAGTAGCGCTAAGACCCGATCCGTCAGGACCTTTGTTTTCCCAGTTCCGGCAGAAGCAGAGACCCATACGGAACTGGAAGAGTTTATAGCGTTACGTTGTATTATTGCTGGATCTGTTTTCACTTTCCCTATCATTCTTCAGGTCTAATTTTGTTTGACCACTCTTGCACTCGAGCCAAATGATCATAGTCAGACCAAAACGGTGCATATGTTGGGTTAGGTTTAGAGAGGTAGGGTGTTTCTGGATTATCATAAAGCGCTACCAACGCGGAAAAGCCTTTTAAGGCAGAGCTTGCCAATTCACTGACTTCAGATCCCACATTATGGCGTTTACCTGGTGGATCGCCGCCTGTGAGGCGCCAAATTTCCAACTGAGAAACGAGGTTGGCAGGTACTTCCTGAAAACCGCCGGCAGAGGCAATTCCCGCTTCTAACGGTAACTGGGGTGAAAATCCAAGGAGAATATCCTTTTTAGATGGTATACTACCAGTTTTATAGTCGATAATAGAAATTGTACCGTCTTTCATTTCGTTTACACGGTCTGCTTTAGCTGTCAACGTGAATGGGCCAAAAGGAGCATCTAATACCAAACTCCCATCTAACTCGGTACGCGCGATTTTTACCGCCTTTCGATATAACCGTTCAGTTTCAGCAAACCAGGAAACAACTTTAAGATATCTTGGCCACCAAAACGCCCAGACATGAGGAAGACCGATGTCATTCGCAAAAGCTTGTTCGCCGACCTCTAGTAAATTAGCAATAATATCAGCTGGTAATTTTTTAGGATTTTGACTTACAAACTTATCCAATGCCTGATGAACTATATTACCGCGTTCGGCCGCTCCAGGATCTGCATCTATCGGATCAAGGGGCAACAAACGTAAAATATGACGAGAATAAATAGCGTAAGGATCTCTCATCCAAGTTTCTACCTGAGTAACTGATAATTTTCTCGGCCGAGACTCTATTGGCGGTTTAGGTTTAGGTGGATCATTGGGCCTCACTTCTTTTGGACTATCCAAAATTGATTGCCAACCTAGCCAATCAGGTGAGTCGCCAAACTCGTCAAGAAAATTCCTTTTTTTTCCACCCCAAATTGTAATTACACTATTTAGTTGGCTTATCCAACGTGAAGGTATTGTAGGCGTTCCCTCAACCCTTTCTGCTCTAGTTACTAAAACGCGTTCTGCACAAAAGGCTTGAGAAAAATCGTGTGCGGACAACCCAACGCGACGTTCTACCGGGGCTAATCCAAAAGCAATCCTCATAGAACGACTCATCCACGGATCTGGTTTTGGATGACTCGGCCAAACGCCTTCATTTAATCCCCCAAGACACATGAAATCAGCATGTTGCAAACGAGCCTCTAGTAAACCCCAAATATGCAGTCTGGGATGCATTCCGAATTGCTGGCGAACAGTTTTTTCTGACATCAACGCTTGCAAAAGATTGGGGTAATCATTTCCCCTAATT
The DNA here is from genome assembly GCA_036339375.1 of Pseudomonadota bacterium. GTDB lineage: Bacteria > Pseudomonadota > Alphaproteobacteria > MPNO01 > UBA2964 > JAYZBC01. Next base: position 14,939 of record JAYZBC010000050.1, on the reverse strand, counting down.
AAAGGAAAATTACTTGATGACTTTTGAAGGTCTCCCAGAAACGTTGCAGCCACCGCGCCTTCTTCACCGGACCAAAGTCGGTCACAGCCACTAGTTCTTTCTGTCGATGCAAGGACCTCAACGAATGCAACGTGGGCTTCAACCAGCTCAGACAAACCACAAAAGGCGCTCGACGTTAAAAGACTTTCAAATTCCACCGCTGATTTTTGGATATTTACAAACCAATCTATTAGTGGGCCTATTTCTTCCGCTGATTTTTTATTTTTTTTTGATAAATATTTTAGGTATTTTGACAAACCTAAAAATCCGGGTTCAGTCCGGGGTCCCCTTAAAACCATCTTTTCAAACGACCTTACAAAAGACCTAAATTTGCTTTTTTTTAATCCTCCCGCAGCCAAAGGATGTTTTAATAGTGACAAAAGGGGAACTGGAGCTGCCTTTTGTAAAACACAATTTCCTGACAAATTTAAAAATACGCCTACTGGCGTGGAACTTAGTGGACACCCCGCGGAATCGTCAATTTGAATATTCCAGCGTCTTAGTTCAGAAACAACCCGCCTTGCTAACATCCTATCAGGAGTTATTAATGCGGCCGTTCTGTTCGGTTTTTCAAGGGATTGCCTTAGGGCTAAGGCAATCACACCGGCTTCCTCTTGCGGGCCTGCACACGCTAATATTTGAACGTTTGACAAAGCCTTTTTCAAATTTTCCTTTACAAACGAAAATTTAGCCCCTACTGGCCTGCTAGCTGCACGGATTAACTTTACACGGGCGTCTGAGCACATTGACCTAGAGGATCCAACCCAAAGGCGGACATCTGATGGTCCAACGCCCAAAAAAGAGAGGAGGCGGCACATTCCATTTTGTGGATGCGTTGGCGACAAAATTTTAATTTGTTCCTCAGTAAGCGTGGTATCAAACCCTGGTAAAATTACCGACCCCCCTGGCAAAGTTGAAACAAATTTTAAAAGTGCAGCGGTTGCGGGTATACTGCCAGTGGAACCAGCTACAAAAACGGGCCCGGAAGGAGGGGTTTTTTTCCAGTAATTCACCTGGGATTCCAAAACCAAATTTCTCCTGTTTGCCGGATCGACGCACCCGAGCACTTTTAAAACATTTGGCCAATTGTCAGTAACCACTTTCAAAAAATCCAGGGTAATTTGCCAATGAGCAGCGTAGTCTCCTCCAACAAGGCCTGAAAGATTATCAAAACTTAATTGCTCTGTTTGCACGTGATCAAGAAGTGTAATTAAAGCTTGCGCCAATCCCGCCCCAATTGCAGGACTTGGCATTTCACCCAAACGCTTGCATTCGGTTTCAAGTATTAGACGCGTCAACACAAGTCGTCTTTCAAGATCATTAACCGCGGGAGGAAAAATTTGACTATCCGCCAAAAATAGTCCTTCTTCAGAGAACAACAACTCCTCATCAAATTCACCGATGGGTGTCATCCGGGGTGTTAAAAGCGCATTGCCCTTATTTTGTCTAAGAAAAGCATCTGCCAAAGAACGGCAAGCCCTTCGATTAGGTAAAAAAATCTGAACATTGTTAAGATAAAATTGATCGCTATTGCATTGCGAGAGAATTCCAGAGGCCAAAGAATCAAGAAATGAAACACTGGGAGGAATAGTGTACACAGTCGGATCAACTGCCATAGATCGCCTCTACAAACCCTTACTGATTTTTTCCACTTCCCTCAGCGCAACTATACTGCCCAAATGGTACCATTCACCATCATGTATTATACCAAACAACCGGTTATTACCTTCAGCTTCATTATACAAACTGGTCAACGAAAACGGTCCGGCTGGGGCTCTCGCAAACAAACGGGGATGTAAAATTTGAATTCCCGTAAAAACAAAGGGCACACTTGTTTCATTGATCCTCCGGCGAAGTCTTCCATTCTTCATCCTATTGTAGTCACCATTTCCATTATAGCCGTTTGTACCAGAAACCGGGTGCAGTAATAACAATGCATCCATTAACCCGTCATCCCAAAATTCTACAAGGCGTTTCAGTGCGGGGATTTTACCATTTTTCCAAGCAATATCGGAATTTATTACATAAAAGGGATTGGCTTCAAAAAACTTCAAAGCTTTAGCCACTCCACCCCCAGTTTCCAGAAGGCACTCTGCCTCATTTGAAAAATTTATTTCGGGGTTAACCCTCGTTTTTAGATGGTTTTCAATCATTTCGCCCAGGTAATGCAGGTTTATGGTCACATTTTTAACGCCAATCTCGATCAAATGGTCTAAAACCCTATCTAAAAGGGACTTCCCATTCAGCAAAACTAAAGGTTTTGGCAGGTTGTTTGTTAAAGGTCGCATCCTCAAGCCAAGCCCAGCCGCCAAAACCATTGCCTGATGGGGGGGCTGTGAATTCATTGCAAATCTACGGAGTTATGACGCAACGAATACGGCAAATGTATATCCAACCAATTTTTTATAGGTTTCAATGCTGCATGTTGGCAAGAAACTTCAAGCATCTGCCACACCCGTGCAATATGTGCCAAGTAAGCGGGTTTTTTGTCTCTCACCCATAATCGAGTGAAAATACCGATGACTTTGACGTGGCGTTGTGCACCAAGTACCGCCATTGAGAGTTCAAATTTTTCAGGATCTAGTTTCGGAAAGGCAGCCAGATAACGTTGTTTAACTGCCCTCGCTACTTCCACGGAAACGTCGCGTCGAGCATCTTCAACCAAGGAAACTAAGTCATATGTAACAGGCCCTTTAACTGCGTCTTGAAAATCCACTAAACCACATGCTTTAACGCCTTCACGTTTTTCCATGTGTATAAGGTTATCTATGTGGTAATCACGTAAAACTAGGTTCAACGGCATTTCCGTACAACGGTCAATAATTATACGCCAAAGATAAGCGTACTCATGTGCTGTAGCTAAAGGTAGTACATTCCCTAAAACTGCTGGTACAAACCACTCTAATAGCAAGTTTACTTCACCCAATAAAAGAGCTTGTTCATACAATGGTAAATCTTTTGGGATAGTTTGTTTTAAGGGTTTTTTATGGAGGTCTATCAAAAGATCAGTCGCTAATAAATAAAGGGCCAATTCATCTTTCCCTTTTTGTAAAAGGCTCCCAAAGGTGGAACTCCCTAAGTCCTCCATAAGAATTAAGCCCAATTCACAGTCTTCAGCTATAACTAAGGGCACACTATACCCTAATGTCGAAAGGTGTTTTGCCATTTTTAGGAAGGGTTTTACAGTGTCTCGGGCGAGTTCGGCATCCATCAGGACTGTTGTGTTATTCTCTTTCGAAAGGCGTATATAACGACGAAAAGACGCATCGGATTCAAAATACACCTTGGTCGCACCCGCCCAACCGTGTTGTACTAAAAATTTATCGATCATTTTTCCCCGATCAGACATAAATTAAGGCTTCCATTTTACGTTTATGCGATTTTCCGTAACTTATTATATCTACTGTTCTCTCCTCTTGGTTAGCACCTTGTCCGAATTTAAACTGAAGCCATTCTTTGGGTAAAAGTATTCCCAAGCGCTCAGGCCATTCAATTAAAGCAACACCTTCAGCAAAAATGTCATCTATCCCAAGTTCATGCGCTTCTTGGGGTTGTTTTATTCTATAAAGATCAATGTGAAAAATATCGAGGTTCAAAAATTTATAATTTTGGACCAAAGTAAATGTTGGACTAGGTACGTGATCTAAAGAAATTTTATCCATGGACGCGAGAGTTTTAATAATAAAACGAGCAAAAACTGTTTTTCCAATCCCAATATCTCCGGACAACCCGATTACATCACCCTTACAAAGCGAAGGAGCCAATTTTTCCGCAAGGGTCTTTACCGCGTTTATGTCAGGAAGCGGTATAGTAACAGAATTAACAATATTATTTTTCATGAAAATAAGAAGCTCGTATCGGCGATTTCAAAATTAATTATAAAACATTAAAGGACGCAATATAAAATAACTGCAACTTAACATGTTCCAAGGCCAAAAAAAATCTATCCAAGAAATCCAATCAGACAGAGGGAATTTGAGTACCCGGCTAAAAGCGCTCAGGCCATATTTTCCGTTGTTTTTGGAGAACAATTAGCTTTCAACAAAATGAAAAGTGTTTTAGTAGCGATAGTGATTTGGCTTAAAAGGCCCTTTCGCCGAAAGTCCAAGATACTCAGCCTGTTCTTTTGTCAATTTGCTAAGTTTTACACCCAACTTTTCTAAATGGAGAAGGGCAACCTTTTCGTCAAGATGCTTAGGCAAAACATACACTTTTTTTTCATAATTTTTATAATTATTCCAAAGTTCAATTTGTGCTAGAATTTGATTCGTAAAAGAGGCACTCATTACAAAGCTAGGATGACCGGTTGCACAACCCAGATTCACCAATCGCCCTTCGGCTAAAACAATAATCCTTTTTCCATCAGAAAGTTCAACCTCATCAACCTGTGGTTTCACATTGTGCCATTTGTAGTTACGAAGAGCTTCTACCTGTATTTCGCTGTCAAAATGTCCAATGTTACAAACGATCGCCCTGTCTTTCATTTGTCTCATGTGCTCCAGTGTAATTACATCTATGTTGCCGGTGGTAGTGACAAAAATATCCCCTCGAGATGCCGCTTCTTCCATTGTGGTAACTTCATATCCTTCCATCGCTGCTTGCAATGCACAAATAGGATCTATTTCTGTTACTAAAACTCTTGCACCGCTAACCTTAAGAGATTCTGCTGAACCCTTTCCAACTCCTCCATAACCGCAAACTACTGCTGTTTTTCCAGCAAGCATAACATCGGTAGCGCGTCTAATTCCATCCACCAAGCTTTCTCGACAACCGTAAAGATTGTCAAATTTAGACTTAGTAACAGAATCATTAACATTGATTGCAGGCACTCCTAAGGTTCCATCTTTTTCCATCTCATATAAACGGTGCACGCCTGTTGTGGTCTCCTCTGACAAACCACGTATTGCCGCCAATAATTCTGGATGTTTTTCATGAATTACTGCTGTAACATCGCCCCCATCATCAAGGATCATATTTGGTTTCCAGCCATTAGGACCGCTCAGTGTCTGCTCTATACACCACCAAAATTCTTCTTCCGTCTCTTCCTTCCAAGCAAATACCGGAATACCAGATGCAGCAATTGCAGCTGCGGCTTGGTCTTGTGTTGAAAAAATATTGCAGGAACTCCAACGTACTTCTGCACCCAGCGCATCCAGTGTTTTAATTAAAACAGCTGTTTGAATTGTCATATGGAGACAGCCCACAATTCGAGCGCCTTTTAGAGGTTGGGATGAACCAAACTCTTCCCTAAGTGACATCAATCCGGGCATTTCTGTTTCAGCAATACTAATTTCTTTATTGCCCCACTCAGCAAGAGTTATGTCCGCAATTTTATAATCCTCAACTGTACTCATAAAATTCTCCTAGCTGTGTATGGGCAACCCATTTTACAATCGATTTTTAAGATTTTAAATTTTATATCATTCTTTAAGACCCTATTAAAAGGGTCCAATTTTTCTGTACCTAATCTTCTCCAAATTTATTTTGGATTAATTCTACAAGGGAATTTAAAGCTATTTTTGCTTCAACACCGCGCGTTTTTATTTCTATAAAACTCCCGAATCCCGCAGTCAGCATCATTAAACCCATAATTGAGTGTGCTGAAACAAATACGCCATCTGCGCCAACAGAAACTTTGGCATCAAATGAATCTGCCAAATGCGAAAGTTGTGCAGCAGCACGTGCATGTAAACCACGCTGATTTACAATTTTCACTCTCCGAAAGAAAGATTTAGTCGAAGAATTATCATTATTGCGTAAGGGGCCAATTGTATTTTTGTTTTTCATCCGTTTCGTTCAGCTAACAATTCGGATGCTAAATTAATATATTTTTGTCCTGCTTCCTTAGCCTCTTTTACTGCTTTAATAAGGGTTGTGTCTTCGCGTATGCGTGCCAATTGGATAAGCATAGGTAAATTAGCACCAGCCAGTACTTCCACGTTAGGCTCATTCATCACTGAAATAGCAAGGTTTGAGGGTGTTCCTCCAAACATATCTGTCAGAAGAACCACGCCTCCTTCACCACGAACTTTATTAACCGCTTCAATTATTTCAATTCGTTTTTTTTCTACTTTATCACTTGGTTTAATACCAATCGTTGCAATATTCTCCTGTTTACCCACGATATGTTCAAGCGCAGAAAGTAATTCCATTCCAATTCCACCGTGTGTTATCAATATAATTCCAATCATATTTTTTCCTTTAAGAGCACTCTCTCTGAGCGAGAATTTTGTATATCGCGATGTCGTTTTTCAACTTCTAAACCATTTTTCTGCAGCCAAGCTGAAAGCTGTTCCGAAACAAAACCCGATCAGTGTTTGCCTCCGGTACGGCCCTAAGTAATCGACAAATAACTTTTTCCTCCTTGAAAAAAGACGGCAATATAATTTCAAACAAATTTGTAAGAGTTGCAAAAAAACTCATGTACTATCGAACTTTAGAGATGCACTACCCCCCCCCTCGCTGATCCAGAGCCCTTAATTTTTCAAGACCTGCAACATAAAATAGGTTAGACAAAAAACGAACATCAAAAACCAAATATGATTCTCTTGGAAGGCCAAAACGAAAGGAAAATGATAAAATAAACACTGTTAAAACTCTTATGGCTTTGATTGAACATCGAACATTTAATATTGGTCTGAGGTCAGAAAGTTTCAACAAGGATGTATCCAGAATTTCGTTACTCGTATCTCTTAACCGAAACAATAATTGCCCTTCAAATTTAATCGCCTCCTTCAATGTTCTCTTTACTGCCAGGGAATACCGCCTACGGGTCTCCTTAAAACGATTTCGTAAAATTTTGTCACTACAATCCAAAAATAAAAGGTCAAAAACTAACTGAGTTTTTTGATAATTTTTTATTTTCTTTCAATATTTTTTGCATCAAAATCTTCAGAACGAACATATAAACCTACAGCCAAGGAAATTTTATAAGTTCTCCCGGTTTCAACGATGCTACTTAGTACCCTTATAGGTAAGGTATCTATAGCATGGTAACCAATATTTTCTATCATTTTAAGCGTGGTAGAACGACCTGCTCCAGAAACTATTTAATACCGTTTTCGTTTAACCATTCCCAAATAAAAATGTAGATATATTGAAAACCAAAACCCTCTAGTTGTCACTCTTGATCTTCCTTCCCAAAATTTTTAACCGCCGTTTTTATTTTGATTGCACATGATGGCTCAAAAGGGGAAAGAAAAATTCTCCGAATGCAAACGTTTAAAATTTTCAGGTGCTCTAATTCTGGAAAACGTGGAACCCGTTCCTTTTGAACTAAATCCACTATAATTTTTACCGGAATATTTTGAATAGTTGGAAACTCAATAATTCCCAAACCACGAACTTCTAATTTTCCCAGCAAAGCTTCTGGTGCATTGGCAAACAAATTTTCTGCCTTTGCAGAAAGATCAACCTGATCATCTGCAACCAAAATACCCCCGGTTTCTATTAGACGCAGTGCCAAATCCGATTTTCCTATCCCCGATGGGCCTTGCAAGAGGACACCCTTTTTTTCAAAAGAAACACAAGTCGCATGGAGTAGCATTACCAAAAACCAACTCACACAGCGGGCAGACTGATGATAAAACGGGCACCCTGACAGCCCCCTGTTTTATCCTTTTTATTTTCAGCGCTTATTGTTCCCTGGTGTGCCTCCACTATTTGCCGGGATATGCTCAAACCAAGACCAGAGTGTTTCCCAAACTCCTCTACCTTTGGGCGTTCACTATAAAAACGATCAAAAATTTTTTTCAGCATTCTTTCAGGTATTCCAGGGCCTTCATCTTCTATGGTTGCAATTACTTTGCCCATGGACCGCATAATACGAACTTCAACCAAGCCGCCATAGGGACTGAATGAAAATGCGTTATCCATTAAATTCTCAAAAACCCGTAATATCCTGGTCTCGTTTCCCATAAAATTATATGGTCCTTTCGAAATTGCTGTAAATTCAATTTGGCGGCCTTCTTTTTTCTCTGCTTGCTGATGAGCATTAACTAATGCTGACAAAATTTGTTCTAAATCAAGAATTTTGGTCTCATCACGGGATAATTCGCTGTCCAATTTTGAAGCTTCCGCAATATCGGATATCAAACGGTCTAGCCTTTGCACATCATGTTTGATAATCGCCATCAACCGTTTTTGCTTGTCTTCGTCTTTTATTCGTTCTGCTGTTTCTACTGAGCTTAAAAGGGAAGTTAAGGGATTTTTGATTTCATGAGCTACATCTGCAGCAAAATTTTCGATCGCATCCAAGCGCTGAGAAAGTGCGTCAGTCATTGCGTTTAAGTCAGCTGCCAGGGCTCCAATCTCGTCATTCCTGTTTTCAAACCCAGGTATAGTGCGTACTTTTCCAGGAGCACTTCGGACCATGTCTGCGGCATTTGCCAACCGACGCAAAGGCCTAAGAATTGTATGCATAAAGAAAACCAAAAGAATGGGAATAGTTACAACAAAAGATACTACCAAAATTGCCAAAATTGTTATAACCAAAGAGTTAAATGCATCATCAATTAGACTTGCATCACGTGTTATAAAAACAGCACCAAAAATTTTCTCAAACCGTTTGATTGGCAAACCAAATTGTATTGTTTCTTGGGAAATTTCTTCGAAGTTTTTTCCAGATAACACATCTAAAACGGCCTTATTCCTTATTGGTTCAACGTCGGGATACACAGTAGGCCGTTGCCCCAAAAATCTACTTATTGTTTCCTTATAAAACCCTTTTAAATCACTTATTATATTTCCAATGAAATCGGCTTCTTCCAGCGGAGGCAATTTACTGACTTTAACTCTATCACCAACTGGTCCCAATAAATCCAGAACACCACTATCAAAAACAACCGTTCTATCCTGATCAAAAATGATAGTTCGCGCTGTAGTTGAAATCACAAGACGCTGTAACATATTAACGGCCAAATCAATGTTTAATTGTATTGTCCCGCCAACACCAGGTTTATAGGCCTGCTCCGCCAAAGCTCGTGAAATTTCCTTGGCCTGAGTTTTTAATGACTCTATTTCCGAATTCAAAAGGTTTTTTCTGTAGGGATCAGAGGCAACACCCAATACCAATAAACCTGCCACCAAAACCAAAAAAGCAAATAAATAAACAAATAAAATTTTTCGGGTCAGCGATGACATTGGTTTTTTATTTCAGAGGGGTTTACTTTCTTTTGAGAAACGTTATTTGATTGTTCTCCTCATACTCTTTCCATTGTGACAAGAAATCAATAAGGAAGAGTTTCACGCTTCACTATATTTATAACCAATTCCATACAAGGTAATAATTGAATCAAATGCAGAATCTGCAGCTTTGAATTTCTTCCGCAACCTTTTTACATGGCTGTCTATTGTGCGGTCATCAACGTAAATGTGTTCTCCATAGGCCGCATCCATTAGCTGATTCCTATTTTTCACGAGGCCAGGACGATTGGCTAGAGATTTCACTAACAAAAATTCAGTGACTGTCAAATTAACGGGCAAATCTCGCCATGTGCAAAGATGTCTAGCAGAATCTAATGTCAAGTGACCCCTAATGATTGGAGGCTCTACTTCTCCCCCATTTTCCTCAACAGACAATTTATCATGACGTCTTAGCAAAGTATTAATTCTTTCTATCAAGAGCCTTTGAGAAAATGGCTTTTTAACATAGTCATCAGCTCCCATCCGTAAGCCTAAAATTTCATCGATTTCTTCATCTTTGGATGTCAGAAATATTACCGGAAAATTGCTTTTTTTGCGCAAACGTTTAAGGAGTTCAAGCCCATCCATTCGTGGCATTTTTATGTCCAAAATTGCTAAATCAGGGAGACGATTATTAATACCATGGAACGCTGTCTCGCCATCCGTAAAAGCCCTTACTTTAAACCCCTCATCCTCAAGCGCCATTGTGACGGAGTCTAAAATATTTCGATCATCGTCCACTAAAGCAATTGTTTGCATTTTTAACCTTCTTCCCAAACATACGACAAACCTAGTAATTGCACAAAAAGATGTTGTCACTTTTGAATATCAGAACATCCAAAAATCATGCAATTGGGGCACAAATACGGCAAAGAATAAAACAAAACCAATTAAAATAAAAAATTGGATAACACAGCTGATAAAATTTCTCCTAATTGCATTGTAAAATTTTTGATAGTAAATAAAAATCGCCAGTATTGCGATAAAAGAAAGCAACAGCTATGTTCTTTACCTATTAATTATTTAACCTTTTTAATACGAAATTATTTTCACAAAACCAATCTTTCAGGAGAAGATTGTGGAGCAAATTGGATCACATATTAGTAAATTTGAGTTAAAAAACCACGGCCTTACTGAACTATCAACCGTCCATTGGAATCAGTCTGCTGCGCCTCTTTACGAGGCAGCCCTGCGGCGTAGTGAGGGTGTCCTCTCGATTGATGGCGCTTTCGTTACAAAAACTGGAGAGTATACAGGCCGGTCTCCAAAAGACAAATTCATGGTAGAAGACCCTTCAATTCAGGGGGACGTATGGTGGGGACCAGTGAACCAGCCTATTAGCGCAGATAATTTCAGTGTTGTTCATTCCCGTATGTCACACTACCTAAAAGGTAAGGAGCTCTTCGTTCAAGACTGTTTTTGTGGTGCTGACCCAAAATATCGGCTGCCAATTAGAATTATCACAGAAAACGCTTGGCACAGCTTGTTTGCACGAAACATGTTTATCCAGCCAAATAACAACGAGCTTATTGACTTTAAGCCAGAGTGGACGGTAATTCAGGTTCCCAGTTTTCAATCAAACCCAGATACAGATGGAACCAAAAGTGAAGTTTGCATTTTGGTTAATATCCCAGAGAAAACAGTTTTAGTTGGAGGAAGCCTATATACAGGCGAGATAAAGAAAAGCATTTTTGGTGTCATGAATTGGATCCTCCCAGCCCTCGGTGTGATGACCATGCACTGTTCCGCAAATATTGGAGTGAAGGGAGATGTTGCTATCTTTTTTGGACTTTCAGGAACTGGAAAAACCACGCTTTCTTCTGACTCCACACGTACAATGATTGGTGACGATGAACACGGCTGGTCAGATAATGGTGTATTTAATTTTGAGGGGGGGTGTTACGCAAAAACCATAAACCTCTCTGCGGAAGCTGAACCCGAAATTTATCAAGCTTCTCGTCGTTTCGGAACAGTACTTGAAAACGTCGTTCTTCATCCCGAAACGCGCTTGCCGGATTTTGATGATGGCTCCCTTGCCGAAAATGCACGTTCTTCATACCCAATAAATTTTCTTAATAACGTCAGCAAAACTGGCATGGGTGGGCACCCAGACAACATCGTTATGTTAACAGCAGACGCTTTTGGAGTTTTGCCACCGATCAGCAAGTTGACGGCAGAACAAGCAATGTATCATTTCCTATCCGGTTACACAGCCAAAGTAGCTGGAACTGAAAGAGGCATGAGCTCGGGCGCTGAAGCTACATTTTCCACGTGCTTTGGAGCACCATTCCTACCCAGACACCCCACTGTCTATGCTAAATTACTTGGTGATCGCATCGCCAAACACAATTCTGATTGTTGGCTGGTCAACACCGGTTGGAGTGGGGGAGTATACGGAGTTGGGGAACGTATGAAAATTTCTCATACACGGGCCATGGTAAGAGCTGCTCTGGATGGAAAGCTTGGCTCAGTACCTGTCGCTCCCGACCCCAACTTTGGACTCCTTGTACCTGAAGGTTGTCCTGACGTCCCAAACGAGGTTTTAGCCCCAAGAAATACGTGGGATGATAAAAATGCTTACGACACTACTGCACAACACCTTGCAAAACAATTTGAAGAAAATTTCAAAGATTTTGAAGCGGATGTTGATGATAAGGTTAATAAAGCCGCCATCCACGCTGCAGCCTAATTTCTTTCAATTCGAGCAAACTAGCGGCACTTTTATCAATTTCGAATACTAATTGTTTATCGGCGCTGTAATGCGTTCATAAGAATTACAGGTATGAGACCCGCTAAGACAATGGTGAGCGCAGCAATCGCCGATTCTTCCAGCATTTCATCTTTAGCAAATTGGTAAACATAAGTTGAAAGTGTCTCATAGTTAAAAGGACGCAAAAGTAAAGTCATTGGCAATTCCTTCATCACATCTACAAAGACCAAGATTCCACCTGCCAACATAGACTTGCGTAGCAAAGGGGGAGCCAGTAGCGCCATACTTTTAGAAAAACTTCGGCCTAAAACCAAACTCGCACTCATAATGTTTGGTGACAAGCGTTCTACACCGGAAATGAGCGCACCATGCCCAATTGCTTGAAAACGAACAACAAAAGCAAATATTAGTAGCCATACACTGCCAATCAAAAATCCATCATAAGAAAAATCGAAAATTTCTACTAAAAATAACTGAAAGGTTTTATCAATGGCCCCTGCAAATGTCACCACCCCGATTGCAAGAATAGCACCCGGAAATGCATAACCCATGACGGAAACCTTGGTCATACTATTGATGAGCGGATGTTGTTGGTAGTTGTTAACCAAAACCATGATAGTCGCTAGAAATACGACAATAACAGACGCCCCCAAGGCCACGCTTAAAGAATTTAGAGTAGCGTGTTTGAGCATTTCGACATTTGTGATCGACAAACCCTGGAAAATAAAATTCAACAGCACACTTACCGGTATGACAAAGCCCAGTATGATGGGAAGAAGACAAATTGAAATATATAAAAATGCTCTGCTAGATTTTACAGATTTTGCTGGAAGGGGCGAACCACTCCTGCTTGCATCAGTAAACCTTTGACGTTTCCGAGCAGACTTTTCAATTATTAGCAAAGTAAGGATAAAAACAAACGCTAATACAGCAATTTGAGCCGCCGCTACAAGATTATTCATTCCCAACCAAATATTAAAGATGCCGAGCGTTAAGGTTTCAACAGCGAAATATTCAACCGTCCCAAAATCCGAGAGGACTTCCATTAAAACTAGGGCTAGACCCGCTATGATTGCAGGCCTTGCTAATGGCAGGTCAACCGAGAAAAGTGCATTACGGTTGTTTAACTCTGCCACTTCAAGGTAAGACGCTGGCGTTAAACGAAATGCCGTACGCGCCATGATGTATATATAAGGGTATAAAACAGAAGCCATTACTAAAATAGCTCCTCCAATTGACCTAATTTCGGGAAACCAGTAGTCCTTTGCGGAGGTCCAACCAAAAAATTCCCGCAAATACCCTTGAATAGGCCCCGCAAATTCAAATAAGTCCGTGTACGTATAGGCAATAATATAGGCAGGTACCGTTGCAGGGAGTAAAAGTGCCCATTCTAGGATGCTCACCCCTGGGAATTTTCGACGTGCAATAACCCAACCCGTTGATATACCAAAAATGAGACTAATGATGGCAACACCTAACATCAGCCAAAGCGTGTTAGCGACATACCGGGGAAAAACGGTTTTAATTAGATGTAACCAAAGACCCTCGCTGTCACCTACCGCTGTAAAACATAGAGCAACAAAAGGGCCTATTAGAATTAATGCAAATAAAAGTGTCCCAAAAGACCAACCGTTAAAATTGTGTTTGAGAAAAATTCCTTTTTTATGAGTTTTTTTTATTACCATCCAACGCGATTAATAATTTTCTGGGCATCTGGGGCTAATTTTGCAATTAGTCCAATGGGAAGTTGATCTTCTTTAAATTTTCCTAATGAAAGAACCTCAACACTTGGCTTTACAGACAGTTTTATTGGATATTCGTAATTGATTTTGGCGTAAAGGTTTTGCGCAAAATCATTACTTAAAAATTCCATGAATCGAATTGCATTGTTTTTGTTCTTTGAGTGTTTAGCAACACCAATACCTGTAACGTTGATGTGGTTACCCCTATCACCCTGATTTAAAAACAAAATTCTAACTGACTTCACCCAATCGCGCTGTGCCTGATTTTTAGAATTTTTCATTTTAAAAAAGTAGTAATGATTAATAATTGCAACATCACAAACCCCTTGTGCGATAGCCTTTATCTGAGCACGGTCGTTACCCTGAGGACGCCTTGCCAAATTGGATATAAGGCCCTTAACCCATTTTTCGGCCGACATTTTGCCATTGGCTGCTATTATCGATGAAAGGAGAGCTCTATTGTATACATGGCTCCCTTTACGGGTACAAATTTTTCCCTTCCATTCCGGTTTTTCTAAATCCTCTATCCTTTTAATTTCGTTTGGTTTTACACGCCCTTTAGCTATTGCAAGCACTCGTGCCCGTTTTGACAATGCATACCAAAGATTGTTTTTTTCTCGCAAATATGACGGAATATTAGCGTTAAGCACTTTAGAAGCTACCGGTGTAAATAGTCCTTTTTGAGCATAAAAATCTAAACGTGCAATATCGACAGTAAGAATTAAATCAGCAGGACTTCGCGAACCCTCTGCTTTCAAACGTTGTACTAAACCTTTGGCAGCAAAAACTACATTAACCTTCACACCTGTAATTTTTCTGAATGCACTGGTAAACGGTTTTATGAGGAATGGTTGTCTGTGAGAATAAATATTAAGTTCCTGGGCAATCACCGATTTAGAGGAAACAAATGTCCCCGTAGTTAAAATTGAAACCACAAAAATAAAAAACCAGTACAGTCTCTTAAAATTTTTACAAAACACCCTTTTCATCCTATTTTTTTTTAAAGTTTATTTATAGTTTCATTGCAAATCATTATCATTCTCATTAATAATAATAATCATTCTTAACTTGTCAATAGGCCAAAAACATAATTCTAAAAGACTTTTCCCCAAATTCTATTTATTTCACCTGACTAAAAAATTAAGTTGAGAATGAGTTGCAATATCATTAAAAACGATATAAGTTGAGAATGAGTTGCAATATCAAAAAATAACAAAATTCAGGGCCCCTGATTTATGCTTGCGCTAGAAAAACTAAACCTCAGT
>JAYZBC010000049.1:0-30525 GCA_036339375.1 Pseudomonadota bacterium | reverse complement strand
TTTGCAGCTTTAAATGGGGCGCCAACAGTAATTGCTAAAGCAACCACAGTAGCGAATGAAATTAATTTTTTCATAACGTCTCCTACATTTTTATTACCAATAAGGTATAATCAAAGCGTTTTTTTAACAAGTTTTGTTTTTTATTCCCAAAACCTAAACTTATTTGGGTAAAACTGCTGTTGCATTGATTTCAATTAAAAGCTCTGGCCGGTTAAGAGCAGCGACTGTTACGAGGGTAGAAGCGGGATACTTTCCACTGGGGAAAAATTGTTTGCGCAATTCAACAAAGCGTCTGTTGTTTGAGACATCTGTAATGAAAACGGTCATGGTTACGATATCTGCGAGTGTTCCGCCGGCTTTTAATAAAGTCTTATTTAATTTATCAAAAATACATTTAACCTGACCATCAAAATCACCTTTCAGGGATTCTCCTTCCTCATTTTCAGAAGCGAGGTGACCCGAAAGCCATACAATTCTTCCCCCTTCCGAAATCACTGCAGGAGAATAAGAACGTGATTGTTGATAAGGTGATGACAGGTGTGTTAGACGGCGCTCCATAAGAAACTACCCCCTTTTAGCGCCATCCCAACCGTGAGTGGAAATATCAAAAACAATTCCGTTGGGATCTCGAAATTTTACTTCTGCATTTTTCGTATCTGAGGGGCCGGGGTGGTGTTTCCCCCCGTGTTCTTCTACGGAAGAAATAGTGTCTTCCGCATCATCTACCCAAAAGCCGAAATGATGTACACCAACAAAATCTTTTCCACGTTCGTCTCCCGCGTCTTCTTGAGTCTCAAATTGTAATAATGTGAGGTTCATAACACCATCTGTGAGACGCGTTGCAACACGAGATTCTGACACTCTTTCCAACCCAAATGTGTCTTCATAAAATTTAGCCGCTACCTCTTTGTCTGGTACCGATATCGCGATATGTCTTAATTGCCCTTTTGACATTTCAGCCTCCTTTATTAGACTATTGGAATGGTGCCTTGCGTAGGTTTAAGAGGCAAGAAACTATTAACCTGGTTTTTTTATTTCAGAGCCTGCAAAATGTTCGAGGTAACGAACAATCTCCACACTGGTTTTTCCGTCTGTGTTACCAATCCAAGTCCGTGCGGATTCAAATAGCTGGAAGCCTAGAGCACTAATTGGGACTGGTGTTTTTGTAACGCGGGCAAGTTCCATTGCAATTTCATAATCTTTAAATTTTAAATCCCAAGAAAAGCCGCCACCAAATTTTCGACTGATGACTTGTTCCTTCATACTGCGTTTCGTCGCTGAATTCATGCCGGTAGATTCATTAATTACGTCACACATTATTTCCGGGTCGAGCCCAAATCTAGTCCCTATCAATAACGCCTCGGCAGCCGCAACTGTATTAAGTCCGCTCAACAAATTATTGAGCGTTTTTAACGCGTGACCCGAGCCAACGCCGCCAGTCCGAAAAATATGGGCGGCCATCGGTTTAAGAATTGGCATGCACTTTTCTACAACATCATTTTTACCGCCTATCATTAAAGTCAATGTTCCGGCATCAGCGCCCCGCGTTCCCCCCGATACAGGGGAGTCAACAAATTCAATTCCATGTTTTGAAATTTCCTCAGCTAGTTCTACGGTCAGCCAGGGTTGTGATGAACTCATATCAATTAAAATTTTACCCGGGGACAAGCCTTCGACCAATCCATTGGGTCCTAAGGCGCAGTCCCTCACTTCAGGACCGGCGGGCAACATGGTAATGACGGCGTCACTAACTTTTGCTACATCTTTCGCTGAATCTTCAACAAAGATGTTATTATGATCTCGAGCAATCTTATCAGCTGCTTCTTTGTTTAAGTCAAAAATGTGTATTGGGATACCTGAAGCTGCTATATGAGGCACCATCCGTGCCCCCATGTTTCCGACCCCTATAAAGCCCAGTGTTTTGATTGTCATAATTTTTTCCATAAAATTTTGAAATTTTACCCATTATAATTTTCAACGATTGGAACACCTCCCCCAAATTTATCGTGAATTGTTCGTTGTTTCATGTTGGGGGGAAGTTGGGTCCACTCGGGTATCATCAGCCATAGCCTGAGCATGTGACGTTTTTGATTAAGTTCTTTGTAGTCTTCAAATTCAGTTCGCCCATGGAGAACGAAACGATTATTTAAAAACTGAATATCGCCAATCTCTAGGTCCATTTTGTATATTAGTTCTTCTCTAACCGTTGTTTGATGAAAATGCTCATAAGCTTCAATAGCCTCTGAGTCTCTAGGTTCTTCATTAGTTTTCATCCATCTTTCAATTGGCGGTCCATTGAAAAAACAAACCTGTCTGTTGTCCACTTTTCCATACACTGGCACTTTGTATGGCGTTACTATTGGATCTCCTGAAGGAGGTTCTTCTGTTGAACGATATCGGAAACCCTTAAATAAAGTTGGCAAAAAATTAGGCTTTTCTTCCCTAATAGAATTATAAACTGCCATTGAACTCGCAATTAGACTAAGGCCGCCCTTCTTCGCTTTTTTGTGACAAAGCAAACCAACTACATCAACAGGGTCTGCATGCATGCGAAGGGGACGTGGTGAGCGATAACTTCGGCGAACGTCTCCGCTATGTGACATATCCATGACATGCCCAAGCCGGTCTCCCCGAAAACTTTGTGAAACGCCAACGCCTATATGAGTGCCTATACCCCATAATGCGAGTTCAAGGTCTTCTTGATTAAACTGATCAACCGGCATTCCTTTAATTAGGAAGAAACCTAGTCCATTATCTAAATCCTCTCTCATTTGGAAAAATTTTTCTTCCATGCCTGGGAGAAGAAAATCTGTTTTTTCTACATCTTCTAACTTAATCCCCCTTTTTCTTACTGATAATACCGCTGTTTCCATTTCCTGAATGTCGGCTTTGTTCAACCAATAAATCCAGTCGTTTCTGGTTTTTATATCGTCAGCCTTCCACACCCACGGTTCAGAAATTGGGGAAAATTGTGTTGTCTTTGTCATAAGTTTTAGCCTTACCCTCTAAAATTTATTTTTTTAATCCAGTTTAAGCAAATGGCGCGTATTGGTATCGTAAAGTTTGGTACGGTCTTCACTTGAAACACCCAACTCGTTAAGAACTCGGATAGTTTCGCGAATATACATTGGACCACCCTCTGGGTCGAAGGGACAATCAGATGCAAATAAACAATTGTCTACTCCAAAGAATTTCAAACCACATTCTGTCCCTGCTGTACTTCCAAAAAGGGCGGTATCAGCATAAAACATTTTGAAATAATCGATAGGCCGTTTTGAAAGAGAACTTTTTAACTCCGCATAATCTTCATTAGCCTGGCGTGACCCCATTTGATCCCAGCCTGGTCCGACACGTCCTTCAAAGAATGGGATCATGGCTCCCATATGATGGGTAATAATTTTAATGTTAGGTAATTTTTCAAAAATTCGCCAAAAAACAAGTCTGGCCATGGCTACACTTGTTTCATAGGGCCAGCCCAATACCCACCAAATTTCAAATATTGATTTATCCTCATTAACATAGTCCGGAAAATTTTCTCCTCTGGCAGGGTGCAACCAGATTGGTAAGTCGTAAGACGCCATTTTTTCAAATAGTGGCCAATATTTGTCCTGATCCAAAGGTTCCCCGTTAACATTTGAGAAAATTTGTATTCCTCGTGCATCTAATTCACGAATGGAACGATCCAACTCTTTGACTGACTCTTCTGGATTATTCATTGGTAAAGACGCTATGAAGGCAGGGAAGCGGTCTGGATATTTTTGGACCAAGTCGTGCATTCCGTCATTAGCTAGTCGAGCTAGGTCCGGCGTTATTTCTGGTCCTGACATGGCTTCAATAGGTGGAGCTGATAATGTAAGTATCTGTTGATACTCGCCAAAAGTATCCATGATCTTAAGTCTAGCATCGACATCGTACAACATAGGTATGTTAAGCCACCTTTTAATCGGAGCTTTGTTTTCGACAACCTCTTCCATCCGTTCGAAAAAAGAAACCGGAAAAATATGGGTATAACAATCAAGTTTCATTTGAAAATCCTAATTTGAGAAAACGTATATTAATTTCATTTTTTAGCACATTGGTAGCATTAAATTAGTCTAGTTCAACTTTTGAGTTGTGACACTGCCAAACAGAAAAATTCTGTTTTATGAAAAAAAAATGGACAGTTTTTAACCAACTAAAAGACACAAAGTTCATCGTTGTGGCATTGCCAGAATCGTGAAACAAACCTAACTTGCCATTAAATTTAGTTCATCCAAGAAAACTTCAAATTTACTTTATTTTTGAAAGAGTTTTTATGGAAGCTTTGGTAGGGTTTCCCAAAAGAGAAGTGCAGACCATAAGTTTAATTGGTTTTGCCCATCTTTTGAGCCACGTTTATATGTTAGCTTTAGCCCCCCTAGCACCCTCCCTAATTAAAGATTTAAACATAACCGCTGTGGATTGGGGTGTAGTACTTGCAGTATTTGCTATCTTTACCGGTATTTTTCAAACCCCTATGGGTTTTTTGGTAGAACGAATTGGTGGACGGAAAGTTTTAATTTTTGGGCTTATACTCAATGCCGCTGCGTTCCTGTTGATTGGTGCTTTTGTATCTTCTTATTGGACAATTTTAATTTTAATTGGGTTGGCAGGAGTTGGTAATTCCGTTTTCCACCCGGCCGACTACTCCTTGTTATCAGCGTCTATAGGAAATCGGCGTATGGGGCGCGCGTTTTCAATCCACACTTTTGTTGGTCATATAGGATTTATTTTAGGACCGATTTTAACAACATTTTTAGAGCCTTTTTTTGGTTGGCGGGGGGCTGTAATGGTTCTTGGAGCCGCTGGTCTTTCGGTCGCGGTTTTATTAATTGTGTGCCGAGTGATTATTACGGAAGGGAAAACAATCCAAAAAAAATCATCTGTGATGGAAAGCTTAAGAGACTTATTAGGGTCTAAACCAGTTTTACTCTTTTTCGTGTTTTACATGTTAAGTTCACTTGCAAATTTTGGTATTACTCAATTTTCCATTCTCGCGCTACAGCCTTTGTACGGCCTGGAAAAAATTTCTGTTATCGGAGCACTCACAGCTTACCAGGTAGGTGCTTTACTGCTTGTACTGCCAGGTGGAATTTTGGCTGATAAAATAAGTCGTTACGACATTGTGATTCTATGCGGCTTTGGCATTGCAGCCACGGGTATTTTTCTTGTAGGGACAACAATGTTTGAGTTTTGGATGATTATACCCATATTGTGTCTTGCCGGTGCTGTCAGGGGTGGGGTTAACGCGACCAGAGATGTAGCTGTACGCCACATGGCTGCAACGGTTCCAGTCGGCACCATTTTTGGATTTGTTACGACGGGGTTCCTTGTAGGTCAAGCTATTGGGGGTGTGATCTATGGCTACCTTTTTGATAATTACTTGCCCAACGTAATCTTTTACGCCTCTTCAATATTTTTTGTCCTTGCAATGTTTTCCATTTTGTTTAATTCCGGTACGCGTAAGCCAGTGAGTGTAAAGGAGTAGAAAAAAAATGGCTTCTCGAGTTGCTCTTTCCCTTGAACCACGGGAACATATTGTTGTTTGGTTGATTGGTGTAGCGCATCTGGTAAGCCATTTTTATCATTTGGTATTACCCCCCTTATTTGGTCTCATAATTTCAGATCTCAATATAACCTATACCCAAATCGGCTTAGTGATGACGCTTTATTTCGCTTCTACAGCCATCGTTCAAATCCCAATTGGAATTTTGGTTGACCGAATTGGAGCACGGACCGTTTTGACCATTGGCCTCTTTTTAATGGGAACGGCGGTTCTGCTTGCCGGATTGGTTCCCAATTATACCGTTTTGTTATTGGCTTTCTTAATTGCGGGAATTGGAAATGCAGTATTTCATCCAGCTGATTTTTCTATTTTGTCTAAAAGTGTTAGGAAAAGCCATCATGGGAGAGCATTCGCAATTCACACCTTTGGGGGATCGATAGGATATGCAGCAGCTCCCGTTGTAATTTTGCCGCTTGGAGCAGTAATTGGTTGGCAGGGTGCATTAGTCTTTGCTGGAATGTTAGGACTATTTGCAGGACTTACTATTTTGTTTTTTGGTAGTTCTTTTCAGGATAATACAACCGAAAATAAATTGGAGGAGCTAAAAACTAAGGGGCAAAAAAAAGAGGGGGATTGGCGGATAATGTTAACGCGGCCGATGCTTTTATTCTTTTTATTTTATGCTGCAACTTCTGCCTCGGCGACAGGAATGACAGGTTTTTCAATTTACGCCTTGCCCCTAGTTTATAATGTGACACCAGAAACCGCAGGAATTGTTTTAACCTGCTTTTTGACAGCAGCCATTTTGGGGTCTTTGCCTGGAGGCTGGCTAGCTGACTGGGCGGATCGAGAGGAACTGGTGTTGGTTTTTTGTTTTTTTGTGAGTGTAATTTGTTTAGTTTCCATTGGTGCAGGAATCCTCAATCTTTGGTTTATTTTTGCGGTAGCTCTTCTCTCAGGATTTATACGAGGCCTTTACAACGCATCTCGTGATATTTTAGTGCGCCGAGCATCTCCTGATTCAAGCGTTGGAACTACGTTTGGATTTGTAACCCTTGGGTATACGTTGGGGCAGGGGGGCACACCTATACTATATGGTTGGTTGATGGATCAAAATTATGGCAGCGGCGTTTTTTACCTCTCTGCAGGTGCTGCGTTAATAGCTCTTTCGATTGTTTTGGTGCCTGGGCAAGGTCAAAAACAACGCTAAAAATAATTGATCATTTAAAAGGGTGTAATTTGTGTATTTTTTGTCAATAAAAATGAAATCATTTCAAAAATTTTATATACATAAAGTCATCTTTGCACTTGGTGAAACGTTTTGTAATCTTCGTTATTATTATGGAATTTGATTTTATCATAGCCGGTGGAGGTTCTGCGGGGTGTGTTTTAGCCAACAGAATATCCGCTCACTCAAAATTTAAAGTGCTCCTTATTGAAGCGGGCAAAGATTTTTTGCCGGGAAAAGAGCCTGAAGATATTTTGTCTTCTTATCCAATGGCTGCCGCTTTCAATCCTGCCTATCATTGGAAAAACTTAAGGGTTCGTCATACGGAAACGTTCAGTAATATGCCGTCTCTGAACCCTTTGCGTTTTATGGAACAAGCAAGGGTTGTTGGGGGTGGATCGAGTATAAATGCCCAAATGGCTAATAGAGGGTCTCCACAAGATTACGATGAGTGGGTACAACTCGGGGCTAAAGGATGGGGTTGGAAAGATGTATTGCCGTATTTTAAAAAACTAGAATCGGACCAGGATTTTAACGATGAATTTCACGGACAAAATGGTCCCATTATAGTGCGTCGGGTCAAAGAAGATGAATGGACCACATTTTCGCACGCTGTCACAAAAGCGCTTGAAAATTATGGGCTCCAAAAATTAGATGACCAAAATGGTTTCTATAAAGATGGTTGGTTTCCATGTTCTATTTCTAATCACCCTGCTGACCACAGGTTGTCTGCAGCGATGGGGTATTTAAATGTTGAAGTAAGAAACAGGTCTAATCTTAAAATTCGATCAGAAACCCTTGTAGAAAAAATTCTGTTCGATGGAAAGCGAGCGATAGGTTTACAGGTTAGAGAAAATAATCAAACAGAAACAATTTATGGGGCTCACGTTATACTATCATCAGGCGCTTTGCATACACCTGCGACTCTCCTGAGATCAGGTGTCGGACGGGCGGGACACTTACGGGAATTCGGAATACCGGTAGTCGCAGATTGTGCCGGTGTCGGTGCCAATTTGAATGAGCATCCAACTATTGCTGTTTCGGGATACCTTCGGAAAAACGCTAGGATGTATGACCAAGGAAAGCGCCACGCTCACGTGGCTTTTCGATATAGTTCCGGGATCCCTAGCTGTGGAGAAAATGACATGTATGTCTCTGCAACTGCAAAATCCGCCTGGCATTCAGTGGGTATTCGACTAGGGTCTTTTTTACTGTGGTGCAATAAACCTTACTCGCGCGGCAATGTAGAACTTGCGTCTTCTGACCCATCTGTAGAACCCGATATATCATTTAACCTTTTATCCGACCGGCGTGACCTTGATAGAATGACAGATGCTGTTCGCCGGATGGCAGAATTATTTTCCGACCCAGCACTGAAAAACGTTGCATCTGACGCCTTTCCATCAAATTATTCTGAGAGGGTTAGAAGGATCGGGGCGGTTAACACAAAAAATAAAATTTTAACGTCTATACTTGGTGTCTTAATGGATGGACCTCCTGTTTTACGACGAACGGCAATACATAGTTTTATAACAGGCGGCGTTACTCTGAAAAAATTATTGGCGGATACAGACTCTTTAGAGGAGTGGATCCGGGATGGGGTCACTGGTTGCTGGCATCCATCTGGTACATGTAAAATGGGAGACATAGAGGACCCCCTTTCCGTGACGGACAAAGAAGGAAAAGTAAAAGGGTTGGAAAGGCTGAGGATTTGTGATGCGTCGATTTTTCCATGTGTTCCCCGGGCAAATACCAATATACCAACGATTATGTGTGCCGAAAAAATTTCAGATAGCATCGTAAATGGTTGAAGCCCTCCGCTTGCTGGCTTTTGCTCCGGGTGTTAGTTTTGCAGTAGTCAATTCATTCAAAATGGAACCAATGTTATGTCCTCAAGTTTGAGAGAATTTGTTGAGGATCTGCGCAGTGCAGAACAAATACGTGAAATAAACAAGCGTATAGATATACGGCATATTGCAGCCCTTGTGGATCAGTCTGACACTGCTTTGTTGTTTACAAACGTCATTGGATACGAAATGCCGGTAATTTCGGGTTTGTCAAATAACCGGGATCGACTAGCGATCGCTATGGGGTGTGAGTTTGATGAAATTGAAGCAAAACTCCGGAAAGGTATAGATCGGCCTATCCCTCCAAAAATTGTCAATTCCGGGCCGGCACGGGAATTGCTCTATGTGGAAGACGCCGTAGACCTTTATAACTTACCTGTACCTTTATTTTCCATCAGAGACGGTGGGCCAATGATAACGGCTGGAATCACACTGGCTCAAGATTCAGATTTAGGTCTTAACGCAGGAATTTACAGGCTTTTAGTCAAAGATAAAAATACAACAGGCATCGATATAGTCACGCCAAATAATTTGCGGAAGTTAGCTGAAAAGGCATTCGCTAAGAATGAACCTCTTCCTATTTCGGTCAACATTGGCACTCATCCCGCAACATTGATAACCGGTTGTTTTAAAGCGGCTCCGGGCGTGGATGAAATTGCGATGGCCGGTGGAATGTTGGGGCACCCCATAGAACTCACTCCGTGTGAAACGATAGATACCCCCTGTATAGCAAATTCGGAGATTGTATTGGAAGCTGAAATTCTTCCCTCGGGTTGGACAAAACCTGAAGGACGGTTTGGCGAGTTTACACGCCTGATGGGAGGTTTGCATTGGAACCCACTGGTTAGAATAAAAGCAATTTCAATGCGAAAAAAACCAATTTATTACGCCCTTCACATGCCATGGGAAAATATTTGGCCGAGTGGCCCTATTTATGAAGCTGCAGTGCGGAGAGCTTTGCATGAAGCCGGTGTCCAGGTATCAGGGGTGAATATAACACCGGGAGGGTGTTGTCACTGGCACGCTGTAATATCGGTCAAACCCCTCCCCGGTGACGGTAAAAATGCAATATTAGCCGCTCTTTCTGTCGCTGATATGAAACACGTCATTGTAGTTGATGAAGATATTGATATTTTCGACGGGATGGATGTTGAATGGGCAATTGCGACGCGCGTTCAAGCTGATAAAGACGTTTTGATTGTTTCGGGTGCACGTTCCAAACCCTTAGATCCTAGTTTGGTCATCACACCTGGTAAAATACCGACGACTTCAAAAATGGGCATTGATGCGACCATCAGCGATGAAATTCCTCGCGAACGCTTCGAGCGAATAACTTACGCTTACGCGGACAAAGTTAAGCTTGAAGAAGTATTGGGTAAAGAGGACGCAAAAGATGGTTTTACTGAAAAATCTGAGGAAAAGACAAAGATTTTAATGGAAAAAATTCGTGATGAAATTTCAGGAGAACCGCTGTATTTTGCTGAGATAGTCGAAAAATTTTCTGAAGATGGGTTCCAGGGCGTTGGACGGGCTTTAGGAGCTTTGCACGAAGAGGGCTCACTATGGCAAGACAAGTTGGGAAAATTTTGCTTAGTGGGTTCAAATTTTGCAGCAGAACCCCCAATGAAAAATAATTCATAATTTAAAGAGTAAAATGGGTAAAATTAAAATTAGTAACTTATCAATGAATCAACAGGTGAATTTATATTTTTCTTCCCGTTCAAATCAATCAACTCAATGATGCAGGCCGCCCCACAAATATTTACATCCAATCTGGATAATAGTTGTATTGCGGCTTCTAACGTGCCTCCAGTTGCTAGTAAGTCGTCGACGATAACAACATTATCTCCTGGGGAGGCAGCATCCGGTTGTATTTCCAAAGTGTCTTCCCCGTATTCCAGGGCATATGTGTGAGAAAGACGTTCTCCCGGGAGCTTCTCTCTTTTACGAACCATAGCGAAGCCGCAGCCCAGGGCGTATGCGACGGGTGCAGCTATTAAAAAACCACGGGCTTCAATTCCAAAAACTACGTCAGGTTGATAAGGCCGTATTAAATTGGCCATTTGATTTACTGTTTCTTTCCAGGCCTCTTTGTTTTTCAATAGAGTGGAAATATCATAGAAAAGTATCCCTGGTTTGGGGAAATCAGGAAATGTACGTACATGATTTTTTAAATCCATTTCAGATTCTTTCTGCATAAAACCTTCGATTTCAGAAATTTAATTTTGACAGGTATTCTTTAAAATTTAAACAAAAAATTCGGCGTGATTGACATTTCCTTCAAACACAAGGCATGGTAACCCGCAGAGAAGCGGCGGAAAACCTTCGTCGATATTGTCGGTTTTGCATAAAATCAAAGGTATTTTATAGTAATAACTTTTGTAAATAAATTTGGCATCATAACTGTTTTAATATAGGGAGATTTTATAAATGTTTCGCATTATTTGTGCAGGGTTAGCCTGCATTTTGTTTACGAGTGTCTCCACAAGCGTGGATGCTGCAAGTAAAAAGCGTTTTATTTCAATTGGGACCGGTGGCCCAACGGGTGTTTATTTTGTTGTCGGTAATTCCGTTTGCAGAATGGTACATAAAGAAGCTGCAGAAGGTCGGAAAAAAGGCCGTAAACACGGAATTAGATGTTCCGCACCCTCAACCGGTGGATCTAATTACAATATTGGACAAATTAAACAAGGCGAGCTGCAGTTTGGGGTAGCCCAATCGGATTGGCAACACCATGCGTATAATGGCAGTTCGAAATGGAAGGGAAAACAATATAAAAAATTGCGAGCTGTTTTTTCCGTGCATCCAGAACCCTTTCAGCTCATTGCCGGAAAAGGTTCCGGAATTAAAAACTGGGGCGACCTGAAAGGAAAAGTCGTTAATATTGGAAATCCCGGTTCCGGACAACGCGGAACGATGGAAGTTTTGATGAAAGCCAAGGGCACCAGTGTTAAAGATTTTAAACAAGCAACAGAGCTAACATCTTCGGAACAAGTGGGTGCACTTTGCGATGGAAAGGTCGATGCAATAGCATATACCGTTGGCGTACCGAATGGGGCGATTGGGCAAGCTATAGACGGATGCGGCGCTCACTTTGTCAATCTTAACTCGTCTGTCGAAAAGGGTTTAGTGGGTAAAAATCCCTATTATGCTTTTGCAAAAATTCCAGCAGGTGTGTTTTATAAGTCTCAAAAGTCTGATGCGACGACCTTTGGTGTAAAGGCGACTTTTGTTTCGAGCTCAGATGTTGATGCGGGAACGGTTTATGAAGTTGTTCGTGCTGTCTTTGAAAATTTAGACAGTTTCCGGAAACTACATCCGGCCTTCAAAAACCTTAGCCCCAAAAATATGATTAAAGACGGTCTCTCTGCCCCACTTCATAAGGGAGCTTTAAAATATTACAAAGAAAAGGGTTGGAAATAGCCCTAAATGGAAAGAGCCCTCTATTTAAGAGGGCTCTTTTTTATATATGAATACAGCACAAAGTGAAGTCACTGACCGAGTTGCCGAAGTAGAGGGTCGTTCTAGAAAACTATTTGGTTGGCAGCTTAAGTTAGTTGGATTGATTGCATTTCTTTGGTCAGTATTTCAACTTTGGTATGCCTCACCTCTGCCCTTTCTTTTCAATTTCGGAGTTTTAATTGACCTGCCTGCGCGATCAGTACATCTCGCATTTGCGTTGGTTTTATGTTTTTTTGTTTATTCTCCTATAAAAAAATTAAAGAACTCAAAGTTTGGTCTTATTGACTGGATTTTTTCTGGCTTAAGTGGACTTTGCTGCGTTTATATTTTTTTCTTTTATGCCGGTTTGGTTGACCGGAATGGTATCCTTTTAGAAGTGCCATTTACCGCTTGGGGTCAGGAGTTTTTATTTCCATTTGAGTTATTAGTTGGAGGTTTGGGAATAATTCTTCTTTTGGAGGCGACTCGACGTGCGATTGGCCCCCCTTTAGTCATCGTCGCGACCTGTTTCCTTCTTTATTCCTATTTTGGTCAATCAATGCCCGATTTGATTGCTCATCAGGGTTTATCTTTTAATCGATTGGTTGGTTATCAGTGGTTAGGAGGAGAAGCAATTTTTGGAATACCCATTTCGGTTTCAGTCAGTTTTGTTTTCCTTTTCGTTTTATTTGGATCGCTGCTCGACCAGGCAGGAGGAGGAAAATATTTTTTGAGTTTAGCGGTAGCGCTGGTAGGAAAATTTCGTGGGGGACCGGCAAAAGCGGCAATTTTAGCTTCGGGCCTGACCGGTATGATTTCAGGTTCTTCAATAGCAAATGTTGTCACTACTGGTACTTTTACGATTCCTGTGATGAAAAGAACTGGATTTTCTGCGGTAAAAGCGGGTGCGATTGAAGTAGCTGCATCGGTAAATGGGCAAATCATGCCGCCGATAATGGGGGCGGCGGCCTTCATTATAGCTGAAATGATTGGGATTACTTATTTTGATGTAATTACCCATGCATTTATACCCGCGTTGATCACATTTATTGCTCTTTTTTTTATTGCGCATATTGAGGCTCATAAAGCAGGCCTTAAAGGCATGGAAAAAACGGAAATACCACCGTTGTTAGTGACTTTCCTTTCTGGAATTCATTACTTAATCCCAATCTTCATTCTCGTTTATTTGTTGTTATTTCTTCGCTGGACACCAGGGAGCTCTGTTTTTTATGGGATTTTAGCTTTGATGGCGATCATCCTTTTAAAAAACTTTAATTTGCGGACAAAGCTGACCTTCTCAACATTTTCAATCCAACTAAAAGCAGGGTTCTTGGAAATCTTTTCTGGGATGATAAGGGGAGGTATGAATATGGTAACCGTAGCGGTGGCTATTGCATCTGCAGGAATTATAGTTGGTGCGGTTGCTTCCTCAGGTCTAGGAAATGCGATGGTTGAAGTAGTAGAAATAGTCTCAGGCGGAAATATTTATATATTATTATTGATGGTAATGGCTCTTTGCTTAGTTTTAGGGTTAGGTCTTCCAACAACCGCTAATTACCTAGTAGTGGCGGCTCTTCTTGCCAATGTGATGGTCGAAATAGGGGGTGCAGCGGGGTTGGTTTTGCCACTAATAGCAGTGCATTTATACGTTTTCTATTTCGGGTTGATGGCCGATGTCACCCCGCCAGTCGGCTTGGCGGCCTACGCAGCTGCTGGGATTTCCAGGGCTGATCCTATCAAAACGGGTGTGCAGGCATTTTGGTATGAAATAAGGACCGCCATTTTGCCGATTGTCTTTATATTTAATCCAGAATTACTGTTGGTAGGAATTAAGAGCTTTTGGCATGGGTTGACAGTATTTATTGTCTCATTACTTGCCATTTTAAGTTTTACCGCAGTCACCCAACAATGGTTGTTGGTTCGTCTTCGCTGGTACGAAACTCTTCTTTTATTGGTAGCTATAGTTGGTTTGTTTCGTCCGGATTTTTTGCTTGATCGTTTTTATCCAGAATTTTTGGAAGTTAGTGTCGATCGTTTTATTACAAAAGAACAAAAAATTGGGGAGAAACAAACTTTTCGTATTCATGTTACCCGCGAGACAGACTATGGAGATCGTTTTAAGTTATTTCGGTTTTCCGGGGACGAAAATTTCAGTTCAAAGGGGCTGGGTGTAGAAATTAAAAAAATAAAAAATAACCGCTACCAGGTAAATGAAGTTAAATTTAACAGCCAAGCAGAAAAGGCAGGGATAAAGTCTCTTCAAGATTTTGTAACGAAAATCGAAGTAGAACAGCTTGTTAGACCTGCCAAGGAATGGGTTTATCCAATCGCTTTGTTCATTCTATGTTTTACAGTCTTTTTACAACTCAAGCGTCGCCCGGCTAAAGCACAATTGGGCTCACATTTTTAATCCCGCTTTTCTATTTTTGAATTATTCTTAAAAGGGAATCCAGCTATGTTCCTGATTGTAATGTAAATACCCAATATTAGCACCGGCTCGAAGGCCTAATCCTGTTCGAATAGGCGCTAATATTACCTCTCCCGATTGCTGATAATTAATACTTATGCCGGCAATCCAGTAGAGGCTCCCTTCTACACCGGGAAAGCGCCTATAAAGATCACCCGGTTTTTTGAGGTGGTATACCAGAGTAAAAACCTTGGAAAGATTTCCACCATAATCAAATCCAACCGAAGGCCCCTGCCAAAAAATGTCCTTTTCCGCTATTTTTTTCTGCTTGAATTTACCCCGCCCGTAACGCAATCCAATTATAAAAGCACCACTGAATTCATCCCCTTTAATATAACCGTTAGGTTTCCCTAGGTCAGAAAATATTTTTTCTAAACCTTGCGCCAATCCCTTGGTTGT
Source organism: Pseudomonadota bacterium (assembly GCA_036339375.1). Taxonomy (GTDB): domain Bacteria; phylum Pseudomonadota; class Alphaproteobacteria; order MPNO01; family UBA2964; genus JAYZBC01. The sequence continues at coordinate 15,619 of JAYZBC010000049.1, read as the reverse complement.
TGTTCCAAAAAAACCTTCTGCTTGCGTAAAAATTTCAGTTTGTGTGTAAGTGTCATTATTTTTACTTTCCGCAGAAAAGGCAGGCTTAAGGTTAAAAGAGGCAGCGATGGCTACGGTAAAATACAACAAGCTGGTTAAACAGAATTTCATATTTTCTCCTAAACAAACTTCCCCAGGAAGATTATTTTAACTTGTTTTATACCGACTCGTCTTAGCGAAACTTCTACCTTTTTCTATAGCGTTATTGCCAAAACGTGACCTGACCCTATCGATGGCTTGTTCTCTTAACTTTAACTGCTCTAAATCCGGGTTTACCAAATCTGGAGGATCAGCCATTTCGCTCGGAAAAAGTTCGCTAATTCCAATGCCAATCAAACGATAACTATCACTATTCTTTTCGTTTTGCAGGAGATCTTTACCGGTGAGCCAAATTTTTTCAGCGAGTTGCGTCGGAGCAAAAATTTTCCGCCTTCGAGTACGAATTTGAAAATCTGAGGTTTTGAGTTTTAAAGTTATAACTTTTCCCGAAAAGTTGTTTTTTTTCGCCCGGTAAGCAACTTTTTCGCATAAAGGCCACAAGTGTTCCTCCAGGGTTTTGGTTACAGAAATATCGCCCGGAAAGGTTGTTTCCGCTGAGATGCTCTTTCGATTTTCCAAAGGATTTACTGACCTCGAGTCTATACCTTGAGAAAAAAAGTACAGTCTTTTGCCGATGCGTCCATAACGTTTCACTAAAAAATTTTCCGGAGCCGAATTTAAACTACCAATTGTAGTGAACCCGTCGCGGTTTAACCGAGCTTGGAGGCCAACCCCCACCCCCCAAATTTTATTTACGGGGAGATTTTCCAAAAATTTTAAGGTTTCCGCTCTGCCAACCACAAGAAAACCAGAGGGTTTGCTTAACCCCGATGCAATTTTTGATAGGAATTTATTATGGCTGAGACCAATTGATACAGTGATTTTGAATTTTTCCTGTATTAAATTTTTCAAGTTGGCAAGCGTGCGTGCAGGAAATCCGCTGTGCAATTTCTCTGTTCCTGATAGATCCAAGAAAGCTTCATCAATTGAAATGGGCTCTACTTGGGGTGTCTTTTCTAGCATCAGAGAGCGTATGTCCTTGCCTATTTTCTGGTATTTTTTCATGTCGGGGCGGATGACCACAGCGTCAGGGCAAAGTGCCCGCGCTTTGAACATGGGCATTGCAGACCTACAGCCAAAACGCCTTGCGACATAGCAAGCGGCCATTACAACACCACGTTCCCCCTGCCCACCGACGAGGACCGGTTTGTCCTTTAGGTTCCGATTTTCTCTTTTTTCAATCGAAGCATAAAATGCATCACAATCAAGATGAGCAATAGACAAGGTGTTGAGTTCGTTGTGGAAAATTACTTTCGTAGAACCGCAATTTGGGCAAACACCTTTCACGCGGGGGAAAGGTGAACCGGTTTGTAGGCAATCTCGGCACAACCATGGCATAAAATTAACATGGAACGAAATTAGGTTGTGATCAATCGTGTTCTAGGAAAAACGAGAAAATTAGGTTCTGAGCTAAATTTTCCAAGTATTAAATCTGGTATTTTTGGGAGTTGGTAGTCCAAAAGAGGTGACACAAGGTATGACTTTGAGCGTTAGATAAAAACTTTTTTTGAAATGTTTTAATTTTTGTTTAATTTTGAAAATATAAACGTTCGGGATTTTGAACCAAAATTTTTTCAAGTATAGTTTTACTTCCTGCCATTTCGGCTAACAGATCGAGGAGGTCACCTTCGTTTGGTATTTGGCCAGGGTTAAAAGTGTTCCCATGCGGCCAGTCCGTACCCCACAAAATTTTTTCGGGCGCTGTTTCAATAACGGCTTTGCCGAAGGGGATGACATCGGAAAAAGGGAGACCGTTATTTATTTTGTTATCCTTAGGTTCACTGATTTTGTCTACACTACAAATTTTTGTCCAAAATTGGTCATTTCTTATAAGTTTTAATAATAAAACGAACGCCGACTGGTTAAGTCCACTCGAAGGTCTACACCGGGCCAAATGGTCAATCACCGTAGGAATTGGAATACTTTGAATGAATTCTTGATGTTCTATCAATGTATGACTTTCGACATGGAGAACAAGAGACCAATTGAGTTTTTTCATACGAGGTAAAGCATGTTCAATCATAGCCACGTTACCGGGACGATCTGACATAAGAGAAAACCTGGCTCCCCGTGCTCCTGCCTCGTTTAATTCTTCCAATTCCATGTCAGTCGTTTTGTTGTCGAACCGAACAACAGCACGCAAATTACCTTTTGATCTGATAGCGGCGTCTATAATAGCTGAATTGTCCATTCCATGTGCAGTGGGTTGGACTGCAATTCCACGTGTTAGCCCAGTCAGGCGCTGGACATTTTGGTAATGTTCATACGGTGCTCCTGGAGGGGTGTAACGGCGGTTTTCTGAAAAAGGAAATTTATCCGGAGGACCAAAGATATGAAAATGTGTATCACAAGCATTTGTTGGAAGCCTAAATCCCGGCGGTCTAGTGTTTGGGTCTGGGGGCAGAGCGTATTGAAGTGTGGTCGTCATTGTTTCATTTCTACAGCTATCATTAATAAAAAAATACTCCAATTTCTCACTGAAGGGGAGATGCAAATTTGGAAAATTTGTCGTATGAACAGGTTTTAGATCGTTTGAAGAGGGGCTGATGAGACATCGGGATACAGGCATTCTACTTTTTGATGAAAAACATGCGACTGACGGTTTTACCCTAATTGTACCGTTGGTCAGCAAGGAAGCCTATCTGGTTGGGATGCGTGGTGAAGTCCTTCATCACTGGAACTTCCCACTGACGCCTGGAAATTACGCTTATCTTCTTCCAAATGGAAATCTATTATGGGCAGGGCGTACTGAAGAGGGCCCTCCTCTCCGTCGTGGTAAAGGGGGAATGATCCGAGAATATGACTGGGACGGAAATGTTGTTTGGGAATATATAGACCATGGGCAGCACCACGATTTTCGCCGTTGTCCAAATGGAAATACAGTCTATATCGGTTGGGAGCCAATTCCTGATGAGGCAGCGGCAAGGGTGATTGGCGGAATTCCGAAGAGTGAAAGAGATGGCAGAATTTATGGGGATTATGTAAAGGAAGTTAGTCCCAAGGGCGAGGTGGTTTGGGAGTGGCATTTCCATCTTGACGAAGAAATTGAGGCCCACCCCCTCATTGATGTTTGTGATCGTGAAGAGTTTGCACATGCCAATGCTTGTTTTCCTTTAGACAATGGCGATGTTCTAGTTAGTTTTCGTCGTACGCATACCCTTGCGATCATCGACAGGAAAACAAAGAAATTTCGGTGGTTGAAAAAGGACGTTATGTGGGGGACGACCCATGACGTCCAAGTACTGGAAAATGGGAATTTGCTATTTTTTGCAAACGGAATTTACACCCCGTTAAACCCCTTTTCTCGCGTCATTGAACTCGACATGAAAACTGGAGAAGAGGTTTGGGATTATAGAGGTCAGCCGACGTGGACATTTTTTAGTCCTAATATTTCTGGTGCACAGCGCCTTGAGTCAGGAAATACTTTAATTTGTGAAGGCCAGATGGGACGGGTGTTTGAGGTTACGCCGGACCAAAGAATTGTTTGGGAATATGTTTCTCCATTTTTTGGAAGTTACAATTGGTTTGGTCTTGAACGAGGTGGTTCAGGGAATTCCTTATTTAGAGCGTATCGCTATTCAGCCGATTCCCCAGAGATAGGGGGTAGAATTAAATCACCATACAACAGTTGATTCTAATATAAATTATAAACATTCATTAAGAAAAGCTTTCACATCTGTTTCCCAAATTTGTTGTCCCGCAGCACAAAACCTGTGGGCTTCGGCCCCATCCGTTCCCCAAGGTGGATATATTTTTGCCTTAAATTTGTGATTCCGTTCTTTTAAAAGTGCGCTTAATTCTTTTGTTGGAGAAATGTTGAAATCGTTTTCGGGCTGAATTAGGAAAACTGGTTGAGTTAAGGTTGTTGCAGCTTCCAACAGCATTTTTTTTATTTTTGGATGTTGTGCCCACTGGCTAGCACCACCTGAAAAATCAATTCCACATTTCCAACGAGTGTCAGTAGCCAGCGCCAACAACGTATGGATCCCGCCGAGAGAACTTCCCATAACAATAATTCGTTGTTGATCAATTTCTGGGTGTTTCGATACAAAGTTAAGGGCTTCAATTACATCACGATTTTCCACCACCAGCCTTTCAGACATTTGATCGTCATGCTCTTTGGTTCCTCTTTTTGCGGGCACCGCTTTTGTTACTGGCGTTCCGGGAGATTCTCCATATCCTGCACGGTGTGGAAATAAATAAGCACAACCCCAAGACAAAAATAATGCTGCCGTTTGTGGGTGCGAAAGATCAGTCGTTCCTGGTGGTGTGGCACTTCCATGATTGTCTATCACACAAGGGAAGGGGCCTCCGCCCGGAGGCAAAAACAAGTATCCGATCAGGCCTCCTTGCTCTCCGCTATAATTAACCCTTTCAGGCCTTAAAGAATAATTTTTCAGGTTTGTTTGTTTTATGGTCATTATATTCTAACCGGTTGCAGGGGTTTCTCTCCCTTGATTAAGTCTGAGGCTTTTTCTGCCATCATAATTACTGGAGCATTGATATTTCCGCCAGGCATGTCAGGCATAACCGAAGCATCCACAACCCGCAGACCATCAACGCCAAAGACTCGGAGTTCTTCGTCGACAACTGCCATTTTATCACTTTTTAAACCCATTTTGCAGGTTCCAAGTGGATGATGAACAGTCCAAGCCGTTTGCCGTATATAATTATCAATGTCTTCACGACTTTTTATATTGGGGCCGGGCTGAATTTCTGGTCCTCTATACTTATCTAATGGTGTTTTATTGGCTACCTCACGCACAATCTCAAAACCTGTGCGAAGGGTTCTCCAATCGCTTTCCGATGTGAGAAAATTTTGATGGATGGCGACCTTTTCACGCGGGTCTTTTGACTTCAATTTAATTTCACCTCTGCTTTCCGGGTGCAAAACAGCAGGCCGACACATGAAAGCATCCCTCGGTTTTTTTCGCAATCCGGGAAACCAGGGTTGGGATTCTGGGGGGACGAACCGCGTGAGGAGTTGTATATCAGGTTGGTTTAATTCGGGGTCGCTTTTGAGGAACGCCATGATGGGTCCTGGCATTTCTGTCGCAAACCCCGTTCCAAAAAAATAGGCTCGCATCATCGCAAGGGTGATCCGGTCATAACGCAAATGTTTAACAAAAGGCCCATCTGTTTTGCGTTCAAATTCCAAGCCAACGCCAATATGGTCTTGTAAATTTTGACCAACCCCGTATAGGGGTGTGGAACATTCTATATCGAGTGCCTTCAGGTGGTTGGGATTTCCAATTCCTGACAACATCAGGAGCTGTGGTGAATTTATAACACCTGCAGAGAGAATTACTTCACGGTCTGAATTTACGGTGTGTTTTTGTCCGGCTCGTGAATATTCCAGTCCTCGAATTTTTCCCTTGTTTATTTTTAGTCGGGTGACCAAAGTTTTATTTATTACGGTTAAATTAGACCTTTTTTGGGCGGGTCTTAGGTATGCGACCGCAGCACTACATCGTTTTCCATTTCGAATGGTGGATTGCATCACGCAAAATCCTTCATTCCGCGTATCGTTATAATCTTCAGTTACTGAATATCCTGCGGCTTCTCCAGCCTCAAACCAAGCATCCTTTAGGGGATCTGGATATATATTCTGGGTGACAGTTAAAGGGCCACCACCGCCACGGATCATGCTTTCACCACCCTCCCAATTTTCTGAACGTTTAAAGTAAGGGAGAACCTCAGCGTAGGACCATCCTTTCAGTCCCAAACTGGCCCAACGGTCATAATCAGCAGGGTGACACCGCACATAGGCCATAGCGTTTATCGATGAAGAACCGCCAATAACCTTTCCGCGGGCACATTCTACTCTGCGGTTATTAAGTTCTGGTTCAGGTTCAGTAAAGTAGCCCCAATCATGTAATCGTTTGAAAAGAATTTTGCCCCAGCCGAGGGGAACATGGATCAAAGGATCGTGATCTTGACCGCCTGCCTCTAAAACAAGAACAGTAACATTTTCATCCTCAGACAACCGGTTTGCTAAAGTGCAACCGGCTGATCCCGCGCCGACAATTATGTAGTCATAAGTTTCTTGGCTATTCATATCTTCAAAGGTTTTATTTCAGCCATTAAATTTTCAGAAAATCAGAATAATAAAACAAAAAATTCATATTATTTAACTTGGTAAAATTTTTTATTAAAGCACATTGGACATGAGACAGTTTGTTTGTCAATCCGACGTGTTGCGCCTCCGAGCTAAGACTATTAGCCTAAACCCATGTTAACTCAAAATGAAAACAACCGTGTCACGGAAACAGGTCGTGGAACACCAGCTGGAGAATTGATGAGACGATTTTGGCAACCTGCAGCGCTTGTTGATGAATTGCCGGGAGATCGGCCAGCTGTTGCCGTCGAACTGATGGGAGAAAAACTTGTTTTATTCCGGGATGATAACGGAAATTTTGGGCTCCTTGATCGGCAATGTCCGCATAGGGGAGCGGATCTGTGTTTTGGGCGACTAGAAGGTGGAGGTATCAGGTGTCCTTTTCACGGTTGGTTATTCGATGTTAATGGTGCTTGCTTGGAGCAGCCAGCTGAACCGGAAGGCAGCCAATTTTATAAAAAAATTCAACATATATCTTACCCTTGTATCGAAAGAAGTGGCATAATTTTTTCTTACCTGGGGCCTGGTGATCCTCCAAATTTACCGAATTTTGATTGTTTTACCGCGCCTCCAGCCTACACTTTTGCTTTTAAAGGTCATATTGAAGCTAACTGGCTTCAAGCGCTCGAAGTAGGGATAGATCCTGCTCACGCATCTTTTTTACACAGGTTTTTCGAAGATACCGATTCTGCAGATGGCTATGGTCAACAATTTCGTGATTCAACCGAAGAAATTCCGGTCACCAAACTAATGCGTGAAAATGTCAGGCCAGAATTGGATTTAGAAAACACTAATTCTGGATTTCGAATTTTCTCAAAACGTGATTTGGAGAACCACGGTGTTCACATGCGGGTAACAAACCTTGCTTTTCCGAATGCAATTATAATTCCTATGAGCAACGATATTACCATCAGCCAATGGCATGTACCCGTTACAGACACAGAATGTTATTGGTATGCGATTTTCACGGCATTTGAGGAGAAAGTAGATAAAAAAGCAATGCGGGATCAAAGAGAAGAACTTTATAACATTCCGGATTATAAGCCGAGGCGAAATAGGTCAAATAATTGGGGTTATGATCCGGAAGAACAAAAACATAAAACCTTCACCGGAATGGGATCAGATATAAATGTGCACGACAATTGGGCTATTGAATCCCCAGGGAGGATCTTTGACCGTCGTAAAGAACACCTTGCCACGACTGATAAAGCAATAATTGCCTATAGGCGGATGCTTTTGAAGGCCATCAAAGATGTTGAAGACGGTAAAAAAATCCCTTTTAACACGAACGCAAAATTAATGACTGGTCCTGTAGCGGTAGATACTATTGGTTCTGATGATCACTCTGGTAAATGGTGGCTGGACTATGACAGACGTCGCCGTTTGAAGTCACCATGGGCAAGGAAAATTTAATGCCAAGTAATGCGGGTCATGGGAGAAGTGATTTTGTGGAACGTTTTGGCCTTCTGGATGAAGAAAGACGAAAAAGAAACGCGGAAGTTGAAAAGATTGTTAGTGCCCAACAGTTGGACGTTATACGTCTGTCTTTTGCTGATCAGCACGGTATCTTGCGTGGCAAAACAATTATGGCTAGTGATTTACGGTCCGCCTTTAATTCTGGCGTAAGTATGACCACCACCCTCCTTGCTAAAGATACGTCGCACAAAACAATTTACCCAATTTGGAATGACGGTGGAGGTTTTGGTCTCGAAGAAATGACCGGTGGTGGCGACTTTTTGATGGTACCCGATCCATCAACTTTTCATACCCTACCCTGGGCCAATGGTACAGGTTGGCTCCAATGCGATATTTATTTCTCCGATGGAAACCCCGTACAGTTTTGCACTCGCAATAAATTGCGACAAAGTATCGCTGAACTTGAGAGTATTGGGTACAAGCTAGTTGTTGGACTTGAAATTGAGTTTCATTTATTTCGTCTACGGGATACAACACTTAGACCTGAAGAAGCAGGGCAGCCGGGAAAACCACCCCAAGTAGATCTTTTGGCACATGGATTTCAGTATTTGACAGAAATACGTGCCGACCAACATGAATCAATAATGGAAATAATCAGACGCAATTTATTGGCGTTGGAGTTACCACTTCGCACAACTGAAGTGGAGTTTGGTCCAAGCCAGGCTGAGGTGACCTTTCATCCAATGGAAGCTCTGGAAGCTGCAGATACCATGGTTTTGTTTAGGAATGCGGTAAAACAAATTTGTCGCCGGGAAGGGTATCACGCTACTTTTATGTGCCGACCCCACCTTCCCAATCTGTTTTCTAGCGGTTGGCATTTGCACCAATCTTTGGAAGAGATAAAAACTGGAATGAACGCTTTTGTACCGGATGAAAATGATGATCTCTCCCTCCTAGGTTTAAATTATGTAGCTGGTGTTTTGAAGCATGCGTGTGCAGGTTCAGTATTCACAACACCTACCGTTAATGGGTATAAACGCTTTAAACCATTTTCGCTTGCACCAGACCGCGCGGTTTGGTCACGCGACAACAGGGGAGCCATGTTAAGAGCGATCGGGGGGGCAGGAGATAAATGTACAAGGGTTGAAAATCGTATAGGGGAGCCAGCGGCAAACCCTTACCTCTACATAGCTTCACAAATTATTGCTGGTATGAATGGTATAGAAAATAAACTAGATCCTGGACCACCGTCTCAAGAGCCTTACCAGGCGGAGAGCCCAACTCTTCCGCAGAGCTTGATGGAGGCGGTTTCAGCACTTCGTGAAGATTCTCTTTTTTCAACAAAATTTGGAGAAGAATTTGTGAACTACATAATTAAACTCAAAGAAGGCGAAATTGCCCGATTTTTGTCAGAAAGTAATGACTGGGAGCAGCGCGAATATTTCGATATTTTTTAATTATCGAACAAAATCAAGCGCAAATCCTTCAAGCGGAACATTCTCGCGTGTTGGCATTGACTTTGATTTTTCCCAGGCTTCAGCAGGTGTTGTTGAAGATTCTAGTTCTTTTAGGCGTGGAAAAATCTCATTTGCATAAAGTCGCATGGATTTAATTGTTTCTTCATTATTTAAAAATCCAGCGTGTCCCATCATGAGCATGTTTCCAAAACCACCAGAATACTCCCAAAATGCTTTGATTTGCTCAAAAACCTGATCCGGGTTACCGGCAAACACATTTCCTCTTGCTATTTGGTCATCAACTGTAGCCGTTAAAGGCACGCCAGAACCACCACGCATTCCCTTCATAATTTGCGCGGATATGTGGGGTGGGTGATAACCGGGCGGATTAGACCAATATGGAGGTACTTTATTTGCAGTCATGTACCAAAGCAATTTCTCAGCCCCTTCTCTGGCTTTCTTCTCGTCTTCGCCCACAAAAACGAGACCCAGATAACCCAAACGGTCAAAAGGGGCATGCTCTCCGTGCTGTTTCAGGTAATCTTCTCGATACCCATCAAAAATTTCACGAATGCGAGGATAACCAGCAAGAAATACGGCGCCGACGTGTTTATGTTGTGCAATCGGTGGCGTACTCATGCGCCCCCCCATTGTTACCCACACTGGGGGGTGAGGCTGCTGATAGGGTCTTGGCCAAATATTAATTTGGCGGCCGTGGAACCATCTGCCCTCGTAATTAAACGGGCCATCGTGAGTGGTCCATGCCTTCATAATCATGTCATGCGCTTCCCACAAACGCTGGCTTCCACGTAAAGGTGTACGATTAGCGGGAGCTGCCTCGTAGGGGACGCCACGGACAAAACCACACTCCAGCCTGCCCTTGGATAAAACATCCACCATGGCCATCTCTTCCGCAACACGAATTGGATTACGGCGGTTTGAAATAGGGTTGCCCAAAATCAAAAGGCGGGCGGTTTTGGTTTCGCGGGCTAGGACAGCAAGCATGAGAGGCGCTGCCGGTACCATACAAGTAGCAGTCTGATGATGCTCATTATTCATGATATCTAAGCCCATCTCTTCCGCCATACACCAAAGGTCAAGATACCAGTTATACAACTCGTGACCTTTTTCCGGATCAAAATTAGAGTTGGGTAAATTAACCCGAATGGATTCGTACTCGTCCTGCGGGGGTAAGTTTGGATAGGCGTCCTCTGTAAACCAATAGGTTCTCATTTTTTATTCCGTCAATCTGTAAAAGAATGGACTTGGTTAATGAAAGCTTGAGCTTGTTCCACATGCGGGGAATGGCCGGCTTCGGGTATAGCGTGAAACTTTGCACCGGGAATATGTTCAGCGAAGGTTTTTCCATAATCCGGCTTAACAAGGCCATCACTTTCCCCCCAAATTACCAAAGTGGGAATTGAAATGCGGTGCAGTCTATATTTTAACTTGGGGTTGTGCATATAAGGTTCCCAAGTATAAAGGCCTAAGGCTATTCGGTTTGCAGCAATTATTTCGACCTGTTCATTAGGCAAATCCGCTAAGTTTGGGGCTTGGGAAGGGTCATGCCACATAAGTTTCGTAATTTCGGTGGGAGGTAACCCAAAGACATCAACAATGTCTCGATCCGTTGGACCACCAAACTTCGCACCAACAGCATCGACCAGAATGAGTTTAGAAAAACGTGCACATGAAATCGTTGCAAGTTCTGTTGCCAACCATCCGCCCATGGACATACCCATGACTACAGCATTTTCGATCTTGAGTGCGTCTAATACATCTAAATAAAAATGCACCAGATCATCCATTCCATCAAAATGGGACGGTACTTCTGTGCTGTTAAATCCAGGGTGCGTAGGTGCAATTATCTCAAATTTTTTAGCCAAAATATCGACAAAGGGCTGATTAGCCATAGCGCCCCCGCCGCCATGGAGCAGCAAAAGTTGCGGTCCTTTCCCCTTGCGCGTGATTTCAATTTTTCCAAAAGGAAAATCAATTGTTTCAGTTTTATCGCTCATAGACCCCTCAAGCGTGTCCTAAAATTTGGTTAACTAACATTCCTATCATTATGGTTAACTAACATTCCTATCATAATGTGTCATATCTATCTAATATTTGGTTAAATTTTTATCACTTGCTAATACTCGCAAATTTTATGGCCTCCCAAATTTTATATGAAGTGGCTGGCATCTCCACGTCACAAACATTGTATTCCTTCAACGCGTCGGCTATTGCATTTGTTATTGCTCCCAAAGCAGGGGTGGTACCCGCCTCTCCACCGGACCTTATTCCAAGAGGGTTCATAGGTGTAAGAGTTTCAAAACATTCGTTTTGAAATGTAGGCATGTCAGACGCGTTTGGAATTGCATAGTCCATAAGGCTAGCAGCCAAGGGTTGCCCGGTTTTCGCTTCAAACACAAAATCTTCAAATAAAGTTTCTCCAGCCCCCTGGGCAATGCCTCCATGAATTTGTCCATCAACTATAATAGGGTTGATAACTCGCCCCACATCGTCAATAGCCGTGTACCGGTCTAATTTAAGAGCGCCAGTGTCCGGATCAATTTCCACCTCGCATATGTGGGTTCCATAAGGAAAAGCAGGAGTGCGCATGAGGTTCTCTGCTTCAGATGTTAGGCCACTCTTTAATTCCTTTGGAAGATCTTCCTTGTTGCTAATTTTTTCTGCAAGTTCAAACCAATTAATCTTTCTGTCCGTACCCGCAATTTTAAAAATTCCCTCTTCAAAGTTAATATCCCTTTCGGAGGTTTCCAAAAAATGAGCGGCTAGCTTTTTGCCTTTTTCAATTAAAAGTTCGCTTGCCATAACGATTACAGTCCCCGCCATCCGCATAGATCGGCCAGAATGGGATCCACCCCCAGCATGAACAAATGAAGTGTCTCCCTGTAAAAGTTCAACGGTTTGAAAAGGTACTCCAAGCCATTCCGCTGCGACCTGACAAAAACTTGTTTCATGTCCCTGTCCACTGGATTGGGTTCCTATGATAACTTCAACTTTATTATCCTTCTTAATTTTAATTTCAGCACGTTCCAGCGGTGCCCCAGAAGAACTTTCTATGTATGAACAAATACCTATACCACGACACATACCAAGGTGTTGTGAAACACCTTTGCGGTTCTGATACCCGTTCCAGTCTGACAATACCAAAGCTCTGTTCAGACAATGGTGGTAATCCCCACTGTCGTAGGTCATACCCAAAGGGTTTGCATATGGCATAGCGTTAGCAGGCACAAGATTACGGCGCCGAATCTCAATCCGGTCGAGGCCCATTTCTGCAGCCGCCAAATCTACCAACCTTTCAAGGGCGTAAATGACCTCAGGACGGCCCGCACTCCGATAAGGGTTTGTTGGAACAGTGTTGCTAAAAACGCCTCTCGCCCGCACACAAGCATATGGAATGTCATATCCCCCGGTTACTATTTCAGCGCCCTTGGAAAGGGGTGTGAAAGAAAGGGAGTAGGCTCCAATATTTGATAAGTTGTCTGCTTTCAGCGCAAGAAATTTACCATTTGAATCCATAGCTATTTCAAGTGAAGTAATGAGGTCACGACCCTGAAAATCGGTTAGGAAACACTCTGTTCTATCTGTAGTGTTTTTGACTGCGCGTCCAATTTTTTTTGCAGCCCACATGACCAGAGGGTATTCAGGAAATACACGGTTCCGGGTTCCAAAATTGCCTCCCACGTCATTTGTTACAACCCGAATTTGATCTGGTTGAACGCCAAATATTTCAACCAGTTCCTTCTTGTATCGGATAGCACCTCCTCCGCCGGCATACAAAGTATATTTTTTTATCTTGGGGTCATAAATACCAACGCCAGCTCTCGGTTCCATTGGAACACCCGTATTACGGGCAATTTTAAATTGCCTGCGCGTGATGTGATGAGCTTCAGAAAAAGCTTTGTTTGTTTGTTCACAATTGCCGAAAGTTGTGTCCAAGCATACATTGCTTGCTGTTTCGTCCCATACTCGCGGTGCGTTATCATAGGAAGCCTCTAGTGTTTCTACGGCAGCAGGTAAAATTTCGTAATCAATGTGGACCAACTCCGTCGCTTCGTGTGCTAGTTCTGCTGTTTCCGCCACAACCATTGCTACCGGCTCACCTACAAATCTTGGACGACTTGGGGCAAGAGGAAAATTAAGCCCTAAAAAAACTTTTGACCAATCTTCCGGAGTCATACCCAAACCATCGCCTCCAGACGGTATAGGGCTGTGCGGAATCGGCGCTAAACCATCATCGAGCCAGTTTTTCCCGGTTAGACATAAAAGAACTCCCTCCTTTGCCTTTGCTGGGGCAGTATTGATAGTTTTAATATGTGCATGGGCGTGTGGGGACCTAACAAAAGCTGCATAGACTTGGTTATCAAAATTGACATCATCACTAAAGCAACCTTTTCCCTTTAAAAGGCGTTGGTCTTCGTTACGTAAAAGCCCTTTTCCAATAGTTTTTTTGTTCATTTTATCCGTTTAAAATTGGCTAGAGACGTAGATTTAGGATAAAATCAACGCTACGCGCCCATTTTGTACAGGGCAAGTTACTTTCTCTAATTTTTTATGTTGTTCTTGTTTTTTGTGTTGGAGGCAGCTTAGTTTTCCACTCAGGAATAATTTTTGTGGGAGAATAAAATGTTAGGCGATGGCTCAGAAAAACCAAAAGCGATAAAAATTAGGCATACCATGATCAGGGTTGCAAATTTGGAAAAATCAATTTCTTTTTACACGAGAAAACTTGGCATGGAGGTTATGCGGAGACGAGAAAGCCAAGAGCGCGGCGAAAAAGTCGCATATGTTGGTTTTGGTGACGAAGAAAGGCATCATGCGCTGGAATTGGTTGAAATGATGGACCCACCTGCCGAATATTTACATGGTAATACTTATGGACATGTCGCGTTACTAGTCACAAGTGTCGAGAAAATTAGTCGAATTTTAAAAGAACAGGGGGTTGAGTTTGCTTTAGATCCCCACCACGTTAGGCCCGAAAACCCTAATATGTTGGCTTTTATTAAAGATCCGGACGGTTACGAAATAGAATTGACAGAAAGACGCTAGTTTTTGGAACAAATTGGTAAAAGCTCCTGGGATTTTTTGATCACTGTTTCTCAGTCACATTGGCAGTTCCTTTAAGGAAGTGCTTTCCATGGACTTTTTAAATTCAGTTTATACGGAGTTTAAAGTAAGTTTTTTGTATATTTTCCAAGGGGGAATTTACTGAACTGAATTTTCATCCAGTATGGTCATACGACGCAACAATCGGGCTTTTTGGGGGTTGTAATGAGTCCTAGCGTGCGCAGTACACCTGTTATCCCAGAGAACGAGATCGCCTTTTGTCCAAATGTGTTCGTAAATATTTGCTTTGTCCTCGATGCAGCTGAATAAGAACTCTAAAATTTCTTTGCTTTCATCTTTTCTGACCCCGTTAATTTTCATAGTCATTAAGCGATTAACGTAAATAGATTTTCGCCCTGTTTCAGGATGAGTTCGTATAATTGGGTGTGAGTATTGAGGGGCGTTTGGATCAATTTCTTTTGGACGTTCACTGGGGTCTGTGTCGTAATTGAAATAATTTAAGGCGGTTTTGCCTTTTATTCTTTTTTTCCATTCTGCACTCAATCTTTCGTACACCGCACAACAATTACTAAAGCAGGTGTTACCCCCCATTTCTGGGACCATTATAGAATAAAGTGTTGAAGCCTTGCAGGGATTTTGAGAGTAAGCTTGATCATAGTGAAACATCATTTCACCCAACTGAACAGCAGTTTCTTGTTCAGGAACTTCTTTGTTTGCTACATACAAAAATTTGGCAGAAGAACGTTTGGATTTCAATCCAGCTATTTGCCCGAAAACACTGCAAAACCTCTCCTGACCCTGTTCTGAGAGGTTGCCATCACGCACCAAGAGGACCATATGATCTAACCAGGCTTGCTTTATTACATCAATATCCTCTTGTTTAAGCTCGCTTGACAGGTCTAATCCTTTTATTTCAGCGCCTGCGGCTTTAGAAAGTTTTGTAATTGATAATGTCATAAATTTTCAAAAAGTTTTGTTTTTGGCTTGCCAGACCTTATTGTTTTGTTATCCAAGTTTAGATCATAGTGAGGGAGAAAGCGATGGCAATCATCATCACTGATGAGGATGTAAAAAAAAATTTAAGCATGCGGGAATGTATTGAGGCTATGCGGGTTGCCTTTAGGGATTACGCTTTAGGGAAGGCAAAAACTTTGCCAAGGGCACGGTATCGTTCCGAAACTCCCGATCCCTCACGCGAATATTTTGCCAATGTTCATATTGGTGCTGTTCCCAGCTATGGAATGGCTTGTGTACGCGCAGGTTCCCAACTTTTGTTAAAGACTGGGGACACTCCTGGCCGAAAAATTTTAAGCAATTTTGATCCCGTAAACTGGACGGTCATTATCCTTTATGATTTGGCGACAGCGGAACCGCTAGCCTTTATTCATGAATCTTATTTAAGTGG
>JAYZBC010000048.1:0-15121 GCA_036339375.1 Pseudomonadota bacterium | reverse complement strand
CTGGGACTCACAAATACCATTTTAGATTCTCCTCTCTTTAGTGCTTTAGGCGGAATGCCTCGGCGCACAAGCTGATGTTCAAATGCCCGATCCTTGAGGTGGATCAGCCCATTAAAAAAGCCACCGCAGCTTTCGCCGGGTGACCCCTGCGCTTTAGCTGCATTTGTTTAGCGCCCGCAATCTGTGCTTCAAATCGGCGCTGAAAGGTTTATAGCACAAAACTGAATTTAATCAAAGATTGTTTTGATCTAATTCGAAAAAGGGGCAAGACGTTCAGATGTCAAACCATTTGAGCAAAACTCTGCCCAAGCCCTGAACTCGAGAACCATCCGACCGATCTGCGCCAACAGACCCGCCGTCGTTACTATCCAGCCACCGAAACCGGCCCCCTGGGCCCTGGCCCGTGGTGCGTGATGCGAGATGCCGTGTCCCCTGGTAACTGATCCAAGAGCTGTTACTGGTGCCCAATGTTCCCATAAACGTTCCCAAATAAACACAAAGGCCTAGCCGTTTCCGGCTAAGCCCTTGATATTATTGGGGGGCGATGAGGGACTCGAACCCTCGACCCGCTGATTAAGAGTCAGCTGCTCTACCAACTGAGCTAATCGCCCTCTTTCTCCAGGTAGATTACTTGAAAAAAAATTTATTTTTGATCCTTTTCCTTAATTTTAGTTTAAATTTTCCGTTTTAGCATAAAATCCACATAAAGTGCACAAATGAAAAACAAGTAAACCTAAAAATAACGATGCAACGGGCTTTTAGTAGGTGAATCGGTTGTACCTGAGCGGAGCTTACGCCTTTTGAGGAGAAAGATTAGCAGAAATCCAGTTAGGATCAGCCAACACTATCGAAGTTTCGGTTTGCCGTGCTGAAATTGACCAGTATTTTTTAAGAAGATCATCCTTACGAGCTCCTGTGAGTACTGTAAAACCATGCTTTTCATAGAACCGCACTGCCCAATGTGCCGCTGCCCAAGTACCAATCAAAACAGGATACTCTGCACTAGCGAGCAAATGACAGAGTAACTTGCTGCCAACCCCTTGGTGATGCCAAGCTGTCTTCACATAAGCGTGACGTAAAAGTATAACATTTCCCTTAAATTGTTTTCCCATAACACCTATTAAGTTTCCTTTATGTTCCTCACCAAAAAATTGTACACCAGCAGAAATTTCGTGACGTAACTCGCTTGAAGGCATGTAAGGCTCTTTCCAGCAATCCCCTGGAATTACCCCGCGGTAAGCGGTGGCAGCATCATTTATGACTTCATAGATTTTATCGAAATCAAATTTTGTGCAATCGCGTATCACACAATTATCCTTTTTAAGTGAAAAAAGTTTTAAGCGAGACTCGTAAAAAATGCCAATACAACACTTTGTGATTAAAACTACGGCTTTATCTTGTCCAACCTTGCCCCTAAATAATTGATTGTATATTCTACGCTTTTTCAAAACATTTGTACGCTTTTTTATTTATACAAAAACTGGTTAACAAACTCTCAAACAGGGGACAAAGGTATGAAATTTTTACAAAAGATTTTTTGGAATCGGGTAAGAACTATGGTTGCAACAGCAAGCGTGATTGCTGCAGCAGGCCTCTGTTTTGGTCTTTCAGGTCTATCGAAAAGTGCTATAGCAGCAACCAAGGTCAAATATGCTGAAGTTGTCCGCTCTGTATTTTACTTACCAAAATATATTGCGATAGCAAATGGTTATTTTGCGGAGCAAGGTATTGAAGTTGATATGACTACCGCATGGGGCGGCGACAAAGGTACTGCCATGTTGTTAACAGGGCGCGTTGATATTGTTCTTCAAGGACCTGAAACTGCAATTTACATAGAAAATGGTGAGTCACCCGAAAAATCAAAGATGTTTGCTGCCATCACAGCAACGGACGGTTTATTTCTCATGTCCCGCAAAAAATTGACAATGAAAAATTTTAATTGGAACATGATTCGAAACAAAACGGTTATGGGCTGGCGTCCCGGTTCTACACCCGGCCTTTTTCTTGAATATGCAATGAAGAAACATGGAATTTCTCCTAAAAAAGACATTAACCATGTTACCAACATTGCAATACCTGCAAGGGTCGGGGCTTGGATCGCAAAGAAAACAGCAGATTATGCTGTTTTCTTCGAACCGGACATTTCGCGGCTTTCGCGTGAAGGAATTGCCTATCCCGTGGCTTCAATCGGTAAAGAGGTTGGCAAGGTTGACTATACAGTCTTTATGGCTACAGATTCTTATATTAAGAAGAATCCCAAAATCATACAAGGTTGGACGAATGCCGTTTACAAAGCAATGGAATGGATCAAAACGGCTGATGCCACGGACGCAGCCAAGCGTGTATCAAAGTGGTTTCCGAAAGTGAAAATCAAAGATAATGCATCAGCCATCGAAAGATACCGGAAGTTCGGAATATGGAAGTCTGATCCTACCACACACCCCAAAGCTATATCGGGTTTACAGGACATTTTAATTGAAGGAGGAGTCCTTAAAGCTAGCAAGCGTGTTGCATACGAAAGAGTGGTAACCACCCGTTTTTCCGAAAATGCGAAGGGAAAATAGTAACCCATCGAAAAGGTTTTAGAAGTGGAAGAAACAGTACCGAAAGTCGAATTGCGTGATATAGACCTTCGGTACTTTACTCTTGACGTTGAAACTGAAGCAGTTTGTGGTTTTTCACTTGCTGTTTCACCCGGGGAATTCGTAGCGATAGTCGGCCAAAGCGGCTGTGGTAAAAGCACGCTTCTCTCCCTTATTGCAGGTATTCTTGAGCCTACCGCGGGTGATGTTCTTGTGAATGGTTTGCCTGTGACTGGCCCATCGTCGAAGTGCGGCTATATGCTTCAACAGGATTATTTGTTCGAATGGCGCTCTATTCTTGACAATGTGTTGCTTGGACCAGAAATACAAGGGCATGATCGATTAGCTGCCCGCGAAAGAGCCGAAAACCTTTTGCGTGGATATGGACTTGGCGATTTCATGGAACATTTCCCACATCAATTATCGGGCGGAATGAGACAAAGAGCAGCGCTGGCCCGTACCCTTTGCACGGACCCCGAAATTCTCCTCTTGGACGAACCTTTTTCTGCTTTGGACTTCCAAACTCGGCTCGCTCTTTCGGATGAAGTTTCCGACATCCTTCGGCGAGAAGGCAAAACTGTTATTCTTGTCACTCACGATATTTCCGAAGCAGTCAGTATGGCAGATCGGGTTATTGTAATGACCAAACGACCAGGTCGGGTAAAGGCCGTGCATGATATTACCTTCGATTCTGGAAAATCGGAACGGCCAAGGCCTTTTGCAGCACGGTCAAGACCAGAATTTCAAAATTATTTTGATCAGATATGGGGTGAATTAGAAATTCATGTCGGAAAACGATAATAACAAGAATTCAGACGTAGTGAATTTTGAGGATGCCTCTTCAGGGCCCAGCCCTATGTATCTGGCCTTTTTACGGCGTGTAAAATTAAGACGTAAGCTTATTCTTTTATGCCAAATTCTTCTACTTGTGCTTTTTTTAGGCCTGTGGGAGTTGGCACCAAGAGCCCACTGGGTTAATCCAATGCTCACCAGCTATCCCTCAGCAATTTGGCCTACTTTTGTCGATTTATTGGGAGATCCTGATAATGGTATTTTGCGTCATACCTGGGTAACGGTTATAGAGACCTTTGTAGGATTCACATTATCTATGCTACTCGGTGTCGGCGTCGCTGTGATGATGTGGTGGTGGGAGTTTGTATATCGGGTCGTTGACCCGTTTATGGTTGTCGCTAACGCCTTGCCAAAAATTGCCCTCGTTCCAATATTTTATATTTGGCTAGGTGATGAAGCTTCAATTTATGCTATGGCTGTTGCTATAGCAGTCTTCATTACAATACTTATGGTTTACACTGGTTTTAGAGAAACGGATCCCAATAAAATTAAGCTTGTACGAACGCTTGGTGCAACACGATGGCAAATTTTACGTCAGGTCGTTTTGCCTTCAAACGTTCCCGTCATGGTCGCAGCACTCAAAATAAATGTAGGTCTAGCATTGGTTGGTGTCATCGTGGGAGAATTTCAAGCAGCAAAAGCAGGATTAGGTTACTTGATCATTTATGGTAGTCAGATTTTTCAAATGACCCTTGTAATGACTGCGATTACTATACTCGCGATCATTTCAACAATAATGTATTTAGCCATAATTTATTTAGAAAATACAGTGATGCGGCATCACCGTTAACTTTTTGGATTAAACCGAGACAAGACAGGAAAGTACTATACTTTTTCTAATTTCTTCGAAAACGGTTGTTTATGTCGTTAATCTTTTCATTAATAGTCTTTTTCGTTAATGGTGGAATCCAATACCTGCAACCAAATTAACCTTTAACTTTCTTGAGCAGCGCCATAGCGACTGACCCTAATATCACGATGGATGTTAGAACATAAAACCAACCCGAAGCCGAACATTAGAGAAAACATTGCTGTACCACCATAAGAAACAAAGGGTAAGGGAACACCAACCACTGGCACTAAACCCATAACCATGGCTATATTTATACAAACGTGGAAGAAAAAAATCCCTATAATCCCCAACGTTAAAAGTCTTCCGAACTGATTACTAACACGAAGAGCAATTGCATAACCATAAAACAAGATTAGACAAGATACACCGAGCAGCACCAACCCACCAATTAGTCCAAATTCCTCCGCCAGCATTGTAAAAATAAAATCTGTTTGTTTTTCAGGTAAAAAATTTAAATGACTTTGCGTTCCTCGGAGAAACCCCTTGCCAAACATACCACCAGAACCAAGCGCTATCTTAGATTGTAAAATATGGTAACCTGCTCCCAAGGGATCATTTTCAGGATTTAGGTATGTCAAAATCCGGATTTTCTGATAACTGTGCAGAAAAGACCAAATAACAGGTAAACTCCCTAAACCGACACCAAATAAAAGACCAAACTTCCAGGTTCGAACGCCCGCCAGAAAAAAGACCACACTAGCAATCAAACAAAGTATTATTGCTGTGCCCAAGTCCGGTTGGCGGAGAACTAAAATCACAGGCGCTGCTACCAAAAGTAATGGAAAAAGCAAGACTCTTAGATAACCAACATCTTCGGAAGAGGTAGAATGAAAATAGCGGGCTAAAGCCAAAACCAAGGCCACTTTCATAATCTCCGACGGTTGAAATTGAAACACACCTAAATCAATCCATCTTTGAGCCCCCATGCCTATGACGCCCAAAAACTCAACCGCTATTAGTGATACAAACACCAAAATATAAATAATGTAGGCTTGGCGCATCCAAACCCTAATATCAACTAATGATACCGATATCAAAATCACCAGGCCACATCCAAATCTAATTGATTGACGTGACGCCCATGGATCCCAGCTTGCACCTGCTGCTGAATATAGCATCGCACAACCGATACATACCAAAATTGTTAAAATGAAAATTAAAAGCCAATTGATTTGACGAACCTTGTCTGCAATTGTCATTGAAGTGTGCTCTGTTGTAACAATCTTCATTTTTTGTTGAGTATTTTTCTGTCAGACACTGCTATCAAAAAATTGAGAAGGATCGCGACTAAGTGTCCTTTGGAGGATATCCCGGGCAATCGGCGCTGCACTTTTTGAGCCGCTGCCGCCATGTTCAACAACTACAGAAACGGCATAACAAGGGTTTTTAACAGGAGCAAATCCAACAAAAAGCGCGTGGTCCCTATCTGTCCAAGGTCGGTTTTTAAATTTGATTACGCCTGTTTCACGCTCAAATTGAGAAATTCTCTTTACCTGTGATGTGCCAGTCTTACCAGCCATTTCTAAGCCTTTTTCTACTATCCTGGAACGATAAGCGGTGCCTCGGCTAGTATTCGTGACGGCGTTCATGCCCTTAACGACCAAACGTAATACATTAGGTTTTACCTTGACAGGACCAGCGGCCGCTCTTTGGACAAAAGACGTTTGACCTTTTGAGATAATTCCTTTTAATAGATAGGGTTGAACTTCCTTACCGCTTGCAATTCTTGATGTCATAACAGCCAACTGTAGCGGTGTAGTCAACACGAAACCCTGACCTATTCCAGCAATCAGTGTCTCTCCTTTTTGCCATGAAACCCCAAATTGCTTTGTCTTCCATTGGGTAGTCGGCATTAAACCAGCATACTCATTTGGGAGATCGATTCCTGTGGCACTTCCCAACCCAAAACGGCGTCCAAAATCAGCAATCCTATTAATGCCGACGCGTTTAGCTATTTCATAAAAATATGTGTCGCAGGATTGTTGTATAGCGGAATTTAAATTGACCCAGCCATGACCACGTTTTTTCCAACAATGAAAGCGAGTATTGCCAAGTTGAACATGACCTGGGCAGAAAATCCGATTTTTGGAACTTATAACGCGGTATTCTAATGCGGCCATTGCTACAATCATTTTAAAAGTAGAGCCGGGTGCGTACTGACCTGACACAGCTTTATTTGTTAGTGGAGCTAAGGGGTCCTCTATAATTTTTTGCCAATTGTTTTGAGAAAGTCCTTTATTAAATAAATTAGGATCGAAACCTGGTACGGAACCCAATGCAATCAAAGCACCGGTATGCACATCCATCACTACCGCTGATGCCGCACGATTTTCTTTTAACCTTTCAATCGCAAATTTTTGTATATTCAAATCAATTGTTAAAATTAAATCATCGCCAGGCGTACCATTCTTGCGTGACAATTCACGGATTACTCGACCAAGCGCATTGACCTCAAGCTGACTAGTTCCCGCTTTTCCCCGGAGCTTCAAATCATGTAATTTTTCTATACCTGACTTGCCAATTTTAAATCCGGGCAACTCCAACAAAGGATCAATTTTTCGGTTCTTTTTTTTATCTTTTTCTGAAACAGCAGCGACGTAACCCAGCAAATGTGACACTTTCGTTCCAAACGGGTACTCACGACTTTGAGCAACGTCAATGACCACACCAGGAAGGTCTGGCGCATTGACTTCAATACGGGAAACGGAATTCCAATCCAAGTTTTCTGAAATAGAAACAGGGACAAACCGTTGACGATTTTTTATGTCATCTAAAATGCGGTGAAGTTCTTGATTAGAAATTGGTATTATTTGTCCAAGTAACTCGAGAGTGTGTCCTATGTTTTGGGTTAATTCTGCCACAAGTAGCAATCGGAAATTTTCCCGATTGGTAGCCATAGGAATACCAATCCTATCTAAAATTCGACCCCTCGAAGGAGGTAAAAGACGCATGTTAATTCTGTTTTCCTCAGCCAACATTTTATATTTGTCTGATTCAAGAATTTGCAGTTGATACATACGTCCTGCGATAACACCCATCAATGCTAATTGACCGCTACCTAATATGAGCGCCCTCCTTGAAAAGGACTTATAGCGAGTTGAGTCTTCTCGATACATATCAGTTCTTTGGAAATATTTTGAGGTTTAACCAGGCGAAAAACCAAGAAACGACTGGAAAAATCACTATGGTTAACGACGCTTGAAATAAAATAGGTCGAGGATCAAGAAAAATTTGGTTATAAATTATAGTTAGAATCCATAGGCCAAATGCTGCCAAAAATGCAACTAAACCAAAACCCCACCAAAGCATTAAAAAAGATTTACCAAGGAATACCCGCTTTTGAGAAACAGCCAAGGCTCGAATCAAGATTAAAATTATCGCATTGAAACCTAATGGCATACCGACCAAAATATCTTGTAAGAGTCCAACAAAAAATACCATAACAGCTGGAAGCAACTCCGAACGATGGACAGCCCAAAAAAATACCGCCATCAAAAGAAAATTTGGCGCTACCTGGGGGTACCCAGGTAAATAAATTGGAGTTACTGATAACAAAACCAGAAATACAACCAGAGCACATGCAACGACGATTCGAACTAGGGCGTTGAACTGGTAAGACAAAAAAATATTCATTATCCAATTCCAATATTCGTCAAATTAGGGTTGATCGCTAAGCGGTAATTTTATGACTTTTCCAGTGTCTAAAATTCGCACATTTTCGAGATGGTCAAAACCGACATAGGTAGCTATTTTGACCAAATTGGATTGGATTGATTTCACCCTCCCTACCTGTAAACCAGGCATAAAAATACCCCCATGCCCCGAGGTAACAACCTTATCTCCCACTTTTACCGGCACAGTTTCAGTAAGAAAAATCAAACGAGGTGATCCGCTATTGTCTCCGGACAAAATAGCGCGATCACGGGACTCTTCCAATAAAACTGGGACTCTAGAATTTATATCCGTAATCAAGAGAACCCTTGAAGACCTTCGACCTGCAATGATAATTCTGCCCGCCAAGCCAGCACCTGTCACTACCGCCTGTCCCTTCCGAACCCCATCTCGTCTTCCCACATTAACAATCATTGAACGTACGAAAGCACCACCAGAATCCGCTATAACCCTTCCTGCTATTTTCAGCGTCTTAGGTGGCGGTTTGTAATTAAGTAATTCTGAAAGAATTTTATTTTCTGCCACCAAGCGTTGGGCTGATTGTTTCCACACTTGCAACCGGGCATTTTCGTGCCGTAACCGCTTATTATCATCTCGTAACGCTGCTAATTCTTTGATTGATTGGATAGCATTGTTGGTAGCCTCAGCAGGCCGTGAAATGACATCCATTACCGGAGCAAAAATATCAATTACAAAATTAGATATTCGTTCGACACCAGCTGTTTCGGTTTTATTTAAAACCATAATACCGATGGCCGCTAAAACCAAAATCATAAACCCAAAACGTTGGGCTAACATTTTTAGTGGTGCCGCTGCACGCAACAAAGATAACCTATTTTTTATCATCACTAGTACAAATTTTTAAAAAGACCAAAATATTACCAGCTTAGATTTTATTCCATTGCTAATTTTTTATCTTTAGTACATCGACGACAAAACGCTTTTTAAAGCTTTCATCTCTTCAAGACATTGACCCGTGCCGAGAGCCACACAAGATAATGGTTCCTCTGCAATGGACACCGGAAGGCCAGTAGAGTGCCGCAAAATTAAATCAAGGTTTCCAAGTAATGCACCACCACCCGTAAGTACAATCCCTTTATCTACAATATCGGCAGCCAATTCAGGTGCTGTATTTTCAAGAGCGACTTTTACAGCCTCAATTATTGCACCTACCGGTTCCGCTAAGCTTTCTGCAATCTGTCGTTCAGAAATTAAAATTTCTTTAGGCACACCATTCATAAGGTCGCGGCCTTTTATTTCCATTGATTCGCCCTCACCGTCAGGAGGAATGCATGCTGAACCGATTTCCTTTTTAATACGCTCTGAACTACTTTCTCCAACCAAAAGGTTATGGTTCCGGCGAATATAACCCGCGATGGCTTCATCCATTTTATCGCCACCTATTCTAACAGAACGGGAATAAACAAGACCTCCAAGGGATAGAACCGCAACTTCGGTCGTACCTCCTCCTACATCAACGACCATAGACCCCGTGGGTTCCGTTACTGGGAGTCCGGCGCCAATTGCGGCTGCCATCGGTTCTTCAATTAAAAAAACGCGCCGAGCACCAGCGCTTTCAGTAGATTCTTGAATTGCGCGGCGCTCTACAGCGGTTGACCCAGAAGGTACAGCAACAATAATTTGAGGGCTTGCGAAACCCCGGCGATTATGTACCTTTCGAATGAAGTGTTTAATCATTTCTTCAGCAACTTCGAAATCCGCTATAACACCATCACGAAGAGGACGTATAGCCTCTATGTTACCGGGAGTGCGGCCGAGCATCATTTTGGCCTCATCACCCACAGCCAAAACTGCTTTTTTACCTTTTACGTTCGCAATTGCAACAACCGAGGGCTCATTGAGGACAATTCCTTTTCCTTTGACATAGACCAAAGTATTGGCCGTACCCAAGTCAATCGCCATGTCAGCAGATAGCATGCCCAAAATTCTAGAGAACATAAATTAACTTTTCCTTCATTTTGCACTCACATCCCGTGAAAATTTCAAGCTGACAGTGCCCCCGGCGCTGTCTTTTTACGTTTTACCAAAAGTTTATTCAAGGCATTAACATACGCCCTTGCTGACGCAACCATTGTATCCGTATCAGCCCCTTGACCATTTACGGTTTTACCATTTTCCTCCAGCCTAACTGTCACCTCCGCCTGAGCATCAGTTCCCTCTGTAACGGCATTGACCTGATAGAGCAGTAGGCGAGCATCATGAGGAACCAGGTCCTTTATTGCGTTAAACGTTGCATCAACGGGACCATCTCCTTCGGCTTTGGTCAAAAGTATTTCTCCATCAACATCTATTTCTAATTCGGCTGTTTGTGGACCCTTCGATCCACATACTACCAGCAAGGATTTAAATTTTATAGCGTCGTTCGCACGAAGCACCTCGTCATCAACTAACGCTACAATGTCTTCGTCATAAATATCTTTTTTCTTATCGGCAAGGTCCTTAAACCTCCGAAATGCATCTTGTACAGCATTTTCGCCAAGCTCATAACCCATTTCATTAAGCTTGACACGAAACGCATGGCGACCAGAGTGTTTTCCCATTACCAGTTTGGATTTGGTTAAACCTACAGAATCTGGGGTCATTATTTCATATGTTTGTGCATGTTTCAGGACCCCATCTTGGTGAATTCCAGCTTCATGGGCAAAAGCATTGGCTCCCACAATCGCTTTATTCGGTTGGACTGTAAAACCCGTTATTGTTGAAACAAGTTTTGAGGCACGCGTTATGCACTTTGTATCCAAGCTTGTTGTAAAAGGGATTTTGTCAGAACGGGTTCTTAAGGCCATAACTATTTCTTCTAAGGCAGCATTGCCAGCACGTTCCCCAAGTCCATTTACCGTACATTCCACTTGCCTTGCACCATTCATAACTCCTGCCAGGGAGTTAGCTACAGCAAGCCCTAAATCGTTATGGCAATGTGTAGAGAATACTGCTTTTTCGCTGTTAGGTACGCGTTCAACTAACATCGCTATCAATTTCCCAAATTCTTCCGGTATTGAATATCCTACTGTATCAGGAATATTGATGGTTGTTGCACCAGCGTTTATTGCGGCCTCTACACAACGGCACAAAAAATCATGTTCGGTTCGTGAACCGTCTTCCGGAGACCATTCAACATCATTAGTAAAATTGCGTGCATAGCTGACACTATCAATAACAGCGTTGTAAACCTCATCTGGCTCCATTTGTAGTTTGTATTTCATGTGCAAAGAACTAGTCGAAATAAAAGTATGGATGCGGGTCCTAATACCCGGTTTTAAAGCATCGGCGGCCCTTTCAATATCTGCACGACCGGAGCGAGCCAAACCACATACGACAGAATTTTTTACTAGCTTTGCCACCTCGCAAACGGCTTCAAAGTCGCCATTTGAGGCAATTGGGAAACCAGCCTCTATAACGTCAACACCCATTTCTTCTAATACTTCAGCAATACGTAACTTCTCCTCAAGGTTCATAGAAGCACCCGGGGATTGCTCCCCGTCACGAAGAGTTGTATCAAAAATCTTTATTTTTTTTGGATTGGTGCTGGTGTTCATCACTCAGCTCCCCTTACCAGTTAAATGTTGACAAATTTGCAAAAATTTAACCCTCTTGATTTAGCTGATTAAAATTTGCTTTTCTATAGAGTTTTATGTCTCCCAATAATCAACTTTAAACCAAAATTTATGTCTCTCACTAAGAGGTTGTTAATCTAAAGTTAAAACTTTCTTTTTTAAAAACTCATGAGATTATAGACTTTAATCAGTTCTTTGTCTTATCGACAAGTCGATTCTCTGTAATCCACGGCATCATTCCTCGTAAACGTTCACCAACCTCTTCAACCTGATGCTGTGCCTCCCGCCGACGGGTAGCCTTAAAGCTCGTTTGGCCAGCAGCATTTTCGAGAACCCAATCCTTGGCAAATCGTCCAGATTGGATATCGTCCAGGACCTCCTTCATTCGTTTTTTCACGCTATCATCAATTAACCTAGGACCGCTAATATAATCCCCATATTCCGCAGTGTTTGATATGGAATAACGCATATTTGCTATTCCGCCCTCATAGATCAAATCAACTATCAGTTTCACCTCATGTAAACACTCAAAATAAGCCATTTCTGGGGCGTAACCTGCTTCAACAAGTGTTTCGAACCCGGCCTTAATTAAAGAGGTCAGCCCCCCACATAAGACTGCTTGTTCACCAAACAAATCGGTTTCGCACTCCTCCCGAAAGGTAGTCTCGATAACACCAGCACGACCGCCTCCAATTGCAGAAGCATATGACAAAGCAATTTCCTGCGCCGTCCCTGAAGAGTCATTTCCAACAGCAACTAAACACGGAACACCTGCGCCTCTTTGATATTCTGATCTAACTGTATGCCCGGGACCTTTCGGTGCAATCATGAACACGTCCATGTCCTCCCGAGGTTCAATCAATTTAAAGTGAATGTTAAGACCATGTGCAAATGCAAGCGCAGCGCCTTTTTTCATATTGTCATGTAAAGCATTTTTGTACAAAGCCGCTTGCAGCTCATCCGGAACCAAAAGCATTACAACATCAGCCCATTTGGCAGCCTCTTCTGGGCTCTTGACTTTTAGGCCCGCTCCCTCTGCTTTTTTTATGCTTTCAGAACTTTCACGCAAGGCAACAACGACTTCTTTTACGCCGCTATCACTTAAATTTATGGCGTGAGCATGCCCCTGGCTACCATAACCTACAATCGCTACTTTTTTTGACTTTATCAAATTAACATCTGCATCTCGATCATAAAAAACACGCATTTGGGGATCCTTATTAATTCGTTTGAGTAATTAACAATTTACTTGCCAAGTATTTTAACGGATCTTTAACCATATTTTAGATGCCCTTTTTGCCACGGGATATAGCAACAACCCCAGTACGAGAAATTTCTACTAGCCCAATTGGCTTCATAAGCCTTATGAAAGCATCCAACTTGTTAGTGGAGCCAGAAATCTCGAAAATGAAGGAGTTATTAGTACTATCAATTGCACGAGCACGAAAAATGTCCGCTATACGCAAAGCCTCAACACGCTTATTGCCTTGCCCTTTTACCTTTACCAATGCCAATTCACGTTCAACACTCGGCCCGTCTATGGTTAAATCACTGATATTGTGTACGGGAACCAACCGTTCTAACTGTGCTTTGATTTGTTCGATAATCATGGGTGTCCCCGAAGTTACAACGGAAATTCGAGAAATCGAATTTTCAGGATCCACCTCTGCTACAGTTAAACTTTCGATGTTATAGCCACGCCCAGAAAATAAACCAATCACTCGAGCTAGAACACCAGCTTCGTTATCCACTAATACAGCGATTGTATGTCTTTCTACAATTTCCAATATTTTGCTCCAAACTTACCAACGCAAATACTGCTCTACGTTCATAAGGTTTTAATTTGGGCCCCACTAAAATTTACAAAAACTCACACCAGAACCATACCATCTTCAGATACCGGTTTTTCTGCCTCATCTTCAGGACCAAGTAACATTTCATTATGAGGCGCACCAGACGGGATCATTGGGAAACAATTTTCTGTTTTATCAATAACAATATCAGCAATTGTAAACCTTTTATTACTTAACATCTCAATAATTACATCATCAACTTCATCAGGTTTTTGAGCTCGAAGACCAGCCGCACCATAAGATTCTGCAAGTTTCACGAAATCCGGTAATGAAGCTGTATAACTTTCTGAATAGCGACCACCATAAAGCAATTCCTGCCACTGTCTTACCATGCCCATATATTCATTGTTTAAAATAAAAACTTTCACAGGCAAACGATACTGAATAGCGGTAGACATTTCTTGAATATTCATCAGAAATGATGCTTCTCCAGCAATATCTATTACGGTAGCCTTTGGGTGAGCAATTTGTACTCCGATTGCCGCAGGGAAGCCATAACCCATAGTCCCCAAACCACCTGAGGTCATCCAACGGTTGGGTTTATTAAATTTAATGAATTGCGCTGCCCACATTTGGTGTTGCCCAACCTCAGTCGTAATATAAGTGTCTCTATCTTTGATTAACGTTTGTAGTCGGTCCAAAGCATATTGAGGTTTAATCGTTTCCTTTGATTTACGATAACGCAAACAATCACGTTTTCGCCAAATTTCAATTTGTTTCCACCAAGCCTTCTGGGCTCTAGCATTTGGACGCAGTTTCTTAGACTTCCAGACTTTAATCATATCTGCCAAAACGGAAGCACAATCACCAATAATTGGAATGTCCACTTGTACGTTTTTGTTGATGGAAGAAGGATCAATATCAACGTGAATTTTTTTCGATCCTGGAGAAAACTTAGAGAGCAAGCCCGTAACTCTATCATCAAAACGTGCACCAATATTAATCATAACATCGCAATCATGCATGGCGTGGTTGGATTCAAAAGTGCCATGCATACCAACCATGCCTAAAAATCTCTTATCTGAAGCAGGAATAGCACCCAAACCCATTAAGGTTAATGTGATCGGATAATTCGTAATTTTTACAAATTCAGTCAAAAGCTTGGATGCTTTTGGACCAGAGTTAATCACCCCCCCACCGCAATAAAATAGAGGACGTTTTGCCTTGGCTATCAATTCAACGGCTTCACAAATTTTTGCGTTATCCCCCTTTATTTTAGGGCGATAGGTTTTGTGTTTTTCTTGTGTTTTTTGACCTGGAACAAAAAACGTCTCCGCAATCAATATGTCTTTAGGCAAGTCCACTACAATAGGTCCAGGACGCCCAGCTTTAGCGACGTAAATAGCTTCATGCATGATGCTTGCCAGATCATTCACGTCTTTCACAAGATAATTGTGTTTGGTGCAGGGTCTAGTAATTCCTGTGGTATCGGCTTCTTGAAAGGCATCATTGCCAATTAAATGCGTAGGAACCTGACCTGTAAGGCAGAGAACTGGAACACTATCCATCAGTGCATCTGTGAGCCCGGTTACGGCATTCGTGGCACCGGGACCAGACGTAACTAAAACCACTCCGATTTTTCCAGTGGAACGCGCAAACCCTTCCGCCATATGCACGGCTCCACCTTCTTGTCTTACTAACACATGATGTAGAGCATTTTGTGCAAAAAGAGCGTCATAAATGGGCAAAACTGCTCCTCCGGGATAACCGAAAACGGTATCTATTCCATTATCC
>JAYZBC010000047.1:0-16754 GCA_036339375.1 Pseudomonadota bacterium | reverse complement strand
TTCGGAGAATTCCCGCAGCTGCGTCGGTTAGAGTAATCCCCAAAGGGATCGCTATTTTGTCTTTTATAGAATTTTCTGCACTTTTCTTATCTAAACTCATGCTCCCGCCCAGGACATTACTTTTATCGAGTGTACCTAATACTAAATTGGCATCAGTTACTGTAGGGTTTAGTCCGCCCAACCCATAACATGCGGGGCCTGGGTTTGCTCCTGCACTTTCGGGCCCTACCTTCAATAAACCGTCAGAGCCTATCGCGGCTATGGTACCACCACCTGCGCCAAGTGTCCGCACTTCCAGCATTGGGGTACCTATATCTTGATCCGCGATTTGCCCTTCGTTCACTTCTGTCACATTTCCGTTCGAAATTATTGAAATATCGGTTGATGTTCCTCCCATATCTAAAGTGACCATTTCTTGAAAGTTCGTTAAATTAGCTAATTCCATTCCAGCAACTACTGCGCCGGCAGGTCCAGACAAAAGCGTTTGGTTGGGAAACCGAGCTCCAACATTCATACGCATTAACCCCCCATTAGACTGCATTAAAAATTTTTGGGGGG
Source organism: Pseudomonadota bacterium (assembly GCA_036339375.1). Classification (GTDB taxonomy): domain Bacteria; phylum Pseudomonadota; class Alphaproteobacteria; order MPNO01; family UBA2964; genus JAYZBC01. The sequence continues at coordinate 16,196 of JAYZBC010000047.1, read as the reverse complement.
TCTTAATGCCGATATGGTCTAACTTGGTAAAAAGGGTTTCTAAATACTTTTGGATAGGCGGTCCTATATAGGCATCTATCACTGTAGTTGATTGGCGGGGGTATTCCCTAATCGTTGGTAAAATTTGGGAAGAAAGGGAAATCCGCCATTGATCTGATATTTCTCTTAAAATTTCTGCAGTACGTTCCTCATGTTTAGCGTTTTTAAAACTGAATAGATAACAAATAGCTATTGCTTCTATTTCTTGATTTTTTAGTTTTAATCCTGCTTTCCGAACTGCGGTTTCATCCAAAGGTGTTAACTCAACACCTGTGTAATCCAATCGGCCGGGAATGCCGTAGGTGAGGTGTTGAGGCACAAGCATCGGTGGCTTTTGATAAAAAGGGTCAATCAAGTCGGTCTTGTTTTTAGGCTGCGCCCAACCTCTGGCTTCATATACGGCCCGAAACCCTTCATTGATGAATAACGCCGTTTTGGACCCCTTCCCTTCAAGAATTGCATTTGTTGCAACTGTTGTCCCGTGTACTAATGTTTTGAGGTCTGATGGTTCAAAAGTGTTGACAATGAGGTCTTTTAAAACGGCAATAACCGCAGTTGAAGGGTCTTCAGGGGTAGAAGATATCTTTCCTACCCGTATTTCTCTAGAATGCACCTCATAGGCAATAAGATCTGTAAAAGTGCCGCCGGTATCAATACCGACCATCCAGGAGGGCATATGAATTCCTTTAAAAGAGCTCTATAAAATACACCGTAATCAAATTTGTACTTTTTATTTTCAATTTTAATAAATAAAAAGTTTAAATAAAACTAATCGATTAATTTAAATTGAAAAGCGCTAATTCGAAAGGTTTAATTTTTTAGTCTTCCAAGACCCGGCAATGAATCATTTATTCCTGCAGTTCGTAGGGCTTTCCATATAACGAGTTGATTGCTTGTTACGACAGGTCTTTCCAAAATACTCTCTAATTTTTCTATCCCTTCAATTGCACGAATGTTTGCACAACTTATAAAGTAAGCCTCCGCCTCATCGTTCTTCATTTTTGTGACCTCGCTTATCCATTTTGTTACAGGATAAGTACAATATGAATCTGATCCGCTTAAGCTCAAGTTGCGTTCACCAACAATGTCGAATCCCGCTTCGTTGAGAAAATCTAATTCATGTTCGTGCGATGGACGCGTGTAGGGAGAAATCAATACAATACGTGAAACTTTTAAATATTTAAACGCATCAAGGGTCGCTGAAGCTGTCGTAATTGCTTTGCTCCCGGTTGAATTTTTAATTGCAGCAGAAATTTTTTTCTCTCCAGCCAAACCGTCAGCCATAGAATTGGCAGTGCAATGGAATACAATTGGATCACATTTTGCATCCGCCAAAGTAGTAGCGGCCCTTTCTACCTCGGGTAGCAAATGTTTTAGCTCCATGAAATAAGGACCAGTCATTCGGAGCCGAGCTACATGAGGTATGACATTGGGCGGGGTATAGCGCCAGGCATGAAGTTCAGCCATACGATTCGAAGATGGTATAATTAAACCAAAACGTGCCCTGACTTCATTTAATTTAGAATTTACGTTAGTTGTCATTTCTTTGCTCTATAAGTTGGGAGTTTTAAAATGGTAAATTTTTTCTTTGTAAATATTTGTTTTGTATCAGTTTTGTTTTGGCATTGACTGAAAAATACTTAATATTCAATTCCAAAATATCTTTTTCTACTGAGTTATAGTAAAACTAAACACAAATTTTGACCGTTAGAATTAGTTTATTTTCAATGAATCTTCCTACATGTCAGGGGCCAGACCCTAAACCAAAAATACCAAAGTTTAAATTGCCATCCAAATCTTGTGATACACACGCTCATATTTTTGGTCCGATATTAAAATTTCCGTACGCAAAAAATAGGCAATACACACCGCCGGAAGCTTTGCTACCCGCTTATAGAAGAGTTTTAGAAACACTAGGCATAGAACGTGGGGTGATAGTACATGCAAGCATGCTTGGGTCAGATAACGCATCTACAATATATGCGCTTTCCCAGCTTGGGCATAACTTCAGGGGTATTGCTGTGATTCAACCAGACATTAAACCTAACGAATTGTTATTTCTTACAGAAAAAGGAATGCGGGGAGCCCGTGTTTCAACTTATGTACCTGGGGGCACTCAAACAGCAGAATTGGAAAAACTATCAAACCGGATTGCAGAATTTGGATGGATTACGGAAATACATTTAGGAAATGTAAACGAGCTCGTAGAGCTTGCTCCAGTACTGCAGAAATTGTCAACTCCATATTTAATCGACCATTTAGGGAGAGTGAGAGGATCCCAAGGCAAAAATAATCCGGGTTTTCAAACCCTTCTTCGTTTAATGTCGGACGACCCTAAATGTTGGGTTAAATTAAGTAGTTTTTATCGGTTATCCACATCCGGTCCTCCCAACTATGAGGATATGCAGCCAATGGCGTTAGCACTAATTTCAATTTGTCCTGAACGAATTGTCTGGGGAACCAATTGGCCACATCCCATTTTTGATGGTCCGATGCCAAATGATGGAGCTTTATTAGATTTGATTTTAGAATGGATACCAGATCCAACAAATCAACAAAAAATCTTTGTTGAAAACCCATCTAAATTATTTGGATTTGAATGAGATTATTTCGCCAACACTGCACTTAAAAAAACATCACTATAAAGAACAATTAAATAGTAAAACTAATAGTCTTCACCTCTAGGTTTCACGGAAATCTATACTTTAAATATAGAATTAGTATTTAAGCTAAAACACGTTAACAGGATAAATTCTGTTTCTTTTTACGGATAGCTCTAATTTCTTTGATTCCAATTTGGGCATTTTTATTTAATTTGCCGCCTTCGATAATATATGCCGCTATATCAATTTCATTAACCCCAAGCTCAACTGCTTTGGCTTTAGCGGTAACCCCACGAGCTTTTGACGGCCAAGGAATTTCTACCGCCGGTTTTTCTTTAGAAATTTGTTTATTTGTAAGTTCTTCGCAAACTGAATCCTGAATTAGATAAAAATTTTCTATCCAATATTTTTCACGATTACTAAAATAAATGTAGGAAAAAATTCCTCCCAAAATTCCTATGGAAAGGGCATAAATTGCATTCAGTGCTATCACTAAAACAAGAATGGTGAGGAACATAACAATTCCTGCGGAAGTAAAGGGTTCTGGTCTCCTCCCCTCCTTTTCTTCTGCCCTTTCAAGGGCAATAATTGACCAGTGTTGGTTTGCCATAAAATTTCAGTTATTTTTTCTTTTTACAATCTGGCTTTGTGTGATCAACTTCAATTAGGTTTTTAATATCAAATCCACTTAAAAGAGCTTCTCTTAAAAACCATTTTTTAATTTTGTTATTAAGTTTTGGCTGTCTAGCTAATATCCATAAATAGTCATAACTGGGGCCAGAAATTAATGCATAATTGTAATCTTTTTTATCAAGAGCGAAAACATGGTAACCTCCCCAAAAGGGCCAAAAAAAACTTACCGACAAACTCGCTACTTCTTGTGTACCCTGAAATTTTGCAATTCCGGTTACTTCATCCCACTGACAGGTTTTTCGGTTAAAACCCCTGTTTGTTACTGCAACCTCACCATTACCTTTTTTTTTGTAGTTGGCAGTGACATTTGTCAAACCCTTTTCAAAACTATGATCCAATCGAAAAATTTCATACCAAAGACCTTGGTAACGGTTGATATCAAAATTTTTGACCGGAATAACCCCATTGGGAATTCCTGTGCAAGCGGAAACAAAGGTAAAGAAAAATAAACAAAGAAATAATTTCATAAGCATTTTTTGTATCAATTTAATTAATTTTCTTTCTGCAAATGAATTTTTCCAAGGCTTGGATGTTAAACAAACACTGATTAAACTAAAACGTATCAGATGCTTGCATTATCTACACTCTATACCCTGAAGCTCTTAAAAGGAGAAATTTAGTGAAAAAATGTTTATTAAGCTTGTTGACCTTCGGCCTTGTATTTGGGTTGATAAAATCAGTTCATGCTGCTTGTGGTCCTGTAACCATTGCTGAAATGAATTGGGCGTCTGCACAATTTATGGCAAATGTGGACAAGTTAATCCTTAATAAGGGTTACGGATGTAAAGCAGAGCTTGTTCCTGGTGATACCATGCCAACTTTTACTTCCATGAATGAAAAAGGAAAGCCTGATATTGCCGGGGAATTATGGATTAATGCCGTCCGTATTCCCTTGAAAAAAGCGTTTGAAGAAGGCCGCCTTCATTCTGCTAACGCTGGTCCGATTACGGGATTGGGAGAGGGTTGGTGGATACCTCCCCATACAGCAAAACAAAACCCCAAGTTAAAAACTGTTTTAGATGTACTTAAACACCCTGAACTTTTTCCCTATGCTGAAGATAAGGCTAAAGGAGCCTTTGTGACCTGTCCGGCAGGTTGGGGATGCCAACTGACTAATGCAAACCTTTTTCGTGCTTTTGGTATGAAAAAGAAAGGTTGGGTCCTTGTCGACCCCGGTTCTGCGGCAGGTTTAGATGGATCAATGGCAAAAGCTGTTGAACGGGGTCAAAATTGGTTTGGATATTACTGGTCACCAACGGCTATGATCGGAAAATATAATATGGTGAAATTACCTTTTGGGGTCGGTTTTGCTGGGAAAAATAATTGGGACAAATGCATTGTCAAACCAGAAAAAGATTGTGCGGATCCGAAACCAAGCTCGTGGACTAAATCGGAAGTTCATACAGTCATCACAAATAAATTCAAAAAGAAAAGCGGTGCTGCGGTTGCTTATTTGAAAACACGGATTTTTCCAGGCCCTGTTATGAACAGCATGCTCGTTTATATGAAAAATAATCAGGCAGACGGAGGTGATGCTGCTATCGAGTTTTTGAAAAAACATGAGAAAATTTGGATGAAATGGGTTCCCGCTAATATAGCAAAAAAAATAAAGGTTTCACTTTAGTTCTCTAGAATCTATGTTCAACCTTCCAACAACATTGTTGGACGGTTGGGCGTAATGTAAATATTCTAAAACCCAAATGGATTTTTTCCACACATTCCCAACAATGGGGCGCGAGGAATTACGCGAGTTTAAAAAAACCATTGATTTAGGTTTTCTTGATTTTTCTCGCGCTTATGGAGACGCTTTAGAAGCATTTTTTGAACCTTTACTCATGTTTTTAGTTTGGTTTGAAAAATTGTTAATCAATACTCCCTGGCCAATCATCATTCTTGTAATTGGAGTCCTTGCTTGGTTTGGAGCCCGAAGCTGGTTAGTTGTCGGAGGGACTGTTGGGTCCTTTTTTGTTATTGGTTTTTTTGGAATGTGGGAAAATACAATGGCAACACTGGCTATAATCTCTGTTGCGACGCTTCTTTGTATTGCCGTTGGAATCCCGCTTGGAATATCAATGGCTTGGTCGGATCGGGTCCAAGCTATTGTCACACCGATACTGGATGTAATGCAGACCATTCCCAGCTTTGTCTATTTAATTCCAGTGGTGATGTTACTTGGTATTGGCAAAGTACCAGGGTTATTGGCAGTTTGCATATATGCCATTCCGCCAATCGTTAGATTAACAAATCTTGGAATTAGATTAGTTGAAAAGGAAGTGCTGGAAGCCGCCGAAGCATTTGGAGCTAGTTACTACCAAAAATTGTTTGGGGTCCAAGTTCCACTCGCTTTGCCAAATATTTTTGCGGGGGTAAACCAAACCATAATGATGGCCCTCGCTATGGTAGTAATTGCCTCGATGATTGGAGTAAAAGGCCTTGGTGTACCGGTTTTAAGAGCCATTTCTAATCAGTATTTGGCATTGGGGTTAATGAACGGATTGGCCATTGTGGCTTTGGCGATAATATTTGACAGGATTTCCCAAAAATTTGGGGCAAGACTCCAAAAATACCGTGAGCGTAGTGATAGTGCCTGACATTAAGATAAAAATAAAAAATTTATATAAAGTGTTCGGAAAAAATCCTGACCTAGCGATGAAAAATGTTCGTTCAGGCAAGCCAAAAGAACAAATTCTTTCAGAATATGGACAAACTTTGGCACTTAAAAATATTAATCTTGAAATTCAAATGGGTAGTGTTTTCGTTATTATGGGTTTGTCTGGGTCAGGTAAGTCTACTTTGGTTCGACATATCAACCGCCTTATCGAACCGACAGAGGGAGAGATTAAGGTCGATGACACCGATGTTCTATCCCTTAATCAAAGAGAACTTGCAAATTTTAGACGTGAGAAAATGTCTATGGTTTTCCAAAGATTTGGCCTTATGCCTCATCGAACTGTGATCGAAAATGTTGCTTATGGATTAACAATACAAAAAGTTCCCCGGACAAAACGAGAAAAAACTGCGAAAGAATGGTTGTTATCTGTAGGGTTAGGGGGGTATGAAAATCAATACCCATCTCAACTCTCTGGTGGAGAGCAGCAACGCGTCGGTTTAGCCCGGGCTTTATGTACGGATCCAGAAATTTTGTTAATGGATGAAGCGTTTTCTGCTCTTGATCCCTTAATACGTTCTGACATGCAAGAACAACTAATTTCTCTTCAAAAAAAACTTAATAAAACGATCGTTTTTATAACCCACGACCTAAACGAAGCCATACGAATTGGTGATAAAATAGCCATTTTGAAAGATGGAGAAGTATCTCAAGTTGGGGCACCAGAAGAAATTTTATTAAATCCGGCGGATGAATATGTTAAAGCCTTTGTTCGTGAATTTAATCGCACAAAAACTTCTCGGGTAAAAATTTAACCAAAAAATGGTAGAGGATTGCCAAAATGGAAATGATAGTTGATGGGTATGCTACGGAGAAACCCGACGATGTCTCTGGCTTAGAAAAAATTTTAAAGACTTTACCAATTGATAAGATTAACCAATTGGCTCTTGTAGGAAAATCGGAGGGAACGGCCACCATAAATGACTTTTCTCGTGAACTTGCATTAAGAACCGCCAAAAAAACAATAATACTCCATGGTGGAGAAGAACTTTTAAATAAATCAACATTAATTTTTTCTACGGGTTGTGAGGGTGTAATTTCTCCCTTTGTTTACGTCCTTGCTTCATTTAATCAAAAACAAGAAGTTAAAAAAGGCCCCTCACGTCTAGTCATGGGTACATCTCGAACAGAAAAAATTCCAGTTGAGGAATTAGCAACTCATCGACATGTTTATGTAATTGCAAAAGCTGTAAAGGAAGCCATGGATAGAGCAGGTTTATCCCCACCTGAGGTTTCCTTAGTCTTGGTTAAAAGTCCTATCCTAACTCATCTTGAAGCATCAAAAACAACAAATGCGAAAGTGTTGGCTCGTGCTGGGTCTAGTGGCCTTTCGAGAGGCGCCGCCGGTCTGGGAGTGGCATTAGCCTTAGGAGAAATTAAAGAAAATTTTATTAAAAAAATCAACATAGGATTAGACTTTAATTACTACAGTAGTCGCGCAATGTGTTTTTCAGGGACCGAGGTCAATTTTGGAGAAATACTAATCCTAGGCAATAGACCTGGGGTACGTAATCGTTTTAAAATTTTTTCAAAAACAATGGACGATATTCTTGATGCTCGTAGTTTAAGAGAATTGTTTAAGGAAACAGGTTGTCTTTTTAATACAGATGGTGAATTAGCGACTGCTAAAAACCTTCTTTCGGTATTTTTGAAAGTTGGTGTTTCTTCAGATGGTCGTGTGAGAGATGAGAGAACAACCATTTACCAGAGCGAATTAGATCCTGATAAACATATGCGTGCTGTGGCCAGTGGAGTAATTGGAGGTATACTAGGGACTGGAAAAATATTTGTTAGTGGTGGTACTGAACACCAAGCACCACCAGGAGGCGGTTTATGCGCTTGTATTGCTGATGTATCTTCCACAGGTAGCACCTCATAAGAACTTGGTCTTTGCATGAATAAACAAAAAAACACAACAAAAATTGAATGCGAGGAAGATTCTAAAGCTCTTTCTCTTTATCGTCCTTATGGGTGGCGAGGACAAATAGGCCTTATATGCCCATCAACAAATACTAGCATCGAACCGGAATTTCAATTTCTAGCGCCAAAGGGAGTAGCTATACATGTTGCTAGGGCGTTTCAAGACGGCCCTCAAGAACCTAACCTCTACAAACAAATCGCTAAAAATGTAAAGCTTGCGAGTCGGGACTTAAAATCTGCCCGTGTTGATGTCATCACATTTGGTTGTACGTCCTGCAGTTATTTCGTACCGGCCGAAGAACTTCGTAAAACAATGACAGAATTTTCGGGAGCCCCTGCTATTTTAACTGCCGATGCTGTCGTTGAAGCTCTTAAAACCATTGGTGCAATGAGAATTGCACTTGCAACTCCTCGAACAGACTTTGTAAATAACAAAGAATGTGAATGGTTTGAAATGCAAGGTTTTAACATTGTATCCCTTAAGGGTTTACAAATGGGCAAAACCGCTATGGAACGCGCAAATATTGGACGAATTCCTCCGGAAGTTACCTTTCGCTTAGGAATGAATGTAAATCATCCAAGCGCCGAAGCAATTTTTATTAGCTGTACAAATTTGCCTTCACTTTCGGTTATAAGCCGACTGGAAAATGAGCTAAATAAACCCGTGATCACAAGTAATCAAGCAACCTTTTGGCGTGCCTTAAGAATGATGGGCTCAAATGTAAAAGTTTCCGGTTTTGGGACTTTGCTTGAGAAGTTTTAGAGCCAATCAAATACGTTTAAATCTTGACCCAAATTCATTTCAAAAGAAGACTGCAAAGCATAATTAGCAAGCGCTAAGTCGCAAATAGCCATTCCCTGAATGATGGCCAATATTTTTTGATTTCTATTTTTTCTAAGCCCACGTTTTTTGGCGATAACCTCTCCAATGTTTGCATCAATTTTTTGTTCTATTTCATCTCTTGTCGTCAATTGTTTTTGTAACCAAACAGAAATATCTCCTAATACCATGGCATAATTTAATTCATCAACCACAAAGATATCAATTTCATTCAAAACACTAAAACTAACCTCTTCAGTTTCTCCCATGGAGCAAACAAAAGCTCCCGGTGATAACATACCAGGTAAAATGAGGGGGTTTGCAGCAAAAGTGAGAGAGATAACTATATCTGCCTCATCAATTGCACTTTTTGGACAATTATAAGGTATGAAGTCTGGTTCAAATTGTTCATTAAACAGTTTACAAAACTCTTTTGAGCTTTCCGGATGTTTAGTCACGACACGAATTTTTTCCAACCGAAAAGATTGAGTTAAAGCTGGAAATAGTTCTCTAGCAATGGCGCCTGCTCCAAGTAATACAGCTGTTTTGCTATCTGGACGCGCTAAAAATTTTGCGGTTACCACACCGGTAAGGGCGGTTCGAAAACGGTGTAACCATGTTTCATCAATAAGGCCAATAGGAGCACCTGTTTGGTCATCGTATACGCATAGCAAGTGGTAGGCCCTAATACCTTGAGTGTTGGGCAAATCACTTACCAACCTTACCCCAGTAACACCCTCTGTCATTAAGGTTGCGCCCTTAACCTTAAATTTTGCATCACCTTTTTGACCTGACCCCCCAAATAAGGAGGTTGGTTCTGAAAGACGTTGCGTCATACCGGCACCATAGTCCCGATAAGTTTTTTCAATAACCTCTAACCCTTTTTCAACAGTAAGAATTTTTCTAAGCTCTTGTTCTCTGAGAATTCGTAAAGTGGGTTTACTCTTCAATTCGATTTGCTCCTAATTTTGTGTAAATTTTAAATTTCTTTAAATAGCTACAAATTTAAAATTTTTGGATCCTTGATTGCAGGTATTAAAATTTAAGACTATAGGTCAAAGAATTATACTTTAACGGAACTTGGTATGCGTAGGGAATTTTTAACCCAAAAATTTGATGGTTTTATAGACAGGTTTAAAGGTGAATGGAAAGTATTGGGCTTTTTGTTTGGCCTCTCGACAACATGTTATTACTTATATGTTGCTACCTTCGGTACTTTTAGTCCGGCTTTGGATCGAAGCTTATTTATTTATGCTGGCGTAGCCCTTTCCATTTGTGTGTATCCCTTGAGGAAAACAATTTCTGCGCGCCTTTTTGATTTAATTTTTCTCGTTGCCGTAAGCGTTGCGACTTTTCGGTTTAATGAACACTACCTTGTATTTGCGGAAAACGAAGGTTTTGACATCGGTAATTTTGATATGCTGATGGGATGGATAATGATTTTAGGCGTTATTGAAGCCGGACGCCGTGCCTTAGGTTTTTCAATGGCTCTAATTTCTGGGTTTTTCCTAGCATTTCTTTATTTTGGGTCTTACATCCCATGGCCTTTTGTACACGGTGGTTTTAACCTTAGGCAAATTGCTACATCTTTATACGCCCAGACAGATGGCCTTTACGGTTCAATAACCTACGTTCTTGCCTCCAATTTGTATTTATTTCTGGTCTTTGGAATTTTTTTAATTAGGTCTGGAGCCTCCGATTTTTTTACTGACATTTGTTTGTCTTTTTTAGGAACTCGGCCTGGGGGTGGTGCCAAAGCAGCAGTTGGGTCCAGCTTTATAACGGCAAGTATTTCTGGCTCCGCTTCTGCCAATGTGGCTATCACAGGAAATATAACAATTCCAATGATGATTCGAACTGGATATCGTCCTGCCGTGGCCGGGGGTATCGAAGCTGCTGCCTCAACCGGAGGAACTGTCATGCCTCCCGTGATGGGAGCTTCTGCCTTTATTATGGTGGCACTAACCGGTTTTTCTTACGGAAAAATTGTCCTGTATGCGACAATTCCAGCGCTATTGTATTTCCTTAACGTGTATCTGCAAGTCCATTTTTATGCGATGCGCAATAATTTGAGAGGTTTACCTCCTGAAGAGTGTCCACCCTTTCGAAACACTTTTAAAAAAGGTTGGGTTTATCTAATTCCAATTTTAGTGGTTATTTTACTCGTTTATATGGATTATTCCCTCCGTAGAGTTGGTCTCCTAGCCATAGCCAGCGTGATAATTGCGAGTTGGTTTACCGAACGTAAAATGGGCCCTCGGGCAATCATAGAAGCACTGGCTGAGGGGGCAAAAGGTTCTCTTCCAATTATAGCTTTGGCAGGACCGGTATCCATAATTGCTGGAGCTGTATTGCTTCCCGGGACTGGCATTAGAATTACCGGTTTAATCATCGATCTTGCCCACAGCAATCTAGCTTTTACTATCGTTTTCATTTTTCTGATTGGGTATATACTGGGAATGGGGCTTTCTGTAATCCCAGCTTACGTAATCCTAGCAACACTTGCTGCACCTGCTTTGATCCAATTGGGCATACCGGTTATGGCTGCCCATTTACTAGTCTTATGGTGGGGACAAGCTTCGAATGTAACGCCTCCCGTTGCCCTAGCAGCGTATATGGCAGCAGGAATCTCAAAGGAAAGGCTCTGGCCAGTTTGTAACGTGGCGATGGTTAAAGCGATGGCAATATTTTACCTCCCTGTCCTTTTTGTCTATCAGCCAGCCCTCCTTTTAGAGGGAACATTTGTAGACATAATCCTGACTATCGGGACATTAGCTTTAGGGGGTCTCAGTATATCCGCGGGAATTGAGGGTTATTTTTATCATCCGATGAATTTATTAATCAGGTTTTTAGCAATTGCAATTGGAGCTGCCCTTATCTTAACTCAAGGGCTTAGTGCAATTGTAGCGATTGCACTATTTGTTTGTTTATGGTTGTGGCAAATGAGAACAGCAAAGGCAGAATCCAAATAAGTAATGGCCAAATTTTTTCGGCCACGGGCTGTTCCTGACAATATTTTTATAATAAATTCGAAATGAAAATTTTTAAAAACAAAAAAATGGGAAAATTATGAAAAAGCTTAATAAAACTTTGGCTTCAATGGCTTTCATTGCCGGATCAATGTTCCTTTTTAACCCAGCATTTGCAGCAAATTATGTAATTGGAACAAGTTCTCCCGGTGGAAGTTATTTTTTGATTGGCGGTGGCCTTTCAACGGCGGTTACCAGGGATATAAAAGGCGTTACTCTTTCCACACGGACAACCGCAGGATCAACCACAAACATGAGGATGCTCGGGCAGAAAGACAGCGGACTTGATCTTGGCCTTGCTAATTTAGGAGCAGTTTACAATGCCGTGACGGCGACCGGAAAATTTAAAGGAAAAAAACCGGTGAAAAATGTGCGGGCTCTCATGGCTTTAACAATTTCTCCTCTTCATTGGGTCTCTTTAGCTAAAGACAACATAAAGAGTTTTAGTGATTTAAAAGGAAAACGGGTTTCGCTTGCAAAAGCCGGTAGCGGTACAGCGGCAAATGCTGATGTCGTTCTTAGGGCGGTAGGTGTTCGTAAACAAATTAAAGCTCAATTCTTAGGGTTTAGTGAAGCCGGAAATGCTCTACGTGATGGCAATGTAGATGCTTTTGCGGTATCGTCGGCGGTCCCTGTTCCGGTGGTAACCGCGATGGCTGCAACACGAAAAATTCGTTTAATTCCTCTTAATTCAACAGAACTTAAAGCTGTAATGGGTAAAAACCCTGCTTATGCACCTGTAACAATTAAGGCATCGGCTTATGGAAGTGGTGTAGTATCAGATGCACAATCATTCGGTGTCCCCAGCACTATACAAGCAAAGGCCAGTGTACCGGAGGAGGTAATTTATCAAATAGTAAAATATGTTTTTACCAAAAAAACAAAAAAATATATGAAAACAGTTTACAAATCCTGGAACCCCAAACCTGGCCTCAGTGTCTTTAAAAATGCTGGCGTCAAAATGCATCCTGGGGCTTTAAGGGCTTATAAAGAACTTGGGATTAAATAAATTAGGTTAATTGTAAAAAAAGGGGGCAAAAGCCCCCTTTTATACAAAAAGTTTAATTTTTTAATATAGAATTAAGTCGGAAAACTAACCAGTTCGTTTTATAAGATGGTAACCAAAAGGAGTTTCAACCACTTCACTTACATTCCCTATTTCTAAAGCAAAACCCGCCTTTTCGAACTCAGGAACCATTTGACCTCGTCCAAAACTGCCCAAGTCACCCTCCTGGGCACTGGACGGGCAATCAGAGTATTCATGAGCAATTTCCTCAAATTTTTCACCCTCAGAAATTTTTTTCTGAAATTCAAGAATTAAATCTTTAGCATCCTCCTTAGTTCGGCTTGCTGTTGAAGAGGCGGAACCAGCATACATCAATAAAATATGAGAAGCTTTGATTTGTTCAGTCATTGATTGCCTTTACATATCCGGGTTTATAGCAGTTTGAGAGAAAGAAGGCCGTTTTTGAATTTCATCATACCACCTTCCAAGATTAGGAAATTCCTGTCGCCAACCATCTGCAACATTCCTAAAATCCATATAACCAATGGCACAAGCAACCGAAATTTCGCCTATCGACAAAGGGTTTACAAATTCGCTGCTCGCTTTTTCGAGGGCTTTAAGGGCACTCATTACTTTTCCATGTTGCCGGTCTGCAATAGCTTGCGACCTCTGATGTTCTGGGCGTGAACTTTCCATGGCCTCTGCAATTGCTGCCTCACCCAAACCATCACCCAGAGCCTCTAGACAAAGTGCCTTCCATCGTTCAGACGGGTTCACCGGTATTAGCTTATGCCCATTATGTTGGGAATCAACCCAAGCGCAAATTACTGGGGAGTCAAACAAGGCTTCTCCATTATCAAGCACAACGACGGGTACTTTTCCTAAAGGATTAATTTTAGGCACTAGGATTGCTCTTTCCTCTCTAGTTATCATGTTCCAGTCTATTAAATCATTTTGATTGGTTTCTATTATCGCCACTCTGATTTTACGTGCATAGGGTGAATTTGTGGTTGCGTAACCCTTCATACTAAGTCTCCCATTTCTAACTAACCAAATTTTTGAATGTACGAAATTTTAATTATTTTCTACGTTTATTAGCTTTATTAGATATCTTTGAATCCTTAAAAACATTTTCAAGTTAAGGTGACCACTATTTTACCACAGGCTTTATTAGTTTCCATATAGGTGTGAGCATCGCAGATTTGCTCGAAAGAAAAAACTTTAGAAAGTGGGTTTTTGAAAATTCCTTTCTCAAGGCCGATAATATAACTTTGCAAAGCCTCAGAGCTCATTGGAGTAGAAGAACTAGAAAAATAGGTAAATTTTGTTGTGGAAGGTATAATAGCACCGGGCGCAAATTCATCAATCACCCATTCTCCCCCTAAGAGCCCTGCCATGCACAAAACTCCTCCTTTTCGAATACATCCAAATGAATCTACTAAAACCCTTGTTCCAATCAGGTCGAACATTTTATCAATGCCATTAGGAACAAGATTTCTTATATCAGAAGAAATATTACCTTGATCTACGATTACATGCTCCGCACCAAAATTTTTTAAACGAGAAAATTTTTTATGATCCCGAGTAGTGCTAATTACTTTCAGACCACGTTGATTTGCGTAATCAGCGGCAACCATTCCAACAGCTGAGGACCCTCCCCTAACCAACAGGGTTTCATTTTCGCTAATATTTAGTGAAAGCTCTAGGGCTCCCCACGCTGTATGAAAAACCTCTGGTATGGCCGCAAGTTGTGCCCAACTCAGTTTAGTCTCTACTGGATAAACATTATTTTCAGAAACAGAAACATATTCAGCATATGATCCATCAAAAGCGCGGCCCATTCCGCCGGTTGTTGCGACAACCTTTTGCCCGGGATCGAAACGAGTTTCTTTTTCCTCTTCTACAATCCCAACGCATTCTATGCCCAAAACTCTAGGAAAATTGACAGTAGGGGAAAAACCCTGGCGGGTAAGTAACTCCCCTCTATTGACACCAAAAGCCATAACCCGAATAAGTACCTTGCCAGGGCCTACTTCAGGTCGTTTCCAGTTATGAAAAAATTTTAGTTCTTCAGGACCGCCAGCATTTTCAACAACTACGGCGCTCATCAGTTCTGACATTTTTATTTTCCTTGTAGATTTTGGGTGTTTACAAATTTATAGCGGAATAGACCTTAGGCTTGTATAATTAAAAAACTCGTCAAACATATAAAAAGCTTTAAGCGCAAAATTTTGTACAAATTTTTTTTTAAATGGATCCGAAGCACTTCAAATCGCAGCTTTATAATTTACCCGCTTATTATCATCGGGGAAGCTTTGTATAGACATCCAGAAGGGTCTTTTGTTCTTTGGGGTGTTCCATTTTTATTATGGGGGTATTTGCAATACAAAGTCTCCGGGCATTACAGAACAAAACTAGGTGGCGGCGGCCCGGGTCTTGATAAACCGCCCAATGTCATCGTAAAAACTGGAATTTTTAAATACCTACGAAACCCCATGTATCTAGGCCATCTTATTTTTTATATAGGTTTGATTATAACTTTTAACTCTTTAATTGCCTTAGCAATCCTTTTGTTTCACCTACCGTGGTTCGAATTTCGGGTGCGCCGGGATGAGGTCAATTTAGAAAAGGAGTTTGGTTCTACATACGTAGAATATAAGAATTCTGTAAAACGCTGGATTCCCTTTATATATTAATAGCTTACAAAAATTATACTCCAGAAATTAATAAGTTATTATTTTTTTGAAGAATTTTTTTGCCGGCGTCTTTTAAATTTCTGATACCATCAACAAAACCTTTAACCTTGTCTCGTTCTCTAATTTCCTGTGGATAATCGGTAGCAAACACAACTCTATCAGGAGAAAGTTCTATGAGTGAAGTTTCGACAGAACGAACATCCCCACAAAATCCGGCAGTGTCGAAAACTAATCGATTTCTAAGATAATGATCAAAGTCATAAACCGGAAGATTACCATGTTTTTCATTATCTTTAGTACCCCAGAAAATCTTATCTTGATAACTTCGTATTCTTCCTAAGACAGAAGCAATTCCGCCACCAAGATGGGCAATTTGAATAACCAGATCCGGGTAACGATCAAGAATACCCCCGTTGATTAACCTAATCACTGCTTGCACCAAAGAAAATTCTCTTCCTACCGACCTTGCTAAATCATAAGCATCGTATTGGGCCCCATGATCAAGTTTTAATGCAGGATGAATAAAAACATAAAGGCCTAATTCTTGAGCTTTACCCCAGAACGGGTCAAGTGCTAGGTCGTCTAGGTTTCCATCAAATTCAGAAGTAATAACAACACCCGGATATCCCAATTCGTTTTTGCAACGGTCAAGTTCTTTAAAAGACTCTTTTCCCCCAAGTGGGTGGGCATGTGCGGTGCCGATAAACCGCCCAGGATAATTT
>JAYZBC010000046.1:0-23404 GCA_036339375.1 Pseudomonadota bacterium | reverse complement strand
GGTCCAGGGTTCTATCTCGAGCACGGACACCCGGATAGCGGGCCAGTTCAAACCCCACATGACACCTAAAAGAAGAACCAGAAAAATGTTGGAAAGCGGCAGGCCGCCGGTGCTGGATTGCGCCTCATCGGGTTCCGTCATCCAGCGGACTGCTTGGCAACGGCGTTTATCTCGCCGTCGGGTCGCCAGCGCAGAATGGGAGGCCGCTTTTGATAATACCAGCTTTTTGAAGGAATGAGGCCACGGGCAACGGCTTCTCTCATACCTATATATTCAGGTTCTATTGCAAGATATTTAATCAAAATTACCTCCTAACCATTAATTTTAGTCATTTTTACTACTATTTTATTTTACCATTTATATTTCTAAAGTGGTTGCAAATGGTTGCAGAGGATTTTCCGAAAACTAAGGGGTTCTAGTGCATTCCAAAACCCCTTGTTTTCTGCCGATTTTTGGGGCGAGTGATGGGAATTGAACCCACGACCCCTAGATCCACAATCTAGTGCTCTAACCAACTGAGCTACACCCGCCATAAGATTAATTGTTTAGTGAGGCATGAAACCGGCGTCAACCAACAAAATGAGTTTCCAATCTTTCAATCGCTTTTTGTAGAGTAATTTTTTCTTTACAGAAACAAAATCGGGCAAAATGTTCAGCACTCTCCCCTTGAAAAAATGCACTCACTGGTACCGCTGCTACCTTCGCTTTTGTAGTTATGTAACGGCAAAACTCTTCATCATTTCCACTAAACCCCAGGGGGCGAAAATCTGCTGTAATAAAATAGCTACCTTCGCAAGTTAAAACTTTAAATCCTATTTTTTCTAATCCTGCCTTTAAAAAATCACGACTTTTTTGCAGTTGATTAGCCAAATTTTCAAAATAAATGCTATCTTTAGAAAGCCCATAGGCCACCGCTGCTTGTAAATTTGGGGGTGTAGTAAATGTAATAAACTGGTGAGCCTTTGCGATTGACCCCAACAAATTTTGACTTGCTGTAACGTAACCCACTTTCCAACCGGTCAAGGAAAACGTTTTACCCGCTGAACCAATACGAACGCAACGGTCTCTCATTCCAGAAATTGTCATGAGTGGTTTATGCTTCAACCCATCAAATAAAAGGTGTTCATATACCTCATCGCATACAGCATAAGTATCAAATTTTTCTACAAAACCCGCTATTAAACGGAGTTCTTCAGCTGAAAAAACTTTAGAACAAGGGTTCATAGGGCTATTTAACAAAATTAGCTTGGTTTTTTCACAAAATACCCTTTCTAATGCAGTTTCTGTTAATTCCCATGTTGGGGGTTCAAGGCGAATCAACTTGGGTATTCCCCCTGCCCTTTGAACTATGGGTAAATAAGAATCGTACAAAGGTTCTATAAGAATCACCTCATCATCAGGTTCAATAAGTCCGAATAAGCTTGAGGCTAAAGCTTCAGTGCCCCCCGATGTTACCATTACTTCTGTCTCCCAGTTAATATCTAGGTCGTAAAATCGCTTATTTATAGCTGCGACCGCTTGCCGCAACGAGGGAAGTCCCATCATTGAAGGATATTGGTTTAAACCATTTTGGAGATACTCACCTGCTACAGCCACAACATCGGAAGGGCCATTGCCATCCGGAAAACCCTGACCAAGATTTATTGCCGAGTGCTGCTGCGCTAGGCGGGACATAGTTTCAAATATAGTTGTACCATACGAAGAAAGAACTAAATTTTTCGCTCGCACATTTTCTCCTTGCTTTGTTATATTTTTCTAAAAATACAAAACGTCAGATAGGCAACACATAAACTTGTAAAAATTACAACCTGTCGTATTTGTTGCTATCAATTTGTGTGCCATTTAGAATGGCTTTTGGTCAACAAAAAATTAAACTTCGTACGATAATATGGAAATTTATAATTTAAGAACAATTCTTTTGTAATTCAAAAGATTTAACATTAAATATACAAGTCTACAAACAGCTAAAGATACAAATCAATTTAAAGAATTCTTATCTACACACCGAGTTCAAACATGAAAAAAATTGAAGCAATTATTAAGCCTTTTAAACTTGATGAAGTAAAGGAGGCTCTCCATGAAGTTGGTGTTAAAGGATTAACGGTTTTCGAAGCTAAAGGGTTCGGCCGACAGAAAGGACACACCGAACTATATCGTGGTGCAGAATATACTGTTGATTTTTTACCCAAAGTAAAAGTTGAAGTGATTGTGGAAGATAATATGATGGAACGGTCAGTAGAAGCCATTCAACAGGCTGCTTTTACTGGTCGAATTGGGGATGGAAAAATTTTTGTATATAGTATTGAAGAAGCTATCCGAATTCGAACCAGCGAAAAAGGCAATGAAGCTATTTGACCATTGTAACTTTTAATAAACACCTTCAAACATAAAAGAATAGAGGATTTGAGAGAAATGAGCGATAGTAAACAGGTCATGAAAATGATTGAAGAAAACAAGGTGCAGTACGTTGATCTCCGGTTTACGGACCCACGTGGTAAGTGGCAACACACTGCACAACATGTGTCCACGATCAACGAAGATTTTTTTGAAAATGGTATAATGTTTGATGGTTCATCGATTGCAGGATGGAAAGTAATAAACGAATCTGATATGACTTTAATGCCGGATTGTTCAACGGCGGTAATGGATCCATTTACCGCTCAACAGCAGCTTATTATTTTTTGTGATGTTCACGAACCTTTAACTGGCCAACCTTACGGAAGGTGCCCACGTTCAGTTGCAAAAAAAGCACTCGTCTATATGGGTGCTGCAAAAATTGCCGACACCGCATTTTTTGGTCCAGAAGCGGAATTTTTCGTCTTTGATGATGTTCGTTTTGAGTCTTCTATGAGCCGATCATTCTACGAAATAGATAGTGATGAAGGCCCCTACAATTCGGGAGAAGTTATGGAAGGAGGAAACGTTGGTCACAGACCCGGAATTAAGGGAGGGTATTTTCCGGTTCCGCCGGTAGATTCTGGCACTGACCTTAGAGCGGAAATGGTTACGACCATGGTGCAAATGGGGCTTACCATGGAAAAACACCATCACGAAGTCGCACCCAGTCAACACGAACTCGGATTGAAATTTAACACCCTTTTAGGCTCTGCTGATGGTATGCAAATTTATAAATATTGTGTCCAAATGGTAGCTCACCAGTATGGTAAAACTGCTACCTTTATGCCTAAACCTATTGCAGGAGACAATGGCTCAGGGATGCACACCCACCAATCGTTATGGCAAAATGCTAATCCATTGTTTGCCGGATCAGGGTATGCCGATCTATCAGAAACGGCCTTGTTTTATATTGGAGGGATTATAAAACATGCACGGGCGATAAATTGTTTTACCAACCCTACGACTAACAGCTACAAACGTCTAATACCTGGCTTTGAAGCTCCCGTGTTGCTTACCTATTCCGCCCGCAATCGTTCTGCGTCTTGTAGGATCCCATACACAAGCAGCCCTAATGGTAAAAGAGTAGAGGTTAGATTTCCAGATGCCACAGCAAATCCTTATCTTGCATTTACAGCAATGTTAATGGCAGGTTTTGATGGTATTCAGAACAAAACTCATCCAGGTGATCCAATGGATAAAGACCTTTATGACCTCCCTCCAGAAGAATTAGAAGATGTCCCAACCATTTGTAGTTCGTTGCGGCAAGCGATGGAAAGTTTGGATGATGACAGAGAATTCTTGAAGAAAGGGGACGTGATGACCGATGATATGATCGATGGATATCTTGCTCTAAAAGAAGAAGAAATTTTAACCTTTGAACAAGCCCCACATCCCATCGAGTTCTCGATGTACTATAGTTCTTAGACGAATAACTAAAAAATGCTGGGTTGGTTTAATCCCGGGAATTTACCTAAAGTAAATTCACTGCTAAAAATTAAACATATGATAAAACAAAAGTGACTTTTTGAAATCGGTTTATAGCTGTTAATTATGTCCAACGGCTATAAATCGATTTAAATTTTTTATAAAAACCACAAAAAACTCAAAGTTTCGACTATCGGATAACATTTTTCTGTATTTTGTTATAGAATGTGAAGTATATACTGTATATAGGTTTCTGTGTTTTTAAATACCTGATTGATGAGTTTAGTTTATGAGTACCCCGAAAAATTTGATCTTAAATTACTCTGCCCAAGATATTGAGGTACTTGAAGGCTTAGAGCCTGTCCGTCGGCGCCCTGCCATGTATATTGGCGGGTCTGATGAAAACGCCATGCATCATTTAGTAGCAGAACTACTAGATAACGCAATGGATGAGGCTGTTGAAGGACAAGCAAATCGGATAGAACTAAAAGTTGAAGCAGATGGAGCAGTAACGGTTCAGGACAACGGGAGGGGTATACCAATAGAACCTCACCCAAAATTCAAAGACAAAACGGCCCTAGAGGTTGTCATGACTATGTTGCATTCAGGTGGAAAGTTTACCAATAAGATTTATAACACTTCGGGTGGACTGCATGGTGTTGGACTTTCTGTTGTTAATGCCCTTTCAGATTATTTATTAGTAGAAATAGCCAGGGATAAAACATTATACGTACAAGAATTTGCCAAGGGTAAAGCAATCGGAAAACTAAAAAATAAGGGCCCAGTAAGACGCCGGGGAACAAAAATAAAATTCCATCCAGACCCAGAAATTTTTGGTACAAAATCTTGTTTTCATCCTGACCAATTATATCGAATGGCCCGGTCAAAAGCATTTTTATTCAAGGGAGTTGAAATTAGGTGGCAATGCGACCCCAGTTTGATTTCTAAACTTAAAAACACACCCCAAGAGGAGAAGTTACATTTTCCAGGCGGGCTTCGAGATTTCTTATCAAATAGCCTTAACGGAAAAAGCAAAATAATAGATAGCTCTTTTACAGGGGAAACCAACCTTAACGGCAACAATGGAAGAGTAGAATGGGCATTAGCCTGGCCAGAAAAAGATGAAAGTTCTCTAGTTTCATACTGCAACACTGTCATAACCCCGGAAGGCGGCACTCATGAAACGGGATTACGTTCTGCACTAAGTAAAGGTCTCAAAACTTATGCTGAATTGGTAGGTAACAAGCAAGGAGCTATAATAACTGCCGATGATATTTTGGGAAGCACATGGGGTATAATTTCTGTTTTTATTCCCGACCCAGAATTCCAGGGACAAACAAAAAATAAACTAACCAACCCAAGAGTTGCGCGGAGTATTGAAAACTCTGTCAAAGATCACTTTGATCACTTCCTTTCAGGGAATCCTAGCGCTGCAAATAAATTGCTTGAACATTTTTCAGCGGTTGCTGAAGACCGTTTAAGGAGAAAACAAACACGGGAAACGGCAAGAAAAACTGCAACACGGAAACTTCGGTTACCGGGAAAATTGGCGGATTGCTCAAATGGTTCTTCGGAAGGAACAGAAATTTTTTTAGTTGAAGGAGATTCTGCAGGTGGATCAGCCAAGTCTGCCCGAAATCGAGAAACTCAAGCTATTCTCCCTCTCCGCGGAAAAATTTTAAATGTTGCAAGTGCAACTGCAGACAAACTTTATTCCAACCAAGAATTAAACGATATTATACAGGCTTTAGGTTGTGGCAGAGGGATAAATTATGACCAAGACAAACTGCGATATGAGCGAGTTATAATCATGACGGATGCTGACGTCGATGGCGCTCACATTGCGTCATTGCTAATGACCTTTTTTTATTTAGAAATGTCAAAACTAATTGAAAATGGCAATCTATACATAGCCTTGCCGCCGCTTTATAAAATTAGTTCGGGCTCAGAAGTTATGTATGCGATGGATGATAACCAACGAGATGTTTTGCTTAAAGAACACTTCAAAGATTCAAGAAAAGTTGAAATAAACCGGTTTAAAGGACTTGGCGAAATGCCAGCGAATCAATTGAAGGACACTACAATGGACCCTCAAAAACGCCAGCTTTTGAAGGTAATTCTGCCGAATGTATTACCTGGTGCAAACTCTACAAAAGTAATGGAAACCAAAACGTTTGTTCAAAATTTAATGGGTAGAAAACCGGAACAGCGTCTCGCTTTTATTCAAGAAAATGCATCAGAAGTTCGTGCCATGGACGTTTAAAAAATGTCTATCACATGCGAACTTCTAAATAATTTTGGAAGCCTTTTTCGGACATGACGGGAATAAGAAAAACAAAGCTTTCTTGTTGCAGATGTTAAACTTAACTTTTTGTCAGTAATTTGGGCTCCGCTAAATTTATCCTAAACGCCATGATGTCTCATTTCCACATTCTATTGATTTTGCGCGGTAAAGTTTAACCGCGCGCGCATGAGCAGCAATGGTAGACTTATCATCTGGAGCAACTGGCGGTTTTTCATTGAGGATAAAGTTTCCATGAGTGTCTTCACCACGTAGCAGCGTTGCACTGGATTTTGCCTTTGTTGTTTGTTTAACCCTCGGCGCGCAACAAGCAAGACTAAACCCAACTCTCCGTTTTTCTCCATAATTCGGCTTTGAGCGATGCAAAGTATTCACATGGTGTAAAGACATTTCTCCCGGCCTAAGTGCCATTGGAATTACTTTTGATTCGTCAATTTCGTAATTAACCCTTTGTCCGCTTGCCAGCATGTTAAAGGGACTAACCGCTGAAAAATCATACGGTAACATACCTAAAGTTTGAGACCTTGGTACCACTTCCATACAACCTTCTCTTGTCCCTGCAGGCGAAAGAGCAACCCAAGCAGTTACCAACTCCCAAGGGTCCATTCCAAAATATGTACTGTCCTGATGCCAACTCACAAAGCCTTTACCATCAGCTTCTTTAAGCCATGCACCATTCTGGTAAAGCAATATATTTGGCCCAATGAGGTCTTCAATAACGTCAAGAACAGTTTTTCTTGTAACCAGGTCATAAATCCAAGGAAACAAAAGGCAGGCTTTCGTTCTTTGTATTCCACTGACCGGCTTGCCTTGGCTAGCCTCAAAAGCTTCTAATTTCTCTAAAATTTCAGAAGCCTCTTTTTTAGACATTACCCGAACAGAGGAAATAAAGCCTTCCCGATGAAAATCTTTAACTTGCTTTTGTGTTAAAAATTTTGGCATTTGAAAATTTATCCCAAACGCCAAGCCGTCTGATTACCACATTCCATTGATTTTGCGCGATAGAGTTCTACTGCTTTTTCTTGTCTTTGGATTGTTTTGGGATCGTCATGAGCAATCGGTGGTTTTTCGTTTGGTAAATAATACCCATAACGGTCCTGTCCCCGAACCAACATTGCGGTTGCCTTTAATTTAGTTGTTTGTCTAATGTGGGTTGGTAAATACCCTGCAGACAAACCCATACGTCTATCGCTACTTAAATTAGGTTTTGAGTTGTGCACAAGGCAAACATGGTGAACAGACATTTCTCCGGGTTGCAAATGCATACTAATTGCTTTTGCCTCATCAAAATCATAAAGCGTTCTTTGTCCACTCGCCAAAAGATTAGTGGGATCCACCTCTGTATATTCAACAGGAAAAACTCCCCCTTTATGCGACCCGGGAATTACTTGAATACAACCCGATTTAGAATTAACCGGTGTTAATGCAACCCATGCGCTCAAAAGTTCCCAAGGATCCATACCATAATAATTAGCGTCTTGGTGCCAACTAACGTAAGATTTTGATTCTGGTTCCTTAAACCAGGTTCCATGCTGATAACAAAGTATGTTTGGCCCAATAAGATCTTCAATGACATCCAAAACTTCATTACGAATAACTAAATTATAAGCCCAAGGAAAACGCAAAAAGACTTTTGTTTTTTGTGTTCCGTTGATTGGCCTGCCTTGGGATTTCTCAAATTTTTCAATTTCCCGACGAAGCGCATAAGCTTCTTCTTCTTCCATGACCCTAATTGGAGAGAGAAAACCCTCTGCATTATATTTTTTTACCTGTGTTTTTGTTAAACGTTTGGGCATAGCCAACAAATACTTCTTTTAACGAAAATGGTTTTAAATTACAGTTTTATAGTTTAGTAGTCACGGCATTTGAACGTCTATCAGATAATTAGAAAAAATTTAATTCATTTTTGGTAAAAATTAAAAACAAACGTATGAATTTTGAACAACTTGGGCTTGGACCGGAGCTCTTACAAGCCCTAAAAAAAGTAGGGTATAAGTCCCCAACGCCCGTACAAACACAAGCGATCCCACAAATTTTAATAGGTCACGACGTTTTAGGTTGTGCACAAACGGGCACAGGAAAAACCGCTTCCTTTACTTTACCAATGATTGAAATTCTAGCAACCGGACGTTCTCGTGCACGCATGGCAAGATCTCTGATTTTAACGCCAACACGTGAACTCGCCACACAAATTTCAGAAATGTTTGAAACCTATGGGAAATTTTCTAAATTAACTATGGCGTTGTTAATTGGTGGGGTTTCCCTTGAAAATCAAAGTAGAAAACTTGACCTTGGAGTTGATGTTTTAATAGCTACACCCGGTCGATTGATTGATCATCTTGAAAGGGGACATATTTTACTTAACGACATCAAAATTCTTGTTATTGATGAGGCAGACAGGATGTTGGATCTCGGTTTCATGCCGGATGTGGAACAAATTGTTTCCAAATTACCATCAAATCGGCAAACCCTTTTTTTTTCCGCAACCATACCACCTGAAATCCAGAGTATTGCTTCTAAATTTTTAAACAGTCCCAAAAAAATTACAGTAACGCCTAACATGACGGCAGCGGAAACAGTACAACAATTTTTAATAAGGACTAAAGAAGAAGATTGGGACAAGCGGGATATTTTACGAAGGCTAATTATAGAACAAAAAGTTGAAAACGCCTTAGTTTTTTGTAATCGAAAACGAGATGTTGAAATTTTAAACAAATCACTTACAAAACATGGTTTTAAATCTGATGCGTTACATGGCGATATGTCTCAACCGGAAAGGTATTCCATCCTTAATCAATTTAAATCAGGTAAAATTCAAATTTTGGTTGCCAGTGACGTAGCTGCACGTGGCCTCGATCTTCCAAAGGTCTCCCACGTATTTAATTTTGATGTACCGACACAGGCTCAAGATTATGTTCACCGTATTGGACGAACGGGCCGTGCTGGACGCAAAGGTCTGGCTCTTACTATATCGACAAACAAAGATAGGAAATTGGTTCAGGCGGTTCAAAATTATATCGGGGAAGAAATTAAGGTAATGAGTTTTCCAAATGAAAATTCTTTGAATGATAAAGACCAGAACCACAATGCAGAAACAAAACACCAGAATTGCTTTAAAAAACTAAAAGGTCAAAAGACACCTCAAAAGTCCAAACAATCAAATAAATTTATTGACTTAGATCAATTTGAAGAAAAAACATTAGGAATGGGAACCCATATCCCAGCGTTTATGTTACGTTCCTCCAACAACAAAGATGATTAAGGTGAAAAAATGCAAACCATTTTTGTTTTTACAAAATGTGAACTTGGCGAAGCGTATGAAGTAGCTGATAAGGCAATCTTAAATGTAGAACAGGTATCTGAAGTACATTCAATTTCTGGTCAGCATGATTTGTTGATCAAATGTTTTTTGAGCGATGAAACAGATATTGGGCACTTTGTAACAGAAAAACTTCAAAAACTTCCAGGAATTAAAGATACATTTACTCTCATCGGCTTTAAAGCTTTTACATAAAAATACTGACGGTGAACTGGCTTAAGTTTTTATCCTATGGAGAGGAGGTATCCCCTTAATTTTAATTCTGGGGTGTCTAATTTTTTCACTATCAGAAAGGGGTTTAACTCGTTTTAGTGTAGCGTGGGACCTTTTTATAATTTGTTGATAATCCTCATCCCCTTCCGCTTTCCACGCTAGTTCTTCCTCGTTTACTTTAGCGATAATTTTTGCCGGAATACCTGCAACAATTGTTTTGGGCGGCACGATGAATTTTGCTTTTACAAATGCTAGGGCTGCAACAAAGGCAAAATCGCCGATTTCAGCATCGTCCATGATCACAGCATTCATACCTATCAAAACGCCTTTTCCTAAATGACACCCATGGAGAACAGCGCCATGGCCCACATTTGCAAATTCTTCCAAAACTGTTTGGCCACCGGCAAAAGTGTGAGCAATGCAACCATCTTGCATATTGCTCCCGTTTTTCATAAAGATTTGACCTAAATCCCCTCTCAGTGAAACATTTGGGCCAACATAGCAATTTTTACCGATAACAACGTCACCAATTACCACTGCGGTTGGATGCACAAAGGCAGAGGGTTCCACTACAGGTGTGATGCCGTCTATTGCATAAACATTTTCCATGAAAGTTAGGTAATTATTTGCAAACTTTAAACGCTAAAAGATTCACCGCAACCGCATCTTCCGGATTCGTTGGGATTGCTAAATACAAAATTTGCGCCAAGTTTTTCTTGAACAAAATCCATTTCCGTACCGATGAGATACATTACCGACATTGGGTCAATTAATAATTTTACTCCACCCAGGTCCATTTCTTCATCCGTAGGTCCCCTTTCGTCCACAAAATCCATTGCGTAAGTCATACCATTGCAACCTCCTTCATTCACCCCAACACGTATTCCCGCTGCATTTGGCTTATGGTGTGCAATTAATTTTTTTAGCTGAGCAACGGCCGCGTCTGTTACTTTCAACAAAGGTGGTTTCTGTTTTGTATCACTAGTTAGACTCATTTTACTTATACCTCACATAAAACCTAACTCAAGTTTAGCTGCTTCAGTCATTTTTTCCGGGGTCCAGGGAGGATCCCAAACCAAATCTACTTCTACGTTAGCGGCCCCATCCACGCTTTCGACAACACGTTGAACATCACCTGGAAGTGTCCCAGCAACCGGGCAAGATGGAGAAGTTAAGGTCATTTCAACCCGAATATTACCAGGTTTACTCAATCCAATATTGTATATTAGGCCTAGTTCGTAAATATTTACCGGTATTTCCGGATCAAAAATTGTCGAAATTGCTTCAATTACCCGCCCCTCAAGTTGTGCTTCCTCTATCGACAAAGGAGTTTTACTATTTATTAGGTTAGATGGCTCAGGATTTTCCACTAAACTCGGTGAATCAGAAACTAAATTCTCTTGCTCTAATAAATTTGAATTTTCAGAAAATTCTGATTCATGTTCATCAGCTTGCATTTCTGCCGCTTTTTCTACCGACTGAGAACCCCTAAAAAAATTTTTCAAAAACATACCCTTTAACCTATTCTGTTTTAACTTCGTCGTTGTCCCCGTCGAGCGCCGCTGTCATCGCATACCAAGCAAGGGTCGCACATTTTATCCTAGTCGGAAAGTTTCGAACGCCGGAAAGCGCAGATAATTCTTCCATATCAGCACTAAAAGACATTCCCTTTTCATCCGTAATGACGGAATGAAATCGAGAACATAGTGATCGTGCCTCATCTGTTGGTTTTCCTTTTATCATTTCCGTCATCATTGACGCAGAAGCGAGAGAAATGGCACAACCCCGCGCGTCAAAACTAACATCAGTGATATTACCATCTTTTATATTTAAAAAAATACTCACTCTATCTCCACACAAGGGATTATTCCCTCTCGCCGTTCTACTGTAATTATCGTTTATACCGTAATTTCTTGGATTCCGGCTATGATCGAGAATTACTTCTTGATAAAGGTCTGAAAGATTGTCGCTCATCTTACAAACATTTCTTTCACTCTACTTAAACCCGATACTAGAACGTCAATATCTTCCCTTGTGTTATACATCCCAATAGAAGCCCTTACAGTCGCCGCAATATTAAAACGATCCATTACTGTTTGTGCACAATGGTGTCCTGTACGAACGGCTATCCCCTCCCTATCCAAAATTGTACCGATATCATGTGGATGTATATCTCCAAGAAGGAAAGACAAAATTGACGCTTTATCAGGCGCCGTCCCAAAAAACTTAATACCTTCAATTTTACTCAATTCCTTGGTTGCATATTCGAGCAGCTTTTGCTCATGAATTCCAATATTTTCGATACCTAGATTATTGATGTATTCTACTGCCGCCCCCATACCTATTGCGCCTGAAATATTCGGGGTTCCTGCCTCAAATTTAAACGGTAATTCAGCATAAGTTGTCTTTTGAAAAGTGACAGTGTCAATCATCTCCCCCCCTCCCTGATAAGGGGGCATAGCGTTTAACAACTCCTTTTTTCCGTACAATACGCCTATACCGCTTGGCCCGTATATTTTATGCCCTGAAAAAACGTAAAAGTCAGCATCAATTGACTGCATATTCAACGCAAGATGAGGAGCGGCTTGGCAACCATCGATTAAAACAGGAATATTTTTCTTATGTGCAATTTTAATTATTTTTTCTATTGGTGCCAAAGTCCCCAAAGAATTTGAAACATGGGTGACAGCTACAATACGAGTTTTATCGGAGATGAGATCGACAAATGCATTCATGTCAATTGTTCCATCATCTTCAATTGGAATGACCTTGATTACTGAACCAGTTTGTTCAGCAACCAATTGCCAGGGTACAATATTGGAATGGTGTTCCATTTCTGAAAGAACGATCTCATCCCCTTTGGACAAATTTTTTTGACCCCAACTAAAAGCAACTAAATTAATCCCTTCTGTCGCCCCCCTTACAAAGATTATTTCTTGTACTTCTTTTGCATTAATAAATGCCCTTACAGTCTCTCGCGCAGCTTCCATGGCATCGGTTGCACGCTGGCTTAAATTATGTACACCACGATGAACGTTGGCATATTCTGTTTCGTAAGTTCTACTAATTTTATCTATGACACTTCTTGGCTTTTGAGCACTCGCGGCGCTATCCAAATAAACAAGCGGTTTCTCATAAACCTTTTCAGACAAAATCGGAAAATCTGCCCTAACACTATCCACATCAAAAGTACCGAATGCAGTGGCCTTTGGCTTAAGCTTACTTATTACGGTCATGCTACTTTCTTCTCCACCCTCAAATTTGAAAGCCAGCTAGCTAGTGCTACATCAATTTGGTTGCGTATTCCTTCATCTGAAACCGTCTCAAAGATTTCTTTCGCAAAGGCTTCAATTAGCAAATTTCTTGCTTCAGTTTCTGGAATGCCACGACTTCTCATATAAAACAAAACATTGTCGTCAAGATCACCCACCGTAGCGCCGTGGCCACACTTAACATCATCAGCATGAATAATTAATTCAGGTTTGCTATCCGCTTCCGCTCCCTTAGAAAGCAGAAGATTTTTGTTCATTTGGCGAGCATTTGTTTTCTGCGAGTCTTCTGCAACAAAAATTCGCCCCTGAAAAACGCTCCTAGCATTATTGTCCAATACTGATTTGTAAAGTTGTTCGCTCTGGCATAGACCTTTTAAATGTTTAATGTCCGTCATATTATCACTATGCTGGCGGTTTCTGGCTAACGCCAACCCATTTAAACGACAACCACTGCCTTCCCCATCCATTTGCACCTTAATTTCATTCCTTGCAATGCGCGCACCTAAGGAAAACACAAAGCTGTCAAATTGAGAATCTTGTAAAATTTGAACGTCAGACAGAGCGATATGGAATGCGGAGGAAGATTCAATTTGAAATTTAACCGTTTTCAAATTTGTGTTGTCACCAATTGAAATCTGATTGATAACGTTAGTGAACCCATTTGTTTTCCCTGTTCCAATATAACTCTCAACAATTGTTGCACTTGAATTATTTCCGGCAACAATTGAATTGCGCAAGTGGTTTTCTTTTGCAGACCCATCGGTTGTCACAAACATAATTTGAATCGGTTTATCAATGGAAATACCATCGTCAATCGAAATGAATGCACCATCTTGCATCATTGCAGAATTCAGAGCTGTCAAGCCTATCCCTTCTTCTTCCGTTATTTCTCTACACTGTTTTTCTAACAAAGGGTCCCCTTTTTCTAACATTCTACCCAAGGATTTAATTTTTAACCCTTTAGGTAAATTGGACAGGGATGAAAAAGAAGAAGAAAAATGGCCATTAATAAATACAGCAATTCCGATTGCCCCCTCTAAACGAAATGGTGAAACTGCATCCTCGGAAACATCTAAACTATGATCTTGACCAGAAAAATCTGAACGGAACAAAGCCCGTAAATCAGTGTATTTCCATTTTTCATTTTGCTTTGTGGGTAAGCCAACTTTTTGCAATTTGTCAACACTTTGCTTCCGGAAGGCTTTTACCCAGGGATGCGAAGAACCCGGCAATTCGTTTAGTTTATCCGGGATATTCTGACAATAGTTCTGAAAAATCGGTTCGGTGAGAGTCATTAATCTAATTGCACCTTTGATTAGGCTGCCTGGATTTCATCTGACAGACCTAAAATACTATAACCCTTTTCCTCTAGCTCAAGGGCCAGCTCTTTCCCGCCAGACGCAGCAATTTTCCCCGAAGCCAAAACGTGCACCCTGTCGGGTATTATGTAGTTTAACAGACGCTGATAATGCGTAATTATAAGTGTTGAGCGGTCGGGAGAACGAAGAGAATTTATACCATCTGCAACAATTTTTAATGCATCAATATCAAGGCCTGAATCTGTCTCATCCAAAACCGCGAAACTTGGCTCTATCAAGGACATTTGAAGGACTTCATTTCTCTTTTTTTCGCCACCTGAAAACCCAACATTTACTGGTCGTTGCAGCAAATTTTCGTCCATTTTTAAATCCTTGGCTTTCGACCGCGCCAGTTTTAAAAAATCAACTGCTGAAATAGCTTCTTCACCACGACCACGACGAATTGTATTCAAGGCTGTTCGCAGAAAACTCATAGTCGATATACCGGGTATTTCTACTGGATATTGAAGGGCTAAAAAAATTCCTAAAATGGCCCGCTCTTCAACTTCCAATTCAAGTAAATTCTTCCCTTTAAAAACAATATTTCCTTTTGTTACTTCGTAACCATTTCGGCCTGACAGGACGTAGGATAGTGTGGATTTTCCTGACCCATTTGGTCCCATGATTGCATGAACTTCACCCGCATCAATTTCTAAGTTAATACCCCTTAGAATTTCCTTGTTATCAACTTCAACATGCAAATTTTCTATTGAAAGCATACAATAAGCTCCTAATTACCCAACACTGCCTTCAAGACTAACCTCAAGCAATTTTTGTGCTTCAACCGCAAATTCCATCGGGAGCTCCTGCAACACCCTTTTGCAGTATCCATTAACAATTAACCCAACAGCCTCTTCAGCCGTAAGGCCTCTTTGCATACAATAAAATAATTGATCTTCACTTATTTTCGATGTGGTCGCCTCGTGCTCTACCTGAGCAGAGGGCTCAGAGACTTCTATATATGGCACGGTATGTGCCCCACACTCGTCACCAATTAGCAAAGAATCACATTGTGTGTAATTGCGTGTACCCTCAGCCGAAGACAAAACTTTTACCAAACCACGATAAGTATTTTGGCCGCGCCCCGCTGAAATTCCCTTAGAAATAATTGTGCTTGAAGTGTCCCGACCTATATGAATCATTTTCGTACCCGTATCGGCCTGTTGGCAATTGTTCGTCAGCGCAACAGAATAAAATTCCCCTACCGAATTGTCGCCTTCCAAAATACAACTCGGGTATTTCCAAGTAATCGCTGACCCTGTTTCGACTTGGGTCCACGAAATTTTAGAATTTTTACCTTTGCAGACACCGCGTTTAGTTACAAAATTATAAATTCCGCCAACACCATTTTCGTCTCCGGGGTACCAATTTTGGACAGTAGAATACTTTATCTCTGCGTTATCGTGCGCAACGAGTTCAACGACTGCAGCATGAAGTTGATTTTCATCTCGCATCGGTGCGGTACATCCCTCGAGATAGCTAACATAAGAACTTTCATCAGCAATTATCAGGGTTCGCTCAAATTGCCCAGTTTTAGCTGCGTTAATCCTAAAATACGTTGAAAGCTCCATCGGGCATCGGACGCCTTTCGGAACGTAGACAAAGGTGCCGTCACTGTAGACCGCAGAATTCAATGTAGCGTAAAAATTATCGGACTGTGGTACGACAGAACCAAGGTATTTCTTAATTAATTCCGGATGTTGGTGAACTGCCTCGCTAATCGAACAAAAAATTACACCTGCTTCTTCTAGTTTTGCTTTAAATGTAGTAGCCACTGAAACGCTATCAAAAACGGCGTCAACTGCAACGCCTGCTAAAGCAGCTCTTTCGTGTAAGGGGATTCCCAGTTTTTCATAGGTTTCAAGCAATTTTGGATCAACCTCGTCGAGACTCTTGGGCCCATTGGCATCATCTTTAGGAGCCGCAAAATAATAGGCGTCTTGGTAATCGATCGAGGGATAGTCCACCATGGCCCAGTTAGGCTCTTCCATTTCTTGCCAAAGTCGAAAAGCCTCTAATCTCCAAGCAAGCAACCAGTCCGGTTCCTCTTTCTTGGCTGAAATAAACCGAATAATTTCCTCATTTAGCCCCTTGGGGGCAAACTCTGATTCAATATCTGTAACGAACCCGTACTTGTATTCGTTACTTTCAACTATTTGTTCCGCTGTCTGCTCCACTATTTCCGCCATTTTCTTTTACTCGGCTGTCGTTGAATGATGATTCGGCTCAAAGGGTCGATGAGGAACAAAAGCCGCTTTTTGCGGTGTCATATCCGCGAGGGACACGTTTTTTAACGCACCAACCACTGCATCATTAATCTTTTTCCAATTTGTGCGGGTTGGACAAAGTGCCTCAATTTCACAAACACCAACTTCATCAACTACACACTCAGTAAGAGCTATTGGACCATCAACAGCTGCAATAATCTCTGTTACTGGTATATTTATAGCTTCCCTGACCAAAGCATATCCTCCCTTGACACCCCTTTGGGACTCAACCAACTGTGCTTGAGCTAGTAGTTTTAGGGTCTTGGAAACCGTTGGGATAGGCAAGCCTGTTGCTAATGCTAAATCCGGTGCTTGCATCAAAGATGACGGATGACCTGCTAACTGGGACATCAAAACAATTGAATAATCTGCGAGTCGACTTAATTTTATCAAAGGGTTACATCCATTTTTTAAAAAAAGGACTGATTTAGTACATAGATTTAGGACCAAAATAGTACTATTAAAAATAGCCAATCCAATCCATTAGTCAACCAGGTATTTTTGTTAAATTCTATGGTGGTTGTTTATTTAAATAAAATCTTGTTGACGACGTAAAATCTTGCCGCCTAAAACCCCTGTATGGACTCCACCCTCCAATGTTACGTGACCATTAACAATCACTGTATCAATTCCGGTGGAAAAATGATGTGGATTCTCATAGCTGGCCATTTCCTTGATCAAATATGGGTCAAAAACGGTAATATCCGCTTTAAAACCAGTTCTAAGCAATCCGCGCTTTTTTAACCCTAATGCTTTGGCCGAGGCCCCTGTCATTTTATAAACAGCGTCTTGTAACGGTAATAAAGCCTGATCACGGGCATATTGTCCTAATACCTTAGCAAAAGTACCATAAAACCGAGGATGTGGCCGACCCTGCCCGGTTATCCCTTCTGGAGCGACAGAATTTCCATCTGAACCAACCATGACGTCAGTCGAAACTACAAACCTTTTAACATCAGTTTCTGAAATGCTTTCTACTAAAACACGGGTCTGTCCACGATCTTCAATTATGTAATCCAATGCCATATCAAAGGGATCGTTTTCCCTTTCTTTTGCTATTTCTGCGATCGTACGACCGGCATATTGAGGTTGATCCGGTGAAATAGATATTCGTACAGAATCCCATGACGGAATTCGACCAAAATTGTTAAGTCCTTCCTTGTCAACTTCCGCACGCAATTGTAGACGACTTGGCTCGTGCGCCAGTCGACCCAACATAGTTTCAATGCCGCCCTCCTGGAGCCATGTGGGAAATAAATTTTTAAGAGGGTTACTGGCCGCAGTATAGGGATAAAAATCACAATCTATTTGAACACCATTAGATCGCGCGTCAGCTAAAATTTTTAATGCCTTTTCGGCTCCACCCCAATTATCCAAACCAGAGAGTTTCATGTGAACAATTTGAACGTGAATGCCTACCTGTTCTGCAAACTCCATTGTTTCAAAAACTGAATCAAAAACTGAATTTCCTTCATCACGTAAGTGCGTGAAATATCGCCCACCCTGCTCTTTCAAAAGACTTCCCAGCGCAACTAATTCCTCCGTTTTCGAAAAAGAACCAGGAGCCGTAAATAAACCTGAGGACATACCAAGCACCCCTGCTAAAAGTGCCTCGTTTAACAAGCTTAGCATAATCCGGAGTTCTTCTGATGTCGGTGACCGGTCCTCCAGTCCCATTGTCATAAGCCTTAGAGTATTGTGTCCAACAAGATGAATTGTATTTACAGAAAGGGGCGGATAATTGTTTAAGTAGTCAGAAAAGGTTGTTTCATAAAAAGTCAACCAAGGAGCACTTGGGCTCAAATATTCAGACAATTCGTCTACTTTATTTGGTAGAACCGGAGCACAAGAGTATCCACAATGTCCGATGACTTCCGTCGTTACTCCCTGATAAATTTTACTTTTCGCTTGCGGCATTAAGGGTAGCGTCCAATCGGAGTGGGTTTTTATATCAATAAAACCCGGTGCAACTATTTTACCCTTTGCATCGATAGTTTTAGCTTGCCCGGTTGAAATATCGTTACTAATTTCAACAATTTTTCCATCCAAAATTCCAACATCGGCCCGGAATGGTTCTGCCCGTGACCCATCGATAACTGTGCCACCACGAATGACAATTGCTTTTACCAATTCTGTAATTCTCTAACTTGGCAAAAACTTTTCGGCGTAAATTTGTTTCTCAGGGACACCATGTTCTCCTAACCACCTTTGCGCTGCTTCAATCATAGGAGGCGGACCGCAAAGGTAAGTATCCATATTTTTAGATATTAATTCATCTCGCAATAAATCGGTAATGTGACCCATTGATCCATTCCATTTATTATCTGCCTCTAAAACCGAAAATTCGGTCGTCAATTTAATCCCTTTTTCTTTATAAGCTTCCAGGTCATTAAGGCAGAAAAATTCATCAGGAGCATTTGACCCGTATAGTAAGTGTACAGGATTTGACATAGCATTGGTTTCAACCATGTGATTAAACATTGACAACATGGGGGCTAAACCAGTACCGCCGGCTACCATCAAGATTGGTTTTTGGGGATTACGGAGATAAAATCTTCCAAAGGGGCCTGTCATCACTATCTCGTCACCAACTTTAGCGGCATTACGGACATATTCACTCATCAAACCTTGTTGAAGTACCTTTATGTAAAAGGAAAATTTTTGGGTCTCTTGGGGGTTATTCGCAAAAGAATAAGAACGGCTTTCCCCTGTACCCGGCACCGATAAATGAACATATTGGCCAGGTAGAAATGCGGGTGGTTCATTTTGCCCCCCTAAGGGTTTCAAATCCAATCGAACGACTGCTGAGGACACGTTTTCGCAAGCTATCACACTGCAAACCCATTTGGCTGGTTCCGTTTTAACCGCCAAACGTGATTCATATGGAAATTCAATGATACAGTCAGAATGAGCATGCATCTGGCAGGTTAAAACCTCTCGCTGCACAGCCTCCTCTTCAGAGAGGGCTTCTTCTGAATAATCATCAAGTTGATATTCTCCCTCCACACACACTCCCTTGCAGGTAGCACACGCCCCTTCCAAACAATCTGTCAGAATTCTAATTTTATTTCTCAAACAAGCGAGATAGATGGTATCTTTTTCGTCAGCGAGTATCTGTTCGCTCCGTCCATCTTCAAATAATAAGGTGACGTGGTGTTTATTCATAAAACTTGCGTACTACGATTTCCTTTATGGTACAATTAAGGGCTTAATTGCTTTTCCTTCTTTAATCAGTTCAAAACCAAGCGGCCCATCTTTAATGTCCAGGGAATGACTGTGAATAGGACTCAGATCAACCGCCCCTGTTAATAGGAGCTCCGAAGAATATTGCCACGTTTCCCAAATCAAACGCCCGTGGATATTTTGCATAGACGGACATTTCGTAAGCCATTGTGTAAAATCCACGGGTATAGATTGGGGTGGTGCTCCAACAAGTCGAAAATCACCCCCCTTCGCCAACGCAAGAAAACAAGAATTAAAACCCTCCTCAGAACCCGAATACTCTATAGCCACATCAACACCTGTGTTATCTGTCAAACTTTTGACAATGCTATTCAAGTCTTCCTCTAACGGATTAACTGCGCGGCTAGCACCCATAGTTTGCGCTGTCTTTAATCGCAATGGATTGATATCACAAGCAATGACTTTTGTTGCCCCAAGTGCCCTGGCGGTTGCTACATTCATTAACCCAATGGGTCCACACCCATTTACCAAAACACTTTTCCCCGAAACACCAGAACCGGCCATTGTAGCGTGCACTGAAATTCCAAAAGGCTCCATCATCACCGCCACTTCCTTTGGTAATTTTTCAGATACCTTCCAGGCAATTTGCGAGGGAACTGTAACATACTCGGCAAAGCCACCATCAAAATTAATTCCCGGGTACTGGGTGTTTTCACAAAGGTGTGCTTTACCCAAACGGCAGGTTCGGCAGAAACCACAATAGACATGACTCTCGAGACTTACGTAGTCCCCCACAGCAATATGTCTTACGCCTTCACCGAGTTTTTCAACTGTACCACAAATTTCATGCCCAAGGACGCAGGGAAGTTTCATTCGGCGGGCCATCCTTGGCGCCCAATAGTAAATTTGCATGTCAGTGCCGCAGATCCCGGCAGCCACAACCTTTACGAGAATTTCTCCCGACGTAGGATCACGAGACTCACGTTCGCAAACTTCAATCCCACCCTCACCCGGTTGCACTTTGCATACAGCTAACATTTTTTAATCCCTACAAATGGTAAACATCCACTGGACCTTCTAATTTGTCATCTACAAACGTTATTTTTTTATGTGCTATTTTTAGCCCATTATCCCCTTGTCGAATGATGTAGTCATACATGCTAGCCCGGGTTTGTGCTCCATTTTTTCCAAACGTGTGCACTAAGCAGTTTGCAAAAACATAAATTTCGTTCCCTATGACCTTATCAATTAAAACATTGCCAACGAGATGCACGGTCCTATCTAAAGGTAGTGAAGCATAAGAATCCCTGGATTCAATCCGGAAAACTCGGTCTTCTATCCCGCTACGGCTTCGAAAATACATCAGATTAAGCTGAGTTTCAGGGTCATCTGTAGTGTTTTCCTCATCCACCCATGAAGGGACCCAGAAAACAGCATCTTCTGTATATAGTTCTATCCACTCTTCCCAACGGCGTCTGTCCAGCAATGTAGCTTCCCAAAAGATAAGTTCAGATACTTCCAATTTCAGGTCATTCTCTATTTCCATTTTAGAATCCGTTATTGACCCGAACCTAGTATCATGTCACGCCAGCGACGATAAAAGCCATAATAATGAGTTTCGTTTTCCCAATTTTCACTGCTTGAAATCGGATAAAAACCCAAGGCCTTTGCGTCTTCATCAGCGCCTACCGTCATCGTGGACATACCCCTTCCGAATTCATTCCAGGGTGCACTTTGGGCCCAGCTTCCAACTTGTGTGTCTTCTAGCGCCGCCATATCATCTGAAGTAGCCATTCCCGCGGTTAAATAAAAATCCTCGAATTTTCGTAATCTTGCTGAACGGGCCTCTGCATCTTCTCCAACGGGTGCAATACAGTAAACTGTCACCTCTGCGCGCTCTGCTGAAATAGGGCGGATCAACCGAATTTGAGTTGAAGGATTATCCATGAGCATGACGTTTGGAAAAATAGCCAAATTTCGGCCACGTTCTAAAATCCATTTTATGTGCTCCTTTGGGAGATTCTTCTGAAGCCAATCTTTCTTCTTGTATACAGGCCGTCGTTCGGGAGTCGTATGTTGAGCCCAGATAGACATATGACCGTTACCAAGATCGTACGCACCAGACGGAACCAAACCAGTTAACCTTCCTCCTTCAGTTTGATTTAATCCCTTTAACCCGTCACGTTCCTCCCGATTTCGAACGGTCGCAGCAAATACGCGATGAACAGTAGAAACGTGGTATCCATCAACACTGTTTTCTAATTGCATTTTCCAATTGCCCCGGATGACATAGGTGGAACTACCTGGAACAACTTCCAACCCTTGGGGGGATTGCTCAACCATAAGGTCAATCCACATCGCTGCAGCGCCTAAATTCTTTTTGATCGGCTCAACGTTTTGGGTCAAACTTCCAAAAACAAACCCTTTGTATACTTCAACTCTTGCTATAGGTTTAAGGTTAAATTGACTGCGCTCAAAATTTTTCTCACCAAAACCCTCTTTTTGGTTCTTGATACGTATGCAACGACCTTCGCTATTGTATGCCCAACCATGAAAACGACAGGTAAGGGTCAAAGCTTTACCCATTTTTTTGGGGGTCAATATTGCACCTCGATGGGAACAAACATTTATAAATGCAGCTATGCCGCCTTCTTTTTGCCGGATAACTACGACGGGTTGCCTCCCAATTTCTGTAGCGTAATAGCACCCTGAATCAGCGATCTGGCTTTCATGACAAAGATAGACCCAACCGTTTTCGAATATTCTTTCCATTTCGATATTGAAAATGTCTGTGTCGGTATAAATAGACCGATCAACGCGAAAACTTCCCTGTTCCACCCGATCATCAATTAGCCCTTCGAT
Source organism: Pseudomonadota bacterium (assembly GCA_036339375.1). Lineage (GTDB taxonomy): Bacteria > Pseudomonadota > Alphaproteobacteria > MPNO01 > UBA2964 > JAYZBC01. The sequence continues at coordinate 806 of JAYZBC010000046.1, read as the reverse complement.
GCGATCTTTGGTCAACGATCCATCCATATTCCTTATCCCGTGTCCAAATTTTTCAACAACGTAACATAATTTTCTTGTAACGAAAAAATTTACCAACGTTCCTTATAAGTTTGATTGATTGTTGCAATTTTACAAAAGAAATGATTTCCTCTCCAAGTTATTTTTGTTTTTCTTCAATATATAATAAAAATTGGAGTTTGGCGTTGAAGGGCGCTACTATTTTATATACAGAAATGTCTCCTGATATAGACTGGGAAGACGATTTCAACCATTGGTACGACACGCATCACATTCCTGTGAGAACGGAAATTCCAGGATTTATCGGAGCGCAACGTTACCGTGACCCTGACCGACCCACTTATCTTGCCATTTATGAAATATCTTCCCCTGAAATTATGGAAAGTGCCCCGTATAAAAAAGTTCGTGCACAACCAAATGCCCAAAGTGCTTGGATGTTATCAAATGTTGAAAACTATAGTCGGTATGTTTGCAATGAAATCGAAGTAGCTTGTAATCAGGAGTGGTCGGAAAAGGTTCTCAGCTCTTCTTTCGTTTATTCTGTCTTTTACAGTGTGCCGGATAAAAGTTCTGAAGAATTCATCGGCTGGAATACGGAAGAATTTCATCCAATTTTGCTTAATTCAGAACACTGGCAGGGCATACGGTTGCTTGAAATTTCAGAGGGAGAACCCCAGCCATGGACCCACCTCAGCATAAATTATTTAACAAACATGGATAAAGCTTTCGATTCCTCTGAATTTAACGCCGTGACAACAACAGAACTGTATAAAAAGCTTTCCGAAGAG
>JAYZBC010000045.1:0-127509 GCA_036339375.1 Pseudomonadota bacterium | reverse complement strand
GCGGAGCGACAAGTTGTGGATGTATAATAAACCCACAATTTCGATGGTGAATGGATTTTGTATAGGGGGAGCTTTTACACACTGTATTTGCGCAGACTTCTCCATAGCAGCAAATGACGCCATTTTTTGCTTGTCAGAGGTTAATTGGGGAATTCTTCCAGGGGGCATGGTATCAAAAATGATGTCTGATACTTTCCGTCCCCGTGATGCCATGTTTTATGCTTGCACAGGTCGTACGTTCACAGGAAAAGAAGCGGCGTCAATGGGAATGGTGAATTACTCCGTTCCGAAAAAAAATCTAAAACGAGAAACTTTGAAACTCGCTCGCGAGTTACTACAAAAGAATCCCAACGTCCTTCGGGCTACTAAACACGCTATACGTGCTACGCAGGATATGTCTTGGCGAGCTGCTTCGGATTATTTAAATGCTAAGGGCGCTGAAATTAAACAGCGAGATGCTGCGCGTGGGCATGATGCTTATGCTGAGGGTATTAAACAATTTATCGATGAAAAGGCATATAAGCCAGTGTACTCACCGTATGTTGGTGCTGCTGACGGCAAAACTACTGCTAAAGGGGGCAAACCGAGGGCATCAGCAGGGAGGAAGCGCCCTGCCAAAAAGCTGGCACGTGTTGCTTAAATTTTAATTTCTATAAAATAGGCGGCGTGAATTTCACGCCGCTTTTTTTGTGACTTTGTTATGATTAAATTCTTTTGGACCGGCATTCATTAGTAAATTTTAGAGACCTGAAATTTTTGTTTTTTCTTTAGTTGAGAATTTTTGAAAATTATTATTCACAGTCTATAAATAAAGTGTTTTAACTTTTGTATAATAAAAGTGGAAATAAAAATGTATTGTGTTCGTAAACCAACCAAAAGAATTCAAAAAATTCGTAATCAGATTGATTACCCTATAATTGATGCGGACGCCCATGTTATAGAAGCTCGTTTTGCATTGCATGATTTTGTAAAAAAAATTGCGGGTCCGGACGTTTTACGAGCCTTTGAAAATAAACAAAAACAACGAAACAAATCCGGAAATCGTAATGGATTTTGGGCCTCTCCATCTGGTGATATGACAATTGACCGGGCTACTGTAATGTTGCCAGGTTTGTATTATGAGAGATTAGCTGAAGCGGGAATTGACTTCGCAATTATTTACACGAGTGAAGGATTAAGTGCGCAACAAATTCGGAATACCGAATTACGTCAAACGCTTCATCGGGCCTTGAACATGCTGTATGCGGATATGTTTAGTCCCTATTCCGATCGAATGACCGCCTCAGCCGTTATCCCTATGCATTCTCCCGAAGAGGCTGTTGCCGAATTGAATTTTGCTGTTGAAGAACTCGGTTTTAAGACGGTTTCCATTCCTGGTGAATGGAGGGGCCCCGTACCTGAGGTTGTTGCAAAGGCACCGGAACTTGCAGATAAAACTATGATGGTGCATTCCTTTACCTTAGACAGTGAATTGGATTACGGAGGCTTTTGGCATCGTTGTGTAGAACTGGGCGTTGCAATTACGGGTCATGGGGGTGCACAGGGAACCTTGCGTCGGAACTCACCTCAAAATTTTGTATTCAATCGCCTCGGGAGTTTCGGTGTAGGGAATGAACATCTTTGCCGTTCGTTATTTATGGGAGGAGTGACACGGCGTTACCCCACACTTAATTTTGGTTTCCTTGAAGGAGGCGTCGCTTGGGCAAGTGCTCTTTACAACGATCTTTGTGAATTTTGGGAAAAACGCAATGTAGAATATTTAAAGGACAAAATGGACCCCTCTAAACTTGATATGGGTCTCATGGTTAAAATGTTCGAAAAATACGGAAACGAATATTTAACCGCTAAACGAATCGCCAAAAGAGAAAATGCTGATAATCTTTTTTCTTTTCATTGGGAAGATAAACGTGGGCTGGACGACTTTAATCTTTGTCAAGCAGAAAAAAAGACAGATATTCGCGATCTTTTCGTTCCTAATTTTTATTTTGGTTGTGAAGCAGATGATCGTATGAATGCTGTCGCTTTTAACCCAAAACTCAACCATTTTAATGTTCGTTTGAATGCATTGTTTAGTTCAGATATCGGACATTGGGATGTTCCAGATATTCGGTTGCCTGTTGAGGAAGCTTATAAACTTGTTGAAGAGGGCCTTTTTACGGAAGAAGACTTTCGGGATTTTGTTTTCAAGAACGTTACAGAATTGCACACTCAAATGAACCCAGATTTCTTTAAAGGTACCTCGGTTGAAAAAGCGGTTTCAAAACTCGTTAAGACCCAGGAAATTAAATTGCCCAACCATGGGGACGCTCTTGGTTCCTTATCTAATTGAACTTAAGCCTCTTCTATTCACTCCATGAAATAATGGGCGCAAACATCTTTGAAAGGGGTAGAGTTTCTTTTACGAAATGCTGATCTATTAGAAATTGCATAAAAGTGTTTAACGTTCCCTCGTTAGGTTCCACGCCATAAGCCCAAGCATTTTTTCCCATCAGGGAAAGCATTTCCTCGATTTCGTCATGAAGCCATGGCAACATTAACCGTTGGGCGCCGGAAAATCTCATTTGTTCGATTGCCCAGGTTTTTGCTTCTTCGCAGGCTTTAAAAAGGCTTTCCGCAATCCAACGATTTTTTTCGTACAATTCCTCGCGGATTACCAATGTGTGCATAATGGGATGGATCCCAGTTTTTTGGTAATATCGTTTTTCTAACTCACGATAATTGGGAAAAAGGCGTTCAACATTTTGGCCCGTATCTAACGCTTGGGGACGGCGTGCGCCGAAATAAGCATCAATTTTTCCCATTTCAAGCATTTCATTTAAACAGAAATTTTCTGGAATTACCGAAAGTGACAATCCATGTGTAGGACGGATATCCATATCTGGATCAGGAGCACGCGGACTGTTTACACCGCCCTCAAGCCAATTAACACCACCTAAGTCTACACCAAATTCACTGTGAAGGATGCCCCGAACCCAAACCCCAGCTGTTTGTCGGTATTCTTGGACCCCAATTCGTTTACCTTCCAAATCTTTGGCGGAAGTTATCCCAGACTTGGTATTGATAAAAATAAACCCATGACGAAAAACCCGAGAAGGAAAAACGGGAATAGCAATGTAGGGAAAATTTCCTCGGATCCGTGAGATTATGTAATGGGCCATAGACATTTCCGCTACATCAAAAGACGCTGTTTTGATCATTCTTGCAAAAATTTCGGGGGGTGACTGAATAGCTAAATAGCGAAGATCGATTCCTTCGGGTTGAATAACCCCTAAATTTAGGGCCTCCATTCTATCGTAGGGTCCACAAGCCATTGTGATGGGCAATTTCGCCACTGGATTTCCTTTTCTTCAGTTAAAACGCAAGTGTCTTTTAACCATAGATTGGGTCTATGTTTTTTGTTTCCCAGTCATTAATAAATTTATTTTACAATGAAAAATCTTGGTGGTTTTTTTCAAAACTTGTAATTTTTTTCTCAAATTGAAGCGTGTAATCGACAGCATCCAGACCCTTTAAAAGTCGGTATCGTCGATGGGAATCGATTTCGAAAGGGACCTTTGATTTGTCTGGAAAAATAATTTGTTGATTTTCAAGATCTACACATAATTTGGTACCCGGTTTGTTGTTTAGTTGTTCCCTCAGGGAATTAACCTGGTCCTCGGGTAGGATAACGGGTAATAAACCGTTGTTGAATGAGTTATTGTAAAATATGTCGCCGAAACTAGTTGCAATGATTGATCGGAAACCACCATCAACAAGTGTAAAAACGGCTCCTTCCCGTGACGAGCCACAACCAAAGTTTTTTGCAGCTACGATAATACGGGCTTCTCTAAAACCGGTCTTATTTAGCACAAAAGTTTCAATTTCTTTTCCCTCCTGATTGATTCTCAAATCACGAAACACATATGTGCCATAACGTTGGTCCCTTGGCATCATCAAATACCGTGCGGGCAAAATTTGGTCGGTATCAAGATTATCTTGATTAAGCGGTGCTGCTACAGCAGTGAATTGGAAAAAAGGTTCCATCATGTTTCCCTAACTTTTCGTGCATCAGAAAAGTGCCCTGTAATGGCTGCTGTTGCAGCCATGGCAGGGCTTAAAAGATGGGTTCTTGCACCTCGTCCCTGACGACCTTCAAAATTACGGTTAGAGGTGGACGCACATCTTTCACCTGGCGCTACAGAATCTCCGTTGACACCTATACACATTGAACACCCTGCCACTGGTCGCCATTCTAGGCCTGCTTCATGAAAAATTTTGTCCAGTCCTTCCCTTTCCGCTTGTTGTTGGATCAAACCTGAACCAGGAACGACAATGCTAGGAACCTTTGCTTTTTTTCCTTTCACAATATTAGCAGCTGTTCTCAAATCTTCAATTCTACTATTCGTACACGAACCAATAAATACTCGGTCTATTGGGATTTCATTTAAAGAAATACCTGGACGTAGGCCCATATAATCCAGCTTGCGTTTTAACGCGGCTTTACGTCCCGAATTTTTTTCTCTATCCGGATCTGGGATCGAACCCGAAATCGGCAGGACATCTTCAGGACTTGTTCCCCATGTAACCATTGGTTCCATTTCACTTACGTCCAAAGAAACCTCTTTCGCGAAATTTGCTTCGTCATCACTTGATAGGGTATGCCAGTCACTAAGTGTCTTTTCCCAGTTCTTTTCGGGAGGAGCAAAAGGACGGTTTTGAAGGTAGGAAAAAGTTGTTTGATCGGGTGCAATCATTCCTGCGCGCGCACCTGCTTCTATTGACATATTACATACCGTTAACCGTTCATCAATGCTCAAACCTCTAATTACAGGACCCGCATATTCAATTACATGCCCAGTTCCACCTGAAGCACCAATATGACCAATTATAGACAGGATAATGTCTTTGGCTGTAATGCCTAATGGTTTTGTTCCATTTATTGTTACCCTCATTGGCTTAGGCTTAGGTTGCCACAAAGTTTGTGTTGCGAGGACATGGCTTACATCGGAAGCACCAATACCAAAAGCTAACGCTCCTAATGCGCCATGCGTAGATGTGTGTGAATCACCACATACTATTGTTAAGCCCGGCTGAGTAATTCCCTGTTCAGGCCCGACCACATGGATAATCCCCCGTCGGTTGTCATCAAGCCAAAACAAATTCAAGTTGTTACGTTCCGCATTGATTTTCAAGTTGGCTACCAAAGCTTTGCGGTCATCATCGGGAAAGTCCTCATCTTCTAATCCGGTTGTCGGCGTGTAGTGATCTGGAATTGCAAAGGTCATCTTTGGGTGCCGAACCTTTCGCCCTTTTCCATGCAGCATATTGAAAGCATGAAAGGAAAGCTCGTGGCAAAAATGGCGGTCAATGAAGAGGAGTGTTTGGCCGGCGTCGTTCGTTGTTATGGAGTGTTTTTCCCAAATTTTTTCAAACAATGTTTTTGGTTTATTCATGCTCTAGCCTTTTGAATTTAAATAACACTAATGTTTGGTTTAATCATAAAGTCCATTCTAATTTCAGTCATTTTCATTACTAGTCTTTGGAGTTTCTTTGTCGGATAAGGCATGTTTTTGGATGAGCGGGGCTTGTGTAACGGCAAAAACTAATGTCAACGCCATGAGACCAAATACTTTAAAGTTTACCCAGAAATCTGTACTTTGGGTCCGCCAGACGATCTCATTTAAAATCGCCATCGATGCGAAGAAGAATGCGAAACGCAATGTGAGTTTATGCCAACCTAGGTCATCCATTTTCCAAGCACTGCCTAACAAAATTTTCAATAATGATTTTTTGAACAAAAGTCCGCCAAAAAGGATTAAAGAAAACAAGGCTTCCACAATGGTTGGTTTCATTTTTATAAAAGTATCATCTTTAAACCAAAGGGTGAGGCCGCCGAAAATCCCAACGATGCCTGCGGTTACTAGAGGAACCATGGGTACCCGTTTTGCAACGATAAGGGAAATGATCAGCGCGACAATTGTAGCAATCATAATGGCAGCCGTTGCGGAAAGGAGTTGCTGATTATCTTTTCCGTTTGAACTTAAAAGATAGACAACAAAAAATACAATGATCGGTCCATAATCAACCGTTGGTTTCAGCCAGCTGGGATCTTTTTTAGAGGCAGACATGTAGTGTCTCCATTGAACTTAAGTTCGCGGATACTAGTGATCTGTAATGACTTTCGCAATCTTTCTTGAAAAGTGAGGGTCTTTGCGTTGACGCATTAGTGAGAGGGTTTTACTTTTGGTTATCAACAAAGTTTCTAGATTTGTTTGTGGAAAGGGAATAGCGATGGTTGATTACACAAAAATACAGGTTCAAAACGACCCAATGAGGATAGCCTATTCGCGGCCAGCCGGCGAAGGAAAATTTCCTGCGATGGTAGTTATGTACCACCGAGGGGGTTTTGACGATTTTACCCTGAAAATTTGTGATGATCTTGCTGAATCAGGTTATTTTTCGGCGGCAATGGATTTATACCATTGGCCTCCGCTTCTTGAACCACCCCAAGAAAATCCGTTTCCACGTGATCCTGAAATTATTAAAGATGTATCTGCCACTTTAGACTGGTTATCTGAGCAAAATGATGTAGATATGGATAGACTAGGTATTATAGGCCATTGCATGGGTGGAAGAATGGCTTTGTTAGGAGCAAGCACGCACGATGTATTTAAGGCTTGTGTCCCTTATTACCCAGGCAATATGTTTAAGGCTTGGAGCGACGATGGACCCCCACCCTTTGAGTTGCTTGGCCAAATTAAGGGGTCTGTTCTTGGTTTTTTTGGTAATGATGATCAAAATCCTTCGTCCGAGGATAGGAAAAAAATGTCAGCAGAATTGACAAATTTCGGGATTCAACATGAATTTCATGGTTATGATGGGGCGGGTCACGCTTTCCAAAATTTCCTTGCAGCGGAAAGGTATCGTGAAGAAGCAACCAGAGATTCGTGGGCTAAAACCATTCCTTATCTCGATCAAACCTTATAATTCAAATATTCCTTGCATTTTAATTTCTAACGAAAATATGGTTTTCTGAATTTTCTTAAAAAGTTATGGTGCCTTGATCAAGCTGGGAACGTTTTTAATGACTAACTCTCATTTTTGGTCTTAGACCCAGTTTTGTTGACTGTAACTATGTTTGATTTGAATCTTTTGGGTTTAGTTACATTTTTAAAATTTTTATCAAAACGATTAGCTAATTTTGATGATTGAAAGTGATCCCTTAAAAAGCTACGAGAGGCTTGTAAAAAAAGGAACAATTTTCCCTAATTCTTCCCAATACGATCTTATACAACGATTGCAAAAACTTCACATTGGTCTTGCGAATACTGTTTCCGGTCAATCAAATTTAATAAAATTAAGTAGATTTATTTTTAAGGACAAAATTTCCAAAAAACCACCAAAAGGAGTTTACATTTTTGGCCCACCAGGCGTGGGTAAATCGATGCTCATGGGGGTGTTTTTTGAAGCTTCTTTAATTTCAAAGCGGCGGAGAGTTCATGTCCATCAGTTTATGCGGGACATTCATGCTAAACTCCATGAGTGGCGGCAAAAAAATGATAAACGACAGGAAAAGAATCCTCTCTTACATTTGGCCCGCAAAATAGCTGATGGTTCTTCACTTTTGTGTTTTGATGAATTTCAGGTCGATGCTATCGCCGATGCAATGATTTTACGCCGTTTGTTTGAAGCAATGTTTGATTTGGGAATCACGGTTGTTGCAACCTCAAATACCGCACCGGATGATCTTTATGAAGGGGGTTTGCAAAGAGAAAGGTTTCTCCCATTTATTGATCTTGTAAAGGAGAGAATGGATATTGTCGAACTGCCGGGAAACACTGATTATCGTCGTGATAAACTAAAAACTTTTGGCGTGTATCACTCGCCACTTAATTTGTCCGCTGAAATTGCCCTTAAAGAGATTTTCGGGAGGTTAACAGAAGGTTCCAAGGGGGAACGGGAAACAATACAGGTACAAGGTAGGACTATTACTGTTCCCCGTGCGGCGCGTGGTGTTGCATGTTTTTCGTTTAAAGATTTATGTGAGCAACCACTAGGGTCTTCTGATTACGCTGAATTAGCTTGCCAGTATCAAACTTTAATTTTGTCCGAGATTCCTCAACTCAAACCTGAAGATAGGAATATGGCCAAGAGATTTTCCACTTTGGTTGAGATCCTTTATGAGCAAAAAACAAAACTGATTTGTTCAGCTGCAGCTGGGCCTGAAGACCTGTATCTTAGAGGTGATGGGGCAACCGTCTTTAAGCGTGTAGCTTCCAGACTTCAGGAGATGCAGTCGGATGAATACTTGTCTGCCCCTCATCTGTCTTCAAATAAAAACTCTATTTGAATTGTCAAAGTTTGTTTAAAAAGGGCTAATAGGCATAAAAATTTGGTTTTAAATATTTTTTCTATAGAGTTTTATGTCCCCAAATAGGTTTGTGGAAAAATGGATATAAATTTTGAAGAACACCCCTTATGGGACTTTTCGCTTCAGGTTTACGGGCAAAAAGGTGTCTCATCGGCATGCATAGGCTTACAAGATAGGCATACTCTGGACGTTAATATTGTCCTTCTTTGTTTGTGGCTTGGATCTAGTGGCAGGCCTGTCATTGATCAAACTTTTTTGGAACGTATTCTTGAGGTTTCCACCCGCTGGAATAAAGAAATTGTTTGTAAAATTCGTTCCGCAAGGGTTGCCCTTAAAGAAAAATTTTCTACGATACCGTTGGAACGTTGTGAAACTCTGCGTCAGGGTCTACTTGCCCTCGAAATTGATTGCGAGCATTCTCAACTTTTAGCATTTGCAAGTATTGTCCACACTGAAGAAAATGCTGATTTGGATGATCCTTTAAAGTTGGCAATTTGTTTGGCCAATTTATCTCTTTATTTTAACCATCTGGAAATAAAAGCCGGTGGGGATGATTTTGCGGATGTGGAATTAATTGTTTCTGCAACGTTCCCTGGTCTTGAAAAAGAAATTTTAAAATCTAGTCTGCAGTCTTTTGCATCTTTATAAAAAGATTGCCTTATTTATGCTCAGTTTTGTTTTATAACGAAAAATTCCAGGATTAAACAAGATTATTTGTAATTTGTACTACTCTCCCTACAACATCAATTTTCTGATTTATAAAAATTGTTTTGCATGGATAAGAGCAATCTGGTTCTAGGCGTCTTGGTTTGTTTTCAAATTTTCTAAAAAAAGTATTGCCCTTGTGCCTAACTACAAAATAGCCATTAGAAATAAGATTTTTCTCATAATAATCAACAATAATTAAACTGCCTTCTGGCGCAACTCTTTCCATGAAATAATTTAAAACTGGTAGGGCGACAAGTGTATTTCTTCGATAGACTGTAGGAACATAGACTTTGGCCTTTTCTAAAATACAATATTTTGGTTTCAAGGTCAGTAGGCTTTCGGCATCAATCCAACTAATGATTGGTACAGATTGGATAGGAGTTTTTGACCGATCAATCGAGTCGGAATTTTTATTTTGTAACAGGTCATCCAAATTCCACTCAAGCCCGCGCGCAATACCTTCCAATGTGTCCCGTCTCGGGTTTTTAGATTTTTCCCGTAATATATTTCGAATAGCGTCTTGCGTTAATCCACCTTCTAAGGACGCTCGCCGGGCTGATTTGCCCAACTCATTTAGTCTACCTTCAATCCGATCTGTCAGTTTTGGCATGAAAAATCCTAATCACGAATTTATTCAACAGTTTTAGATTCTAATATCTTTCAAAGGGTAAAAAGTTCCTAAGCCAAAACACAAAAGTGAGTGCAGTAAGTTTTCAACTAATTCCACTCATTCAAAGTGCTGCAATTGTTTCAACTTCTATCAAAAACGACTCATGTACCAGGCGACTAACAACAAGAAGAGTGTTGGGTGGAAATTCTTTGGTTTTAAAGAATTCCGAAAACAAATTTTCACGTATTCGCATAAAATCTTCAATGTTTGATTCGCTTTTTAAGAATGTCGTAAATTTTACAACATCTTTAAAGTCTGTACCCGCCGATAAAAGCGCCTCTCTTATGTTTGAAAAGACCTTTTTCATCTGTACCTCAAAGTTGTTTTCTCCGATTATATTGCCCGTACGATCCACCGAAAGTTGTCCCGCAATAAACAGGAATTCAGAAGCTTTAACCCGTGTTATATGTTTATAAAGGCCGAGCGGCTTTCCAAGTTTGTCAGGATTATAAATTTCTATTTTTGTACTCATGTTCATTTTTCTATTTTTGAGAATTGTTTAACTTAAAGGAGAGCATTTACCTATGTTTTCCCATGTGACCTCGTTTGCCAATTGTTTGCAAAATGCTCAGTGATGTCAAATATACGTTGTCTTCACCAAACCATATAAACGTTAATATTTCTCTATAAAATTATTTAAGTTTTTACTTTCTTCTAAAATTACCGATGTCAGATTTTTGATCCATTTATTGTGTCTTAAAACTCCGTTTGGTGTTCATACATAATGAAATTAATTGCGGATCGGTAGTTGGCATGGAGTCTTGAACTTTGTTAGATTGTTTGGGTTTAGTGTCTTAATAAGATTAAAATTCAAAAGGAGATTTAACTTAAGATGGTGAAAAACAACATCATCGAAGTTGACCTGATAAAGTCTGTTCTTAGCGAAATTCAAGTTATTCATGACAAGACACCACGCGGAGAACATCCACTTTGGAGAGGGCTTGTGAATGGTGATTTTAACAAACGCCAGGTTTGTGAATTGATTCGGCAAGCTGGAATCATCCCGCTCCATAACCATCTCTATCATGGCGCTTTGTACGTTGTTTGTCCTGATCCTGAATGGCGGGAAATGCTTGCAGAAGTAGTTTATGAGGAAGGAACCGGACAATTATTTGCCGAAGGTGTACCTCATTATCGATTATACCTTCGTTTAGGAGCAGCATTCGGTATAAGCGAGGAACAAATGTGGAATACAGAATATTGTCCGGAAGCAATTGCATTCAAATCTTATTTCCACAATATTTGCAGCAAGAACTTCCTTGAGGGAGTTTCAGCCCATATGCTTGGAGCAGAAGCCCCGGTTCCACAGGTTTTTAATCCCGTAGCCAAGGCTCTTCAGAAACAATTTAACTTGAGTAACGACGACATAGCCTTTTACACTGTCCATGAAGAGGCGGATAGCGAACACTCAGATATAGGACGACGTTTATTGGAACGTTTCGCTGTTACCCAAGACGACAAGAAGCTGGTTCTAAAATCAGTGAGGGACATGGTCAACATTTCCAACGTTCTGTGGAATGGAATTTTTAAAAAAGTTAAAGAAATACAATAAATTTGATTTTTGCCTGCAATTATTCCGCTGTCCTGAGACTGAAAGGGTGTATTTAATTTAAAATATTTTCAGATAGAGTAAATTCTCGTTTATGTTTATAATTCGGACCTAATAAGTGTTTTATCCAATGTAAAGCCTCAGATGGTAGGTTTGTTCAATTTTTAACTGCCTAGCGGACCAAATTTGAACAAATTCCCTTACACCTGATAAGGCAAGATTTTAAAAAAGGGTAGTAAAGAGTCCCTACGATCTTATCCTCGAGTGTTTATGAATTTAAAACAAAACGTTCCAAAACCTGCTTCGGCATATTCAACAATGCTCTCCGTAGATAGAGCATTGCATGAATTCAGGCGTGGAAGGATAGTTCGTATTGACCATGTTTCTAGTAGTGTGCTCGCAATTTCTCCGGAAATGGTTTCTGATCAAATAATAACAATGCTTAGTGTCCTGAGTGATTCGGACCTCGATATTGCTATCACTCATCATAGAGCCCACACCCTTAAAGTGCGCCTTTATACAGATGAGGTGGTACTAATACCCTTTAAATTTTGGAAGACAGCAGAAATGGCGAGGGTAATTTCTGATCCTATAGCTGATATGGCAAACCCACTTGCTGGTCCGTTCATAGCAAGGAGAGAGCCTATTTCTCCGCCCTTAGTAGCCGCAATACAGTTAGCAAAAATCGCACAGTTGTTGCCCTCCGCAATAGTAGTAGAGGATAAAAATTTTTCTGATAGTTTTCTAGATGAACAAAAGATAATTTCTGTCGATGCATCTGCTGTAATGGCATATGAACTAAACGCTGCAGACACACTACAGCAAATTTCTTCCGCTAGAGTTCCTTTAGAGGCATCTGAAAATTGTCGGATCATTACGTTTAGATCTTTGGAAGGGGGACGTGAGCATTTGGCCTTTATGATTGGAGAACCCAACACTGATCAACCAGTTTTAGCACGATTGCATTCAGAATGTTTTACCGGCGATTTACTTGGGTCTTTAAAATGTGACTGTGGGCAGCAACTTAGAGGGGCAATTGCACAAATTGAGAGTGAAGGGGCTGGAATTCTCCTTTACTTGCGTCAGGAGGGTAGGGGAATTGGTCTTATCAATAAGCTACGTGCATACGCTCTTCAGGATCAAGGTTACGATACCGTTGAAGCCAACGAGAGACTTGGTTTTGAATCTGACGAGAGGCTTTTTTTACCTGCTGTAAGTATTTTAAAAAAACTAGGTTTTTACCAAGTTCGCTTGATGACCAATAACCCCCAAAAAGTTGAAGCACTAAGAAGCTTTGGAGTTGAAGTAGTTGAACGTGTTCCTCATGCCTTCCCGTCAAATGATCACAATCAGTTCTACCTATCGGTAAAAAAGGAAAAGAGTGGACATCTCCTTTAAAAAAGGTAACAAAAACATCCAATCGTCTTGAAATTTCTTCGTTTTTGTCAAATCTTTTTTGAGTAACTACAGAGAATTTTAGGCTAAATTTCAGGGTCACCGGCGGTCATAAAATCCCATAACCTTTCGTATATTCTGCCGGTCCCAGTTGCTCGAAGTATGGCTTGTGCCTCGGTAAAACAAATAGAATCTTCTGCGGCATCTCCGGTTGCCATTACAGCCAATTCGGTATTCGCAGATTCTTCGAGGTAAAAAGCGAGTATCACGCTTTCTTCAACTGTCGCTGCTGCACAAACAGCACCGTTGCCCCGCATTACAATTGCCTTTGCATTTCCTAGTGTTTTCGCAAATTTGATGGCTTGTTGGTCAGTTCTAATTAAAAGGGGGTCATCCCAAAAGGGAGGCTGTGGATAAAAGTATGATCCAAACCCAATTCGGGCTTTGGGTGTTTTTCGAAATGTCGAAAGAGTAAGTATACTTCGGGGAAATACCCGGCAAACACCGTTGATCTCTTCTCTTGCAGCGTAAATTTGCTGGTGACACCGTACTTCACCGAGCACTCCTTCAGGTAATTCACCTCGGATAGGGACAACGGCACCTTCTTCACCAACATCAATTAGCCCCATTGGTTTTGGAGCACATACTAGGAAATTTTTTTCATCTAAACGAGCACTTACATGCCCGTAGGCGTGGACAAGGTTGTGTCTTGCTAAAGCACGGGCTGCAAGCCTGACCCTTTTTTGGGTTTTGTTGATTGGTTCCCCAAGATCGCCAAATTCAGTATCAACCATAAAAATTTTCTTTAGTCACGAAATTCCGGAATATCTGGTTTAGCACCCCATACACAAAAAGCCTCTGGCGTAAAAGGGTATTGGCGGGGTCGATAATTTGGGTCATTGATTATACGAACGCCATTTGAATACTCGTAAACCATCCCATCCGGTCCTTCAAAATAAAGGAACATCGCACCAGATGTTGCATGTCTACCTGGTCCAAATACAATACGTACCTGTTCAGAACTTAAAAAGTAATAGGACCTCATTACATCGTCTATGCTATCAACCTGAAAATTAATATGCTGTATTCCGGGATTATCAGCTGGAAACAATGCAATTCGATGATGCAGGGAATCAAATGATAAGAGGGCGGCATCGCCTATCCAATCGTTAGGCCGAATATTAAAATAGGTTGTCCAAAAAATTTCGTCGCGAGGAGCATTTGTGGTTTTTAGACCTACGTGGCTAAATTCCGTTATGCCAGCATCTCTAGTTGGGAAATACCGCCTAGTGGATTTTTGTGGTCTTGCGCAAAGATCGAAACAGTTGCCGCTGGGATCAAAAAAACTAAAAAAATTTGTTACACGACGATCAATTATCTCCTTATCTGTTCCCCATTTTACTTTTACACCGGCCAGCACTAACTCTTGATAAGCTTCCTTCAACTCATCTTTATTTTCTATCTCAAAACCAAGGACGTGTTTCTCTATTCCGCCTTCAACGTAACAAATGTCGTGGTCACGGTCATCTCCCCTTACGTAGGCTCTGTTTTCCTCTCTCCGAACCTCCTGGAGTCCTAATTTTTTTGTAGCAAACATAACGGCTTCATTGAGATCTACCGCCCCAATGCGCGCATAGCATAGGTCAATTATTTTTATCATGTCTTTATGATAAGTGGCTTCCTCACAAGTTCAAGTCTTCTTGATACCATTGTATTTAAGATAAGTATTCTTTTCAATTTATGAATTTCTACAGAAAATGGTTGAAGGTATTTTGTACTGGTGGTTTTTTATTTGTAAAAAATTTAAATATAGCTCGTAAGCTTATAAGAGATTTGATTTTTTCATTAATTGTTTGTTGTGGAAACTAATTGATAAATTATTTAAATAGTTCTTCAGTTGTTTTGTTTGAAGATAGCTTCATAATTATTGGTTGTAGCGTTTTGCCATGATTCCGTTTGAAATAATTACATTTTCCACTCTAGCGTTGACCTTGTTTGCCCTGGCTTTGTTTCTGACATGGTTAATCATTCGTGCAGGAATTTTATCTGTTCCCAATTATCGATCTTCTCACCAAGATCCAGTACCGAATGGTGGGGGACTAGCGATTGTTATTACGGTGTTTATCGGGTTTGCTTTGGTCTATAAACTTGGTAATTACGATCAAATTCCCCTGCAACAAATATTGGGTTTAGGGACGGCAGCATTGCTTTTGGCATTTGTCGGGTTTCTTGATGATTTAGGTGAAATTCGGTCTTTTAAAACAAAACTTGCGGCGCAGTTTTTGGCCGCTTGTTTTCTCCTTTATTTTGATATGATTATTCACCAACTTTATTTGCCATTTTTCGGCAATTTTGAACTTGGTTGGTGGGCCTATCCTGTAACCCTGATTTGGGTAGTTGGCCTAATTAATGCATTTAACTTTATGGACGGTCTCGACGGTATGGCAGGAGGGTCTGCTGTTATCGTTGCCGGTTTCTTTGGACTGGTAACTTTTCTTCAAGGATTCTTTTCCATTGCGGCTTTTTGTTTGGTTCTGCTTGTTACGAATTTAGGGTTTTTGGTTTTTAATTTTCCCAAAGCAAAAATTTTTATGGGTGATGTTGGAAGCCAATTTTTAGGGTTAATTTTTGCTGCTATTTCTATTTTAGGTGGTGAATTACATCAATTTAAGTCTTTCCTTTATATTATGCCTTTTTTATTTTTTCATTTTATTTTTGATGTAACATTTTCCATTTTGAGACGAATTTTTTTCAAGGAAAATATTTTTCAAGCGCACCGTTCTCACCTCTACCAACTCGTAAACCAAATGGGGTGGTCACACGGAAAAGTGAGCTTACTTTATTACGGGATGGGGTTTGTCCAGGGGTTCGGAGTCTTATGGATTATCCATTGGGGTCATTCATTTGTTTTTGAAATTTTTCTTCTAATCACTATTTTTCATTTGGTTTATATGTTGTTTGTTATAAGGATGGCCAAAAAAAACAATCTTTTGTGATCCAACAGTGAGGATCAGTTTTGAAAACCCAGGAAGAGGCTTTGTCTCGACCAAGGGAAACATAAGTGTTTATAATCAATTAAAGAAATGATTGAGTTAGAGGATAAAATGCCCAGAGATTTTGAAGATCATTGTTGGAAAGAATTTTTTGACGAAGAAACACTACAGATTTACAGCCATTATGCCCGGGATGTTTATGTTGGAAAACGTCCAGCTGTTTTAATGGTCGACGTTTACAAAGCGAGTTATGAAGGTGGACAACAAAAAGTTTCTGAAGTTATTAAAGAATTTCCAAGTTCCTGTGGGGAGCGTGCCTGGGCAATGGTCGAGCCTGCAAAACAGCTTTTAAAAGCTGCAAGGGCGGCAGGAATACCAATTACGTATTGTACAGGCGATACAAGGAGTCAGCCACAAAAGGGACGGGCAACCAATCGTCAGGTTCTAAAAGAGGATGAATCTTCATATGAAATTTTGGAAGAGTTAGCCCCAAAAAATAATGACCTTGTTGTTTTTAAACAAAGGGCCAGTGCATTTTTTGGTACTCCGTTAATTTCCCATTTAACCCAAATGGGTGTCCAAAGTTTGATTATGGGTGGTGGAACCACGAGCGGATGTTTGCGGGCAGCAGTGCAAGATGCTAAAGCCAATGGGTTTCATGTCACTTTGGTTGAAGAGTGTTGTTACGACCGTACTCCTATCAATCACATGGTTAATTTATTTGATATGCATCATAAGTATGCCGATGTAATGCATATTGATGAAGTTTTAGACCATTTGTATGGGCTTTCGAAGCTGAAAAAAGCGAGTTGACAAACATATAAAACGCCTTTGTTTAAGAATTTGGTTCGGGCTCCAAGATATAATTGCTTGATAATTTCATTGTTTTGGAGCTCTGCGGCTGATTTCCCTTCAAACTCAATTTGACCATGTACAATAACGTAACCTTTGTCTGCACTCTTGATGGCTTTTTCTCGATCGCTTTAATAAATGCATGAGCTTATGGAGAACCAACACAAGCTGTATACACCATGTGCCTCAGTTCTATATCATAAAAATTTTCCCGGCCTTTAGCCAATCTGAGCGCATTGGGAAGAAAAAAATACCCTTCCAATATTTGAGTTTGGCCGGTCAAGGATCCAGCGATCGGCAACAATTTTACTCATGACGAACTTTCCTTTTTTTGAGCAATTTCAATCGCGTCGACAATAGCCTGATAACCAGTGCACCGGCAAAAATTCCCAGAAATATATTTACGTATTTCCTCTCGATTTGCCTTTGGCTGACGTTCCATTAACTCCGCTGCAGTCAACAGCATTCCGGGCGTACAGAACCCGCACTGAAGGGCATTTCGTTCAACAAATGCTTCTTGTAAAGCCTGTATTTCCCCCGTTTCCGTGAGGCCCTCTATTGTCCAAACATCCATACCATCGGCTTGAGCTGCGACCATCAAACAACCCCGGACAATTTTTCCCCCTACCCGTACGGTGCAGGCGCCGCACACCCCATGTTCACAACCAACGTGGCTTCCAGTTAGGCCTAGTTCGTAGCGCAAGAAGTCGACCAAATTAGTGCGGGCTTCAATTTGGCGGCTAATTGTTTCCCCATTTACTCGTAAAGTAACATTGACATTTTGGTCCATAATCAATCTCCTACGAGGGTGGATAATGTTCGTTTTGTCAGTACCCCAGCCAGGTATTTGCGCATTTCCCCATCTGCATTTAAGTCATTTTGCGGCCTAAGTTCCTCTTTAAGAGAAACAACTAACTTATCTCCTAATTCGTTCGACCAGGGTTGCCCATGGATTAAAGCTGCAGTTTTTGAAGCAGAGACCGGACGGTCTCCGGCATTAAAAAATACTAAGCGCCCTTCTCCAAATTTTCCATTTTCTAGTTTTAGATGCGTGGCAAGACCAATAATGGCGTAATCGCCTTGTCGGCGGGAGAGTTCCATGAACTCCGACTTCCAGCCGGGTGTTATTTTGGGTATAGAAACAGCTGTCAGAATTTCATTTGGTCGGAGAGCAGTTTCATAAAGACCGTGAAAAAAATTTTCTGCTTTAATTTCCCTTACACCACTTTTGCTCGAAAGTTCAAGGGTTGCATCCAGTGCAAGGATGCAGGCAGGGAGCTCTGCAGCTGGGTCCGCAAATGCAATCGAGCCACCAAAGGTGCCTCGGTTCCGAATAGCTGGATGTGCAATATGGTCAACCGCTTTTGAGATCAACGGTACATGTTTGGTGATTAGCTCAGAAGTTTCAATTTCAACATGACGAGTTAAGGCCCCGACCCGAATGTTTTTACCGGTATCTTCAATTCCTGCTAGGCCATCAATGTGATTGATGTCGATTAGTATGTCTGGTTTTGATAACCTCATATTGAGAGTTGCCATAAGGCTTTGACCACCAGCTAAAATTCGAGCGTTCTCTCCAAATTTGGTGAGCACCTCAAGAGCTTCATCCAATGTTTTCACGCGCTCATAGGCGAAAGGTGCCGGTTTCATCCTGTTTTCCCATTATCAAATTTCGGTGTATTTACCTCTTTATTCAATATATTTTGACATTAGTAATCTGAAGGTCAAGAAGAGACAGGTTAAAATATTCCAATCACCACTACCCCTTTCTAGAAAAAGGCAGTCGTTTGAAGTTTTTGGTGTTAGGTTCCCAAAACAACTCGTTTTTGCTTTTAAACGGAGCAACTTTATTCAAAACCAAAACTTTGTGTAATAAATCAGTTTTTAGAGGGTTACGCTCGTTCAGTAGGGGAAATTAACTCTGCCCATTCTTCTGGAATTACCTCTGCTTCCAAGCCTCGGCTCAAATAATAACGCCAAAGTTTTACAGAGTGGTTTCCTCGTTTAAAATTTGCTGCAAATTCAGTGGTTTCCTCGTTTGTAAGAGGTTTCACGGTCCCTAGCCGTGAAGCATCGTATAAGGCCCTGGCATTTTCATCAAAATGTACAGCATCTACCATAAGAGAAGGGATATTCTCGGATACTATTACGGCCCCATGCGCTCGCAATAAAACAGCATTGTGATTGCTTAAGCTTTTAACCATAGCACGACCGCGCTCTTGTGTGTCGACATGCCATGATTCTGGATGAATTGGAATCCCACTAGCCCATCGATAGGCATGATTTTTCATAGGGACAAGATTTATACCCTCTACAAGTGTAAATAAGGTGGCAATTTCTGGGTGCCAATGGAGTACAGCATTTACATCGGAGCGAGCCCGCAAAATCTCAGAATGAATTTCAAGTTCGTTAACTGGTCTTGCTTCTGGGTTTCCTTCTAGAACATTGCCATCTAAATCAACGATGTACAATTCCTCCGGAACTAAATCATTCCGGCTGGCATCGAACGATTGGATGAGCATGGTTTCGCCATCTGGGAGACGTAAACCTACATGACCGCTATACCCAAGGATTCCTTCGTGGTTTAACAGACGGGTACAAGCTGCAACTTCAATTTTAGCTTTTTCTACTTCTGAGTTTGAAAATCCATCCATTATTTATTTCTCCAAAAAACTAACAAATTTTTCCATGCCCTTGCCGAACCCCAATAAAGGGTGGCAAAAGTGTCTCGGACTGACCTTCTAGTGTCAAGCAATGTGAAATAATTAAACCTAAAATTAAAAATCCCGTAAAGGCACTAACCGTGATGAACAAAAATGAGATTGCTAACATCTCATGGCCGATACAAGCCGCGATCTACGGGTCAGGGTTCTTTAGTTTTTCTATGGTCTTAATATCTTCTCTCGTTGTTACAGTTATGGCGTATGAGCTAACCCATTCAGAATTTTTAATCGGAATGATAGTTGGTTCCCGATATTTTTTGACACTTGTCTTATCAATACATGGTGGTGTTTTAATGGATCGGTTCGGAACACGACGGGTTATGATTTTTGTTGCAGCAATGGCAACAGTCGCACCGGTGTTTTTCCCCCTCGCATTAGCATTGCCCACAGGACCCGCTATCACAGCCATTATTTTGCTTCAAATGATTAATGGTGTGTCCGACACAATGGTGTGGATGGGAACCCAAGCCCTTAGCGGTCAAATTATGAAGGGAAGGCAGCTTTATATTGGCCGGATGACTTCCATCGTTAGACTTGGTGCGTTTCTAGGCCCAATTTTGTTTGGATTTGTTTGGGATCAACTGGGTATATGGACTACCTTTATTGCTATGGCAATTTGGTCGGGCATGGGTTTTTATTCAGTTTTAAAAATTCCTAGCACTCCTCTAAATCCCAAAACTATTGATAAGTTAAATACCAACCTTTCTGATTTAATACCTAGGTTTAAGGATTATATTTCTGCATTTCGTTTAATAGCCGTTCCAGCGGTAGCTTTGGTTTTGATAGTAACTTTTGTTCGAATTGGTGGAACCGGAATTCAGGGCTCGTTTTACGTAGTTTTTCTTAAGGATATTAATTTCCCTGTAACTTTAATCGGCATTTTACTCGGGGTGGCTCAATTGATTGCCAGTGGTGGTTCCCTGTTGGCTCAACCATTTTCCAAAATAATTCATGTCCATTGGCTCCTTTTATTGGCAGTTTCTATGACGGTAGTAACAGTTGCTTTGACTCCACTTTTGGCGTTTGGGCACGGTCTATGGCCAATTTTTACCATGTTGGTAATTGTTATCAGTATTCGGGGCCTTTTTTTGGGTATGTGTCAGGCAACAGAAATTTCCGTACTTGGCCAAAATATTGGAGATGATCAACAAGGTGTCGGAGTGGGGTTAAGAACAACTGTTAACCGCATAGCAAGTAGTTTTATTCCACCTTTAATGGGAGGTGTTGCAGAACTCATTGGTGTTAAAAATAGTTTTTTTGTTATGGGTGTCTTCTTATTAATGTTTGTAGCAATGGCAAGTTATTTTGTTCGCTACCACCATAGTTTGGGCAAATCCGGTTAAATTTAAACAGTGCTTCGTTCTCAAAAAAAAAGGTTTTTATGTGATAGGGATTTTTTTTGTCATCCAAGTGATGAGAAACATTTTGGTAGGGGTGTCGCCAAAAGGTTTTCTGGTCATAGCTAGGTTTTGGATATGAAATCTCCAATTACTCAAAAAATTCCATGGCGCATTCAGGCAGGAGTTTATGGTGCTGCTGCTTTTAGCAACACAATTCCAAATTTAGGCTGGCCGGTTATTCCGGTTTGGTTGTGGACCTTAGGTGTTCCAGACTGGCTTATTGGTATTTCAATAGGTTGTCGACACATCGGCCCGATGTTGTTTGCTATTCACGGCGGTGCGTTAATCGACCGGTTGGGAGCACGCCGTGTCATGATTTTTCTTGCGTTGGTGGGTGCAATCGTTCCTTTATTATACCCAATTCAACCTTTTATTTGGCTCATAATAATTTTCCAAATTGTCAGTGGCCTTGCAGATGCTCTTAATTGGGTAGGCGCCCAGACTTATGTAAGTCGGGTTATGAAGGGGGATCCGAAATATACTGGTCGAATGTCCTTTTGCACCCGTTTGGGCCTTTTAACCGGTCCCGCTTGCAGCGGGTTTGCCATGGATTATTTTGGTCCTTGGGGAGGATTTGGGTGCATTTCAATTTGGTCAATGGGCATTTTATTTAGTGTTTTATTTTTGCCTCCTGATCTTGATCAGGGAACAGATTATAAAAAATTGGAAAATGGGAAATTATTTTCTGCCTCTCAAATTTTGCCCAGATTTTCTGACTACTTGGCCACCTTTAAACTCCTAATAATGCCAGCTATTCTTTTTGTAATGGCTATGTCTTTTCTTCGCCATATTGGTGGTGGTGTTCAGGCCTCGTTTTTCAGTGTTCACTTAAAAGACATTGGGATTTCGGCAACAACGATAGGGGTTTTAATTTCAATAAATGGAGCTTTCGGGCTTATTGGTTCTTTGGCAACGGCACCAATTTTGCGTTTTATAAAACCTCATACAACTTTATTAATCATGGTTATCGTTTCGATTGCCTGCATTGCAATCACACCAATTCTCGGTAATTCCCTTGATTTTCTTCTTCTCTTTTCTGGTGGAAGAGGTTTTGCGTTAGCGGCGAGTTTGGTAATTTTGATTTCCATGATTGCTCAATATACATCACCCGAAATGCAGGGCAAAGCTATGGGTTTGCGAGTAACTGTCAATCAAATGGCTTGGTTTGTAGCTCCCATTATTATGGGTTTTTCTGCTGAAAGTTTTGGACGTGAAAACAGTTTTTATATTATGGGCTTAACTACCATCGCGTTTATCGTCTTTCTTGGTGTTTGGGCAAAGTGGCGCTGTGCATTTGATACAGGCCTAAAACGAAAGCCTAAAAGTTCCGACAATCTGTGATGTGTCAGTGTTGGCATCTATATAACGGCATGAGATATTTTAGACAAAGATGGAGATTTTTACGGTTTTTACCTAAATATTAGAAAAGGTTTGCTTTGGTAGAGAATATTCAATGTGTAGTGATTGGTGCTGGTGTAGTCGGTTTGGCTATTGCTCGGCAACTTTCAATGTCCGGTCATGATGTGGTTGTTCTTGAAGCAGCGGAAACTATTGGGACGGAAACGAGTTCCCGCAACAGCGAGATCATTCATGCAGGAATTTATTACCCTCAAAAAAGTCTTAAGGCTCGGTTTTGTGTTGAAGGCAAACAACTTCTTTATCCTTACTGTGAATCCCATGGTGTCAAACACCGCAGATGTGGAAAATTTATTGTCGCAACAAGTGATGAACAGTTGCCGGAACTCGTGAGACTTAAAGAAGTAGCAGCAAAGAATGGTGTTCCAGATTTAGAATGGTATTCAGCAGAAGAAGTTAGTGCGG
Source organism: Pseudomonadota bacterium (assembly GCA_036339375.1). Classification (GTDB taxonomy): domain Bacteria; phylum Pseudomonadota; class Alphaproteobacteria; order MPNO01; family UBA2964; genus JAYZBC01. The sequence continues at coordinate 105,048 of JAYZBC010000045.1, read as the reverse complement.
AAGAGCCTTCTGTTTTCTGTGTTAAAGCTCTTTGGTCTCCTTCTACGGGTATTATTGATAGCCACGGATTGATGTTAGCTTACCAAGGAGATGCTGAAGCTGCCGGAGCAATGATCGCATTTCATTCACCTCTCGAGAATGGAATAGTTGAAGACAATGGTATTTTACTTACCGTTGGCGGAACGGATCCAATAGTTTTAAAGGCGCAAATTGTTATTAATTCGTCAGGACTTTCAGCTCAGAAAGTTGCATCTTCCATCAAGGGGGTCCCAGCAGATAGTATTCCACCATGTTACTATGCAAAAGGTAACTACTACACCCTAAGGGGCATCCCCCCTTTTAAAAGGCCCATTTATCCCGTTCCAGAAAAAGCTGGTTTAGGAGTCCATGTTACGGTGGATCTCGGCGGCCAGGTCCGATTCGGACCTGATGTCGAATGGATAGAAAACATTGATTACGACGTTGATCCTACAAGGGCAAAAGGTTTCTATTCAGCAGTTCGCAAGTACTATCCAGCTCTCCCTGATGGTGCTATTCAACCAGGTTATTCTGGCATTAGGCCCAAACTTCAGGCACCTGGAGAAATAGCCAAGGATTTCATGATTTTAGGGCCTAAAAACCATGGTGTGAACGGATTAGTTAATTTATTCGGTATCGAATCCCCCGGTTTAACTGCTTCCCTAGCAATTGCTCAACATGTTGCAGCTTTGGTTTAAAATTTTTCATAATTCAGTTAAATAAGGAAATGTTTCATTTTTAAATAAATTTTTAACAAAAATTTTACTTGACAAAAAAGAGTATTTTTAAAACTCTACGCCGCCAAATTTCGAAAACTTTTGGTTTGGTACGTCATAAAAAGCTGGAAGAGCTATTTGAGAAGAATACTAGCTTTTAGCTGACGAGTGAAGTTTACTGGCAATATTTGGTTTGAACAAAAAATAAAATGATGGGATCAATGCTTCAAATAGATGGGCTGACAAAGCGATTTGGTTCTTTTACTGCCGTCGATAACATTACTTTCACGGTCGAAAGGGGTGAAGTTCTTGGGTTCTTGGGTCCCAATGGTGCTGGTAAGACGACGGCAATGCGGATGGTAACCGGTTTTTTAACGCCAACTTCTGGGAATGTATTGGTTTCTGGTTTTGATACGACTACCAATCCAATTGAAATTAAACGTCGAATTGGGTATTTACCAGAGGGTGCTCCGCTTTACGAAGATATGACACCAATGGAATTACTCAATTTTATCGCGGACGTTCGAAAAATTTCTGGAGCCAAAAAACGAGAAGCTATTGCGAAAGCGGCGAGCCAAATTAATATAGAACAGGTATTGCATCAATCCATTGGTACTCTGTCGAAAGGATACAAACGGAGAGTAGGTATAGCGCAGGCAATTCTTCATGACCCAGAAGTTCTGATCTTGGATGAGCCAACGGATGGTTTGGATCCTAATCAAAAACATGAAGTTCGAAAACTTATCAACGAAATGGCAAGTGAAAAAGTTATTGTTATTTCTACTCATTTGTTGGACGAAGTAGAAACTGTTTGCAGTCGTGCAATTGTAATTGCCCAAGGCAAAATAGTTGCTGATGCGACTCCAGCAGAGTTAGAGGCTCAGTCAATTTATTTTAATACCGTTACTGTGAGAGTTTCTTCTGACCAAGGAGAAAAATGTCGAAGCGAAATCAGTAGCCTAAAAAAAATTGAACGGGTTGAGGAGGATTCCTCTGATAAGGACTCTTCTGTACTAACGGCTTTCCCTAAAGACGGGTTGAAAATATTAGAGGATATCAGTGCCAAATTAAAATCTACCAATATCACCGTCCAAGAAATCAGAACCGAACGCGGTCATCTTGATGAAGTTTTTAGACGGATTACAAGTGTAGAGTAACGGAGGTCATTTTGGGTGCAAGTTGGGCTATATGTAAAAGAGAATTACGGGCCTATTTTACGACTCCGTTAGCTTATGTTTTTATTGTAATTTTTGTTGCTTTGAATGGAGTTACGGCTTTTTATTTTGGGTCGCTTTTTGTTCGTGGTCAGGCAGACATGCAACCTCTCTTTGGTTTTTTACCCTGGCTTTACCTTTTTCTTATTCCGGCGGTTGCTATGCGTCTATGGGCTGAGGAAAGGAAAACGGGCACCTTGGAATTAATAATGACGCTCCCGGTATCAACAGGTCATGCTGTATTGGGAAAATTTTTAGCGGCTTGGATTTTTACCGGAATTGCTCTTGCTTTGACGTTTCCCGTTTGGATTACCGTTAACTATTTAGGCGATCCCGATAACGGTGTGATTGTAGCTAGCTATTTGGGTGGGTTTTTGATGGCAGGTTCCTACTTGGCGATTGGGAGTTTTGTTTCAGCTATGACAAAGAACCAGGTAATCGCTTTTGTAATTGGTACAGCTGTGATTTTTTTATTCATGATGAGTGGTTTGGAACTCATTCAATCTGCTTTTCGCGGCTGGGCTCCAGCAATCGTTGTGGAACTTGTTAGGTCTTTAAGTTTTCTAGTTCATTATGACGCTATTATTCGTGGTGTTATAGACATTCGTGACTTGATCTTTTTTGTTAGCATTATGGGAGTTTTTCTTTTTGCTAATATGGTTGTGGTTGACCTTAAGAAAGGAGCGTAACGGTTGAAAATGGCACAACCTAAAATATCTCGAGATAGGCGTAAACTAGGACTTGTGGGCTTAGGAGTCGCGGCCATTTTTTTTATAGCGCTGCACATTTTTTCAACAGAAATTTTTCGAACTGTTAGTGTTGATTTAACTGAAGACAAAATATTCACCCTTTCGGATGGTACCAAGGAAGTGCTAAAAAACGTCCGAGAACCCATAATTCTTCGCTATTTTGTTTCTGACGAGCTCATGAAGCAAAGCCCATCATTGTCTGATTATGGAAAGAGCGTTCAAGAGTTACTTGAACGTTACGTAGAGCTGTCAGGCGGAAAAGTGAAACTAGAAATCATTAGACCTGAGCCATTTTCACCAGAAGAAGATAGGGCAGTGGGTTTTGGTATCCATGGTGTTCCTATCACTCAGGCAGGAAATTTAGGTTATTTTGGACTAGCAGGAACAAATACCACCGATGATTTAGATGTTATAGAGTTTATTTCTCCTCAACGAGAACGGTTTCTTGAATACGATTTAAGCCGTCTTGTACAAAATCTTGCCAATCCGAAGAAAAAACGTGTTGGATTTGTTTCTTCTTTGCCAATTGATGCTGATCCAATTAAAAGATATCGATCCTGGCAGGTTTTGGCTCAGTTGAAGCAATTTTTTGATGTTGAACGTATTACGCTAGAAAATCCCGTACCGGAAAACCTTGATTTATTGCTGGTAATTCATCCAAGAGAAATGGATGACACAGATCGATACTATATCGACCAGCACGTTATGCGTGGAAACAACACCATCATTTTTGTGGATCCTTTTTCAGAAGAAGCAACTCGTGGTAACCAAATGCAGAGGCAGCCGCCGGATGATGGGTCTGACTTACGAAAACTTTTTAAAGCATGGGGTATTAAATATAATAAAAGGAAGGTACTTGGAGACCGGCAGGGTGCCCAGAGGGTGAGCGCAGGTCGTAATGCCCTTGGACAACCCATAATTACCGATTACCTTGCTTGGGTTACCTTAAGTGGAAAACAAATTCGGAAAAATGATGTTGTTACTGGTGAGCTAGAACAAATTAATATTGCTACTTCTGGGTATATTGAGAGGGCTGAAGGCGCAAAATATAAAATGGTCCCGCTTTTAATGTCTAGTTCGGATGCTATGTCTTTAGATGTTAAGGATACCAAGACAGATCCCAAACCGGCAAAACTTTTGAAGAATTTTAAATCCTCTGGAAAGCCTTTTATTGTTGCTGCACGTTTTACGGGCAAATTTAAAAGCGCATTTTCTAACGGGAAGCCAAAAGACAAAATTAGGAGTGAAATTCGTGAAGCAGCAATCAAAAAGGGTGAACAAGTTGTAGGGTTTCAGAAACACTTAAAAGAGTCCATTAAGCCCGTGAGCCTAGTCGTTGTTGCAGATACAGATATGTTGGCCGATCGATTTTGGGTGAGAATTCAAGATATTTTTGGTCAAAAAATTACAATGCCCGTTGCCAACAATGCTGACTTTTTAGTGAATGCGGTAGATAATATGGCAGGAACCAGTTCTCTAATAGGTCTAAGGAGCCGTGGTGTTAGTAGTCGACCATTCCAAAAGGTTGAGCAGATCAAACGTGAAGCAGAGTTGAAATTTCGCTCGACGGAACAAGGTCTCCTCGAAAAATTAAAAGAGATTGAGACAAAACTCAAAAATCTTCAGACAAAAGAGACCAAAGAAGGTAAGACAGTTATTTTGACGTCAGAACAAAAAGCAGCCATTGAAAATTTTCGCCGAGAATCAATTTCCATTCGAAAAAAATTACGTTCAGTCCAACTTGCTTTGCGGCAAGACATTGATCGGCTTGATGCAAATTTAAAAGTAATCAATATAGGCCTAATGCCAGCTATTGTTATCTTGTTGGCCTTATGTTTAGGATTTTACCGGAGAAAAAATGCAATTAGGCAAGCAAATTTATCAAAAAGCGGTTAACAAGTTTTTAGTTTTTGCCTTTAGAACATATTTAATGTCATGACACATCGATCATTCATAATTTTTTCTTTTTTCACGATAGTTTTTGTTATAGCAGCTATAATTTCAGTTGCTAATCGGCCGGCGAGCACACTAATAGCTTCAGACCGTGCCCTCGTTTTCCCTGGTGTAGATGAAAAGCTTAATAAAATTTCATCTTTCGAGATTCGATCAGCCAAAAGGAAATATACTGTCAAACGTATTCAGTCGGGTTGGGGAATAGCAGAACTTTTCAATTATAAAGTGAATTTTGACAAGGTAAAGACGGTCCTTGTTCAGTTGTCCCAGTTAAAATTTCTTGAAGCCAAAACAAGTGATTCCGCACGGTATGAAAGGTTGAATTTGCAGAAAGTGACGGCAAAAGGCAGTACATCGAAAAGAGTTATTGTTAAGCTTAAGGATGGAAAAGTTCTGGCTTCCGGTTTAATTGGAAAAAGAAATGAAGACCTTTTTGGTACAGGAAAGGGTGGTACCTATATTCGCGTGGGTCATAACAAACAATCTTGGTTGGTTGAAGGAATAGTTGAATTGGGTAATGGGCCTGTTGATTGGATAGACAAAACAATTTTAGATATTCCACGGGCTTCAGTGAAACGGATCGTCATAAAATCCCCCACGGGAGGGCTCGTGAAAATTAGCCGCCCGATTGCCTCTCAAAAAGATTTTAAACTTGCCAACATACCCAAAGGGAAAAATCAAAGAGGACAATGGGAAACTAACGAAATGGCTAAAGTTATTGAAAAACTAGAGTTATTAGACCTCGATCGGAAAGAAAACTTAAAATTTTCTCCAGAAAAAATTTACAAAGCCACAATTTACATGTTTGGTGGATTGCTCATTCATGCTGAAGCTTTAAAAAGAAATAAGAAGAAATATTGGGCAAATTTTTCTGCGTCAGTTGATGAGAGCACTGTCGTTAATGCAGAAAAAACCAAAGAAACCGTTAGGAAATTTAATTTCCGACATAAAAATTTTTGGTATGAAGTCAACGAATCCACGGGAAAGAAGCTGGCCTGCGATCACATAAATTTACTTGAAGGAGCCGGTATTAAGGCTTGTGCATAGCGTTTTTATAATTTGATCATTCTACTAATCTTTTGGAAAGTTAATTTAAAGATTTATGAGTTTCTTACTTTTAAAACCGGAGGAAATTCAAGACCTTGTCGATATGGGAGAGGCAATTGATGCCGTAGAAAAAGGGTACGTTGGAGCTTACCAATATCCCGTTATTAATGCCCCAAGGCGGCGCGTCCACTCACCGGCAGGGGTGCGTATTAGTAATTTCCCGGGTGGCGTTCATGCGATGGGTGTTATTGGTGCAGCGACGCGGGCGGATCATGTCGTTCAATTAAATGATGGTCAAAATCAAGAGTATAGTTATCGCGAACACCCAATACACGTATTAAATGATTCTAATACGGGTGAACTCTTAGCAATGGTCGTTGGTGAACCAGTGGAAAAAACCTTGGGGTACACAAGTTTAGTGGCTCTTCGTACAGCCGCGACATCCGGGGTTGCCTTTAAATACATGGTTCGAGAGGAAGCTGAAACTGTCGGACTCTTTGGATCAGCTGGGCAAGCAGCCAATCAGCTCTTGGCCTTACTTTCAGTACGACCTCATATTAAAAAGGTGAAAGTCTTTAGTCGAAATGCAGAGAATCGCTCGGCTTTTTCTCGAAAATACAGTCAAAAGTTTAATGTTGAAATTGAGCCAGTGTCTTCCGCTGAACCAGTCATTAAGGGTTCAGATGTTGTATTGTGTGCAACCAATACAAATGTTCCCTTATTTGACGGTAATTTACTGGAACCGGGACAACACGTTACAGGAATTATAGGGGGCAACGTACAACTTGTACAAGGCGGTTTTTTGAAGTCGGCCCGCCGAGAAATAGACAACCGAACAGTAGAACGAGCTGATTTAATTGTTACTAATCTCCGGGAATCCGTAATATCTGAAAAACAAGGAGATCTCTATGAACCAATTGAACGCGGATTGATAAAATTAGAAGATTTAGTTGAACTTGGCGCCGTTGCCGCTGGAGACGCTTTAGGTCGCAAGAATGAAAAAGACATAACTTATCATAAAAATAATAACGGTACCGCAGCATCTGAAATTGCTGTTGCGATGTTGGTTTATCAAAAGGCGAAAAATGCAGGCCGTGGGACAGTTATAGATCTCATTGATTCAAAGTCACTACAAAGAGAATTTTCACTATGACACGGCGTGTACTTTTGCTTCGCCCCGACGAACTGCAAGGCCTTGTGCCTATGAAGGATGCGATTGATGTTGTTGAAAAGGGGTACAGAGAGGCACAAGACTACCCAGCAATTTCTGCACCACGCCGGAGAGTTCACTCCCCAGGCGGTGTACGAGTAAGCAATTTCCCGGGTGGTGTACACGGGCTTGGGGTTATTGGGACAGGGGAACGTCCTGATAAGCTCAATAAAGGAGGAAGTAACCAGACCAAAGAATTCCGTGGCCAACCTGTCCATCTTGTTCATGATTCCAATACCGGACAGCTTCTCTCAATTATGGTTGGGGAGGTAGATGAAAAGACCCTAGGGTATACCAGTGTGATGGCTTTGCGGACAGCTGCCACATCTGGTGTTGGTTTCAGATATTTGCCGCGTCAGAATGTAACAGTGGCAGGCTTGTTTGGATCTGCAGGCCAGGCTGCAAACCAATTATTAGCACTGCTTACAGAACGGCGTACTATATCTAAAGTCAAAGTTTTCAGCAGAGAAAAAAAAAATCGACGTGATTTTTCTGAAAAATACTCAAAAAAATTTAATGTAGAAATTATTCCTGTTGATCATCCAAAAGAAGTTATCAAAGGCTCAGACGTTATTCATTGTGCAACCAATACGTCTGTGCCCCTTTTTAATGGGGAATGGCTGGAACCCGGACAACATATCACAGGCATCGTAGGTTCTAATGTACAGCTTGTTAAAAGTGGGTATAGGTCATCAAGAAGAAGAGAAATTGATGATAAATGTGCTGAAAGAGCTGACGTCATTGTCTGTAATTTACGAGAAACCATCAAGGTGGAGGAGCCTGGGGATTTATTTGAGCCTCTTGAAAGTGGCCTTATAAATTTTGAAGATATTTATGAATTAGGAGAATTAGGCACAGACAAATGTTCTGGGCGGACAGATGAATGTCAAATTACTTATCATAAAAACACGAACGGTAATGGTGTTGCAGACCTGGGAATTTCTATGCTTGCCTATCGTCTTGCCAAAGAGGATAAACGTGGTACCTGGCTAGAATTTGCTGAGCCAGAGGACCTTCCACAAGCATTATGACATTTTAAAGTGGTTTTCCTGTCGGTACGTTCATATCGACATCAAGTCCGTCAACAAAATTTATAACCTCTTCTATACCAAGGACATCCGCATATTTCGCGTGCATATCACATAAATTAATTGCATGGCTCGCTTGAGATCGATCAAAACAGCCCTCTTCAACAACTGTAACTCTCATATTTTGGCTAAAGGCATCAATTACTGACGCTCGCACGCATCCTGATGTTGTTGTCCCTGTGACCAATAGAGAGTCGGCACCAAGATCGTTGAGAAAACCAGAAAGAGGTGTTCCATAAAAAGCGCTGGGTTTATGTTTGTATATAACTATATCTTGAGGGCTTGGGGCTATCTGGTCCATAATTTCATTGCCATCACGATTGAAACCGGTTGCGTTAGGTGTGGTGACATCTTCATCGGTGCGATCGTTTTTCCAAGCCCAACCACCCGAATCCCAACCGTCTTCCCGAACGGTTCCAGTGGTGTAAATTACGGGAATATTTTTTTCATGACATTTATCAATAATCTTTCGAATATGAGGTAGAGCATCCCAAGCATCTTCACCGCAAGAGTTATGGAAACGTTTTATTGATTCTACAATGGGTTCACGTTGATCTCCACAGAAGTTATAACTCACATCGATAACGAGTAACGCAGGTTTTTTACCGAAACCTGCTTCTGCACCGAAACCACTCTTTTTAAAAACCTTTTTATCACGATCCGTTAAAAATTTTTCCCAAAGGCGCTTAGTCATGGTCTTGTCCTTTAAAGTGGTGTTCCTGTTGGCAGGTTGTATTCTGCATCTATTGATTCAATATAACCTAATGCTTCTTCGGTTGTTACTACGTCAGCATATTTGGCATGCATATCGCACAAATTGATTGCGTGGCTGGCCTGTGAACGATCGAAGCAAGCTTCCTCGGCAATCGTTATCCTTAAATTTTCGCTAAAACCATCTATAACCGATGCTCTTACACAACCGGAGGTTGTAGTTCCGGTCACGACTAGAGAATCTGCCCCTAGATCGTTAAGAAAAGCAGTTAATGGTGTTCCATAAAAGGCACTAGGTTTGTGTTTGCGAATTACTATATCTTGGGACGACGGGGCAATTTCATCCATAATGTCATTCCCATCTCGGTTAGAATCCCGAGCCTCGGGCGCACCGGTAGGGACATCTTCGTTACCCCTTGAGCTTTTAAAATTCCAAGCTCCTTTGTCCCATCCATCATCGCGGACCTGTCCTGTGGTATATATGACGGGAACCCCTTTTTCATGACACTTATCGATTAATTTTCGAATATGAGGTAAAGATTCCCATGCATCCTCACCACAGGAAGTACGCCATTTTGCTATGGAATCTAATATTGGTTCACGACGTTCTCCACAAAAGGCATAATTAACGTCAATTATTAAAAGTGCAGGTTTTTCCCCACCGCCTGCTTTTGCTCCATAGCCCGATGCAGAAAAGACTTCTTTGTCGCGTTCAGTTAAAAATTTGTCCCAGATGCGTTCTTCCGCCACGGTCTTGCCTCCTTGTTCTAATAGTTTCAGTATAAGAGCTTAAGATTGACCCGAAGTTTAAAACTTGGTTTCTCTAAGTGCAACTGTTGCTACTAATTTTGAAAGAGAGGATCAATATGTTGAAAATTAGTCGATTGCATCATCTAAACATTCGTTCAACGCCTGAAAAGCTTGACGAAACGCGTGACTTTTATAGAGATATTTTGGGATTGGAAGAAGGATATAGGCCTGCCTTTCGTGGTCCAGGATATTGGATGTGGAAGGATGACCATCCTTGGGTACATATTTCCACAATGGGGCATAAAGATGATCCCATTTTGCAACCCGAGAGTATGGATTCAGGCTTTGGACATATAGCCTTTGATTCCTCTGGGTATCAAGATTTTAAGGACTTACTTTCAGAAAAAAACATTGAATATGAAGAACATCCAACTCCAGATAAAGATTTAATGCAGATATTTTTTCCTGATCCAAATGGCGTCGTTTGCGAAATGGTTTTTGAAATGGCAGAAGTAAATGCTGCAAAGGCAAAGCAAGGCGCAGAGGCAGCAGAATAAAAGAAAAATAAAATTCAAACTACATTCATGTTAGGCGGATGCCCAAGTAACCATTCGCCTACCGTTTGAAAGTGTGTTTTTCTTCCCTGAATTTGAAGGGCGACTGTGTGAATATCTCTGAAGCGTCTCTCAAAGGGACTGGAAGTAAATATTGAACTTGTACCACCTGTATCAAACAGAATATCGACCACTGATTTTGCTTCATGAATAGCATGGGTCGCTGCCAATCGAATTTCCATACGTTGTTCGAGTGTAGGCTTTCCATTTTTTTCTGCCTCTTGCCACGCGCATTCTACACTGTCAAAGAGGTAAGAACGTGCCGCTGATAACTTTGCACGTACTCGAGCTACCTCATCCTGCACCACCGGGTTATTTCGCAACGGATCATTAACATTTCGTGGTTTTTTACTTTGAGCGAGGTTAAGAAAATTTTCTAGGACCCCTTGTGCTAAACCGAGAGCGGTTGCCGCGAAACCCATTGCATATATCGCCATAGTAGAAAAATTATAAAGTGTGGATAACCCTTTAGCATTTTCTATCATTGTTGCTCGCACAATTGTGTGCTCTTCAGGTACATGATGGTTTTTTAGTTCAAACCCATCGCTTCCGGTACCACGTAGACCCGCAACATCCCACATATCTGTAAGTGTAGTTTCGTTGGCACGTATAATAACGGTACGGTTTTCCGGTTTTCCATCTTTACCAACACGTATGGTCTCCCCATCTTTGTCGAAAACTGTACTACAATGTGCAGCTAACCAGGTGGCATGGTGACTTCCACTTACAAACATGTTTTTTGCGGTAACTTTGTACCCATCTTTGACGGCTGTGGCTTCTGCTTTTCCGGGGCCCCAAGCGAGTATTCCAGACAGATTTTCGCCCCAAATTTTTTCGCTAAGTGTCGGGTCTAAATATGCTCCAAGCATTGCACAGCCATTGCCCTGGGCCACACACCATGCCGCGCTTCCATCATATCTAGCGAGCCGTTCAATTATATTGAAAAACACAGGGAGGGGGAGTTCTTCACCTCCAGCAGGTTTTGATAATAATAATCTAAAAAGTTTTTGACTATGTAGCGCTGACATCCCTTTCTTGGTCAGCTCTCGTTTTTTATCCGCAATTTCACTTTCAGCTTCTACCACAGGACCAATGGAATCGACTCTGGTGACCCAAGTTTCGGTAAGTTTGTTTAAATCTATAAGAGGCTTTGAAGCTTCATTCATCGTAATTTTTCTTTCGCAAAGGTGCCCTATAAAAATAAAAAAATTTTGGTGTATACTATAACCAAAATCATAAAATATCCTTAAACTATGGTTGCAGTCTATACATTGACTGATAACGTGCTGAAAAGAGAAATCCACTAGTGGAGAGGAGAATGGCAAAGAGAGCTAGAAAATTTGATCGTGCATTGGAGGATTTGGGGAATATTGTTGAGCTTGAACATGTCAACGTGACAATACCTAATCAAGAAGTTGCAACACAATTTTATGTTACTGGATTGGGTTTAACCCGTGATCCATACCTCATTACAGGCGTTAGTAATATGTGGATTAATGTTGGCCGTAGTCAATTTCATTTGCCTACAAACACTCCTCAGGTGCTGCGCGGCTGTGTTGGTTTAATAATGCCAGACCTTAAAAGCCTGGTAAAAAGGCTGAAAACGATAAGAACTCCTCTCTCTCGAACCAAGTTTGATTTCAAAATTTCAAAGAGTAAAAAGTATGTAGAAGTAACCTGTCCTTGGGGAAATAAGTATCGATGTCATGAGGCTGACGAGGAACACACACCCATCAGTCTTGGTATGGGTTATGTACAATTTGATGTACAAATTGGTACAGCAAAAAAAATTGCGCAGTTCTACCGTCTCGCATTTGGTACACGCGCTTTTGTAGAAAAATGGGATGGCGCTATTTCAGCTCGTGTTTCCGCCGGGCATCAGCAAGAATTAATTTTTCGTGAAACAAAAAAGAAACTAGTCAAGTTTGACGGCCATCATATCCAAATTTATGTAGCCGATTTTTCTGGCCCCCATAAATGGCTGCGTGAGCATGGGCTTATTACAGAAGAAAGTAACCGGCACCAATACCGGTTCCTTGATATAGTTGATGTCGACGATGGGTCGCCAATTTTTTCTATAGAACACGAAGTGCGATCCATGACTCATCCACTCTATGGACGCCCTAAGGTAAATCGCAATCCAGATCAAACGAACAGAAATTTTTCCCATGGTCACGAGACAATTTCTTGGGCCGCACCAATGACAGGGAGTTGAAAATGCTAGAATTATATACTTGGACAACCGATAACGGATTTAAAGCCCGACAAATGGTTGAAGAAACGGGAGTTGAATACAAACTACAACCCATTAATCTTAGAGAAAAAAAACAATTTGACCCAGAATTTCTTAAAATAAGTCCAGGACACAAAATTCCGGCTATTGTTGACTCGAATGGACCAGGTGGGGAACGCGTAACACTCTTTGAATCTGGGGCTATATTAAAATATTTAGCTGAAAATTATGCTCCGGCGCTTTATCCAACTGACCCAATACAGCGTTTAAAAGTGGATCAATGGTTTATATACGGTTCTGCGACCTGGACACCAATAGCGCAACAATTAGGGTTGTTTTTGCATCGGTTGGGTGAAGACGTTCCTAGAGCACAAAGACATTATGATGAGGCTGTTCGGGATATTCTTGGTGTTTATGACAGGCACCTTATTGATAATGAATTTATTGCTGGCGATTACTCTATAGCAGATATTTCCTGTTATCCGGATATTCATATTCATGGTGTTAATGATATCGGTCTAGAAAATTTTTCAAATGTAGAACGTTGGCATGATTTAATTGCGAAAAGGCCTGCAGTTGAACGTGCTTGGGAAGCTTTTTCATGACATTTTTTATACCAGTCGATTTGAGGATTTTTTGTAAAATCTAAATCACCGTGAACACAAGTTTTTTTAATGAAAGTTACGAGACAAATAGATTTTCTCGCTAATTTTTGCGGCGGTGTCTTCGGATTTTTTAATTTCTGTTGTTGGGTCTGCTAATGCCATCAGTCGATTAGTGATATCAAGAAGTCGTTTTGCGATGATGTGGATAACTATACCTTCGCGTTGTAATACTCCCTCGACAAATAGTAAGCGTGAGGCCAACGTCTCCCTACGATAACGATTGAACAACTTTGGCCAAATGATGACGTTAGCAATACCGGTTTCGTCCTCTAGTGTGGAAAAAATTATTCCGCTCGCTGTACTAGGTCTTTGACGTGTAATCACAAGACCTGCAACAACTACTCTTTTACCATTTTTGGTATGATTTAACTGAACCATTGGGATAACCCCTTCGTTTTTTAAGCTTGTGCGCAATAACTCCAAAGGGTGATGTTTAAGTGAAAGTCTTATTGATGAATAATCGTGGCTAACTTCCTCGCCCGGTGTCATGGTTGGTAATTTCACGTTAGGTTCGGTGATATTTTCTCCGGTCTCGATAAATAGTGGTAGTTTCTTAGGATTGATACGACGCACTTGCCACAACGCTTGGCGGCGGGAAAGTCCGATTGAGCCATAAGCATCAGCTTTAGCAAGATTTTTTAAAGTGGTTGGCAATAGTTTGCTGCGTTGACACAGATCTTCCAGGCTGGAAAAAGGTCGGGAATTGCCTTCTTCCCGTGATGTAATTATTTTTTGTATGTTGGTTTGCTTAATGCCTTTTACCTGACGAAAGCCCAGTCGAAGGGCAAGGCGGTCTCCATGCCCTGGTTCTAAAGTACAATCCCAGTTACTGTGATTGACATCAACTGGCAGTACAATGACTCCATGCTTGCGGGCATCACCTACAATCTGAGCTGCAGCGTAGAAACCCATGGGTTGACTATTCAGGAGTGCACAGGCAAAGGTTTCTGGGTAATGACATTTCAGCCATGATGAGACATACACTAATAGTGCAAAACTTGCTGCATGGCTCTCTGGAAATCCGTAATCACCAAACCCTTCTACTTGTTTAAAACAACGTTCAGCAAATCTGGGCTCATAACCGCGCGCTATCATGCCGTTGATCATCTTTTGACGATAGGTATGAATTGTACCGAGGCGCCGGAAGGTAGCCATGGCCCGGCGTAACCCATCAGCTTCAGCAGGAGTAAAACCAGCAGCGACAATGGCAATTTTCATGGCTTGTTCCTGAAATAATGGCACGCCATAGGTTTTGCTTAACACGTTGCGTAGTGCTTTTGATGGATAATCGACAACTTCTTCGCCACTTCTCCGACGTAAATAAGGATGCACCATATCTCCTTGGATTGGTCCTGGTCGTACAAGCGCAACCTCAATAACCAAATCATAGAATTCACGTGGTTTAAGTCTTGGTAACATGCTCATTTGGGCACGACTTTCTACTTGGAACACACCGATAGAATCAGCTTTGCATAACATGTCATAGACCGCAGAGTCTTCGGCAGGTACGTTGGAGAGATTAAGTTTTTGACCGTGATGTTGGGAGAGCAGATCAAAACTCTTGTGGATACAGGTTAGCATGCCAAGCCCTAATACATCTACTTTGAGAATTCCGAGTGCATCGAGATCGTCTTTGTCCCATTCAATGGTAGTACGTTTTTCCATAGAGGCATTAGTAATCGGAACCAGTGTATCAAGTCGACCACGTGTAATGACAAATCCGCCAACATGCTGTGACAGATGGCGGGGAAAACCTATTATTTCTCTTGCCAGACGCAGTGTTTGGCCAAGACGATTTTCATTTGGGTCGAATCCTGCTTCACGGATATGTGCATCATCGATTGCACCTGATCGACGTCCTGAAATGGTGTTGGCAAGTGCGTCCTCGACATCACGGGTTAAACCCATAGCTTTTGCAACCTCACGTATCGCGCTACGACTGCGGTAATGGACTACGGTTGCAGATAATCCAGCGCGCTCACGACCGTATTTGTTATATATATACTGGATCACCTCTTCTCGACGTTCATGCTCAAAATCAACGTCGATATCTGGGGGCTCTCCACGCTCCACACTAATAAATCGTTCGAACAAAAGATTGATTCTGGCTGGATCAACAGCAGTAATGCCAAGGCAGTAGCATACTGCTGAATTTGCTGCTGAACCACGTCCTTGGCACAATATACCTTGGTTCCGAGCAAAGCGTACAATGTCGTGGACGGTCAAAAAGTAGTTGGCATAATTGAGTTGGCGGATCAGTTCAAGCTCTTGAACAATCTGGTTTTGGATTTTTTCAGGCAACCCGTCCGGATAGCGTTCTCGGGTTCCGTTCCAGGTCAGTTTTTCAAGGTGTGTTTGTGATGAGATACCAGGAGGTGCCTCGTCATCAGGATATTCGTAGACTAGCTCATCAAGGGAAAAATTGCAGCGATCGGCAATCTCAATTGTGCGATCAACTGCATCCGGAAAATGACAAAACAAAGCAGCCATTTCATCTGGAGATTTTATATGGCGTTCGGAGTTTGAAAATAGGTGAAAACCTGCTGTTTCCACAGTGCAGTTTTTGTGCACTGAGGTAAGTGTATCTTGTACCTCACGTCGTGATGCTATGTGGTAATAAACATCATTGGTAGCAACTAGAGGAATATTTTCTTGTTCTGCAATGGCTGCTAGTGCGGCAAGATAACGTTGATGCCCACCTGTCATCAAATTTTGTCCAGCTAAAAAACAGTGATGGGGTAGGGCACGGCATAATTTGTGCAAATGATTTAAGTAGTTTGGGTCAACATCATACGGGGCTAAGGAAATTACGATTTGTTTGTCAGCTTGATTAAGAAAATCATTTATTTTGATGTGACATTCGCCTTTAGGCGCGCGTCTTCGACCCAACGTAATTAGCTGTGATAATCGGCTATAAGCGTCTTGGTTAGTTGGCAGGCAAAGTAAGCTGGGTGCGTCGGTAAAATTTAGTCGGGCGCCAATGATTAACTTGATATTCATCTCTCGTGCTGTTAGGTGGGCTCGAACAACACCTGCCAACGTGTTGTGATCAGTTATAGCTATTGCTTTGAGGTTTTGTTCTGCAGCACAGGTGACAAGTTCCTCTGGATGCGCTGCACCACGTAGAAAGCTAAAATTACTAGTAGTCTGGAGCTCAGCGTATTGATTCATATCATCCAAATATTCCGTGCAAAAACCATTTTTTTTCACCCTCTTTGTATAACCAAAAACGTTGACCAGATTCGTTTTCGATTCGGTAATAGTCACGTGTCATATTAAGCTTGGAAAGCCACCATTCAGGTGCAATACGTTCTGGGCCTTCATAACGGTGGCTATGGTAAACAATCCGTCGCCAGCAAAACGAAATTGGTGGTCCACCAATGTTTTTGGTGATGATTTTGATGCGTTCAGCAGGACGCAATAGGCGCAAGGGACGTGGATTTTCAAGTGCTTTTTTATTAATTTTGAAGCTATTTTCTTTGCTTATCGGTACAAAATTGGAAACGCGTTCAGGAATATAACTTTTGTGATGGTTTGCTTGTAAGACATTATCAGCCCCTAGTCGGTTGCTTAGCCGGTCTATCAGGGCAACAGTTTTTTCTTTTACTTTTTTCTTATCCTGAAAATTGGCTTGGATGGCTTTCATAGGGTCCGTAATAGGAGTGGTTAGAGTCATTTTTTCGATCCCAAATCCTGGGTCAATCTTTTCTAAATGATTTTCGAATAGGTTGGCCAGATGAACTGGGTTGCGGTTGGCTTGTGCTGTTCCAACAGTAATACATGTTGAACTTTTGTCGGATCGATACAATGTAAGAATAAGTTGACGTGCCCCATGCCCTGACTGTTCAAGCTTACCGCAAAGGTCCTGCAAAATCAGGCTAATTGCTTCTACTATATCTTCCCTATTGCCAATCGGCTCAGCAAAGTCTAGTTGAGCGATGAGCGGAATTTTTGGTGGAATTGGAGAGAGCGGTTCTTTAGTTTTTCCAAGTACGGCATCAAGCTGTGTATTTATTGCTTCCTCGAATCGTGCCGATAAGGGTGCTCGAGGTATGTTTATGAGGTCGGCGATACATTTTATCCCAATTTCATATAATGCCTGAATGGTAACAGGGGAAAGGCGCAACGCAGCTATTGGTAGAGGGGCTAGAGCGTTTTGAGTTTTGCCTGGTGGGACAGTAATATAGGATCGTTTGCTTTTGGCAAAACGTGCAACAGCCCAAGCACATCCAGGTGTGTCAGCAATCGCCGTACGTGCAGAAAAACCTAGCCTTTCTATACGTTTGACCATATTGGAAAGCATCATTTTTTCACCACCAAACAAGTGTGAGCAACCGGTTGCATCCAGCCACAAACCACTACTACCACCGCTTTCTAATGATAGAGTAGGGTCACTGTCACTAGTCCAGGGACTATATTGATTGCACCATTTGGCTAGGTACAATAACGTTTTTTTGTCTAATGTGGTATTGTTCGAATAAATGGTAAGGTTGGGGAGAACGGCTTGTGCATCTGCTAATGCCATACCAGGTCTTAATTTAGCTTCACCGGCGGTGGCGTTGACGGCATAAATTTTTAGCTGGGCCTGGTATTCCCGTACGAGCACAAGTGGCTCGTTTTTTAAAGCCGGTTTTTTACGGCTTATTCTATCAGTTGCAAACCGAGGCAGCCAAAGTGAGATTGTTCGTCTCATCAGACCATTCCATTAACCAGTTGCCGGATGTACCGCCCCGACTTCGGAATAATGTCACGCTCCAGCGGGCATCACCTGGTTCGTCAAGGTCTGCTGCAAAACCTTTTGGTTGGCTGATTGTTGCTTTAATACGCCAACGCAGTGTTGCAGCTGATGGACTGGGAGATTTCATTGGGGGCCGCAATAGCAGGGTGAGAACCCCATTTTTTTCTGCAGCAAGCTGTAAGCGGCGGCTGGCTGTCATGGAAACTTTTTGTACTTCACCGAGGACAGCGGTGAAAGTGTTACTCCGCAATGTTTCTTCTATTACCCAAAGCGTATCAATGTCGCGCTTGGTACGTACGGTTAGAAGACAAGAGGGATCGAATCCATGTTGTGCTAGACCAAGTGGATAGATCTCTCCCACATCGGTGTTTGAATCGTTAAGACACCAGAGAACACGACCATCCCGATATTTGAGAAGTGCAAACAATAAAGCAGTACAGAAACCTGTTGAAGCACCAATATCGGTTGGTCGTTCGGGCAAGACCTCGTAGAGTGCATTAGGTAATAGGCCTCTCATTGGTAAATGCTGATCAATTTCTGGAATACCAAGTGAGAACAGGTTTTGGTTTTGTAGCCAGTCAGGCCTTTCGAGCGTTTGGATGTGATAACGCAAATTCTCAATTTTCTGGCGTGCTATAAAACCAGAAGCACGTAAAAAAGGAAAATTGGGTCTAACAGGAGAAATTGAATCCTGGGACATAGGGTTCCTTTTGTTTTCCTTGAACTTTTTTACCCTTTCTCTCTTTTACTCATCTACGTTAACGTTTCTTAGATAACACAAGAGGAAAGGTAGAGCTTTGAGTTCAATAAAATTTTAAATGTTCTTGTTTTGTTCTATTTAATTTTAAAAAAAAAGTCAAGCAGAGGAAGCTTTTATAATCTGAAGAAACATACAAACTGGATTCTGGAATCAAACTCTAGACTTTGTGTTGAGCCCGACGTAAACAAGCTCACGTAAAAAATTTATAAAATAGGAGTGAAAAAGTGCAGGCTAAAACTGTGGAAGACATTACTTACCGAACTGTTAATGGAATCAATCTACTGGGTCGTTTGTATCATCCTGATTGTACTGGCCCGGCCCCTTTCGTGATTGACGTACACGGCGGTGCATGGGGCTCTGGTGATCGTTTAAATAATCAGATTATTCACCAGAATTTTGTAAAACACGGAATTGGTGTTTTTGCCCTCGATTTCCGTTTGTCTTCTCAAATAAAATTTCCAGGACCGGTTCAAGATACGAATTATGGAATACGATGGTTTAAGGCAAATGCAAGTGCGCTTGGTATTGAAATGTCAAAAATTGGCGGATTAGGCTCTTCGAGTGGGGCCCAGCAAATGGGGCTTATCGCTCTGCAACCAAAAGAGAAAATTTATGTGGATACAGAACTCTCACTAGAAGGTGTTGATGCCCAAGTTGATTTTTTTATTGCTTGTTGGCCTATTCTCGATCCTCTCGCGCGTTATCAAATGGCAAAAAAAAGTGGAAAAGAAAGATTGGTAAACGCTCATCGTGCTTATTTTGCGGATGAAGATGCAATGAGTGTTGGTAACCCTTTTATGGTACTAGAACGTGGTGAGGCTACTCATTTTCCACCAATGGTGATTGTCCAAGGTGAAGCTGATGAAAACGTTGATCACTTTCGGGCCGATTTATTTTCCGAATCCTACAGGGCCCTAGGTGGAAGCGTGGAATTACATAAATTTCCAGGACAGCCGCACACTTTCGTGACTAATGACCCAGAAAATCAGGCTTCAAAGGAAGCTCTCCAGAAGCTTAATGAATTCATTTTGTCTCAAGTGAAGTAAATTTAAAACCAGGATGTTATTGCTGGGAGTACAGGTAGCATGACAAAGGGATATAATAAGGACGCTAAATTAGATCATCGTCAGTGGTTAAGGAACATTGTTGAAGGTCCTTGTTTCCGGTATTCGATACTTGGGATTATTTTTGTGAACGCGATTACTTTGGGGTTAGAGACCTCTCCCCGTGTTTTTGAGGAGGTAGGTCCAACCCTTGAAGTGATTGATACAATTATTCTTTGGGTTTTTGTAGCTGAACTTGCCCTCAGAATTTATGCGCATGGTTTAGCGTTTTTTCGTGATCCTTGGGGAGTTTTCGACTTTATTATAGTTGGCATAGCTCTTTTTCCAGCAAGTGAAGAATTCAGCGTTCTTCGTGCCTTGAGAATCTTAAGAGCTCTTAGGCTCATTTCTGGTGTTCCAAAAATGCGCAGAGTAGTTGAAGCTCTTTTACGTGCGGTACCGGGAATTGGTGCTGTGGCGGCCCTTCTTTTGCTTGTTTTTTACGTATTTTCTGTGGTGGCAACCAAACTGTTTGGTACAGGGTTTCCGCAATGGTTTGGTACAATTGGAGAATCCATGTATTCCCTTTTTCAAATAATGACACTGGAAAGTTGGTCTATGGGTATTGTGCGCCCAGTAATGGAGATATTTCCTTATGCATGGGCGTTCTTTGTAATTTTTATTATTGTTTCGAGTTTTACAGTTCTTAATCTTTTTATTGCAATAATTGTTGATTCTATGCAAACGCTCCACGACGATGAAAACCGAAACAAGAACCTAAGCATTAAGGTAGAACCCGATGGGGATGTGAAGTTGCTTTATGAAGAAATTAAAGAATTGAGGTCTGAGATCAATCGTTTGAGTATAAAACTATCAGACAAAAATTAGTTTTTAAAATTTTGTTTTTCACCTACGTCATTTGTACCGGCCGAACGCAAAGCCTCTTCATGATTTGTTTTTTTATATGAATGAATGGAGAAAGGTATGGACGCTGAATATAAAACGGTAATGGCTGAAAACGTAAGCCAGGGTTCAGTAATCATAGCAGCGGCGAGTAAAGCAATGCCAGCCATATAAACTACAACAAGTTTTCTGGGTACACGAAAACGTTTGAAAGAATGGGTAGGAATAGGGGCAATCATTAAGCAAGCTATTAAAAGCGTCCATGGTAGTGTCAACCAAGCGGAAAGTAGGAAGCTCCAATTAGTTTCAATGTGAAGGACTAATGGGAGTAGCACCATACCGGCTGCAGCTGGAGAAGGAACCCCGGTAAAATAATTGTTGGTCCATTGGGGTAGGTTTGTATCGGAAGAAGTAATATTAAAACGTGCAAGCCTTAATACACAGCAAACAACAAAAAGTACGGAAATTGCCCAACCTAAACCACCTGCGTAAGTAAGTGAACAAAGGAAAATTATCATTATTGGGGCCACACCAAAGGACACTGCGTCGACTAGAGAATCCAGCTGTCCGCCGAGTTCAGTTTGTCCTCCCATTAGGCGTGCCATCCGTCCATCGAGTCCATCGAGTACTGCGGCAGCAGCAATTAAAACAACGCAGAGTTGCCAACGTTCGTCTAATCCGTAGCGAATTGCTGTAAGCCCACAACATAAACCAAGCATTGTCAGGGCATTTGGTAATAATCTATTTAAACGATCGCGTCGTAACTGACGCCGTTCAGTCTGGGAAAATGTTTTCCACGTTCTTCGGACCATTATCTATCCAGTGCCTTCTTATCTTCATTTTCTTTTTCTAAAAAGGCAATAGGGGTTTCTCCAGCTATAGAGCGTTGGCCTGTAAGGACTAAAACTTGCGATTTTAAAGGTAAATAAACATCTAAGCGACTGCCAAATCGGATCATGCCATAACGTTCCCCCGCGTCTAAATTACGCCCTTCACCTGTCCAAGAAATTATCCGCCTTGCAATTAATCCTGCAATTTGTACAACTGCGATTTCAGTTCCAGCGGCGGTACGGATTGTTAGAGACCGACGTTCATTTGATTCGCTTGCTTTATCTAGTGTTGCATTTACGAACTTGCCCGGCCGATAGGCATCTTTTGTCACAGTTCCATTAATTGGGCTCCGATTTACATGGCAATCAAATACGCTCATGAAAATACTTATCCTTTTCATAGGATTTTCTCCCATATCTAATTCTGAAGGAGGGGCGGCTTCCGTTAACATTTGGATAATGCCGTCTGCAGGGCTGATGACGAGATTAGAGTTGTCAGGTGTAACGCGATCGGGATCACGAAAAAAATAAATACACCATCCGACCAGGAATAAACCCGCCCAGCCTAGCCACTGAGCCACATTGAAAAACACTATTGTGATCAGGGCAAAAATAGCAATAAACAAATGACCCTCTGGGCGAATTTGAATACGTGACATAATTGATAATGGTGATTTCATATTTAATACTTCGATTTGTTTTTCGAAATAGTTACATTTGTTCCAATTTTTAATCCTAGTTGGTCTGCTCGTCCTTGATTTACTGAAATTTCAGCAAGGCCGATAGAATTTTCATACCAAAACGCTGTTCCTGGCGCTACATCAGAAAATGTTTTTGCTCTATAAAATTTCTGTTCACCAACCTCTAAAATTTCTTTTTCTAAAAGACTTTTTGCTCGAAGCCCTGTTATAGCATTCCCAAAATGGTCTATGTATATAATTTTGTAATAATCATTTGGCCAGTTTTTTCTATCGATCACTTCTGCAGAAATTTTTTTTCGGGGAACTTCTCTCCCATTAGCTAAAAGACCTACAACTGGGGCGAAAAGGTCTCGTCCGTGAAAAGATTTCGATAAATTCTCTGGTTTCCATGTAATTTTCCAAGCTTGCTTGTTTTTTGCTCGTCTCATCACAATACTGAAAAGCCCGTTGTCTGGTCCTACAAAAAATTTGTTATCGGCTTTAAAAATAAGGGGGTCTCTTTGTCCGCCAACACCTGGATCAACAACACATAAGAATATCGCCCCATCGGGAATTTGAGTATTTAATGAGGCAAGCAAGAAAGCAGAAGCGCAGGGGTTAAAGAGGGGAGCGTTTGAGAGCAAATCTATAATGGGTGTTTCTGGCGTCGTTGTTTTCAGTACAGATTTGATTTGGCCCAGATATGGACCTTCGGAACCGAAGTCAGTAAAAAGAAATATCATAGAGTTTAAAACTATATATATGGTTAGAAAACCGCCAAATGAACATGTTAAAATCTTTTCTTTTAAAGTAAGTTGTTTTGAATGTTTTTTGAACCTGCTATTTTGACCATAATATTACATTTTTTCTAAATTAAAAATCTTCATGATAAGTTGGTACTTTTATACCTTATTAATGGCCTTTGTCTGTTTATTTAAACGGAGTCGCAATGTTCAGGGTTTAAAAGAGTTTTGTTAGTTAGCCTGAATTTCCATTTTTAATACTATTTAAGTTTAAATTTTTTGGAGTAGTCTGGGTTTTCAATGTTTGACTTGAAGTGTGCTGGTGATTAGGACATCCAGCATTATGCGCATCGTCCGAAAATATCAAAACGTGGAAGAATGTAAAATGGGTGCAGTTGTTGCCCTTGGGAATTTTGATGGCGTGCATTTAGGACATCAAGCGGTTATTCGCGAAATGCTTAAAATTTCGCAAAAACTTGATGCGCCATCTTCAGCCATGACTTTTGAGCCCCATCCTCGAAAATTTTTTAATGCAAATGGCCCCGCCTTTGAATTAACCCCATCTGCAGCAAAATCACGTCAAATTGGGATATTGGGCACAGACTTGCATTATATTATGCCATTCGATAAAAAATTTGCCTCTTTGTCTGCCGAGAAATTTATTACCTTTGTTTTGGTTGAAGGGCTTAAAGTTAAACATGTTGTTACGGGTTATGATTTTGTTTTTGGTAAGGGTCGAAAAGGAAAAGTAGATTTACTTGAAGAGTTAGGGAAAGAAAAAGGTTTTGGAGTGACTGTAATTTCTGCCCAAAATGCAGGGGATGGCACTCCATATTCATCGACTGTAATCAGGCAACACTTAAAAAATGGGCGTACCCGAGAAGCAGCCACTCTCTTAGGGCGACCCTGGGAAATTGAAGGAATGGTTGTAACTGGTGATCAGAGAGGGCGTAAGATAGGATTTCCCACTGCAAATTTAAAATCAGACGGTTACGTTTTTCCTGCCCTTGGGGTATACGCTATTTGGGTGGGGCGGTTTATTGGTAGGAAGATGGCATGGCACCCGGGCATAGTTAATGTAGGGCGTCGACCGACTTTTGGTGGAGAAGAAATTACCATAGAAGCACATTTGTTTGATTTTCACGGCGATTTATATGGACAAAATTTGAGAATTGCTTTTGTAGAGTATTTACGTCCGGAAAAAAAATTCGGTGGAATTGAAGAAATTAAAAAGCAGATTAATACTGATTGTGATATGGCACGTGATATTCTTAAAACATTAGATGAGAACGATATCATAATGCCGCAAAATAGCTGGCTTGTGGAAAGTTAAAGATGAGTATTGATTATAAATCTACAATTTTTCTTCCTGAAACTCATTTTCCGATGCGTGGTTCTTTACCACAAAAAGAACCCGAAATTTTGGCTCGATGGGACAAAATGGACTTGTACGGACGCCAAAGAAAAGATGCGGAAGGAAAGGAAAAATTTGTGCTCCACGACGGACCACCCTACGCAAACGGAAATTTACATATTGGCCACGCTTTAAATAAAATTCTTAAGGATGTAATAAATCGGTCCCAACAGATGTTGGGTAAGGATGCAAATTATGTGCCTGGTTGGGACTGCCATGGTCTCCCAATAGAGTGGAAAATAGAAGAAAAATATCGAAAAGCAAAAAAAGATAAAGATGATGTTTCCATTGTAGAATTTCGCAAAGAATGCCGCGAATTTGCAGATCACTGGATTAAGATTCAGTCTGAAGAGTTTCGGCGCCTTGGCGTTATAGGTGATTGGAAAAAACCCTACACCACTATGAATTATGTGGCTGAAGGTAATATTGTCAAAGAGCTTGGTAAGTTTCTAACCAATGGGAGCCTATTTCGTGGAGAAAAACCAGTTATGTGGTCACCGGTGGAGCGGACGGCCTTGGCTGAAGCAGAGATTGAATATCATGAACATAAATCTACTCAAATTTGGGTCAAATTTCCAATTATAAAAAGTGAAATTTCATCTTTAAAGAGAGCAAATGCTGTTATTTGGACAACCACACCTTGGACAATTCCGGGTAATAGAGCAGTGGCTTATGGCGAGGGGCTGAACTACGTTGTTTGTGAAATTAAGGAAATTACTGAAAACTCATTCCTTAAATTAGGGGAACGGTTGCTCGTGGCCGAAGCACTCCTGGACGCCGTTACAGAAAAATGTGGTGTAACCAGAACCTCAATAGTTACTGAAATCAAGGGTTTAAACCTTTCGGGGACGATTTGTAGCCATCCGTTAAAAGGGCATGGATACGATTTTGAAGTTCCGCTTTTGGCAGGCGAACATGTTACCGAAGAAGACGGAACTGGGCTTGTTCATACAGCTCCAGGTCATGGTACAGAGGATTTTGTTGTTGGCCAAGAAAATGGAATTGAAGTTCCTCGAACTGTAGAAGCCGATGGTCGGTTTTATCAGGATGTTCCGCTGTTTGCCGGCGAACATGTTTACACTGTTGACAAAAAGATAACGGAAGCCCTCAAAAATGCTGGGACACTTGTGGCGAATGATACGCTGGTGCATTCCTACCCGCACAGTTGGCGATCCAAAGCCCCTCTTATTTTCCGAACCACACCACAATGGTTTATATCAATGGAGACTAATAATCTACGTTCTAGAGCTTTAGACGCCATTGATAAAACAAAATTTTTCCCATCAACTGGGCATAACCGTTTATACGGTATGGTTGCTAACAGACCAGATTGGTGTGTTTCCCGACAAAGAGCTTGGGGTGTCCCCATCACTGTATTTGTTCATAAAAAGACAGGTAAACCATTACGCGATTCAGAAGTTGTACAGAAAATTAGTAAAGCTGTTGAAAAGAAGGGCGCTGATGTCTGGTTTGAGGAGGATCCAGCTGTATTTTTGGGAGAAAAATATAAAACTGAAGATTATGAACAAGTTTTTGATATACTGGACGTTTGGTTTGATTCTGGGGCGACCCATAGCTTTGTGTTAGAAGAACGTAAAGATCTTAAAT
Source organism: Pseudomonadota bacterium (assembly GCA_036339375.1). Taxonomy (GTDB): domain Bacteria; phylum Pseudomonadota; class Alphaproteobacteria; order MPNO01; family UBA2964; genus JAYZBC01. The sequence continues at coordinate 79,361 of JAYZBC010000045.1, read as the reverse complement.
GGCCTGCGTCACTCTACCTAGAAGGTTCGGATCAGCATCGTGGTTGGTTTCATTCTTCGCTTTTGGAATCTTGTGGTACGCGTGGCCGAGCTCCCTACGAAAGTGTTTTGACGCATGGTTTCGTACTTGCAGAAGAGGGTATTAAAATGTCCAAATCGCAAGGAAATGTTGTGGCTCCACAAGAAATTATAAAAAATTATGGTGCGGATATTTTACGACTTTGGGTTGTTGGTTCAGATTATTCCGAAGATCTTAAAATTGGTCCCGATATAATTAAGCATCAGACAGATGCATATCGTCGTTTGCGCAATACGTTTCGATTTTTACTTGGAAACCTTCATGAGTTTGACGAAAAAGAAAAAGTCAACACTAGTGAAATGCCAGAATTGGAACAATTTATCCTTCATCGTTTGGCTGAACTGGATATTTTGATAAGGGATTGCTGCGAAAAATATGATTTTCATAGAATGTTTACTGCTCTACACAATTTCTGCACTATTGAACTTTCCTCTTTCTATTTCGATATCAGAAAAGACACCCTCTACTGTGATCGGCTGGATGATATACAAAGACGGGCAGCACGAACTGTTTTAAATGAACTCTTTTCTTGTCTTACAGCTTGGTTTGCGCCCATAATTTGTTTTACGGCGGAAGAAGCATGGTTAACTCGTTACCCTGATCAAAAGAAGTTAGACAGTGTTCACCTCCGCCAGTTTCCCGATATTCCGAGTGCATGGATGAATGAGGCTTTAAGCAAAAAATGGCAAATTGCACGAACGTTAAGACGGGTGGTGACAGGAGCTATTGAAGTAGAAAGAGGTGAAAAAAGGATTGGTTCTAGTTTAGAAGTGGAGGCAATTTTGTATGCCCCAACCCATTTTGAAAGAGCCCTTGAAAATATAAACCTGGCGGATCTTTGTATTACATCTTCCGCAAAATTTGTTAAAGGTAAGGCGCCTGCGAGAGCATTTTCGCTTGAGGATTGCGAGGAAGTGGAGGTTTTAATAAATAGGGCTGAGGGAGAAAAATGTGCTCGCTGTTGGAAGGTATTGCCTGATGTTGGAAATAACGAAGTGTATAACGATATCTGTGGTAGATGTGTAACCGCAATTATTTAAATAAAATTATGTTGCCGGGGGTTTTTTAATGATAACCAAAAATTACCGAAAAGTTGGTATCTTAATTGTTTTTTTGGTTATTTTTCTGGATCAGGTAACAAAATGGTGGGTTTTAAATATCGCGCTAATTTCATCTACAGCGGTAGCTTTAACTGACTTTTTCAATTTAGTTATTGTTTGGAATTCAGGCGCTAGTTTTGGTATTTTTAGTGATGGGCCGGATTGGGTGAGGTTTGCTTTAATTTTATTTGCCGCAATAATTTGTATTATATTATTAATCTGGTTAATGCAAAGTGAAAGCAATGTTTGCATTGTTGCCCTTGGTCTGATTATCGGTGGCGCGGTTGGCAATTCTATTGACAGAATTCGGTTTGGGTCTGTTTTGGATTTTTTAGATATACATATCGGCCATTTGCACTGGCCAGCTTTTAATATTGCGGATTCTGGAATAACTATTGGTGTAGCGCTGCTAATTTTTGATTCCTTAAAACCCAAACGTTTAAGCTGTAAATAGGTGAAAGAAGATGAAAAATCAGTCAATGAAAAAATCTGTTCCTTTCATCTTACTAAATATTATTTTCTCTGTTTTGGTGCTTGGGGGGTGTGAAAAGACAAAGGAAGCAGTTGGATTAACAAAACAACCTCCAGATGAATTTTCAGTGGTTACACGAGCACCTCTTGTTCTACCACCAGACTATGGTTTGCGTCCTCCTAAACCTGGTGTCAAAAGGCCTCAGGAGGTTTTACCAATTCAGAGGGCTCGGGTAACCCTGTTTCGAAAAAGTGACAAATTAAAAAAAGTGATTAAGGCCACAAAAATTTCTCGTGGTGAAGCATCATTGTTAATCAATGCCGGCGCGGAAAATTCTGATTCTAAAATCAGGCAGTTATTAAATAAGGAAAACAGTGGGCTTGTTGAAGCTGACAAAAAGCTTCTTAAAAAAATTATTTTTTGGAAGACACCACCAAAGCCCGGAAAACTCGTAGACCCTATTAATGAATCAAAAAGGTTAAAAGAAGCCTTGGCGTTAGGAGAAAAAATTAAAACTAAAGAAGTTCCTGTGATTGTTCGCAAAGAAAAAGGTTTTTTTGAAGAGCTTTTTCCAAAAAAAATCTTTAATTGAGAGATCTTTTCCTGAATGGGAATAAAAAATTCTAAGTTAAAGGTTTGTATATTGGAGAATTCGAAAGTGGTCTCCGAATTAAAATGGAGTTTGACGAAAGAAAATTTTCGAAAATTAATCTTATCTATTTTTATTTTATTATTTTTTTTACTAATCACTCCATCATTCCCAATAGCCCGCGTTTTTGGACCAAAAAGTTTTTATTTGCCGAACGGAATGCAGGTAATTTTAGTTCAAAACCAACGCGCACCCCTCGTTATCCATTCCCTTTGGTACAAAGTCGGAGCTGCCGATGAACCACAAGGCAAATCGGGAATTGCCCATTTTCTTGAGCATCTCATGTTTAAAGGGAGCAAGTTAGTTCCACCGGGAGAATTTTCGAAAATTATAACGAGAAATGGTGGCACGAATAACGCTTTTACATCCCAAGATTATACAGCATACGTTCAAAAAATTGCTCGGGAAAAACTGGCAATTGTCATGAAACTTGAAGCAGATCGTATGAAAAATCTTACCTTTACCGATAAAATGGTTTCAATAGAAAAGTCCGTGGTTATGGAGGAACGACGATCAAGGATAGAAAATAATCCAACCTCTCTACTCTATGAAGCGGCGCGTGCTGCTTTATTTTTAAATCACCCTTATAAAAATCCCGTAATTGGTTGGAAGCACGAAATTGAAGAGTTGACAAAAAATGACGCACTCCAGTTTTATTATAAGTTTTATAATCCCAATAACGCAATTTTAATTATTGCAGGGGATATTGAGGAAAAAAAAGTCCGTTTTTTGGTTCGCAAATATTTTGGTGTAATACCAAGAGGTCAAGAAGTTGTGCGCAACCGGATCAAGGAACCACCTCACCTTGCTGCTCGAAGAATTCAGATGGCCAGCAATCAGTTTGCACACCCTAGTTTTTTTCAAATGTTTTTGGCTCCAAATTATAGAGCGCCAAATGAAAAGATCGCCTACGCTTCAGAGGTTTTGGTAGAAATTTTGGGCGGGGGGAGGACTTCCCGATTGCACCAGTCTCTCGTTTTGGATAAGAAAATAGCATTATCTTTGGACGCTTGGTACGGCCCCGATAGTTTGGATATTGGGACTTTTGGAATATCAGGGACACCAAAACTTGGAATTTCACTTTCTACATTAGAAAATGCTGTAAAAAGTGAAATTTACGAATTAATCAGAAATGGCGTTACCGAAGAAGAGGTTAAACGCGCCAAAAATTCATTAATTTCCAGTATTACCTATGCTAAAGATTCTCTTAGCTCCATTCCCAACATTATTGGTATGGCTTTGTCTACTGGGCGAACGATTTCCGATGTTGAAAATTGGCCAAATAAAATCCAAGCAATAACTGTTGATCATGTAAATAAAGCGGCGCGTGTTATTTTTCGGGAAGAACGTTCTGTTACAGCCATCTCCCGGCCAAAAAAAGTTTGGAATAAAAAATGATACCAACAATAATTCGTTATACATTTTTACCCCTCATACCTTTGTATTTCTTTTTCGTTTTTCTAATTCAACCAGTCCATGGAATAAATATTCAGCGCGTCGAAAGTCCTGCAGGTATAGTCGCATGGTTGGTACAAGATAAAACAATCCCTCTAATAACTTTACGATTCGCTTTCAAGATGGCGGGTACCGCCTACGACCCTCCTCGAAAAGAAGGTTTGGCACGCATGGTTGCTGCGCTGTTAGATGAAGGAGCAGGAAATCTTAACTCTCAAAAATTTCAACTTCAACTTGAAAAACTTGCTGCACGGCTACAATTTTTTGCTTCCACAGATAATTTTAGCGGTTTATTCCAAACTCTTTCCAAAAATAAAAGTAAGGCGTTTAGATTATTATCAAACGCTTTAACAAAACCTAGATTTGACCCAGAAGAAATTGAAAGAATTAGAGCAGAAACTATGAGATTGTTGAATAGGAAAGCAAAAGATCCGAACACTATACTTATTCGGACGTGGTATAAAACCGTATTTCCTGCACATCCCTATGGTCGCCAAAAAGACGGCTCTATTGTTTCTGTAAATTCAATTACACCCCAAGATCTTAGAAATTTTATTGCCAAACATTTCTTAAAAAATTCACTAATGGTGTCTGTTGTAGGGGATATAACAGCGAAAGAATTAGCTGTGAAATTAGACCAAATCTTTGGGGAATTGCCCGTATTTGCACTGCGCCAAATTTTGCCAGATGTTTTGCCATCTGGTGCTGGAAAAATCATTGTTATAAAAAAGGAAATTCCTCAAAGTTTGGTAATGTTTGGTGTTCCGGGGATTAAAAGAAAGGATCCAGACTGGTATGCTGGTTTTGTTATGAATGAAATTTTGGCTGGTGGGGGTCTTTCTTCACGGTTGATGGAAGAGGTTAGAGAAAAAAAAGGTCTTGCTTATTCCGTTTACAGTTATTTCAACACCTATGACCATTCCGAACTCTATATAGGCCAGGTTTCTACAAAGAATGCACGGGTTGCGGAAACTCTCAACATTATTCGAAAAGAATGGCGTCGCATGGCAAAAAACGGAGTTTCAAAAAAGGAGCTTGAAGTGGCAAAAAAATATATTAATGGCTCTTTCCCGTTGAATTTTGATTCTACAAAACGTATCTCACGTATCCTCCTTAATGTTCAGTTAAATGATTTGGGGATTGAATATTTGAAAGTAAGAAAGAATTTAATTAACAGGGTGACTGTTTCTGATGTAAAACGCGTTGCTAAACGTTTTTTACGCCCTGATGTATTAACAATTACAATTGTTGGTGAACCAAAGGGAGTTCAACCCAGCTTTTAGAAAATTCCCTTTCTAATTAGGTTGAAACCAACAAATAACAATACAAAGTATAACCAGGTGCGGAATTTTTCTTCAGAAACCTTGTCGCGTAAAACTTTTCCAGCAAACATGCCAATCAGGGACGGTATTACGGCTATTGTAGAAATAATGCTATTCTCTAATGTGAACACTCCTTGATGCAATAAGGCTAAAGTGAGAATTGACCCGGTAAATAAAAATTGAATTCCGACCGCTTGAACAAAAATATCCTTTTTGAACCCTATGGCTTGAAAATAAATGGCAATTGGAACACCAATTGTACCTGTCATCCCCGCAGCTAGGCCAGATAAAGCACCTACAATTGGGGACAAAATCGGCATGGATCGCTCTGATATGGAAAGGCGGACAGAATATAAATTATTGAGAGAGTAAGCACAGACTATAATTCCAAGTGTAATAAGAAAATAACTCGGATCAAAACGGTAGAGGCAGTAAACACCCACGAAAACTCCTGCTCCCGCTAGTAACAACATAAGCCAAAACTTCCGCAGTAAATCCAGAAACATCCCACCCCGGACAGCTTGTAGGATATTAGTAAGAATTATTGGAATTACCAAAAGAGATACTGCCGTTCGAAGATCTAAAACCGTGGTCATTAAGGCCAAAGCTGTAAGTGGTAAGCCCATCCCTACAACACCTTTAACAATACCACCGCAAAAAAATGAAACTGATACAGCTATAAGAATTAATTGGTCCAAACTATACCCCAATCGTGATTTAGTCTTTGAGTTTTACACCTTAAAGAAAATGGTCGAAACCTCCTAGAATTTGTTTTCGTAAACAATTTTGACTGACTATTCAATTTATCCACTGAATGACTTTACCTGATTCGGACAGCTAGTTTACATTCCTCTTTAAAAGGTGTCCCAATGGCCTATGTTCAACTAAGTTCTACTTGTTTTTCTGAAGCAATTGGTACGCATGGCCTTGACCGGACTAGGTATGAAATCATACTTGCGAAAACTAAGTCTGCTATTGATTTCCTTAGGTCAGGTCAAGCAGATGATAGTTTACCGTTTCTTTTTTATTCTGAAGCAAATGATGATATCGAACATCTTTGGGACGTTGTGTCCTCCTATCAAGAAAATTTTGATGATGTAGTTATACTCGGCACCGGCGGATCAAGTCTTGGAGGACGAACGTTGGTTTCTATTGCAGACTCCCAAATTAACGGACATAGGAAAAAGCCGAAACTACATTTTTTTGACAATATTGACGCCCATAGTTTGGACAATTTGCTTAACATTTTGATTACACAGCGCACAGGATTCTTAGTTATTTCTAAATCCGGAGAAACTGCAGAAACAATGGTCCAATTTCTGGTTTGTTTTCAAGCGGTTAAAGAAAAATTTGGAGATAAGGCGCATGAGTATTTTACAGTTATAGTTCAACCTGGAAAATCTACAATGAGACAGTGTGCTGAAGCACTTGGTATATTGGTTCTTGATCACCATCCTAAAGTTGGGGGTCGGTATAGTGTGTTTTCTCTTGTTGGGTTGTTACCTGCAATGATTGCTGGATTAAATCCTGAGGCCATTCGTAAAGGTGCAGCTGAAGTATTAATACCAATTATAGATGCTGAATCTCCTGAATTTGTAGAACCCGCAATTGGAGCGGCAATTTCATTTGGTTTGGTTACAGAAAACCAAGTGAAAACGACTGTGCTAATGTCTTATGCCGACAGGCTTCAAAGTTTTGGACTTTGGTTTCGTCAGTTGTGGGCAGAAAGTCTTGGAAAAAAGGGAAAAGGAACAACTCCCGTAAATGCTTTAGGTGCTGTGGATCAGCATAGCCAGCTTCAGCTTTATTTGGATGGCCCAAGAGACAAAATGTTCACTTTGATCATGTTAGCCTGTGCAGAAAAAGGACCTAAGGTAGAATCCTCTTGGGGCGAAGAAAAAGCACTTATTTATTTAGCTGACAAAACGGTTGGAGATTTAATGGAAGCAGAACAAAATGCAACGGCCAAAACTCTTATTAAAAATAATAGGCCGACCCGAATTTTTAGGCTATCCACCTTAGATGAACATTCTTTAGGGGGTTTGATGATGCATTTTATGCTTGAGACAATAATTGCAGCTCACCTTTTTGAAGTTAATCCCTTTGACCAACCAGCTGTTGAAGAGGGAAAAATTTTAGCGCGAAAATTCTTAAAGGGTGAGGGCGGCTGATGGTTGTTCGGATATTGCCAGAAACTACAGTGAATCGAATTGCAGCTGGGGAAGTGGTTGAACGTCCAGCTTCGGCAGTGAAGGAATTGGTAGAAAATGCAATCGACTCTGGTGCCAAAAGAATTGAGGTCTCATTAAAAACTGCTGGGCTCAATTCTGTCGTTGTTACTGATGATGGTTGTGGGATGACCAAAGAAGACTTAGTCCTTTCTGTCGAACGCCATGCAACCTCAAAACTGCCCTCGGACGATTTACTGAATATAAAGTATTTGGGTTTTCGGGGAGAGGCGCTTGCTTCTATAGGGGCAGTGTCACGTCTTACAATATCTAGCCGAAAAAACACTTTGTCAGATTCTTGGTCTTTAAAGGTAGAAGGTGGAAAAGTAAATTCACCAAAGCCCTCCTCCTTAATTGAGGGCACCAAAGTAGAAGTACAAGACCTTTTTTTCGCTACTCCCGCACGTCTGAAATTTCTCAAAAGTGAGCGTTCAGAAGTGAATCACGTTTTAGATGTTGTAAAGCGTTTGGCAATGGCGAATCCAATGATTGGATTTACCTTAAATAACGATCTAAAAACGCGTTTTAGGGTTGTTGCTGATCAATTAAATTTTTTTGATGCCCAGATTGCACGCCTTTCGGATATCATGGGTAAAGATTTTACTGAAAATGCAGTTAAGATAGATGCCCAACGAGAGGACGTTCGCCTTACAGGATACGCTGGTTTACCAACTTTAAATAAATCTAATTCACGGTCCCAATTTTTTTTCGTAAATAACCGGCCTATGCGGGATCCGCTTTTAGCGGGGGCATTGCGTGGTGCCTACAAAGACCTTTTAGCGCGTCACCGTCACCCTTTGGTAGCTTTGTTTTTGGAGGTTCCTGCCCGAAATGTCGATGTAAATGTCCACCCTATGAAGTCTGAAGTTAGATTTCGTGACTCTGGTTTGGTTCGAGGTCTGGTTGTTGGGGCAATTAAACATGCATTTTTGGAAGCGGGGCACCGCACGTCAACGACAGTTGCATCACAGACCTTGGCGGCATTTAAAGAAAGTACTGTGCCTTACAACCTAAAAGGGAATTTTTCAAAAGTAACTGGGGGAAATTTTTCTGCTTCAAAATTGTCGGAAAATAATGAACCTTTGGAAGGCATAGATTCACCCTCAGCTGCTAATATAGAAAACGTAGAAATAAATTCTCCAAAGAACATTAATGAGGAAGAAAATTCTTATCCTTTGGGCGCCGCAAGGGCGCAACTTCATGAAACCTACATTTTGGCACAGACAATTAATGGTATCGTTATAGTGGATCAACATGCCGCCCATGAACGGTTAGTTTATGAAAAAATGAAAAAAGATTTAAAAGAAGGCACTGTAGTGAAGCAAGGACTACTTCTACCAGAAGTTGTGGAGTTGGAAGACGTTGAGTGCCAGAAAATTATAGAAAGAGCTGAACAATTGTCTGAATTGGGTTTAGTGATTGAAGCCTTTGGGTCTGGGGCTGTAATCGTTCGCGAAGTTCCCGCAATGCTTGGAAAGATAGATATTAATGCTTTAGTAAGAGATCTTCTTGACGAAATTATCGAAGTAGGGGAAGGGCAGACTTTGAAGGATAGATTGGAGTCTGTGTGCGGTACGATGGCGTGTCATGGCAGTGTTCGCGCTGGTCGTCGTTTATCCCAAGAGGAAATGGATTCACTTTTAAGGCAAATGGAAACAACACCTCATTCCGGTCAATGTAATCATGGCCGTCCAACTTACGTTGAACTAGATTTAACTGACATAGAGCGCCTTTTTGGGCGTAGGTAATTGAAAAATTAGTATTCCAAAATTTATTAAACTTGGAGGGTGGAATGGCAAAGCTTCATAACGTTCAACTTTCGCCAGCAATTGTCCAACATGTTGTGAAACGCCGTGGTGGAAAATTCCATGCTTACGATCAAATTAATCCAGCTAACACAGCTTTAATTATAATTGATATGCAAAATTTGTGGTTGCAAAATGGAATGGCCGGTTATTCACCTTATTGTGCCGGTATTGTCCCCGTTGTGAATAAACTCACTGCGGCTTTTCGTAAGGCAGGGAGCAAAATTTACTGGGTAAAAGCCATGTATGGAGATGATGCACCAAAGACTTGGTCTAGCTATATGGAGTATCTCAGTCCCGAAGATGTGTCAGTTATGCTGGAAGCTTTGACTGAGGGACATCCTGCTGCAGAAATTTGGAGGGGTATGGATGTACAACAAGGAGATAAAGTTTTAGATAAAAAACGGTTTAGCGCTTTTATTTCGGGTTCTTCTAAAATTGAAAGACATTTGCGACGTGATGGTATTGATACTTTGATTATAACTGGTGTGGCAACAGATGTTTGTGTGGAGTCTACGGCGCGAGATGCTTATATGCTTAATTTTCGGACAATCGTTGTTTCTGATGCAACGGCAACTCGTTCAGATGAAGCGCAAAACGCATCATTGAGCTCATTGTTTAATCATTTCGCAGATATATTTTCCAGCGATGAACTTTTCAAAATGCTGAAAATATGACCTATTTTTGGACTTTATTTGTCCTTAGATGACGTCCAACAAGCAAATATCACACGCGAATTTCCGTAACACCGATCTTCAACTACGATTGCTTGATCCCAACACCTAAAACTTTCTTTTTCCTCTAATTCAAAAACAATCATTGCTGTATCAGCAATCCATCCTGTTTTTTCTAAAGAGTCGATGACAGAATTTGAAAAACCGGAAAAATAGGGAGGGTCAAGAAAAACCAGAGTACAGGGTTTATTGGTTCGAGGGGGATTTAAACAGTCCGTGTTTAGAATTTCGGTATTAGATCGTTCGTTTAATGCCACGACGTTCTTGTGACAGGTATCTAGAGCATTCTGATTGTTATCCATAAGTGTTAGATGGTTCGCGCCGCGGGATAATGCTTCTAATCCAAATGCACCCGTCCCGGCAAACCCGTCCAAAACAAAAGCATTGGTAACCCAATCTTTGTTTTTAAGACTTTTACCCCCTTGCGTAAGGATGTTGAAAATTGACTCACGGACACGATCGCTGGTGGGTCTAAGAAAATTGCCCGAAATTGTGGATAGATTTCGGCCGCGATGTTTACCAGCGATTATCCGCATGTTTAGGATTTTCTAATGTTTTGTTCATTTTGTATGCCGTCTAACTTCCAGTTTCATTTGTTTGATATTTTTTTCTAAATTTTGATTTTTCACTTCAAGCGTGGCATTAGAAACCAAAGTTCCTAGTTTAAAGGGCCCATATCCTGTTCTAATTAGGCGAGTTACTTTTAAACTTAGGTGTTCCATTACACGTCGGATTTCACGATTTTTTCCTTCCACAAGTGACATAGTTAGCCATGAATTTTTTCCGCGAAAACTATCAACTTGGGCAAAAATTGGATTATATCTTACTCCTCTTACAGATATACCATTTTGCAATTCATTTAACTTCTCGGTTTGGGGTTTGCCAAAAACTCTGACACGATATTTTCGGATACAGCCGGTAGAAGGCAGTTCCAACATTCGGGAAAAATTCCCATCATTTGTTAAAAGGAGAAGGCCTTCTGAGTTATAGTCAAGGCGTCCTACTAGAATTAGACGGGGTAGATCGGGAGGAAGCCGTTCAAAAACTGTTGGCCTTTTTTCTGGATCGTTTCTTGTACAAATAATTCCCTTTGGTTTGTGGTACAGCCATAACCTAGTTTTTTCCGGAGTTTTTAATTTTTTTCCATCAACAATAATTAAGGTTTTATCATTTACCAATATATTTGGAGAGGTAATCGGTATTCCATCGACAATTACCCTTCCTTGAGAGATCCAACGTTCGGCTTCTCGACGCGAACAAATTCCGTTACGAGATAAACGTTTTCCAATACGTTCCGGAATGTTACCAGAAGTGGCCAATGTTAACTCGCAGCTTCAATTAAGGCAGAAAAGATTTTTGCGTCCCCTGTATCAATAGTAAACTCAGGATGCCATTGAACCCCTAAACAAAATCTCTTGCTTGGCACTTCTATCCCTTCGATAACGCCATCTAGGGCGACTGCATTTACTATGACATCTTTGGAAATTTTCTTAACAGCCTGGTGGTGGGCGCTGTTAACAGACATTGTATCGCTTTGGACTATTTCATAAAGCATAGTGTTTGGCTTCACTTTAACTAAGTGTCCTGCTTCATCCCGTGGGTTGGGTTGTTCGTGAGGAACAGCATCTTTTATTTCATCTGGAATGTGTTGGATCAATGTACCCCCAAGCACAACGTTAAGTAATTGCTGTCCACCGCAAATCCCTAAAATTGGTATATTTTTATTGACGGCACCTTGGGTTATTCCAAATTCGAAATTAGTTCTCCGCTCCTTTATAGAAACCTTTTTATGTCGGATATTTTCTCCAAATAAAAACGGGTCAATGTCAAAATTGCCACCAGTAATAACAAGCCCATCAACGATCTCCAAATAGGAAACCGTATTTTTTTCTGAGACTGGCAGTGTGATGGGTATACCACCTGCGTCGGCAATAGCATCACAATAGTTTTCCCGTAGGGCATACCATGGAAATTTTGAATAGCCGCCGGCGCTTTCCCAATCGAGCGTGATACCAATCAGGGGTTGTCCCATTGTTTTATTTTGTTGTGTGGTTCATTAAATTCAAATGCGTTGATTGTTAATATAGGTAAAAGGGAGTTTCATAGCAAAAGTTTAATAGAAATTTATGTTGTCCTTGCATAAGATGAGTGTCCAAAGCACAATTAATTGGCGTTGATTAAAAAATCGGAGAACCAAATGGCTTTTTCAAGTTGGAGAGGTATCGTCGGAATAATAAAGCCCACAATGCGACCGGGTGGCCTGGAAGATATGATACGTATTTTGCCTGAAGGGATTGGCGTAATCCCCCTATTTAATAATATCACGCGAGGGGATAGGGCGGAATTTAAAGAAGTCATGAAAGATTATGATGAAAAGGTGGCACTTCTTGCGGCCCAAGGTTGCGATCTTATTCATCCCGAGGGGGCACCCCCATTTATGGTTCTTGGAAATGATGGAGAAGCAAGAAAAATTAAAAGTTGGGAAAGAAAACATAAGGTCCCAATTTTTACGTCAGGGACCAATCACGTGGCTGCCCTTCGTGCGTTGAAGGTCAAACGTTTTGTAGGTGCCAGTTATTTTAAGGGTGAGATTAACAAAACCTTTGCTACTTACTTTAAAAAGGCAGGTTTTGAAGTTTTGGCTATGGAGGGAATGGATATTCCTTTTAACAAAGTACAAACGCTTTCGTCTCATGAAATTTATGGCTTTATCAAAAATTTAGTACTCAAACACAAAAGGGCGCAAGGAATTTACATGCTCGGTACTGCGTGGAAAGCGCTTGAAGCAATCCCAATGCTAGAACAAGACTTAGGAATTCCAATTGTATATCCAGTGACAGCGCGAGTATGGGAAATTCAGCGTCGGCTTACCATTTGTGAAACAATTAAAGGCTATGGGAAAATTCTTGAGGAAATGCCAAAATGGAAAAAATAAAATAGTTTCCACTTTAAATTTTGTTAATATTTTTAAAAAATTTTATTAAAATAATCTCAAAAATAGCCAAATTTGTATCCCGATCATAATTAATCCTAAAGAAACACTTGTCCGGTTTGTGTTTGATTTGGGGTATTAACCAAAGAAAATTCGTCCATCTAACTTCAAGTGTTTTTATAGGATTAATAAGTGCGAGTTTAAATTGGATATCCTTCCTCTAAAAGAATACATGCAAATTGCACTTGAGGAGGCCTCGCTTGCAGCAACACGTGGAGAAGTGCCTGTTGGTTGTGTTGTAGTAGATTGGAGTAGTGGAAAAATGTTGTCTAGATCAAGTAACCGGATAGAAGAATTAAAAGATGTAACTGCTCATGCTGAAATTTTAGCCTTGCGGGAAGCAAGTCGGGTGTCAGCTGAGACGAAATTGGTGAACTGTGATCTTTACGTAACCCTTGAACCTTGTGCAATGTGTGCTGCAGCTATATCCATGGCACGAATTCGCCGGCTTTATTTTGGGGCTGCTGATATAAAGAGTGGTGGTGTAGAGAATGGCCCATGTTTTTTTAGTCAGCCGACATGCCATCATCGACCGGAAGTCTATGGTGGAATCAATGAATCGTCCGCAAAGAGGGTTTTGCAAGCCTTTTTTAAAGCGAGGCGATAAAAAAGTTTCAAATGAAAATTTTTTACAACATTTCTCAAAGTTGGTAGGGGATTAGTGTTGGCCCGTTATTCATATTTACCGCACCGGTTTCAATATTATAAGTCCTTTGCTTAAACGTACCCGCTTTTTGAGCCCGAATAATAAAAGCCATACTATTTTCAGCACCCCCATGTTCCTGATGAATTTTACCTGGAGGTACTGCGTCTACATCCCCTGGGCCTATTTTATGACAACTGACTTGCTTAAGAGTGGCTGGCCCTTCATTACGACGCCCGTTATCAGTTCTTTCATACCGGTACATAGTTTCATGACCGCTAATCAAGCCGTACAATGTCCAGATATCTCCATGGTCATGCACACTAGTAACTGAATTTGCTTTTCGCACTGTAGCATTTAAAACAAATCCATAGTCCGGATCCTCATAAAATAATAAATTTTTTACCTTTGGAACGTCTTCCACTGTGAGAGGCCAATTTTGGGAACTTTCCTTGAGCTCTGGATCCCTCAGTAAAGGAATCATGTTTTCCTTTATCTTGGTCCACATAAATTTTTTATCTAAGTTTTGCGAATAAAGTTTGCGGACTTCATCAACAAATTTACGGCCTGATGGCAAAAGGGGTTTGTTCACAATATTAGTCTCCTTTTTTATATCGGGTAGTTTGCCATTTTGTTAAAGCTTTTTCTAGTTACTTTGCATGTATGGTAACCATTTCGTTAAATGGGTTTGTATATTTCTTATTCATCAAACCCGTATTCTTCCCACCTAGAATTAACTAGGTCCATGTCAGCTTTGTGTGGGATGACCATCGGAGGATACCGTTTACCTCCATATTGTTCTTCGGGCTCAAAATCGAGGTTAACAGTGGCATCAATTAAAACTCGACACCATTTCCCTGTGCCAAATAAAAGGGGATCTCGATCTTTAAGGCGTGTAGAGGGGTCTAATAAAGAACCAAAAGAATCGGGAAAAAAGACAATATCATTTTCAGCCGCATTAACGCGATAAGCAAAAGCCCAATCTATTGCTCCATAGTCATGAATGTCGATATCCTGATCTACTACCCAAATGTGTTTATAACGTAAATGTGCAGAATTTGATCCCCATATAGCTGCAGCTGCTTGTTTGGCTTGTCCTCTATAAGTTTGGTTCATTTGGATAAAAAGTGTTGTGCCATTGTTAGCAGGCGCACAATGTACGTCTGTTATGCCCGGTACGCCAGCACGTTCTAAAACGTTCCAGGCAACTCCAGCGCGTTGGACTGAACTCATAATGCTGTTTTCGTTAAGCATTTTTGGCAAAGTACCTTCCAATGTTCCTCGAAGAATGGGTTGGTTTCTATGAGTTATACAGGTGACTTTTGTGACATGTTTTGGTCCTTGGTCACCACCAAAATAGCCGGTATATTCACCAAATGGACCTTCCATTTCAAAAGTTGAGGGGTCGGGGTCTATGAACCCTTCAATGACAATTTCAGCGGTTGCGGGGACCATGAGATCACTAGTTTCACATTTCACAAGTTCGACAGGTTTTCCACGTATAGCACCCATCACGTCATACTCCGAAACTCCAGTTGGAACCGGTGCAGAGGCGCAAAATGCTAAACTTGGTTCCCAACCATAAACATGCGCTACAGGCATTTTTTGTCCACGGTCTGCCCATTTTTGAAAATGGACTCCCCAGTTTTGGGCACGCCAAAGTAACACAGGCAATGTATCTTTTTGTCCGATCATGCCACGGTAAATTCCCAGATTGTGAACACCGGTATCGGGATCCATGGTCACAGTAGCTTGAAACGTATTAATGTAACGTCCCCCGTCCTCGCGGTGCCATTTTGGAACCGGGAAGTCGAATAAATTTATTTGACCCTTGGTCAAAACATTCTCTTTTACCGGTCCCGTTTCAATTTTCACTGGGGAAACCCTTTGGCCGAGATAGTAACGCGTGGCTTGCACCATATCCCTAACAGAGGCTTCTTTTGGCAATCCCAGCGTCATTGCAATTCGTGAAAAATTGGACATTCCACCCGTGAATAACTGCGAACAACGGGATGCCGTGTGATTGTAACCTTTAATGTTTTTAAACAGTAGGGCTGGGCCTTCGCCTGTTCCAAATACTTTACGGGTGATTGTTCCCAACTCACAGTCCCAGTCTACCTCTACGTCGATTTCCTGTAATTCATCTTCTGAACGCAAGGTATTTATCCATTCTCGCATATCTAAAAAAGCACGAGGTTGTAACAGGTTGGAAACACCGCCAAAGGCATCCATTTTCTTTTCTTGGTCTGTCATTTTTGCTCTTTCTTAACCTTAAATTTGTTATTTTGTAGTGAATCCAATCAACCGTATCAGCAGATATAATTTTTGGATTTGATAGGAGTTATATGGTTGGATCACCCCATTCTGAAAGCCCCAACTGAGCCCATTTATTTCGAATTTTTTCTGCATCTTCCCCCTCTGGATGGATGGTAGGCGGATACCTTCTGCCTTCAGAATCTGGTTCGTAATCAAGGTTGATCGTGCAGTCAAATAAAACACGGTGCCATTTTCCTGTCCCAAATAAATGAACATTTGAATCTCGCGCTCGTACGCTCGGGTCTAGGCCAGCACCCCAATTATCCGGATAAACAACTAAATCACCTTCGCCCGCGTTAAAGCGCCAGGCCATCGCCCAATCCACTGCATCGTAATCGTGTATATTAATATCTGAATCAACTACAGTGACATGTTTGTAACGGACATGGGATGCAGAATTGCCCCAAAGCGCAGCGGCTACTTGCTTGGCTTGACCACGATACGTTTGATTGATTGAAACAACAGTATTTACGCAAGCCTGAATTGGCATTCCAAATACGTCTACAACACCGGGCACACCCGCTGATTCTAAAGCGTTCCAGGCAGTTGCAGAGCGTTGTATCGAACTCATGACAGGGTTTTCGCTATAGCTTCCGGGAATTGCTCCTTCAATTGCACCACGAAAAATCGGATTATCCCTATGAGAAATGCATGTGACTTCGGCAACGTGTTTGGGAGTTTTGTCGGGTGCATAGTAACCCGTAAATTCAGCATATGGCCCCTCAGGTTCAAAACTTGTTGGGTCAGTCGATATCCAACCCTCAATTACTATTTCTGCATTTGCCGGAACCTGGAGAGGTACCGTTTCACAATCTACTAACTCCACCGGTTTTCCTCTAATGGAACCCATAACGTCGTATTCGGAGGTGTCTCGAGGTATGGGAGCTCCACCCGTGAAACCCATCGACGGTTCCCACCCAATTACAAAAGCAACAGGCATTTTTGCACCTGTTTGGAGATGCTTGGCATAATGGTTTCCCCAACCTTGTGCCCGCCACAACAAAACGCTTATTTTGTCTTTATTTATTACCATACCTCGATAAATACCGATGTTATGAATATCTGTTTCTGGATCTTTAGTAACACAACCCGCGTAGCTTAAAATGTATCGCCCTCCATCTCCGCGATTCCATTTCGGTACTGGAAACTTTAGGAGATCAATTTTATCCCCCTTTAAAATATTTTCTTTAACCGGCCCAGTTTTTACAGTTATTGGTTTAATTTTTTCATTAAAAATTGTTCGGCATGTTTTAACTAATTCCCTTACAGGTGTTTCCCGTGGCAAGCCAAACATCATGGCAATGCGGGAATAACTTCCCTGACCACCACTAAAAATTTGGCGGGAAATTGAGTCAGGTTTGTTATAGTCCTTGATATTTTTAAACAGAAATGCCGGACCGTACCCAGTCCCTTGGCCCATGCGAATAATATTTCCGATCTCTACATCCCAGTCTACTTCTGCTTCAATTTCACAAATTTCTTTTTCTTTTTTAAGGTTGTCTATCCAACCTCTTAAATCGCCAAATGAGCTAGGAGTTCGCTTTATTTTGTTTTTAATATCATTTGGCATTTTAACTATCTCACTCCTGACTTTAAATGTGGCTTAAATGTTAAACTTGTGTTCATAAGCTATGCAAAATTTACGTCTAGGCACAGTGGTCTTTTATAATTTTTACTTTGAAATTTAGTTGGCTTGTAAATTTATTCTTAGGGTAAAATTTTTCTATAAAAAAGTTTTACTTTTTTAAAGGATCTTCTTTTTGATCTCCATGTTATAATTTCTCCAAGTTTAGGAATTAGAAAGTAAAATGAATACAACAAGTTTTAGATTTGTTGCAAAAATTTTTTATAGCGGATAGTTTTCATCGATCAGGAACTGGAAGTTAAAGCTATTCAATGCCCAAATTTCTTACCAAAAATTCTGTTAAAGATTATTATAAAGATGGTTTTCTTGGACCTATAGATCTTCTGACAGCAGAAGAAGCAAGCATTTTAAGACAAAAAATAGAGCATTTCGAAGAAAAATTAGGAATGCAAATCCAGCAGAGATGTAAAATTAAGGCGCATCTCCCCTTTACATTCCTTTGCGATTTAATTTCACATCCTAAATTGTTGGATGCTGTTGAAGACATTATTGGTCCAAATATTCTCTGTTGGGGGTCGAGCTTTTTTCAAAAAGAACCACATGATCCTGGTTTTGTTTCTTGGCATCAGGATTCGATGTATTATGGATTGGAACCTCCGGATACATTGACGGCGTGGGTTGCTATTTCTGATAGCACTGAAGTGAGCGGTTGTATGAAATTTATCCCCGGATCACATGACCAAGGAGTTTACCACCATCAGGAACTTAAATCAGAAAATAATTTATTATCCCGAGGACAAACAATTAAGGAAATTGACGAAACAAAAGCTGTAAAAATGGTTTTAAATGCGGGTCAGTTTTCATTTCATAAAGAAGATTGTGTCCATGGTTCTGCTCCTAATAATTCGGATGACCGACGGATTGGATTGTCAATCCATTATATTTCCCCAAATGTGCACGAAAAAACATTCCCCGGAGCGTCAGCGATGGTCGTACGCGGTGAAGATACTGATAAAACTTGGGACATCGATCCATGGCCCGAAAAGGATTGGGATCAAACCTGCGTCAACACCCTAGAAAGGGTTTGGGACCTTTATAAAACACCAATTTCTGAAAGGAACCGCTAAGAAAAGGTCTGTTACCTTGAAGAATGAACATCTTCATTCAGAAAATATTCGGGGCTGTAAAATAGCTTGGCAGGAAGCCGGTACAGGACCAGCCCTTGTGCTCCTTCACGGTATTGGAGGAAGTTCAGAAAGTTGGCATAGACAAATTGGCCAGCTAAAAAATAATTTTAGAGTTGTTGCTTGGGATATGCCTGGTTATGGGGGTTCAGAGAAATTTAAAACTTCTTCTCCAAATGTAGATCATTATGTGGATAGTCTTTTTGCGCTATTGGAATTTTTGGGCATTAGAAAGGTGAATTTGCTTGGGCAATCCATTGCCGCATTGATAGCAGCGCGTTTTTGTAAAAGTTATCCAGAACGTGTTTTATCCTATGTTTTTGCACACGGCCTTACGGGTTTAGGAGAGCTTGATCGTGCAGCAAGAATTGTCGCTAAAAAAGTCCGGCTGGAAGTGTTTGAAGCTTTAGGCCCACAGCGATTTGCTCGGGAAAAAGCGCCAGCGATTATGAGCCCAAATGTTACTGAAAAAGTTCGCGAAAAAGTCGTAGAAATCATGGCAAGGGTTAAACCTGAAGGATTTCGGCAGGCTGTGGAAATGTTGTCTAAGGCAAACTTCTTTTCAGATGCTCCTTTTATTGAAGCCCCATCTTTAGTTTTATGTGGCGATGATGATCCTCTCTCACCCGAGCCACTTTGTCGTGCCGTGGCGGAGGCTTTGCCTGATGCACAATTTCGTTTAATTGCCCATGCTGGACATTACTCAGCTATGGAACAACCCAAAACTTTCAACCAAATGTTAGATGAATTTTTGTCTGACATATCTTGATATTAAAATTACATAAAATCTAGTAAGTTTTTCTTAGAAAATTTTTACTTTTAATCAAAATTTTTAATAACTGGTTATTTTTTATTGTTTTTCTGAACTGCACGCCAGCCAATATCGCGGCGACAGAACCCATTTGGCCAATCAATAACATCAATGGCTTGATATGCTTTATTTTGCGCAGTCCTAATATTTTCCCCAACAGCAGCAATGCCCAAAACACGACCACCGGTTGCAAGTAATTCTCCTTGAGGTCCTGTTGATGTACCAGCGTGAAATACTTTAACATCAGGGAGTTTTTTTATGTCGTTCAACCCTTTAATTTCTGTCCCTTTACTATAAGTGCCGGGATACCCCTTAGCGGCCATAACCACTACCAAAGCTGGATCGTCATACCAACGGAGGTCAAAATTATTTAACATACCGTCACAGGCCGCTATTAAAGCTGGAAGGAGGTCTGATTTAAGGCGCATCATCAATACCTGGCATTCTGGATCTCCAAATCTGACATTATATTCTAATAATTTTGGTATACCCTGATCCACCATTAGGCCTGCGTATAATATCCCTTTATAGGGATTTCCTTCTTTGTTCATTCCACTCATAGTTGGTTTTATAATTGTGTCCATAATAGTTTCGACCATATCAGGAGTAACAATTAATGCTGGGGAATAGGCCCCCATACCTCCAGTATTTGGGCCGGTATCTCCGTCACCCACTTTTTTATGATCCTGCGCTGAAACGAGTGGGAGTGCATTTTTACCATCACATAAAACGAAAAAGCTCACCTCTTCACCCGTAAGAAATTCCTCAATGATAATTTCAGACCCTGCCGTCCCAAACACTTTTCCATCCATCATGTCTTCTACTGCCTTGTAGGCTTGTTCAACGGTTTCAGCTATAATTACCCCTTTACCGGCCGCAAGGCCGTCAGCTTTAATTACGATAGGGGTACCATTTCTATCAATAAAATCCTTTGCTGGATCAATTTCAGTGAACCGGCCGTATGCAGCAGATGGAATTTTATGGCGCAGGCAAAAATCCTTCATAAATCCTTTTGAACCCTCTAAAATTGAAGCATTTTGAGTTGGTCCAAAAGCTTTAATCCCTGCGTCTTCCAATTGGTCAATAAGGCCTGAAACTAGTGCTACCTCGGGACCAATGACAACAAATTCAATAGCTTTTTCCTTTGCAAATTGAACCAAATTGCCCACATTTTCAGCATTTATATCAACGCATTCCGCTTCGTTCGCAATTCCAGAGTTTCCAGGAGCACAGTATAGTTTGCTTACAAGAGGTGATGCAGAGATTGCCCAACACAGAGCATGTTCACGTCCTCCACTTCCGACAACTAAAACTCTCATTATCTAAATTCCATGGTTTGAGTTATATAAATTTGTTACGGTAAAAAATCTTACATATTATATGATTTGTTATGACCAGCAATGCGCCCCTAACGGAAACTAAGAATATTTTAACTTCCAATAGAGATCATAATATTCTGGAATTCACTGTGGGTGAAATTTCCCAGGCTGTAAAAAGGACACTTGAAGGGTCTTTTGGTAGAGTTCGGGTCAAGGGCGAAGTTTCACAACCGAACTACCACAGTTCAGGACATCTCTATTTCAAGTTAAAAGATGAGGACGCGGCCATGGATGGTGTTTCCTGGCGTGGGACGGTTGAAAAACTTGGTTTGACCCTTGAAGAGGGTATGGAAGTGGTTTGTACCGGTCGTATTTCGTCTTATCCCAGGAGTTCCAGATATCAAATTGTTATAGAAGCAGTCGAATTAGCGGGTGAGGGTGCACTATTAAAACTTCTCGAAGTTCGTCGTAAAAAGCTTTTACAGGAAGGTTTATTTGATCCTGATAAGAAATTAAAACTCCCGTATTTGCCAGATGTAATCGGAGTGATCACATCACCTACAGGTTCCGTGATACGAGATATTTTGCATCGATTGGCTGATCGATTTCCAAGGCATGTTCTTTTATGGCCCGTTTCCGTTCAGGGAGAAAATGCCGCGAATCAAATTTCAAAAGCGATTTCCGGTTTCAATGCACTTGACACAAAGGGAGCCATCCCAAAACCAGATTTGTTAATTGTTGCTCGAGGAGGAGGCAGCCTAGAAGACCTTTGGGCTTTTAATGAAGAAAATGTGGTCAGAGCAACTGCACTCAGCAATATTCCGCTTATATCAGCGGTGGGGCATGAAACAGACACAACGCTAATTGATTTAGCGGCTGATTTAAGAGCGCCAACACCCACGGCAGCAGCTGAATTGGCAGTGCCAGTTCGTTTGGATTTAGAGGCACGCTTAATAGAAAGTGAACGAAGACTAGTTACCGGAATGGGCCATTGTTACGAAGACCATCGTATAAGATTGGAGGGTTTTGCCCGCGGTTTACCAAAGCCGGATCAAATTTTGGAAGAGGCCACCCAAAGGCTAGACAATGAAACTGATAGGTTGATGCTTAGTATGCTCAATCTTACGACTAAAAAATTTGAGAACGTATTTGGCCTTGGCGCTCGATTACGGCACCCAAAAATGTTGATATCTGTGGCAGAAGAGACACTTAGACATGCTTTCAAACAGCTCGATACAATATTTAAGGCAAGTTTTCATGGGACTGAGAACCGGTTTTATGGGCTTGATGCTGAGGGCCGGCTCTTTAATGCTATAAAAAATGTAATTAAAAATTTTGAAGAAAAGCTTATTGCATACGCAAATTTGCTTTCTAGTGTTTCTTATAAAGCGGTTCTTCGGCGAGGATTCGCATTAATCCGTGATTATAAAGGCCAACCGATCGTCCGGGCCAAGGACGCTATTAGAGGTGAAAAAATTGAAATTGAATTTAGCGATGGAACTGCTAAAGCAAAAATTAATTTGGATAGTGCTCCTCCACCAAGAAATAAACAAAAAGAAGAAAAAAAGAAAAACGGTATGTCAAAAGGAACCCAAGGATCGCTTTTGTAAGTATTTTAAAAATCTTTTTGTTATAATGTTTTTTGTTATATTTGGAACGAAGGTTGGTGCACTCGAATTAATAGGTAAGGCCACTCAAGGTGGACTAATACAAGGACAATTACCCTCAGGTACAAAACTAAGTATAAATGACGTTCCTTTAGCTATAACCTCTAACGGCATCTTTGTTTTTGGATTAAACCGAAATTCCGAGCCTAAAATTCGGATTGAAATTCGATTTAGAGATGGAAGTATAGAAAACAAAGTTTTAACAATTACAAAAAGAAAATACAAAATACAGAAAATTGAGGGGTTGGCGAGAACTAAGGTTACCCCAAGGGAAAGCGATTACAAACGCATTATTGCTGAGCACAAAATGTTACAAGCCGCACGGTCTAAAATCACATTAAATACAGGGTTTCGAAGAGGCTTTACTTGGCCTGTTAGAGGAAAAATTACAGGTGTGTATGGTAGTCAAAGAATTTTAAATGGCAAGCCAAGAGCGCCACATTATGGTGTTGATATTTCTGCGCCGAAAGGCAGTCCAGTTGCGGCAGCTGCGGATGGAGTCGTTGGTATGACACATTTAGGAATGTTTTTTACAGGTAAAACAATTCATATAGATCATGGACTCGGTATAGGAACAGTTTATGCTCACCTAGACAAAATTAATGTAAAATTGGGGAGTTTTGTTAAAAAGGGTGAGGTCATAGGAAAAGTTGGAAAAACGGGTAGGGCAACAGGTCCACATTTACACTGGGGACTTTCATGGAAAGATATAAGATTAGATCCAACGTCTGTATTAGGAAAATTGCCGAAAAGAATTTTGGATTAATAGAATGATTAGTCCTCTGGCCACCGTCGATGCAACCAACATAACCATTGCCCTGGGCGCTCAGAAATCCACTCCTGGAAAATGTCATTAACATTTTTCATCATTGTTTCTACTTTGTCATTATCTGGAATTTTTAATGGAGGGTGAAAACTCAAACGAAAATGGCAACCCTTTATCCTCTCTAATCGTGCAGGAATTGCTGGACAATTAAACCGAATTGATAATTGAGCTAAGGCAGGCGCTGTCATTGCATTGCGACCGAAAAAAATTACCGGGATTCCATTATTCATCTTTTGGTCAACAAGCATGGCAATAGGACGACCAGACTTTAGTGCTTGGATCGCGGCACGCGCTCCTTTTTGACCCTTCGGTATTATGTCATCAGGTTTTAAATTTCGAATTCTCTTAAGCATCGCATCAATAAATTGATTATTAGGTGCCCGATACGCTTGGGCATAAGAAATCCCAATTTTTTGGTCAGCTGTCGTAAACAATTCCCAATTAGCAAAGTGTCCCGAGAAAAAAATGCAAGAACTGCCATTTGTTTTAACCTCAGCAATATGTTCTTCGCCAACAATTTCTAAATGTTCTTCAGAAATTCTCTTTAAATGGGGCAATTCCGCTAAAACACGACCCAAATTGTCCCACATTTCTGTAGCCGTTTCATTTAAAACAATTTCACTATAGTGAGGAAATGCCCTTTTTATGCTTGCTATGGCGCGGTGGTGGTAATTCAAATAAGGGCCTACGGTTCTACCGACCCAGCCACCAACTGATGAAGCGATTCTAGGAGGCAATATAGCATAAAACCCATATATTATTAGGACAGCAAGAGCTTGAAGCGGATATCCGAAGATTCGGTATAAACGCCTGTATAGTGAATTAGATTGCGCCATTTAGGGATACTTTTTCCAATAAAAGATCTAAATCACCTTCAATTTCCCATTCTAGTCTAATTCTTAAAGGATGAATTATTTTTTTTGCTTTAAGAGGTAAACGCACAAAATCCTTTTCTGTGGTCACAGGAACAGCGTCAAGTTCTGTAGCACGATCACAAATCATCTTTATTTCACCATCCTTAAAGGGGTGATGGTCTTTAAAACTTTTCTGCTCAACGATTTTACACCCTATTTCCCTTAACGTTTTAAAAAACTTATCCGGGTAACCAATTCCAGAAAATGCTAAGACATTTTTATTTGTTATTTTCGTGTCTGGTACGGCTGCAATTTTTGCGTGCAAAATTGGGTTGATCCCCTGAAAATCTTTTTCAATTCCAGACTGGTCATCTCCAATAATGATAATTGCATCTGCACGGACCTTTCCACTTTTGATAGTTTCGCGTAAAGGACCTGCTGGCATTACCATTCTGTTTCCCATACCAATTTCGCCATCGAACACAAGAATAGATAGTGTTTTTGATAAAGATTTGTTTTGATAGCCGTCGTCCATAACAATAATTGAGGCACCATCTTTAATTGCAGCTTGAGCACCTGAAACACGGTTTTTGGAAACCCAGGTTGGTGTTTTTTTGGCTAAGATCAGGGGTTCGTCTCCCACCTCTCTGAAAAAATGGGAATTAATATTAACTTTTATTGGGCCTCTTAATGTACCTCCATAACCTCGGGACAAAAGGTGCGGCTTGGCTCCAATTTTTTTTAACTTTTCTGAAATGGCGATTGCAACAGGGGTTTTACCGGCACCTCCAGTAATTAAATTTCCCACACAAATTATTGGGACAGGGGAGTGCCATTCGCGGACAAAAATGTTTTTAATAAATCCGCTTAGGCACCATACAGTTGATAAAGGGGTAAGTGCAAAAGCCCCTAAAGTCCGATGGCGCCAAAATTTAGGCGCGTGCATGGTTTTGCGGTTGACGCTGAGACAAAACCGTACGATCTAAAATTGGGTCCAGTTCTTTTTCTATTGCCTCCAATATATTCTCCTTTGTATCCGCCACTCTTCTCGCAGCAACAATCTGATTTTTTCTTCGACTTTCATCAACAAGAAGAGAAATTATAGCGGCTGGTAATTCAGTTTTACTTTGAATTGTAATAGAGCCTTGGGCAGCAGTTATTTCTTCTGTGATAGAAGCAAAATTTGTCATCGATGGGCCGTGAACAATAGCGCAATCAAGTTTTGCGGCTTCCAGCAAGTTTTGACCTCCATGTGGAATTAACGTACCACCTATAAACGCTATTGGGGATAATCTATAAAATAAGCCAAGCTCACCAACAGTGTCCGCAATATAAATTTCTGTAGAATTGTTGATTTTTTCCTTTGAACTCCTTAGAGAAAATATAAAACCTTGTTTGCTTAAATCTTTTGCAATTTTGTTCGCACGAATTGGGTGACGGGGAATGATCATCGTGAGCAATTCCGGATGAGTTTTTGTGATTATACGATGAGCATCGACAACGGCTTGTTCCTCTCCCTCATGGGTACTAACACAAATCCAAATTGGACGTTTGCCAATTGCAGTCCACAAAGCTGTCAATGCCTTGTTATCTACAGGCAATGGATCCGCTGCAAATTTCAAATTTCCGGAAACTCGGACGTTATCAGCACCCAGGGTTATTAATCTTTTTGCATCTAAATCACTTTGTGCGAAGCTTAGGGTAAAGCAGTGTAAGAGTTTTTGGATTGTTGTTGGGAAGCGGCTCCAACTTTTGAAAGAACGGAAGGAAATTCTGCCGTTTAGAAGAACAATTGGTATTTTTCGATTACGGATTTCTATAATTAAATTGGGCCAAATTTCAGATTCTACCCAAAAAGCTATATCCGGCTGCCAATAGTTTAAAAAACGACGAATCCAGATTGGCTGATCTATAGGTACAAATTGATGGATGATCCCCTCAGGTATTCTTTTTGCTACCAAGGTAGCTGAAGTTACTGTCCAAGTTGTTAATAAAAATACAATATCTGAATTTTTTTTCTTCAAAAGATTTATCAATGAAATTACAGAGTTTACTTCCCCTACACTTGCAGCATGAAACCAAATCAGAGGACCGTTTGGACGTTTCTGACTAGCATTTCCGTATCTTTCATCAATTCGATTTGGATCTTCTTTTCCGTGCCGTTTTCGCCTTTCAAAGAAAATGCGAATTAACGGGCCGGATACAAAGGAAAGCCCACGGTAAAATTTCAAAAGCACTATGACTGTTCCTTGATATTTATTTCAGAGGTTTTTATTATTTTTGTCAGCCCAAGCTCTTTATCAAGAGTTTGAGTCATTTGGTTTAACTGTTCTTCTAAAATTTTTGTTATTTCTTCTATATAATCTCCCCCCCCATCTTTTTTAACGTTAATGGGTTTTCCCCATTTCAGGATGCCGGAGCTGAAGGGAAAAGGAATCATAAGTCGGTCCCAACTTGATAACAAAGTACTGGGTTTGGCTGCATAAGTAATTGGGAGTATGGGAACACCGGCCTGTTGAGCAGCAAACACAATACCCGGAGATGCTTTCATATTAGGCCCCTTCGGCCCATCAGGTGTAACACCTACAGACACACCTTTATCCAGAGCCCTTAAAATAGATCTGAGAGCACTGGCTCCCCCATGGGAGGATGAGCCAAAAATTGATTTAAAACCCAGGTGACGTATTGTTTGAGCAATCAAATCCCCATCTGGATGGTTAGAAATTAACATTTTAAAGGGAGCCTTATATGGCCAAGCTTGCGACATCATGAGTAGACGTCCGTGCCAAAACGCCACAATGAAGGGTTTTTTCTGATTGATGAAGCTTTCAGGAATTTCAGTGCCTTCCACCCTCCATGTGCTCGAAAATCTAATCAGGCGAATATAGTTGGCAGCCAGCCAACAGGCTATAGCTCTAGCTGCTCTTTTTCGCATAATGAATTTTAGATTTTTCATCTCTTAGGCCGAGTTAGCCAGTTTTATTTTGGTTCGCAAATTGGACTGCATATAGGCGAGCGTAGGCCCCTTTTTTCGCTAAAAGTTCTGTGTGGGTACCCGTTTCAACGACCCTTCCATCACTCAAGACAAAAATTCTGTCTGCGCCCATCACCGTTGATAAGCGGTGCGCTATGATAATTGTGGTACGATTTTTCGTTAGCATATCAAGCGCCGATTGCACCTGATTTTCTGTTTCTGTGTCCAAAGCAGAAGTAGCTTCATCTAACAAAAGTATTGGGGAATCCTTAAGCATGGCACGAGCGATTGCAATTCTCTGCCGTTCTCCTCCTGAAAGTTTTAGACCCCTTCCACCAACGTGGGTGTTATACCCGGATGCGAGCGTTTTAATGAAATTATCAGCAAACGCAGCTTGTGCCGCTTCCAAAATTTCTTCCTCTTTCGCTTGGGGTTTACCATATGCAATATTTGCCCGCACTGTATCGTCGAAGAGAGTTATATCTTGGGTTACTAAAGAAATATTTTTTCGTAACGATGCCAGAGTTACATCTCTAATATCTACGCCATCAATTAAAACTCTTCCTTCATTGCAATCATAAAAGCGAGGAATTAAATTTAAAATCGTTGATTTACCTGCACCCGAAGAACCTACTAAAGCTATTTTGCTCCCAGCGGAAATTTTTATATTGATGTCTTTGATTGCTAATTTATTTTGTTCATAACTAAAACTGACATGGTCTAGATACACTTGACCTTGGACATCTTCTAAAAAAACGGCGTTTTTTTTATCCTTTATTTTTGGTTCAAGATCGATCAAAGTAAAAATGCGGTGTGCGGCAGCTAACCCTTCCTGTAAGTTTGCATTCAAATTTGCCAGGTTTTTTCCTGCTGGATAGGCCATCAGTAATGCAGTAATGAAAGAAGCGAAGGTACCCGGCGTTGTTGCTCCCTGCACAACTTGGGAGCCACCATAAAAAACTATTACAGCAATTGCGATGCCACCAAGTGTCTCCATAATTGGGTGTGTCATTGACCGCACGCGTGCAGCTTTTTGTATCAGTTGAAATATGATTTCTATTATTTTTTCGGCTCGGTTAATTTCATAACTTTCCATACTGTATGCTCGGACATGTCTTGCTCCTCGAAAGGTTTCATCTAAAATTGTAGTTAATTCTCCCATCTGGACTTGGGTGTTGTCTGAAACTTTTCGCATCCGTTGTCCAATTCTGACAATCGGATAGACTGCTGTTGGAAACAAGATGAATGCAATCAATGCTAAAAACCAATCATGATAGAATAAAAGAAAAATTAGAAAAATGAGGGTCAGTGTGTCTTTAGCAATTCCGACCAGAACCGTTGAAACTGCAGCGCGCAGCATATTGGCATCGTTATTAAACCGTGAAATTAATTTGCCCGTAGCATTTTCTTGAAAGTAAGAGAGGTCAGTACGCATGAGGTGAGAAAACATTTCCAATTGAATTTTTGAAACTATTTTTTGCCCCACATAGTTCATTAATACGGATTGTCCAAATGTTGCTCCACCCTTTACGAAAGCTATCAAAAGGATAGCGATGGGAATTAGGATTAACATTTGTTCGTCACGTAGAATGAAGACATCGTCAAATACTGGCTTCATAAGGTAGGCATTTACTGCAGTGGTGCCGGCTACTATTGCCATACAAATAACGGCAAATGATAAACGTCTACGGTGTGGATACACATATCCTCTTACAAGGCGCAAAACGAGTGCCGACGTCGAATTTAGATTATGCCGTACTTCTTTTTTGGCCAATTGGTTTTTATGTTTATCCATGCGTTGGCAATTTAAACGGGTCAATTATAACAAGAACTTTGAAACCAGAAAATTAATTGCTGGCATTGAAAATTATAAAATAATTGCTTTGTGTAGAATTGGTGATCTAAAACTTTTATTCATTTATCTCTTTTTTTCTCATACATCTTGACTAATTTGGATCAGACTTTACGAAAAGTTTAACGAGTTTTCACGTGATAATTGTAGTAAATGATTCTTTTGGATTGGTGAAGTTTTTTTTAAATACCGGCAGCGGTCATTCCATCTATGCGCAACGTTGGTGCATCTGTACCAAACCGGAACTTTAGATCATTTGCAGGTGTAAGTGCGGAAAACATTTGTTTTAGATTTCCGGCAATTGTCATTTCACTAACCGGGTATGCTATTTCACCTTTCTCTATCCAAAAACCGCTTGCACCTCGGCTGTAATCACCTGTTATGCCGTTCACACCCATCCCGATAAGCTCTGTAACCATAAACCCGTCTTCTATATCGGATACCAATTCAGTAAATGTTCCAGATCCTGCTTCCATATAAACATTTGTGGGCGCCGGACTTGGTGGGCCTCCTGTCCCACGAGCAGCGTTTCCAGTTGTTAGCAAACCAAGTTGCCGTGAAGCAGACAGATCCATCAGCCACGTTAATAACTTCCCGTCTTTAACTAATAATTTGGGCTTTGTGGCAATTGCCTCTCCATCAAAAGGTTTAGACAATAAGCCCCGTTTACGGAGTGGGTCTTCATATATATTAATTGAAGTATCAAAAACTTTTTTTCCCATAAAGTCTTTGAGGAAAGAAGTTCCTCGGGCAATAGCCGCCCCGTTAATTGCACCCGTTAGGTGACGCAAAAGACTTGAAGATATCCGCCAATCAAAAACAATAGGTACTTGCGCTGTCTTTTTCTTTTTTGGATTAAGTCTTTTGACTGCACGGTTTCCGGCATTAAGCCCAATTTCAGATGGTTTAGGCAAGTCCTCCGCATGCACAGCGGTGGAAAAATCATAATCCCGTTCCATTTCTGTTCCTTTGCCTGCCAAAACAGATACAGAAATACTGTGACTTGAAAGTGAATAATCTTGGGCAAAACCATTACTTGTGGCTAACGCGACTTGCGCATTACTCCAACCAGCCTCTGCACCTTCTGAGTTAGTTACACCTAGGACCCCCCTCCCAGCATCTTCTGCTTCCCTTACTTTTTCTATTAAAGTTTCGGTAGAAGGTTCTATGGGATCATGAATGTCTAAATCAACTAAATCGGTAAAAATTTGATTTGGTTCAGCAATGCCACACCAAGGATCTTCAGGGGCTGCTCTAGCCATAGCCATCGAACGTTCTACTGTTTCTTTTAAAGCGTTTTCTGAAAAATCGGTAGATGAAACAATTGCTTGGGATTTGCCAACAAAAACACGGAGGCCTAAATCTGCAGTCTCGGATCGCTCTAGTTTTTCCGGTTTTCCAAGTCGTTGGGCAACCTCTATGGAGGTAGCATTAAATAAAACGGCATCAGCACTATCTGCACCCTCCCTTTTTGCGAGCTCTAGCAATTGTTCTAAAATTTTCAATTGATTAAGTTTTTTAGTCATCGGTTTCGTTCTTCCAGATCGGTTTTCCAGACCCTGGCAACCTGTATTCAACCCATTCATCTGTAACCTTTTTTATGATATCTTTCCTCATCCGGATTTTGTGGCCCCAGTGACGCTTGGTCTCAGGATGAATTTTTGTAGTAGCATCAATTCCCACTTTTGATCCTAAACCCGATTCTGGAGAAGAAAAATCTAAATAATCTATGGGAGTGTTTTCCAAAATTGTAAAATCGCGTCCTGGGTCGACGTTAGTTGAAATTGCCCACACAACATCCTTCCAACATTTTGGATTTATATCATTGTCAATCACAATTATGAATTTGGTGTACATAAATTGTCGTAAATAAGACCAGACGCCCATCATAATCCTTTTAGCATGCCCTGGATATGATTTTCGAATTGAAACAACAGCAATTCGATAAGAACAAGCCTCAGGGGGTAACCAAAAATCAACTATTTCTGGGAACTGTAATTGTAATAATGGCACGAATACATCATTAAGAGCTTCACCAATAATCGAAGGTTCGTCTGGTGGACGTCCGGTAAAAGTGGAAAGGTATATCGGATTTTCACGCATTGTGATCGCCGTTATTGTGAAAACTGGAAATTTTTCCGTTGAATTGTAATACCCCGTGTGGTCACCATAGGGTCCTTCTTGCTCGAAATTTGTTCCCGAAACGTGCCCTTCAATTACGATTTCTGCGTTTGCTGGGACTTGGAGAGGGACTGTTTTACAATCAACCAGTTCGACCTTTTGTTTTCGTAATAGTCCTGCAAATTGATATTCAGACATAGACTCTGGGACAGGGGTGACCGCAGCTAATATGGTAGCTGGATCCGCACCTATTATAGCGGCCACAGGGATTCCGAGTTTCCCTGCAAAGGCATGGGCATCAGCACCACCCCTGTGTTTAAGCCATCTCATTAGCGTTGTTTTTCTTCCTGTTACCTGCATACGGTAAATTCCAAGGTTCACACCAGCTGGCCCCTTAGTAACGACTATAGGCCAAGAAATTAAAGGTGCTGGCTCTTCTGGCCAGCAACTTTGAATAGGCAGTTGAGTGAGGTCAATTTTATCTTTTGTTAATACAATTTCCTGGCAGATACCGTTTTTTACAATTTTTGGTTTCATTGCCAAAACCGACTTGACCATGGGTAACATTGAAAGTGTTTCCTGCCAGCCGCTTGGTGGCTTCGGATGACGCAATACGGCAAGTTCTTCCCCAAAAGTTTTTAGCTCCTTCGGTGAAAAACCCATTCCTTCCGCAACTCTTGAAATTGTGCCGAATAAATTAAGTAACACAGGAATTTTACTTTTTTGACCGTCACTACGAATTGGGTTTTCGAAAAGTACAGCAGGTCCTTGCTCAGAAAGAAGGCGTGTTTGAATTTCAGTCATTTCTAGTTCGGTAGAAACTGGTTTAGTTACGCGAACTAAATTCCCATCGCGTTCAAGCTTTTCAACAAAATCTCTGAGGCTGGTGAAGGCCATTCGAAGTCCAAATTACGTTTTTATTTTCAGTTTTTCTAAGTTAGAAATTATTTAAATTATTTTGGGTATATACTTGCATATTCATGAAGAAACTAGGCTCTAAAAAATAAAACAAAAATTCTTTTATTTTTACAGTTAAATAAATGAGGTGAAAAATTGCTCAAATCAGTCGTACATGCTTTATCTTATCCATTCCCTGCACCTGAACATTCTTTTGTTTATGAAAAGGGTGGTTGGCGTGGCCTTCAAATTTCTGATTTTGATTTAAAGCAAAGAATTCCGGTTCTTGCAGCTGGTTCTAATCAATCCCCGGAACAATTAATACGGAAATACGCCGATTATCCCGAATTTGGACCAATCCCAGCACAAAGAGGTCAGCTATTTGATTTCGACGTTGTTTATGCTGCCCATCTCACCGGATACGGTTCCATACCAGCAACATTTCAACGGTCAAAAGGCACGATAGTTACCGTTTTTTTACTCTGGTTGAATGAAAGACAGTTAACCCGTATGCATGAAACTGAAGGAAATTATACCTATGATCGTTTGCCAAATTTGAAACTCATTTTAGACGAAGGCGGAAAATTTTCGGAGAGTGCTTACGCATATTCAGCGAAATATGGCTGTTATAATTATGGAGGGAATTGTGTTAGCCTTGAACAAATTTTTGCTAAAAAAAGAAAATTTCCGGCATTTACACAGGCCCAAGCTCTTGAAACTGTCCGAGACCAACTAATAGCAGGTGTCGAACTTGAATTTTTTGTTGAGCAGTTAATTACAAAACCAACGAAACGTTTAAATTTTTCTAAAAAACTGCGTAGACGTGCCATTGCGGCCAAATATAAACGTGAAACCATTTTAGTTCTTTAATAGATTTTCAAAACGGCCGGTCCAAGATTTAATTTTTGTATTTTTCTACTGACTTTATCGCCTTTGAATTTCTTTTAATCAGACAGAATAATTCAATGAATGGATTTGTGCTAAAACAATCCCTACCAAAAAAATCCATGAAAACAAACGGTTGGACTTAAACTTCGTTAGACAATCTTTAGGATTGTTTATTTCGACTTTATGAACTTGCCAAAAAAGTTGTATAGCGCCCAAAAATAAGCCTAAATAAAATGGCCAGCTCAATTTAGCTGTTATACCTGCAAGGGTAAAAAGAGACACAGCCCCTGTGTAAAATCCAAAAAGCCAAGGTTTACTCCCTAACCCCAAACGACGGGCAGTAGATTTTACACCAGCAACTATGTCATCTTTTCTGTCTTGGTGAGCATAAATTGTGTCGTATCCAAGAGTCCAAAAGACCCCACCAATGTAAAGAAGTATAGCAGGCTGATCAATTTGGCCACGCACCGCAGCCCACCCTAAAAAGGCACCCCAGTTAAATGTGAATCCTAGAAAAAGTTGGGGCCAGAATGTAATCCGTTTCATAAGAGGGTAGGAAAATACAAGGATTAAAGATGCAACACCAAAATAAATAGCAAAGGAATTAAATGTTAAAAGGATTAGTGAACCAAATAATAATAGCGTTATCAAAAATAAAATTGCCTTCTCAATTTTTAACTGGGCACTTGGTAAAGGACGGTCTTTCGTTCGTGCGACTTTTGCATCAAAATCACGATCCATAATGTCGTTGTAGGTACAGCCTGCGCCCCGCATAATGATGGCCCCAATGCCAAACGCCGCCATCAGATAAATAATTTCTCCGAAAACATCCCAGTTTGTCCATGCTACGGTTATTGACCACCAACAAGGGAATAAAAGTAGCCAGGTTCCGATCGGCCTATCAAGACGGGCAAGTCTTACATAGGGACGAAAATGTTTTGGGATAAAGCGGTCAACCCAACCATTTTTCGGAATATCACTGGCTGATGAACCTATTTTGTTATAAGTTTCTTTTGACATTATATAAGTTTTAAGTGTGTTTAACCCTTCTCTCAACTGATTTGACAATTCATAGCAGTCACTAAATTTGGCGGTCAAATAATTTATGCGTACACCAAGGGTTTTTGTTAAAACAGCGCTAGATAATTCGAAAAACATTTTGCTTTCTGAGACACAAACCCATTACCTCCAAAATGTTTTGCGATTAAGTCTTGGCGACAGCGTTTTATTGTTTAATGGGACCGACGGCGAATGGTGTGGTTCAATCAACACGTTTTTAAGAAAAAGGTGTACGATTTCACTGTGCAAACAGGTGCGAAAGCAAAAACCTAATTTGGATTTGTGGTTACTCTTTGCTCCGCTGAAAGGGACAAACATGGACTTGCTTGCGAGGAAGGCAACCGAGCTTGGGGTTGGTGCTTTGGTTCCTGTTTTTACCGAACATACAAATGTTAAGCGTGTAAACTTAAAAAGACTCTATTCCAATGCAATAGAGGCTGCACAACAATGTGCACGCCTAACGGTTCCAAAAGTATTTGAACCTATAAAATTGACCGACTTAATCAAAAATTGGGAAGATGATAGGTTGCTGTTTTTTTGTGACGAAACTGGCGCGGGAGTTCCAATAATTGATAGTTTGAACAAACACTATACAACAGGTAAATTTGTACCCTGTGCCATTTTAACCGGACCCGAAGGTGGATTTGCAAAATTTGAATTTGACCTTATAAGTGCAAATCAAAATACCGATGCTGTTGATCTTGGTCCGTTGACACTACGTGCTGAAACCGCTGCATTAGCTGCGATAGCCTGTTGGCAAGCAGTATTAGGAAATTGGCGATCTAAGTAATTTTTAGGAAATATAATGGCTAATCAAAGTACTTTGGCAGATACGCCAATTTCAAATAAAAACCAATTGATTGAATTTTTAGAGGCCGGATGTTGCCAGCGCGAGGAATGGCGTATTGGAACAGAACACGAAAAATTTGTTTTCAATAAAAGCACAATGGCTCCCTGCTCCTATGAAGGGACGGCGGGAATCAAGTCGTTATTAGTGGGAATGCAGGAATTTGGTTGGAAGCCGGTGTTTGAAGGTACTAACCCAATTTCAATGCAAAAGGACGGCTGTTCGATAACTTTAGAGCCAGGCGGGCAAGTGGAGCTGGCGGGTGCCCAGCTACAAAATATTCATCAAACTTGTCAAGAAGTACATAACCATCTCCATGATATTAAGAAAATTGGTAATAAGCTTGGCGTTGGTATGATTGGTGTTGGGTTTGCACCTCAATGGAAACGGGAAGAAATCGACTGGATGCCAAAGGGCCGTTATAAAATTATGCGTTCCTATATGCCAAAAAAGGGTTCCTTAGGCATTGATATGATGCTTCGTACCTGTACCGTTCAAGTTAATTTAGATTTTGAGTCGGAAGCGGATATGGTGAAAAAATTTCGAACTGCAATAGCCCTTCAACCCATAGTTACAGCAATTTTTTCTGACTCTCCTTTTTTAGAAGGACACCCTTCCGGATATCTTTCCTATCGAAGTCACGTTTGGGAAGATACAGATCCGGATCGATGTGGAATGTTACCATTTGTTTTCGAAGACGGGATGGGGTTTGAACGATATGTAGATTATATTCTTGACGTTCCCATGTACTTTGTTTTTCGCGAAGGGACCTATATCGATGTTTCGGGACAATCGTTCAGGGAATTTCTCAAAGGCGACTTACCCGCTTTACGGGGTTTGAAACCTAACCTAGCCGACTGGTCCGATCACCTGACAACAGTCTTTCCGGAAGTGAGACTGAAACAGTATCTGGAAATGCGTGGGGCAGACGGTGGACCATGGCGAAGATTGTGCGCCCTGCCGGCACTGTGGACTGGTTTATTGTACGATTCTATATCTTTAGATTGCGCATGGGATCTTGTTAAGGATTGGAGCCATGAAGAAAGAGCTTACCTTCGGAAGGAAGTCCCTAAACACGCTTTGAAAACTCCTTTTAGAAATAGAACGGTCAGGGAAGTAGCATTGGAGACACTTGATATAGCGACTTCCGGTCTTAGAACGCGTAATCGAATAGATTCCGTTGGAACGGATGAAACAGGATTCTTGGGGACGATTTATGAAATTGTCAACAATGGTCGTACACCAGCAGAGGAAAAACTAGAAAAGTTTTACGGTGAATGGGGAGAGAACATAAGGCCTTTATTTGACGAATACGCTTATTGAGCGGTTTTTTTTTCTTATATTAAGCAGAAGTCAATCTTCTTCCCGTAAAAAGGCATGGATCATCCAGTGTCCAATTGCGATGAGATCAAAGTCCTTTCGATAGTAACCTAAAATTTGTATACCTAATGGCATTCCGTCTTGTGCAAGGAGTGGTGCATTGAGTGTGGGTACGCCTAATTGTGAGGATTGTTCCCCATAAATTGCATCCCCGACCGCCATCCCTTCTGGCGCTGGACCTGTAGCATTTAAGGTAATGAGGGCATCATATTTTTTGGACAGAGCTTCATGCCTTGCTTTTGCCTTTGTGCTCCAATTCAATGTTTTTTCATAAGCTTCAGGGGTAATTTCAGCTGCAGCTTTTGCACGATTAAATACCCGTTCGCCCAACAAATTTGGGCTCCGGTCAGCAAACATCATTAACGGCCATCTGTACTCATACGCTAGAGTAACTTCGATCATTTCTCTAAGGACAACTAAATCTTGTTCATAGGCTTCCAGTTCTGGATCGTTAATGCGCCCGACAACTTCAACCCCCCGCTTTACCAGACTTTTGATTGCCTGGTTAAAAATTGCTCGAGTTTCTTCCCCTGTTACTTTCCAGCCCGGGCTTTCGATAAAGGCCAATCTCTTTGGTTTTTTTGCTTTCGGTAATTGCGCAGGCCCTTTTAAGCTTGGGTGACCAGCGTCGCCGCCGGCATTTTGTGAAAGCCAATAACAACAAATCCAAGTGTCAGCAAGAGAACCGGCTAAAAACCCTAGATGCCCTATACTGGGTGGAGAAGGAAATCCACCGCGAGTATTAATAGCACCATGTGATGGTTTCAACGCCCAAGTACCACAATAGCAAGCCGGTCTTAGAATTGAGCCACGAACCTGTGTACCTGTTGCTGCTGGCACCAT
This sequence comes from Pseudomonadota bacterium, assembly GCA_036339375.1. Lineage (GTDB taxonomy): Bacteria > Pseudomonadota > Alphaproteobacteria > MPNO01 > UBA2964 > JAYZBC01. Next base: position 42,460 of record JAYZBC010000045.1, on the reverse strand, counting down.
TGAAGCGCCAACTGCAGCTCCCGAACCACTTGAAGAACCACCTGTCGTTCGATTTGTATCCCATGGATTACGAGAAGGTCCCGGACGTCCAAAAGCAAATTCGGTTGTTACTGTTTTCCCAATGATGAGTGCACCACCACGCCTTAAAAAATAAACAGATGCAGCATCCCAACCTGTTTCGTAACCCTCAAATAATGGGCTACCCAATTGCATAGGCATGTCTTCAGTTTCAAAAACGTCTTTTATAGCAATCGGCATTCCATCAAGGGGCGAGAGGGGTTTTCCTTTTTTATAACGTTCTGTGGATTGATCAGCTGCTTCACGAGCCCGCCCAAAACTGGTGTTAACAAATGCTTTGACCCTTGGCTCCCTATCCTCAATGTTTTCTATGCATCTTTCCAGATAATCTCTTGGTGTATCTGATCCATCAAAAAAACTTGGTATTTTATCGTAAAAAGTTAAAAGTTTAACAGTTTTCGGGTTATAGAGCATCGCCACGTCTCTCGTATTTTGATTTAAAAATTACTCTTTATGTAGCAGTACCTCCGACAGTTAAGTTGTCCAGTAGAATAGTTGGTTGTCCTACCCCCACAGGAACACCTTGTCCATCTTTTCCACAAGTGCCAACACCTGGATCCATTTTCATATCATTACCGATGCCTCGGACTCGTGTCAGAGCATCTGGGCCATTTCCGATAAGTGTTGCTCCTTTTACCGGCAAACCTATTTTACCATTTTCGATAAGATATGCTTCAGAAGCACTAAAGACGAATTTCCCAGAGGTAATGTCTACTTGTCCTCCCCCAAAATTAACCGCATAAAGCCCCTTCTTTACTGATCTTAGGAGATCATCTGGAGAAGAATTGCCTTCCATCATATAAGTGTTTGTCATCCGAGGCATAGGGGCATGAGCAAAACTCTCACGTCGGCCATTCCCCGTTGGTTTCATACCCATTAACCGGGCATTTTGGCGATCTTGAATATAGCCAACCAAAATTCCATCCTCAATCAAAACTGTTTTCGAAGTTGGAGTGCCCTCATCGTCAATTGAAAGAGAGCCTCTGCGGTTTGCTATTGTACCGTCATCGACAACAGTAACCCCTTTTGATGCCACCTGCTTTCCCATAAGGCCTGAAAAGGCGGATGTTTTTTTTCGGTTAAAATCACCTTCGAGCCCATGTCCAATTGCTTCGTGGAGTAAAATACCTGGCCAACCAGGGCCTAAAACTACTGGCATTTCCCCTGCCGGTGTTTCGATGGACTCCAAGTTTACCAAAGCTTGCCTAAGGGCTTCATTTACCTGTGCCTGCCAATTCTCTGGATTTATATACTTGTCGTAACCAGTCCTTGCACCTGCCCCAAAACTTCCTGTTTCCATTCTGTCGCCCTCTGTTACGACCACGGTAACGTTGAGACGGACTAAAGGGCGAATATCTGCAAATCTGTCTCCGCCTGAACGTACGATTTGAATGGCCTGCCATTCTCCAGAAATTGAAGCAGACACCTGTGAAACACGCGGATCCTTTGATCGTGCAAAGTCATCAATTTCCTTTAGAAGAAGAACCTTATTTTCAAAGCTATTTTCACCTAATGGGTTCACATCACTATAAAGGGAGCGGTTTGTTCCCTGAGGAGATTTAATTGCAGTCCCGGGTTGCCCCATGCAAACCGTTTTAACCGTTTCTGCTGCTCTTTTTATGGCCGCTTCAGAAAGATCTGAAGCGTGGGAATATCCAATTGTTTCATCCGCTATTGCGCGTAAACCAAATCCTTGGCTTGTATCAAAAGAAGCATTCCGCAAACGCCCATCGTCATACGAAAGACTTTCGGATAACCGATATTCTAGGAACAATTCACCGTCATCTGCACCCTTTAAGGCATTGTTTACAAGGCTAATGACCCTATCTTGGTCCAAATCTGTATTCTCAAAAAATATTTTGTCGGTCTTAGATAAATCAGTCAATTTAAAATTCTCCAAAAAAAGGGGACAAATTTCGATAGTGCATTAGACAAAAAAGTTGATTTTCAGTTGGCTTTCTATCATATCATTAAACGGCTGTCCCTAGTAGGTTGCGACATTCGGTCGCGTTGGTTTCTAATTCTAGGCGGTATAGCGATCCTTGGGGTATTATCAAGGAAGTAAACACTTTTTAGGGAATTATTTAGAAAAAAATGGTTTTCCCAAACTTGAATTGCAAAAATTTTTGATTTGATCAGGAGGCATGGTGGCAAATCGTTCCCCTGAGTTCCCCTTGACATCGGCTTCTCGGTCGATATTAGGAGGTGCTGTTATTAGTGATTACATTGCTTTGTTGAAACCTCGTGTTATGTCTTTAGTGGTTTTTACTGCCTTTGCCGGGCTTTTTCTTGCCCCAGGCAGTCTTCATCCTTTAATTTCTGTCTGTGCAGTAGTTTGTATAGCTTTGGGTGCCGGTGCCTCAGGAGCAATCAATATGTGGTACGATCGTGATATTGATGCTGCTATGACACGCACAGCCAATCGTCCTATCCCCGCAGGTCGTTTGAATTCTGGTTCTGCTTTGCGTTTAGGAATAGTTTTGGCGTTGGGATCCGTAATCATTATGGGGCTATTTGTAAACTGGCTTTCTGCAGGTTTACTTGCGCTTACTATCGGTTTTTATGTTTTTGTTTATACAATCTGGTTAAAACGCCGGACACCTCAGAACATTGTCATTGGGGGTGCGGCCGGTGCATTTCCACCGATTGTGGGTTGGGCTGCCGTTACAGGAGACGTCACGTGGAGTCCTATCATTTTGTTTGCAATAATTTTTATGTGGACACCGCCGCATTTTTGGGCTCTCGCTTTGTATAAAAAGGGTGATTATGAAAAAGCGGGAGTTCCAATGATGCCTGTTGTTGCGGGACTAAAAAAAACAAAACAACAAATTTTATTTTACACAATATTGTTAGCACCGTTAGGTGTTTGCCCAACGATCTTTGGAATGGCGAGTTGGAGTTATGGAATTCTTGCGGGCCTCCTTGGTTTAATATTTGTTTGTCTTGCGACAGCGATTTTTTGTGATAAAGGAGAATTTTATGCTCGTAAAACCTTCGCGTTTTCCATCCTATATTTGTTTTTACTCTTTGCTGGGTTAATCGTTGACCACGCTGTTAAAATGGCTGGTTAAGGGTCCCAAGTAATTAGTACAACTTACGAACTTAAAAATTTATTTTTCTACGCCACCAATTGCTGTTGCATTTTGGATCCTTAAAAACAAGTTTAGTGTTTACCAGTAATTTTTGGAAACAAAGCTCAGTCAAGGGTGCACTGTGGATGTGTGCGGCGTCGATCATGATCGCAATGGCGGCCGCTTGTGTCAGGGAGCTTTCATTCCAATTTTCAATTTTTCAACTTGTGTTTTTTAGGAGCATGGTTGGAGTGACAATTCTTGCGCCCTGGATGATGCGTATGGCTGTACAAGGTCAACTTCGAACGAGACGACTGCCTATGTATCTTTTAAGAACCGCGTTGAGCTATACAGGGATGGTTTGCGTTTTTTACGGACTTTCTTTTATGCCCATCGGTGAGGTTTACTCCCTTTTATTTTTGGTTCCAATGATAACAATTGTTTTGGCGGTAGCAATTTTGAAGGAACGAGCAGGTTCCCACGCTTGGGTCGCATGTGGAGTCGCTTTTATTGGGGCCTTAGTAATTCTCCGTCCTGGCATAATCGCTTTCAATCTTGCTGCAGCAGCAGTTTTAATTACTGCCATTACATATGCAGCAACAAACATTTGTATTAAATCTCTATCGCGTACCGATAGCCCCGTTCAAATAACTGTTTATGGAAATTTACTTGCATTGCCTCTTGCGCTTCTTCCTACAATGTTTGTGTGGAAAATGCCTAGTTTTTCTGATTTACCATGGATTTTGGGGCTCGGTTTATTGCAAATGTTAGCCGGGTTGTTCCATGCTTATTCCATTCGTGCAGCCGATGCTAGAGTCGTCCAACCCTTTAACTTTCTTCGTTTGCCAGTAAGTGTGTTGATAGCCTACTTGCTCTTTTCTGAACTTCCGACCCCCTGGACTTGGCTCGGAGCAGGATTAATATTTGCCAGTTCTTATTACGTACTATTTAAAGAGGGAGCGGTTAAAAAAAGAAATCAACTTTTCTAACGACGAAGAAGAAATTCTCTTCCCAGTTTTACCCGTTTTTCGCCATCATATTCAACAATATCTGCAGTCGCATACGTTTCACTCCAAGTAGCTGGTAAATAGCTTCCTGTGCCTATTACATCTAGCGGGACTTGGGCTTCCGCGAAGATATGACATTTGGCGGGGTCAAACCCACTTGAAGCAACAATTTTTGCGTTTTCATATCCCTTGGCATTTAAAGATTCGCGCAAATGCCAAATTGCTGCTGCAGAAACACCCGCTCCAACAAGGTGAGCCAACTGACTTTCTGAACGATATCCTCTTACAACATCGGGTACGTGGCGTTCAAGGACAGCATATGATGCGGCAGGATCCAATCCCTCAATGTAACGACTACCGGGTGTATCAAGACGAAATGAAAGCATACCATTTTTCAAAAGTTCAGGAAAATTCTGGCACACTTCAAGGGAGTCACTGACTTCCCGACCAAAATAATCCACAAGAACTGTCATCGGCATTTTTGGAAAAGTCTGATCAAACATTTTTGCTGCCCGTAAGGTGCTACCAGCATACCCAATAAAAGCATGGGGCATTGTTCCTCTCCCATACTCCTCATTAAAATAATGTGCAGTGGCATCGGTTGCGTTGCCAATAAAGCCAACTGCATTGACTTTTTTTTGAGCTTTGGTAGACCCAACTGATGCGGCATATGCCATCATGTCTGCCATACCAATTCCCGCACAATGACGGGCATCCATTGCAAGAAAGCCAACTTTCGGTAAATCAGCACACATGGAATAAGCGTTATACGCTGCTACACAAGGGGGACCAAGTTTTTGAAGAAGCAAGGTTTCCGTATCAACGAGGAATGAGAACTGACCTGTCACATAGGCGATCGGTTCGCCTGCTCCTACCCACTTTCCTTCTTTGTACCGCAAATCAATTTCCACATTTGTTTTGCGTTCTGTTGCTACATTTTTTAACCAATCAAGGGCTAAACGTGGGGCAGAAATCACCGGACGGCGCATAAATAAAGCATAAGTCACCCGGACATCACCAAATTTTGATACTGCTTGTTTAGTCCGGGTAAAATATTTGTCCGTCCAAACATCAATATCTGATTGTTTGATTGGCCAAATCGTTTCTTTGAATTTGCTGTACCCTTTGGTTTTTACTTTTGCGCCGATTTTTACTACCATAATTTTTTCATTCACATGTACAATGGCAACTAGTGTATCCAAACATATATTTTTATTGAAGCGTTAGTTTCTTTACTTAGCTAAACCCTATATTTAGGCAACTACATTTGAAAGACTTAAGTGCATACGCCGAATTGGAAATCATTTTTTGCCAAATTTTTACTTTAAAGGGTATAGAAAGTTTTCTTTACTGGGATATGTCCGTAAATATGCCCATTGGTGGGGCAATGGTTCGTTCAGAACAGCTTGCAGTTTTAACGGAAAAAATACATTCAATAATTACTAGTAAACAAGTTGGTATTCTATTGAATGAAAGTGAAATTTCACCACCCTCTGATCCTTGGCGCCGGGCTAACCTTAGGGAAATGCGTCGCCATTGGAAACATGCGATTTTTGTTGATGGTAAACTTGTTCAAGCTTTATCCAAATCAAGTTCCGCATGCCAGATGGCTTGGCGAAAGGCATGCCAGGAAAATGATTTTGGTTTGGTTAAGGATTCTTTTTCCAAACTTTTAGGCTTAGTTAGAGAAAAAGCTGTCACCAAGGGCTCTGGCTTTGGAAAATTACCGTATGAGGCACTGATGGATGAATTCGAGCCGGATTCTACTATTAAAGAGTTAGATAGTATTTTTTGCGAACTCTACGAATTTCTTCCGGAACTTACCGAAAAAGTGGTTTTTAAACAATCAGTTGGAAAACCTCCAGAAATACCAATCGGGCCGTTTGATGAAGAAGCGCAGATAAATTTGGCTCGGTTTATGATGAAGCAGGTAGGGTTCAATTTCGAATACGGTCGGTTGGATAAAAGTTTACATCCCTTTTGCGGTGGTGTCTCAGAGGACGTCAGGATTACTACTCGTTATAAGAAAAATGATTTTCTTTCTGGGCTAATGGGTGTCTTACACGAAACTGGACATGCGATGTATGAAAGAGGTTTGCCCGAAAAGTGGAGACACCAACCTGTTGGCCAAGCACGGGGTATGGCAATTCATGAAAGTCAATCTTTGTTAATCGAAATGCAAGTGTGCCGTAGTTTAGAGTTTTTATCCTTTGCTGTACCCCTGATGAAGACAGCTTTTGGTTCCAAAGGCTCAGCTTGGACACCTGGCAACTTTTATCGCCTTCAAAATAAAGTTTCAAAAAGTTTAATTCGCGTAGAAGCTGATGAAGTTACTTATCCCTTGCATGTTATTTTACGTTATCAAATTGAAAAGGCTTTGATTTCTGGAGAAATTGAAGTTGAAGAGTTACCGGCAATCTGGAACGAAAAAATGAGAAATTTTCTCGGGGTTGAACCTAAAAACGATCGAGAAGGTTGTCTTCAGGATATTCATTGGTTTAATGGAGCGTTCGGTTATTTTCCTACCTATACATTGGGAGCACTCGCTGCAGCACAAATTTTCCAGGCCGCCTGTACTGCAGAAACGGAAATTAAACCAAAATTATCTGAGGGGTGTTTTGTTCCTCTAATGAGATGGCTACGCGAAAACATTCATTCTAAGGGCTCATCTGCTTCTACCAATGAAATTTTAACTGGAGCCAGCGGTTCTCCGATTGGAACGAAGGCTTTTAAATTGCACCTACAGCAACAATATTTAGAATAACCAACATTTTTAGATATTGTCGCTTTTTGGTAAGGTGGGTAATCTCTGACGCTTTAGGTTTTAGTTTAAGGAAAGCAATTGCTTTATGTAAGCACGCGTGGTGCTGCTCCTAGTCGTGATTTTGAACATGTTCTGCTCAGTGGGCTTGCGCAGGATGGTGGTCTGTATGTGCCTAAAATTTGGCCAAAATTTACGCATGATGATTTGGAAACATTCAGGGACCTTTCCTATAGCGATTTAGCCTTCCGAATTATCAAACCATTTGTCGGCCAAACAATCCAAGATACCAATTTGAAAGCAATCCTTTCAGAAGTTTATTCCAGTTTTAGCCACCCAGAGGTTGCTCCTCTAAAAAATTTGGCACCAAATTTATATTTGTTAGAGCTTTTTCATGGGCCAACTTTGGCCTTCAAAGATTTTGCCCTACAGGTTCTTGGTCGCCTTTTCGATTATTTTTTGTCCAAGCGCGGAGAAAGAGTAACGGTTATAGGTGCGACGTCGGGTGACACTGGATCAGCGGCAATCGAAGCTTGCCGTGGAAGAGATGCAATTGACATATTTATTTTGCACCCGAAAGGCCGCGTGTCAGACATTCAACGTCGCCAAATGACGACTGTTACAGATTCAAATGTTTTTAATATTGGAATAGAGGGAACATTTGACGATTGCCAGGACCTTGTAAAATCAATGTTTTGTGACCAAAAATTTTGTAAGGAGCAAAACTTGTCAGCGGTGAATTCCATTAATTGGGCTCGAATTATGGCTCAAATTGTATATTACTTTTTTGCTGCATTAAAACTTGGAAGCCCAAAAAGGTCAGTTTCGTTTTCAGTTCCTACAGGAAATTTTGGCAATATTTGTGCAGGTTATGTGGCGTTAAAAATGGGATTACCAATTCGTCGGCTGATTCTGGGAACAAATTCGAACGATATCCTGGTACGTTTTTTTGAAACTGGTGAAATGATTACCCAACCTGTCGTTTCCACATTAAGTCCCGCGATGGATATACAGATTTCCAGTAATTTTGAGCGGGTACTTTTCGACCTGTCTGGCGGTGATGGGAGTTCAGTAAAGTCAGTAATGGAAGATTTTAGACACCAGGGTAAAATGCGTCCAAAAATAGAAATTTTTGAAAAAGCTTGTAGTTTGTTTTATGCATCAAGGTTAGATGATAAAGGTATAAAAAACCAAATTGAAAAAATTTATCAAAATAATAACCTTATTATAGACCCTCACACAGCAACCGGTATTCATGCAGCAGAAGCGTTTATGAGGAAGGAAAATACTCCTATGGTAGCTTTAGGGACTGCACATCCGTCAAAATTTCCCGAAGCGGTTGAGGAAGCAATTGGCGTGAAACCTTCCCTCCCAGCAAAACTATCTTCTTTAATGGAACGCCATGAACAGGTCACTTATTTGCCAAGTAATTTATCTCAGGTAAAAAAATATATTCGACAACATTCGCAACGTCATGAATGTTGAGTTAACTAAACTACCAGATAATTTATCTGTTGTTAGTCATCGAATGGAAGCTGTTGAAACAGTGTCACTAGGTGCTTGGGTTAGTGTAGGTACTCGATATGAAAATAGCTCTAACAAAGGAATATCTCATTTGTTAGAACACATGGTGTTTAAGGGGACCGCAAGACGTACGGCTCGCCAAATAGTGGAGGAAATTGAAGATGTTGGGGGGCAAATAAATGCATTTACCACACGGGAGGTGACGGCTTTTCACGCAACTATTTTAAAAGAAAATGTAGAACTGGCACTCGAAATTATTGCTGATATTATCCAAAATTCTATATTTGAAAATACTGAATTAGATCGTGAACGTTTAGTAGTGTTGCAAGAGATAGCACAATCACTAGATACACCGGAAGATCTCGTTTTTGATTATTTTCAGGGGATGGCGTTCCCTGAACAACCGATAGGTCAACCGGTATTGGGATTTCCAAAATTTATAAAAAAAATTTCCCGTAAAGACTTAATCAGTTATAGAAACACTCACTATATACCCTCTCGAATGGTGCTTTCTGCTGCAGGAAATATAGATCATGAGGGTTTTGTTAGGATGGTCCAAAACGCCTTTATGAAATTAAATCCAGAAAACGATTCAGAATTTTCTGGGGCCCAGTATATTGGTGGTGATCGACGTGAAGTCCGCCCTTTGGAGCAGACCCATTTGGTTTTGGGCTTTGAGGGGGCAGGCTTTGCAGATCCTAAATTTTATCCTATCTCCTTAGCTGCCACAATTTTAGGTGGTGGAATGTCTTCCCGGTTATTCCAAAAAATTCGTGAAGAACTCGGATTGGCGTACTCTATATATGCTTTTTCTGCTTCTTATACTGACAGCGGGCTATTTGGCATTTACGTAGGTACCGGCCAGGAAGGACTTAAGGAACTTCTTCCTATTCTGTGTGATGAATTACGTAAGGCGACAACTAATATAACAGAAAAAGAATTATTTCGTGCAAAAATGCAATTAAAGGCGGGCATTGTTATGTCTCTAGAGAGCACTGCTGCCCGCACTGAGCAAATAGCTCGACAAGTGGCGGTATTTGGACGGGTTTTACCAATAGATGAATTAATAGAGAGGGTTCAGTCAGTAGACTTGCAGACGGTTATGGATACCATAGAGAGTTGTTTAAATGGAAAACCGACAGTGGCAGCGGTTGGTCCCATAAAGAATTTATTACATTTTGATCAAATTCGGGAGAGTCTGCAGTCTAAATAGAAAAGTTCATTAAGCATGTCCGGCATTACCAGATAGCATACTAAAATCTATTCCAATTTTAGCCATCGCTCTTTCCCATTTCATATCCGGTTCATTGCCAAACACCAACTCTTTATCTGCGGGAACACTTAACCAACCATTAGCTTGAATTTCTTTATCCAGTTGACCTGGGGACCATCCAGCATAACCTAGCGCCAAAATGCATTTCTGGGGTCCATCTCCTCCCGCAATGTCTTTTAAAATATCGATTGTAGCAGTCAAAGCAAATTGCTTGTTTATAACGAGCGTTGCATCCTGAACATAATCTGCTGAGTGTAAGACAAAACCCCTTCCTGTTTCTACAGGACCGCCAAAATGAACACGAATTTTTTCATTTTTTTCTTTCAACCCAATTCTAAGTTGTTTTAGTAAATCAGGGAAACTGATGCTATCAACAACTTTATTAATCACAATTCCCATGGCACCATCTGAAGTGTGGGCACAAACGTATACTACCGAACGCACAAATCGTTCGTCTTCCATTTGCGGCATAGCGATCAAAAGGTTACCAGTGAGATATCCTTTTTGATTTTCATCTTTATTGGTGTCTGTCATCTTGTTCCTGTTTCGCTGAGGTTTTCGCACCAAAAATTAAACCTATGAAATTACTAATTCAGGTACGTAATGAAAGTCTATATATTAACTATCAACAAATGGAAAACGTGAAAACCTTGTTATTTATACCAATGAGAGATGGCTTACGAGTAATTTTAGGACTTTTTGTCCTATTAACAATATTTTTTATAGCCATTAGTCCAGTGTTTGGTGCTTCTAGTCCTTGGTGGGAGAACAAGCATGGATCAGTCCGTCTTATTTCTGCCGACAATACAATTGGTTCAGAAACTAAGATCAATTTAGGTTTGCATTTTCGAATGAAACCTGGCTGGAAGATTTACTGGCGATCGCCTGGAGATGCCGGATTTCCACCCGGAATCAATTGGAAGGGTTCATATAATTTGAAGGAAGCGGAAATCCGATGGCCAGCACCCGAAAAATTTTCTGTGATTGGTCTTGAAACGTTTGGGTATAAAGATGAGGTAATATTGCCTATCAATATTTTACTTCACAATTCAAATCAGTCTCTCAAGGCTAAGGCAAAGATAAACTATTTGACCTGCGCGGACATTTGTATTCCATATGAAACAACTCTTGAGTTGTTTCTACCTGTGGGAACAAAATCCACCGGTACAGAAAAGTTTCTGATTGATGATTTTAGGGCGTTAGTTCCTAAAAAAGTAACTGGCAAAAATCGAATGATTATGGATGCCTTGGTTTTTGGGAAGTTAGGCCAGAAAACCTTAAGTATTTCTATCAGAAATGCACAAAATCCTACACTTTTGGTAGAGGGCCCCAGAGGTTTTGTGTTTGGAAAACCAAAACTTAAGCAAAATACGTCGAATGGTTCTAAAACATTTAATTTTTCAATTTTATCTCCAATTGAACCAGAACAATCAGGAGTATCTAGCACTTTATTGAGTTCAAAAATTACCGTAACGATTTTAGATACTAAAGGATCGTTTGAAGAAACAATTGTAATAAAAGAACTGCAAAAAATAAATTTTTTGTCCCAAACACCGAAATCAACTCTTTTTTTTCTTCTAGGTTTGGCTTTTCTAGGCGGATTAATTTTAAACCTCATGCCTTGTGTGTTACCGGTATTATCATTGAAATTGCTGTCAGTAGTAAGTCAGAGTGGAGCGGAACCAAAAATCGTTCGTAAAGGGTTCCTTGCCTCAGCAGCTGGAATTTATGTTTCTTTTATAAGTCTTGCTACCTTGGTCGTTTCCTTAAAGGGAGCCGGGCAAACGATAGGGTGGGGTATCCAATTTCAGCAACCTCTTTTTCTCATTTCTATGACACTCCTGGTTGTAATTTTTACTGCAAACTTTTGGGGATTTTTAGATTTTAAATTACCCGCATTTAGTAACCTTAATAATACCTCTTTGAAACAGGGAATTTTAGGACACTTTGTAACTGGCATTTTTGTTACATTACTGGCAACACCATGTTCCGCCCCCTTTGTGGGTACAGCAGTGGGATTTGCGCTGGCACGGGGGCCTGTTGAAATCTACACAATTTTTTCGGTACTCGCCTTGGGGTTAGCCTTCCCCTATTTGTTGGTTTCAATTTTTCCCATTTTTGTTAAATGGTTACCTAAGCCAGGAGCATGGATGGTTACATTCCAACGGATTTTAGGAGTGTTTTTTTTAGCGACTGCACTTTGGTTGATCACTGTTCTGGAAAAACAGATAGGGCGCACACCCTCAGTTATTACAGCCATAATTCTATTAGCTTTGCTAATAGTTTTATATTTTCGAAGGACGGCAACTGAAGTTATTAAGAAAATTTTTACAGCAAGTGCGGTTGTTATGGGAATTATAATATTTATTGCAACTGCACGTTTTTCAGAGGTACCAAATCCATTAGTGCCCACTACACCAAAAAATTGGGCGGTTTTTGACCCAACAATGATTGAAAAACATTTAGCAACTGGTAAAAAGGTGTTTGTTGACGTTACAGCAGATTGGTGTATTTCATGCAAAGTTAATAAATTTTTAGTATTGGATACCCCTGTAATTAAAAAACTGTTAAATGATAAAGATATAATTGCAATGCAGGCCGATTGGACTCAACCAGATCCACAAATATCCGCTTTTCTAAAAAAATTTATGCGTTACGGAATTCCATTTGATGTGGTTTATGGGTCAAAATTCCCAAACGGAAAGGTTTTGCCTGAAATTTTGACAAAAAGTTCTGTAATTTCTGCTATAAAAAATGCAAATAAAAAAAACGAAAATAGACAAAACAATTAATTTAACTTTTAATTATCAGTAAAATTAATCCAATTTATTCTTATTTTTGACGAAACTTAAATCCAAAGTTCCCCCCCTATTTATGGTTAATTCCTCGGCGGGCTAGTTCGTCTGCACGTTCGTTTTCAGAATGTCCAGAGTGACCTTTTACCCAACGCCATTCTACAACGTGTTTGTTTGCGGCTTCATCAAGAGTCTTCCATAAATCAACATTTTTAACTGGTTTACGGTTTGCGGTTTTCCAATTATTGGATTTCCAATTTTTAATCCAAGTGGTAATTCCTTCTTTTACATAAGTGCTATCTGTATAAATTATCACTTCTGCAGAATGATTTAATGTTTTTAATGCCATAATTGCGGCTTTCAATTCCATTCGGTTGTTTGTTGTTTCTGCATCCCCACCAAAAATTTCACGTTTTTGGTTGCGATATCTTATTATAGCTCCCCAACCACCAGGTCCTGGGTTTCCGCTGCAGGCACCATCCGTATAAATGATTACTTTGTTCAAGTTTTTGGAGCCATTCCCTAATCTAATCCATAAGCGCTAGGGCCAGTTGCCTTTTGGTGGAACAATAATTTTTTAAAATACTCTAGGGGATCTTTTGGTTTCACCAGTGCACCCGTGGGGTGATGTATGATGTCATATAGCCTGGTTAGAAGAAAACGTAGGGCACTTCCTCTCGCCAATAAAGGGAGTGCTGCTAATTCTTGTGTATTTAACTCTCTAATGGAATTATATCCTTTCACCAAACTTTTGGCCTTGGTAACGCTAAAACTAATATCATTTTCAAAACACCACGCGTTGAGGCAAATTGCAATTTCGTATGCATAAGAGCCACTGCAAGCGAAGTAAAAATCTATAATTCCAGAAATCAATTCATTCTGGAAAAAAACGTTATCGGGAAAAAGGTCCCCGTGAATAATTCCTTTAGGCAAGTTAGATGGCCAATTCCTATCCAGATACACCAATTCTTCTCTTATAATATTGTAAAGATCTAATTCATAATTATTTGCTTTATCGAATACTTGGCCAAATAAACTTGACCATCCACTTCGTCCAAGTTGGTTTCTTCTTTCAAAATTGTAACCGTTAGTTGCTAAATGCATTTTTGCAGTTGCTATACCCAACTGCTCGCAGTGAGATGGGGCTATTTTTATAGGACATGATCCTGGCAAAAATGTAGTTATTGCTGCCAGTTTTTCGCAAAGTGTACGGCACAATTCACCATCGCGACCTCGAACAGGTGTAGGGGAGAAAAAATTTTGTAAAGCAAGGTGTTCCATTAAACCTAAAAAAAAGGGTAACTCTCTTACAGAAACCCTTTTTTCATATAAAGTGACGATGTATTTTCCCCGTGTTGTTTGTAAAAGGTAATTAGAATTTTCGACTCCCTCTGCTATTCCCTTGCATGATTGGACTTCACCAATATTATACAAAGCGACAAAGGACTTAAGTTCTTGATCTGATACTTCCGTATAAACAGCCATTCTTTGTGTTTTTCTATTGTTCCTAAAATTTAATTCAATAATGAGTTAGGTAGGCTGAAATGGACGTCTTCACGAACTTGAGACAATTCCTTTAACGTTATTTCGAATACCTCGCTCAGTGTTTGGATTAATTCCTGAACCAAAATTTCTGGAGCAGAGGCACCTGCAGTAACACCCAATGTCTTTACATTTTCTAGCCATTTTAAATCCAATTCTGATGCCCTTGCGATTAAAATAGATTTTGGGCAGCCTGAAACTTTAGCGACTTCAACTAATCTGTTTGAATTGGATGAATTTTTTGCCCCTACAACTATGAAAGCATCGCAATCTGATGAAATTGCTTTTACTGCAGTTTGCCGGTTAGTCGTTGCATAACAAATATCTTCTTTAAAAGGTGCAACGATATTTGGAAAACGTCGTTTTAAAATAGCGATGATTTCCTTGGTGTCATCAACGGATAAGGTGGTTTGTGTGACAAAAGCCAAATTATTTTTATCAGGAACCGCGAGGTTTTCTGCTTGTTCTGCATTTTCTATTAATAAAATTTCACCTTCAGATAATTGACCTAGTGTGCCCACTACTTCCGGGTGACCTGCGTGGCCAATTAAAATAACCTTTTTATGAGCTTTTTTATGTCGGTTAGTATCAACATGTACTTTACTTACTAAAGGGCAAGTTGCGTCGATGTAAATTAGTTTTTTACGATTGGCCTCTTCAGGAATAGATTTGGGAACGCCATGTGCTGAAAATATGACTCGCGCATTTTGAGGAATACCTTCAAGGTCATCAACGAAAATGGCACCTTTTTTCCTTAAATTATCAACTACAAAACGGTTATGGACAATTTCGTGTCTTACGTATACAGGGGGGCCATATTTTTCTAGAGCTGTTTCTACAGTCGAAATTGCTCTTTCAACACCCGCACAAAAACCCCTCGGTCCTGCAAGCTGGATATTAAGTGCTGGTTTTGACATCATAAATTCATGTGTTTAATAAAATTTCGGGTTAATCTGCTGTTAAGGTTGAGAAACATAAACTCCTCTAATAAAGTTTAGTTTTAATCTATACAACGCTTTATTTTAGCCGTTAAATTCGCAATTGAAACATTTAAGAAAGGAATAACATGACAGAGCCTGTAGTTGCGCAGAAAGAACCCTATGGTATTGAGGTAAAGGAGGGAACAGAATTTTGGTGGTGTGCTTGCGGAAAAAGCGAAAACCAGCCTTTCTGCGACGGATCACATAAAGGGACTGGTTTTTCTCCGGTCCAGTATCTTGCGAAACGTGATCAAACCGTCTGGTTTTGTGGGTGTAAAAAAAGTTCCTCTCAGCCAACATGTGATGGTACACATAATAATCTTTGAATTAACCTATTATAGTGAATTCTAGATTTTTTAGTGTTAATAGGGAGGTTTCTGTTTGGCAGCTTTCTTATTGGTGCATACTCCCTTTAGTTTTAATTTTTCTAGTGGCTTGTGGTGAAAAAAAACTTTACCCCTGCCCACCGGTATTCCTTTTGAAGGATGCCCATTCCCTCACGCGATATATTTCTGATCAAGCACAAGATATTACAAAAATTGTTTCTCAAATAAAAATTAAAGATTTCAAAGGATTTTGTCATTACAACAAAAATTGGACTAAAGTAAATTTTACTTTGGATATTTTCTTTAAAGTTGTTAGGGGTCCTAGTGCAATTAAAAAAAATGTAGTTTTTGAATATTTTATTGCGATACCTAAGTTTTATCCCTTATCGCTAGCTAAAAGGAAGTTTTTACTTAAAACAAGTTTTACTAAAAGCCAAACTGTGCAAACTTTAAAGGATTCCGTAAAAATTTCATTCCCAATTAAAAATGTATCCCAAATCAATGATTATTCAGTTTTTCTGGGGCTCCAATTGGCACCACTTGAATTACAAGAAATTTTGCAAGAATAACAGTTTTAGAAGCTAAGTCGGAAATTTTTAAAAAAGATTCGAGGGTTTAGTAAAAGGCTAAATTTTACTCGAGATATCAATAAGTCAAAACTTTTCCTGATTAAGTTTAGATGGCAATTCTTTAATACCTTCCTCAATTAGACTTATAGCTTCAACGCTAGTTATTTTTTTTTCGAGAATGACACGGGTGGTGTCAATTGTAAGGTCAATCAAGCTATCGCGTACCGCTTGCGTAGCTTCTTTTTCGGCTTGAGAAATTTGTTCAAGCGCTATTTGTTCTCGCCGTTGTAAATTTATTTTCAGGTTATCTAGAGTGGTCTTTGTGATATGATCGGCTTGTAAACGGGCATCTTTTATTATTTCCTCTACCTCCCGAGCAGCATTACGTTGATTTCTCTGATATTCGGCAAGCAGGTGTTGCGCTTCTTCTCGTAACTTCGTTGCCTCATCTAAAGAATGTTTAATTTTTTCAGACCTGGAATCCAGCATTTTAGTAATTGAACGCCAAGCAGGCTTGGCGATGATAGCAACCAAAGAAATAAAACCAACGGCAACCCAAAATTCTGGTGTTTGAATAAACGTCATTTATTCTGTTCCTCAGAAATTTTGGTAATTGCGGAAGCAGATTCTTTTTTGGAAATTTGAAAACCAGTTAAACGGTGGGCTGTCGCTTGGGCTAATTCAGACACTATGCTTTCAATATTTTTCAGGGCTTCAATTTTTGCATTCTGGATTCGGGTTTCTGCCTCAGTAGCCCTTTTTGCAAGTCGCTCGGTTAGAGAGTTTTGACGTTGGGTTGTTTCAATTGCTAATTTCTGTGAGGCTTCACGCACAATTTCTTGGGCTTTGCTGCGCCCATCACTTACAATTTTTTGGTAATCTTCAAGAGCTATTTCGGCTTCTTTTTTTAGTTTTTCTGCCTTTTCCAAGTCATTATCAATTCGCTCTTGACGGTCTTGTAGTATACTAGCTATTCGCGGTAACGCACTTTTCCACAATATTAGGTAAAGTATTAAAAAGGTTATAATTAGCCAAACAAGTTGTGTAGCAAACGTCGATGGATCAAGTTGCGGCATATTAGGGTACCTGAAGTTAGGAGTGCAGTAACCACTAGCTCTTTAGTTGGTTTTCAGTTTAGAAGACAAAAAGTAGTAGTAATGCGACAACCAACGCGTATAGGGCGATAGCTTCCACTAGTGCAAAACCAATCCAAGTCATGGCAGTTACATGTTCGGCTGCTGCAGGGTTTCTAGCTACCGAGGAAATAAAGGCTGCAAAAATATTTCCTATACCTATACCAGCGCCAATTACACCAATCGCGGCAAGTCCCGCGCCAATGAGTTTAGCAGCAACAGCTTCCATAAGAATTCCCTTTCTTTTTTAAAGTTTTTACATCTACTTTAATGTAAATGCATGGCGTCATTAATATAAAAACAAGTTAAAATTGTGAAGACATAGGCTTGTAAAAATGCAATTAGAAGTTCTAGACCGGTTAGTGCTATTACAAAGAGGAGTGGAAGAATACCACCAACAATCCCCATACTAACTACAAATCCGGCAAATACTTTTAACATGGTATGGCCAGCTGTGAGGTTTGCAAATAACCGTACAGAAAGGCTAATAGGGCGAGACAGATAAGAAATTATTTCAATTGGGATCATTAATGGCCACAAAATGATTGAAACACCAGGAGGAACAAAAAAACTGAAAAAATGCACCCCGTGTTTGACTAAACCTAAAATTGTAACTCCAATAAAAACAGTAATTGCCATTGCAAAGGTAACAATTATATGGCTTGTAAATGTGAAACTGTAGGGAACCATGCCAAGTAAGTTGCCAAAAAGTACAAACATAAATAGTGAAAAGATCAAAGGGAAAAACTTTTTCCCTTCGTTGCCTACTGTGTCGCGCAATAAGTTGGCAACAAATTCATAAGAAATTTCCACCATTGATTGATAGCGATTTGGGACTAAAGACCGTCTCCTCATTCCAAGAATTAGGAATAGCGCTACAAAAACCGTTGTAAGGGTCATAAATAAAGCAGAGTTTGTGAAAGACACATTTGTATCTCCCCATTGAATAGGGATAAGCGTCTGTATCTCAAACTGAGCAAGCGGGGAGTGACCTTCCGCAGCCAAACTTACCTCTTTCCCGACTAATCTGCCAGGTCGTTTAAATCTTTTGTTTTGTCTTTCGCCTTATAACCGATACCGTATCCTATCCCGGTTGCAACACGATAGACGTTCATTATCCCAGCTGCTGAACCAAAAACAAAGAACAACAACATAAACCAAGGTTTTGTTCCGAGCCAATAATCTAATAACAAGCCAATACCTACACCAATTATTAGAGCTGAAACTAGCTCGACACCAAGCCGCATGGCAAGAGAAAGGCCGCTGCGGTTCGTTGTATGGGGGGCTTTTTCTGCATCGCTATTCTCATCCAAAATTCGCGCTTTTCGCAACCTAGTGTTGAGCTCCTGCAACGCTGCGGGTTTTTTTCGCTCAGTCATGGAAAACTGCGATGTTGCGCCCTTTTATAGACCAGTTTTGCCCCTCAAAGTCCGCACCATAGGGGGCGTCCTAAAGTGTGTCAAGCGACAAAAATTTTAGACTAAGTTATTGGAAAAAAGGGGGAAAATTGAACTTTCTTTGTTAAGCAATTTCGCGAAGCTGTTCGGCGGCTTTTAAATCTACGGAAACAAGCTGTGAAACACCGCGTTCGCTCATTGTAACACCGAACAAACGATCCATCCTTGCCATTGTAAGCCTATGGTGGGTGACAATGAGAAATTTTGTGCTGGTATCTTTTGCAATTTCATTAATAAGTTGGCAGAATCTCTCAACATTTGCGTCGTCAAGGGGAGCGTCCACTTCATCAAGGACGCAGACAGGAGCTGGATTGGTAAGGAAGACTGCAAATAAAATTGCAATAGCTGTTAAGGCCTGTTCCCCACCTGACAAAAGTGAAAGTGTTTGTAACTTTTTCCCGGGAGGGCTTGCCATTACTTCTAGGCCAGCCTCTAGAGGGTCTTCTGCTTCTGTTAAGGCTAGATGCGCCTTTCCTCCCCCAAATAAGGTAGAAAATAATTCACGGAAATGTCTATCGACATCTTTAAAAGCCTTCATAAGTCTTGTTCGGCCTTCCCTGTTTAAATTACTTATACCCTGCCGAAGCCTAGCAATTGCCGAAACTAAGTCCTCACGTTCCGCAAAAATTGTTTGAATTCGTTCATTAAGTTCTTCTGATTCTACATCGGCTCTTAAATTCACAGGCCCCATATTTTCGCGTTCATTTTTTAAACGCTCAAGCCTAATTTCGGATGCTTGTAAACTTGGCAGTGTTTCATCTTCTGCCACCCCAACATTTTTCAATGCTTCGACTGGTGTGCATCCAATGCGTTCTTTTGCTCCTTCGGTTATCACTGCTATAGAGCTGTTAGTTTGTTCAACTATGGCTTTGCATCTAACTCTTTCTTCACGTCCTGCTGCTAGATTGCTTTCGAGACCTTTTAAAAATTTAGCTGCATCAGTCCATTTCTTTTCACCACTGGTTAAGGCTTCAGCGGCAGCCTTTTGCAGCCTTTCAGAACCTGAAATTTCAGTTAACAAATTAGTCCTTTGTTTGTTTATTTGTATTGGGCGCATCATCAAACGCTCTAGTGATGAGTTTTCCAGCTTAAGCCGATTTTCCAGGGTAACAATTTGTTGTGCTGCATTTTGAATCCTGCTTACCCAACCTTTGCGTTCTTTTTCTAAATCTAAAAGCCGTTGTCTACGTACACCTATTGCATGGGAAAGGTTATCGTAAATTTTTTGTTCCTCGGAAACTTTAAATCGGACATCCGATAACTCTTCTCTCTTAATATTTGCTTTTTCACGGCGTTCAGAAATACCGGTCAAAGAATTTAACCCAGACATTGCTCTTTTTATTATGGATTTAGTTTCAGCATCATCGTTCCGAAGGGAATTTTCCAAATTTTTTGCAGTAGCTACCTTAGTTTGGGCTTCTGTGGTTTCTTGACTATGGGCAAATGCCTTATCTCTAGCATTTTGAAACTTTATATCTTCCGCACGTAAATTTTTGCGTGCATTTTTTTCGGTTTCCATAGCATCTTGTAGGTTTTGCTG
The DNA here is from genome assembly GCA_036339375.1 of Pseudomonadota bacterium. Taxonomy (GTDB): domain Bacteria; phylum Pseudomonadota; class Alphaproteobacteria; order MPNO01; family UBA2964; genus JAYZBC01. The sequence continues at coordinate 22,404 of JAYZBC010000045.1, read as the reverse complement.
TGCCATATGAACATTATTGCGCAAATTAACTAAAGTTTTTTCAGTACTTAAAATGTCTTTATTTAAACTCTTTAAACGGTTCCTTTGTTCAATAGTGTTTGGCTTATCGTTTTTTGATTGTTTTTGTTTGAAATAGCCGTCCCATCGCCAAAGCGCACCGTTAAAGCATACTAGACGCTGTCCTTGGAGCAATTGCTCAGCAAGTTTATTGCCTTCCGCGCTGTTTTCGACAACCCCAATTTGCGATAAGCGGCGATCAAGTGCTGTTGATCCAGTAACATATGAGGATAGAGGCCTTGTGCCGCTTGGTAGAGGTTTCGGAGTGTTAAATGGTGTTAAGGTTCGCCAAAAAACCGGAGCATTTTCATCAACTGGTGCGTTTAAGTCTTCACCTAATGCTGCAACTAATGCTTCTTCATAGCCAGGTTCAACGCTCAGTATATCAAAAATAGGTGACCACTTATTTAGGTCACCCGAATTGAGGATTGCGTTAAGTGTTGTTTGTTCCGCTTTTAACGAAGCATATTCCATTTCACATTTTTGAAGAGCTTTTTGTTCTTTTATTTCTTTTGAATACGCGTTAATTCGGTTTTTCTCTCCCTGTTCAGCCTCTCGACGAATTTTCTCAAAATTTTCACGCGCTGTCTTTACTTCCATGTCGAAAAAGTTGTTACCACCAATTTCTTTTATAATTTCTTTAGCAGTTTTGCTTTCTTTTAACACTTCATCTAAACGGTCTGATATCTGTTTTTGTCTTGTTTCGCTTTCATTAATTTGACGTTTAAACTCCTGTTCTCGTATTTCATCTGCCGCCACTGCTTCGGTTAACAAGGTAACCTCTTGTTCTAGCCTTGTAACTTCAGTTTTTACTGAGTGAAGTTTCTTTTCCGCGCTAGAAATATTCTTGGCTTCATCAATTTGTACTAAATGAATATTTTTGGCTTCTGAATCCAGTAACGTAAGTGCCGATTCAGCATCAGCTTTGAGAGCAATTTCTCGTGAACAATCGTCCTTAATTTGTTTTAATCGAGCCTCTGTTTCCTGCCGTTCAAATTTGATCCGTTTTTCTTCTTGTTCAAATTCATTCAGGGAAATTACGAGGCGTTGCAATGTAGCTGCATTTTGTTTTTCTTCTTCCCGTAATTTGGGAATAGAATTAGCTGCATTAACTTCTAAAACAGAAGCCTTAGCAATTTCTTCCATTAATCCATTGACCTTAAGTTCAATTTTTTTAAAGGTTTCGTTTTCCTCTGAAAGTTTTCTATTTGCTGCCATCCAATTATGGTGAATTAAAATTGCTTCAGCTCTGCGGATATGAGAACTCAAATTACGGTATCGTGTAACCTGCCGTACCTGTTTTTTTAAACTTTTATATTGTTCTTCCAGTGCTTGTAAAAAGTCATCTAATCTTTCTAAATTATTTTCTGCGGCTTTTAACCGCAGTTCAGCTTCGTGCCGTCTAGAATGCAAGCCAGTAATTCCTGCTGCTTCTTCCAATATTTTCCTACGATCGGTTGGTTTAGATCTGATCAGAGTACCAATTTGTCCTTGGCTTACTAAAGCGGTTGATCGAGAACCCGATGCTGCGTCAGCAAATAGTGTTTGCACATCTCTCGCCCTTACCTCACCTCCATTTACGCGGTACGCTGACCCCTCCCCACGTACAATTCGACGAATTACATCAATTTCATCTCGATCATTATACAAGGTAGGAGCATCGCGTTTGGAGTTATTAAGGAAAAGAGATACTTCGGCAATATTTCTCGCTGGCCTTAGGTCAGTACCTCCAAAAATTACATCATCCATGGCTGCGCCACGAAGTTGTTTTGAGGAGGTTTCACCCATTATCCAACGGAGAGCTTCTACGAGATTTGATTTTCCGCACCCATTAGGGCCTACTACTCCGGTTAACCCGGGTTCAATCAAGAGTTCAGTTGATTCAACGAATGATTTGAACCCAGCAAGTTTTAGCTTTGTAAACTGCACCAACTATTGGTCTCCATATCGAAAACTGTATTACGTTTTCTCAATTTAACGTCCTTTTAACAATTGAACGGAACTCTTCAATGGTAAGACCGCCGCTATACCGTTTCCCATTTATTAAAATAGTTGGTACTGAATTAATTTTGTATTGTTTGTCACCATCTAATCGTTTTTGTAAAATAGCGTCGGCCACATTTTTATCCTTAATACACTTTTCAAATTTATCTTTGGTCATGCCACCTAAGCGGGCAATTTGCGCCAAAGCTTTTATTGGTTGTGGGTCATTTGACCATTGCTTTTGTTGAGCAAACATTGTTTGTATGAAAGCAAAATATCGGTCTTTTCCAGCACAATGGGCAATCATTGAACCGGTAAGTGCAACCTGGTCTAAAGGAAAATCTCTATAAATAAGACGAACTTTACCTGTTTCTATAAATTCTTTTTTAATTAACGGGAGTGTAAGGGTGTGAAATTCAGCACAGTGAGAACAAGTTAGAGATGCGTATTCTACCATTGTTATTGGGGCGTTGACCTTACCTAAGATGAATTCTTCTTTGTTGACCTTCACTTTGTCAAAGATAGCATCCGGTTCAATTATTTCTTGTTTGATTATTTTTGTTTTTACTTCTTGATTTTGCGTCGTTAATCCAACATTTTCAGTGGCTTCGTTGTCAACAACTACATTTTGGAATGCTAAGATAGCGCCGATTGCGACAACCCCAATTACCAAATAAACCCAAATATTCGACATTTTTTTATCCTAACCACTAGATATAGCGTAACTTAAGGGGGTTGGTCTAGTGTTGGTTGTACGTTGACCAGAAAAAATTGTTCATTTTTTCTTAGATCTATGGAGTTCTATTGTCTTTGCTAACCTTTTTAAAGCGTGATTTAACTCTTTGGTTTCAATTTTGGTTAAATCTGCTTCAATTTTTAAAGTACTTTGTTTGTTAACAACATTTCTAACTTCTTTTGGTTGAATTTTAGGTTTAATCAGCAATTGAGATTGGACAATTGAAATTTTTGTAACGGCTTTAAATCCAAAGTAGGTGTTAATTCGTTCAATAATTATTGGAATTTGATGTTGAATTTCTAAAGCGGCCGAACCTGAGGTTCTAATGAAAAGAACACGCTCATTTTGGTTGCTTTTAGGGTAACTTACACGTTCCGGAATACATTGACGCGCCAAAGTCGGACCCAAAATCAAAAGCCAATGGGTTATAATTTCTGCAGCGGCAAATCCTCTCTCCCGGAGGGTGGGTTCTGCAACTTTTGGCAAAACCGCCGCAAGTGCACGAGGCCCTTTTGGTTTTACAAAGACATTTTGGTATTTTTTTACCGCTTTTGGTTTTGCCATGACATTCCTAATATAACAAAGAGAGTTTGAATGGCGAGCCTTCAGGAATAAAATAAATTATGATAAAGAAAGGGACAAGAAGTGATTTCCTATGATGTCTTGTTCATTGCCAAAAAACTCAATTTATATGCGTCGAAAACTTTTGACTTGGTATGATAGTCATAAACGGGCAATGCCTTGGCGGGTTAAAACAACTAGAAAGAAGGATCCTTACAAAATTTGGCTTAGCGAAATAATGTTGCAACAGACTACAGTTAAAGCTGTTGGCCCATATTTCCAACTTTTTTTGAAAACTTGGCCTACGATAGACAAGCTGGCCAAAGCCACATTGGATGATGTTTTAAGGGTATGGCAAGGCCTCGGTTATTATTCGCGAGCGAGGAATATGCACAAATGCGCAAAACTAATTTGTAATAATTTTGGTGGCCGTTTCCCGAATACAGAGGAACAACTCGAGCGGTTGCCTGGAATAGGACCATATACTGCGGCTGCGATATCAGCCATTGCATTCGATAAACCGGCTAATGTAGTTGATGGGAATATAGAAAGAGTTATCACCCGAATCTTTGGTATTTCTACGCCATTTCCTGAAGCTAAAACGATTGTAAAAGATTGTGCTGCCAAATTAGCTCCGAAAACCACACGTGGGAGGCCAGGTGATTATGCTCAGGCTGTTATGGATCTTGGTGCCATTGTCTGCAGACCAAAGAAACCTTTATGTGATCTTTGCCCCTGGAAGAAATGTTGTATAGCAAATCAACGAAATTTCGTCGATCAGGTTCCACAAAAGGTTTCTAAAAAAGTAAAGCCAGTTAGAAAAGGCATAGTATTTTTGGCGTTAATGTCAGATGGGTCTTTATTCCTTAGAAGACGGCCAGAGACTGGGCTTTTAGGGGGTATGATGGAATTCCCTTCCACTAATTGGCTGGAGAGGAGTATTTCACCTGAAGAAATTTGTGAGGCAGCACCATTCAAAACCCAATGGGTAAAAATTACAGGGACAGTTACTCAGCCCTTTACACACTTTGAACTACAGCTTCAGGTTCGTGTAGCGGTAGTCGAAAACAAACCCAAATCTTCCGAAGGTATTTGGGTAGATAGGAATCGTTTAGACGATTTTGCATTACCAAATATAATGAAGAAGGTTTTGGCATTTGCCTTACGTCATAATCAACATTTTGCTAGAAAATTTTTTTATCGTTGATTGGACCTATTTCTGTGTTGTTAGCATCGCTCCCCTTACTCGTTCTCGCAATGTGTCTATTGGGATGACTTTCCCGCTTTTTTCGATGTGCCAAAATGTCCATCCGTTGCACGATGAAGTGTTTTGCAGGCTGGCTCCAACCTGATGGATAGATCCCCGGATGCCCTTTGAGGCAATACTCCCATCAGCGTTGACAGTCGCTTGCACTTTTTTTCGTATGTCGTAAAGTTTATCACCCGCACTTAATAAGCCTTGTTCAACCACATTACCAAAGGGTATTCGGACTTGAGTTCGTTTGTCAGGTGTAGATAAAACTGTTTCCTTTAGGGAAAAAGAGCGAATATTTTTAATACGCTTTTCAGCTATTTTAACGTAACGTTTTTCGCGTTCAATACCTATCCAGTTACGTCCAAGTTTTTTAGCTACTGCACCTGTTGTTCCTGTTCCAAAGAAAGGATCAAGAATAACATCTCTGGGTTCGGTTGACGCTAAAATTACGCGATGCAACAACCCTTCGGGTTTCTGGGTAGGATGTGCTTTCTGACCATCGACTTTAATTCTTTCGCTGCCGCCACAAATCGGTAGCAACCAATCACTTCTCATTTGAAGACCTTCATTAAGGGCCTTCATAGCTTGGTAGTTAAACGTTGGCTTTGCCTCCTTGGATTTTGTGCACCAGATCAAGGTTTCATGAGCATTTGTAAATCTTTTTCCTAGAAAATTTGGCATCGGATTAGTTTTTCGCCAAATTATATCATTTAGGATCCAAAACCCAATATCTTGAAGAAAGCTCCCGATACGAAAAATATTATGGTAGCTGCCAATTACCCAAATTGTTCCGTTCGGCTTCAGAAGACGATAAGCCTCAGATAACCATTTTTTCGTAAATTTGTCATATTTCTCTAGACTTGAGAATTTGTCCCAATTTTCATTTACCCCATTTACCCTTGAATTGTTCGGTCGGAGTAAATCTCCAGACAGTTGTAAATTGTATGGCGGGTCGGCGAAAATTACGTCGATAGAAGACCCTTCAAGAGTTTGCATTTGTTGTATGCATTCGCCTGTTAGAATTTTATTAAGTGAGTTTTTGATGCCATTTGCCATGTTGTAAAACATGAGTCATGGAAAGGTTTGCGTCAAGAAGATATTTAGTTTCAATAAGTTAGAGTAAAATTACATCTAGATTTACGTATTTTATTCACCTGGATCGCAACATATTGATTATTGGAGCAAATGTTTTTCGGTGGTGTTGTGTCACCCCTAATTTTTCTAGGCCCCTAATATGTTGTGGTGTCCCATAACCCGCGTTGTTTTCCCACCCGAAACCAGGGTATTGGGCACCCAATTTAGTCATAATTTTATCGCGGGTGACTTTGGCAATTATGGAGGCCGCTGCAATTGAAAGTGATTTGGAATCACCTTTAACCACACATTCTGCTACACAGGGTAATTTTGGAAGTTGGTTTCCATCTACAAGCGCTATATCCGGTAATTTTGGTAATGCAAAAATCGCTCGCTTCATTGCAAGGTAGGTAGCTCCTAAGATATTTAACTGTGCTATTTCCTTACTGGAAGCGGCACCTGTTCCCATTAAAGAACAATCTACAAGGAGTTTGGTAACTTGGCGTCTTCGTTTGGCGCTGAGACGCTTTGAATCATCAATTTCTTCTTTTAAGTATTGCGTTAATTTTGTCCTATCAAGAATAACTGCGGCTGCAACAACGGGGCCTGCCCATGAACCACGTCCGACCTCATCTACGCCTGCTACAATTCCTCCAGCGTTTACTTCTAATTTCAAATCAGGCATGTCACTCCCAATTTATTTTGTGAGTAATTATTAATGCCAAAGAATCAACAAATACCCTAAAATTAAAGGTATTTATTTTTTCTTGTGACCTTTTTAATTAATTTCTTGCCTTGTTCTAACAAAATTTCTCCAAGTCTCAATGTTAAACGAATACCGCGTCGTGCTATCATCCTTTCACCAACGAAAGTGGCATCAAATACTAATTTTAAAGTGGGTAAACGTCTTTCAGCTATTCTTTGAAGTCTTCTTGCTGTTAAAAGCCAAAATGGGCTTAAAGCAAGACTGAAAACAGTCACAGAGATGATCAGTTTTGAATCTTCAGGAGAAATCGCGGCCAAAGTTACTGCTGAGGCTGTAAGTAAAAAAGAAAATTCCCCAATTTGTGAGATAAGCACTCCCGCAAGAAATGAACGTTGCCAGGTTTCTTTATGTATTCTAAAAATAAAAATATTAAGAGCGGTTTTAAACAAAGTTACGATAACAAAAAGGAATAATACGATTCCAAAATTTTGTAAAACAAAGTCAATATCTAATAACAATCCAATCGAAAGAAAAAACACCATCAGCATTACACTTTGAATTGGCCTAACGACAACCAGCATTGGTTTCCGTTCCGCACTATTTCCAATGGCAAGTCCTACCAAAAAGGCTCCATAAGCAGGCGATAGCCCAATAGCTCCCATCAAGGCACTTGCTCCAAAACAGTAAACAAGTCCAGCCAATGGTGAGAGGTCTACGTGCCCCACAATTAATTTGTAGAATGGTAAATGATGTCGGCCCTGGCGCAAAAGCATTCGAATAACTGCAAATAGCAAAAGAATGGATAGAAAAATTTGTAAAATGGCTCGTAAATTAAGTCCTTCTGCTCCCAAATTTTCAACTACTAGTAACATAGGCAAAAAGGCAAGATCTTGAGCAATTAAAACCGCTACTGTAATACGTCCAACCCGATTTCTTAGGGACCCAATTTCCTGTAACAATTTGACAGCGACTGCTGTAGAGGAGAGGGCAACGACAAAACCGAGCAGTATGGTGGTCGACACAGAAAGGCCGATTACTGAGGAAGCAATAAACATAAACAAAAGGCTACCTGCGGTTTGCAAGCCAACTGCGGGGAGTGCGATTCGCCAACTGTATTTTAGTGCACGAACGCTAAGCTCCATACCTACAACGAAAAGTAACAAAAGGACGCCAATATGTGCAAAAATGGCAACTAACCCTTCGCTTCTTACAAGCCCAAAACCAGTTGGGCCAAGTAGCACGCCGGCCAGGAGATAACCCACTAAAGGCGGTTGGCGCAAACGGACTAACAACATCCCGCAGGCCAGAGCAGTTAAAACGACAAAAGTTAAGCCGGTGAGATCTGGCGTGTGTTCCATGGAAATACTAAAATACCATGCTCAGCGACTCGTCCCTAATGTTGAATATCTAATGTTTAAAAAATAAATCGATTTGTTTATCAACGTTTTTGGGGAGCTTAAATCTGTTGGTCACAAGGTCCGAACTATCCTTAAAAATACCAAGTCTCTTACAAGCAAGTTTGAAACGATTACTGAGGACATTTGCATACTCTCCGGTTCCATACATTCTGGTTCGAAATTCGGACTGATAAAGCTTTCCTTTTCTAGTGCTGGACATAAGTTTCATGACATGTTTAGCCTTATCTGGATAATATAATTCAAGCCACTCCGTGAAAATTTTTGCAACTTCAAGAGGTAAACGCAGTAAAATATATTGAGCTGTGGATGCTCCTGCATTTCGGCTGGCTTGAAGAATATTCTCCAATTCATGATCATTAAGAGCTGGAATGACTGGGGCAACTAAGACACCAGATTTCACTCCCGCTCTTGTTAAAGCCCTTAAAGTATTCAAACGTTTTCTGGGTGCTGTGGCTCGAGGTTCCAGTTTGTTGGCGAGTTCTTTTTGAAGCGTAGTTATCGAAATAAAGACCTGCACTAAACCTTTTTGTGCCATTGGCACTAAAATATCGAGGTCTCTCTCAATTAATCCTGATTTGGTAACGATCGAAACAGGGTGATTGAACGTGGATAACACTTTCAAAATACTTCGAGTGATATGTAATTTTTTTTCTATGGGTTGATAAGGGTCAGTATTGGTCCCCAAAGCAATTACCCGACAAACATAATTTGATTTACGTAATTCTTTTTTCAACAGCGATGCTGCATTCGGCTTGTAGAAAATTCGGCTTTCAAAATCTAGCCCCGGTGAAAGGCCCAAATAGGCGTGGGTTGGTCGTGCAAAACAGTATACGCAACCGTGTTCACAACCTTTGTAAGGGTTAATTGATCTATCAAATGGTAAATCAGGTGAGAAATTACGGGAAATGATAGATTTGCTTGCATCTTTTCCAAAGGATGTCTTTGGTTTAGTGGCTACTAAATCATCAAAATTTTGTATTCTCTTTTCTAAAAAAATTTCCCGTTTAAGTTTTTCAAACCGATTACTTTTGTTTGTAATAGCACCACGCCCTTTCGATATTGTTTTGAGCAATAGCTTTTCAGAAAGTTTATGATGATTATTTAGTGTATGTGCCATAATATTTTTCACTATGATAAATAAATGGAACAAAACAAGAACATTTTAATTATGACAATCAATTAAATGAGCAATTTATTGGCTTTTAAAAAAACTCTAAGTGTGATCATTCCCACTTTAAATGAAGGGGAACGCATCGAAAGGACCATTAAGTCCGTTTTTGAATTTGTTACCGAAGTAATTGTTGTAGATGGAGGTTCAAGTGATCAAACCCAATTTTGTGCGCGGAAAACTAGTGCAAAAGTTATTTCTTCAGAAAGGGGGAGGGGTACTCAGTTAGCATGTGGAACCCAAAAAGCTAAAAGCGAATGGTTACTAATTTTACATGCTGATACTGTTTTACAAGGAAGATGGTGGGAAGAAGTCTATGATTTTATTGACAAAAATTCCTACAATCAGGCAGCTGTATTTAAGTTTGCACTAAAAGACTGCAATAAGTTAGCCCGTTTGATTGAGAAGGGTGTAGGTTTGCGCTGTAAATTTTTTTCTTTGCCGTATGGAGATCAGGGGTTGCTTATAAATCGAAACTTCCTTCTCGAATTAGGGGGATACAAATCATTTCCCATTTTTGAGGACGTAGAACTTGTTAGGCGGATAGGAAGAAAAAGGTTGTCTCTCCTTAATTGTCACGCTGTAACTTCGGCAAAAAAATATCGGGAAACGGGTTATTTCATTCGGCCCGCCAAAAACCTTTTTCTATTAGTGTTTTATTTCATGGGTTTTCCGCCAAAATTTTTGGAAAAATTTTACCACTAGTTTTAAGATGAATAATAAACCTATTCTAATAATATTTGCTCGTGCCCCTGTTTTAGGGGCAGTAAAACAAAGACTAGCGGCAGTTATGGGTCCTGTAGCTACTAAGACTTTTTATTTAAAAACAGTAAATTTGGTTTTATCTCAAATAAAAACAAGCCCCAAATGGATTACCAAAATGGCGATAACGCCGGATGTCTTCGCAACCACAGGGCGGTTTTGGAACAATGAAATTCCAAAATTTCCGCAAGGCCAGGGTAATTTAGGTCAAAGGATGGAACGAGCAATGTTAAAATTTTCTTTCCGTCCAGTAGTTATAATTGGGAGCGATATACCAACAATAAAAAGAAGCCACATCGATGATGCTTTTAGTGCTCTTGGCCAAAATGATTTGGTATTTGGACCGTCAAATGATGGAGGATATTGGTTAGTAGGAGTAAGATTGGGATTAGTTGCCAGGGGTCTCTTTGGGATGGTTCGTTGGTCAACACAATATGCTCTTGAAGACACGCTTAAAAATTCTCAGAAACGCCGGGTTAAATTTATTTCGACTTTAGAAGATATTGATGATGTTGAAGATTTTCAAAGGTGGAAAAGAGCTGGTTATCTTTCCTGAAGACGGGGAATTAATTCCGCAAAATTACAAGGTTTGTGACGAATATCCAGTTGGGAAATTAAAATACCGTCCCAGGCATCACGACAGGCTCCGGGAGATCCAGGTAAAGCAAATAAGTAGGTCCCCCCGGCTGTCCCAGCGGTTGCTCGGGATTGAATGGTTGAGGTTTTAATGGTTTGAAAACTAAGTGTTCTAAATAATTCTCCAAATCCAGGTATTTCTTTTTCGTATACGCTTTGAAAAGCTTCGGGTGTCACGTCTCTACCAGTAACACCAGTTCCACCTGTTGCTAGAACCACTTCAATTGATGGATTTTTTATCCATTCATTGAGTTTGGTGACAATAATGTCAAATTCGTCAGGTACAATGACTTTTTCTGCTAAGTTGTGTCCTGCAGCAGTTAGTCGATCAACAAGAACTGCACCCGACCTGTCACTTTCTTCAATTCGACTATCCGAAACGGTCATGACTGCAATGTTAATTGCCAAAAATGTTATGGACTTATCTATACCTATCATTGTTCCCTGAACTTCAATGTATATCTATTGATTTGTAAACCGGTCGCTTCCCTTCAGCAATAAAATTTAGAGAAGGGGCTTCCTGGCCTAGCCTGTCTCTATAAATCCACAAATTTGACAATACTCTCTCTACGAAATCGCGGGTCTCACGAGAAGGCATGCTTTCAATGAACATTAGCGGATCTTTTGTTGTTTTAAAAATCCGGCGTTGCCATTTGGAAAGATTGCCAGGACCACCATTATATGCCGCAACCATCATGAGTACATTTCCGTTTATCTTTTCGTGTTTTAAAAGGTAAGTTAGGTATTTTTGGCCAAGAGCTAAATTCAATGCAGGGTCGTAGAGTTGATTTTTTGTTCGGCCCCGAAACCTTTTGTTTGATATAAATCCGGCAGTTCCCGGCATAAGTTGCATTAATCCACGTGCACCTGCATGGCTTTTAGCCCTTGTTTTGAAAGCTGATTCTTGTCGCATGACAGCAAACACCAAAGCACGGTCCAAAACGAAACCATTTTTGGGTTTCCAACGTGGTATAGGGTAAAGTCCTCGGTCAATCCTCAATTTGTTGTCTCGCATGAGGGCTATAGCAGTACGCAAGGCCAATGATGGTAAACCTATGTGATCAGCAACTTTTAGTAAGGCAATTCGGAGTTTTGGATTGTCATTAAAAGCTAATAAACGAAGCTCTCGCTCAGCTTTTTGATTTTCACCAACTTGGAGCAAAGCCAAAGCCCTTTGTGCCCTGACGTTTTGTAATGCTCTAACAATGTCCGTTTTCTGGGATAAAGTTTGATCCCACTTAAAAGGCGAGTTAAGGCCCATAATTTTTTGTGCAATGACACCATAAAATGTTCGCGGGTGACTGGCTGCTAACCTGAGCCATCGTGATACCCGTTCAGGTCTTCTGGCAACTAAATTTGCTCGTGCTGCCCAAAAAGCCGCAGCTGATTGTGACCAACTTGATAAACCACCAACTGCTGCCATGGCTTGAAAATGATCAGCCGCTGCGATGTATTTGCTATTTCTGTATGCAGCAAGCCCTGCATACCAATGTCCAAAAGGATAATATTTTCCTGATCTGTAGGCAGCTTTTGAAGTCAAATTGAATGACTTTTTATCATTACCATAATAAAACCAACCGGCCCCAATTAAAATTCGGGCAACATCTAAATGGGCTACCTGCAACGTTTGGTATCTTTTCTTTTCAATTAATTTTTTTGCTAAAGTTAATCTTTGGCGGTGAACCAAATTTTTGACACGCGAAAATAGGCGGCGGGCTTTTCGCGAATAAGGCAATTTAAGCCCACCCTTCTTCACAAATCCTCCACTGCCGCTTTCTGAATAGATTTTTCTTTTTGGCAAATGAGGTCGGCGGGGAGGTTTTTCATTACGAGATTTTCGTTTCAATGCCAGTCGGTAAATGCGCTTCGCTTCCGGATGATCGCGAAATTTTTCTAACCATTTTTTTAATTCAAAATATTGGGATCGGTAGTGAGTTGGATGCAGATATTTTTGGGATTGAACGTGTCCAAGAAGAAGATTGCTTCCTAGTTTTTTAATTAAGGGGTTAGCTTGTCGCCAATTTCCTTTTTTTTGTATTTTAAAAATACGGCTATAAAGTTTAGCATCCTTATTCGTTAACGGTTTAGGCAAAACAAAGTCAGGTGTATATTTTGAAGCCTTTATCGTTGTTATTGTTGTAGCCATCGAGACAGAATTTACCAGACAGAAACCGATAAAGGTTACAGCTAGGGCGCTTACAAATTTTCGTTTCATCAGGTTTTATATAATGAAAAACAAAACATAATAAAAAACATTATTTAAATTCTAAAAATTGTGAAGGCTATCTAACTAAAAATTTTACAAAAATCATCGGTTACAGAAAACACTGCTAAACCTTTTTTACCTTAAATTTCGAGTAATTTTTGAGATATTTCTAACAAATCAAACCAGGTTTCCTTTTTATGTGCGGGGGAACGTAATAAGTAAGCCGGGTGGAGGATTGCCCGTGCTGGAATGGTTTTACCAAGGGACTTAACACTGTAATCGTACCATTTTCCACGGGACCGAATGATACCTTGGTTTGTTTCTAATATGGTTTTTGCCGCGGTTCCACCGACCAAAACCAAAATTTTTGGGTTTATTAGTTCAATATGACGCTGAATAAAGGGAATACAGGCACTAATTTCTGAATCCGTGGGCGTACGATTTCCGGGTGGTCTCCAGGGAAGTATATTAGTAATGTATGCATCTTCTCTAGAGACTTTAATTGCTGCGAGCATACGGTCTAGCATTTTCCCCGCTGGTCCGATGAAAGGCACACCGTGCCGATCTTCCTCAGCGCCTGGGGCTTCTCCGATAAACATCAAATCAGCGTTCATAGGCCCATCACCAAAAACAAGGTTTTTTGCTGTTACTTTAAGCGGACAGTCCTCAAATGCTTCTATCGCAATTTTTAATTCCTTCAGCGAAGAAGCTTGATTTGCTGAAATGTTTGCTTTTCGAGTAATCTCTCCCTTTGAAAACAATTTTACAGGAGTTTTGTTTTTTAAAGGAACTGGGGGGGTATAAAGTGATGGATCATTGGCCACTAAATTATGGTGAGTTGGCTGAATTTGGGTTTGGTGATCATGGTCAGGATCAGGTTTTCTAAAACGATTGACCGGTTGATCTTCCAAAACCTCATCAACTCCACTTTGGAGGTACCATTGGAGCAAATCAGCTGCTCGGTTATTCTGTTTCATACATGAACAATAACACGCCATAATTTGTCAATACAATCTGAAGGGAAGGAAAATAAGGAAGATGGAACGGGAATCGATGGACGTTGACGTTGTAATTGTTGGCGCTGGGCCGGCAGGTCTGTCAGCAGCAATTCGTTTGGCTCAGTTAGCCGCAGAAAACAATAAAGAATTGAGTATTTGTTTGCTGGAAAAAGGGTCTGAAGTGGGCGCCCATATATTATCGGGGGCAGTTTTAGAACCAAGAGCACTTAATGAATTGATACCTGATTGGAAACATAAAGGAGCCCCACTCAACACAGAAACCACAGAAGATGATTTTTGGTTTTTGAATGAAAAGGGATCTATTCGGCTTCCTACGCCTCCTGCCATGCACAATAAAGGAAATTATATAATTAGTTTGGGCAATCTTTGTCGGTGGCTGAAAGAACAAGCGGAAGAATTAGGAGTTCAAATTTTTGAGGGTTTTGCGGCGTCAGAAATACTCTATAACGATGATGCTTCTGTGGCGGGTGTTGCTACCGGGCATATGGGTATTGGTCTGAATGGCGAACCAAAAGAAACCTTTGCCCCGGGCTATGAACTTAGAGCTAAATTTACTTTTTTTGCTGAGGGATGCAGGGGCTCACTTACCAAGTCTTTATTTGAAAAGTATAATTTGAGGGTGGACACCGATCCACAGACTTTTGCAATTGGTATTAAAGAACTTTGGGAAATAGATCCGGAAAAACACGATGAAGGAAGAGTTCTCCATACAATTGGATGGCCACTGGATAGTAAAACCTATGGTGGATCGTTTTTGTATTATCTTGACAACAATCAGGTAGCGGTTGGCTTTGTAATTGGGTTGGATTACAAAAACCCCCATCTCAATCCCTTTGAAGAATTTCAACGTTTTAAGTCACACCCGAAAATTCGCCCAATTTTCGAGGGAGGTAGACGTGTAGCATATGGGGCCCGTGCGCTTAACGAGGGAGGCTTTCAATCAATCCCAAAACTTATTTGTCCGGGTGCAGCAATAATAGGGTGTGCCGCTGGATTTTTGAATGTACCAAAAATCAAAGGGACACATAACGCAATGAAAACTGGAATGATTGCTGCGGAAGCTGCTTTTAAAAATATGACCAGCGGTGATGGAAATCTCATTACGGAGTATCCTGAAACTTTAAAAGATAGTTGGGTTTGGAAAGAGCTCTATAAAGTTAGAAATATTAGACCTTCCTTTCGTTGGGGTATGTGGTTGGGTCTCCTGTATTCTGCTGTAGACACATACGTTTTGAGGGGGAACGCACCTTGGACTTTTAAGCAGCATGCAGATCATACGAGTCTGCTTTCAGCAAATAAGGCGCCTAAGATTAATTACCCAAAGCCGGATGGAGAAGTTACTTTTGACCGTCTCTCTTCAGTTTTTATTTCAAACACCAATCATGAGGAAGATCAACCGGTCCATTTAGAATTGCGAGATGAAAAAGTCGCAATTGAACTCAATTGGAAAAAATATGATGCACCAGAACAACGCTATTGTCCGGCTGGTGTTTATGAGATTATACAAGAAGAGGGAAGCCGGGAGCCAAAACTTCAAATCAATGCCCAAAACTGTGTTCATTGTAAGACTTGCGATATAAAAGATCCTACTCAAAACATTAATTGGGTTGTGCCGGAAGGTGGGGGTGGTCCAAATTATCCCAACATGTGAATTGCATCTTGTATTAGTTCTTAAAATTTTTCTTGAAAGATCCTCTTTTAGGCATTTTATATAAAATTTTTTAATTAAAAATAAGTTGGTAAAGAAATTTTGGACAAATACCAGTGAAACTGACGACTTGTAAATTTAAATGCCGTAACTTGCTGTTTGTAGGGGCATTTTTTGTCCTATATACAGCGTCGACTTGTCTTGCGGTCGAACCTTTAAATTTATTGGTGACTCTTGATCGTTTAAGTCCTCCACAATCATCATTTAACAAATTGAAACATGCTTCGGCTGCGGGGAAATATTTAGCCGGACGGCATGCACAACTTGAACAAAATTTTAAAACTGCAGCGAAATACCTTTCTAAGGCTTTAACTTTAGATCCAACCAATAGCCGAATTCTCCAAAAAACTTTTTTTTCATTAATAGCGATTGGGCACATGAGCGCGGCTTCGGTTTTGGCTAAAAAGATCCTCGTAAAAAATAAAAATGCTCCAATAGCGACGTTAAATCTTGTTGTTGAAGATGTGATTTCTGGAAGATATAAGTTTGCGAAAGATCGGCTGAAAAGCTTGCCAAAAAAGGGTATAAATATTTATACAATTCCGTTACTTATGTCATGGACTGAGGCTGGAAATGGATCAACACAAGACGCAATCAAAGCTTTAGACGGACTAGCAAATTTTAAAGAGTTTTCAGTTTTAAGGTATCTGCACACCGGTTTAATTTATGAAAAAGCCAAAAGGTATAAAGAAGCGGATATATCCTTTCGAAAAGCCACAGAAAAAATAAAAACATCTCGGGTCATTCAAGCCCATACTAGCTTCCTTGTAAGAAATGGTCGTGGGCAGGAGGCTAAGGCCCTTTACAAAAGGTTTTTTCAACAGGATCCAGCAAGTGATACCTTTCAGGAGGATTTTAAATTTCTGTCTTCAAAAGAACTTAGTAGAGAATTTGTAAGAAATTCACGAGAAGGTATGGCTGAAGTATTTTTCAATTTATCTGGGACCTTGGCCCAAAATGGTTCGTCAGAACTCGCATTGATTTATGGAAGATTTGCTTTGCGTTTGTATCCCGAGTTCTCAATTGCCAAGGTTTTGGTGGGTGGTTTACTTGAGTCTATTTCGCGGAAAAAAGAGGCAATAAAGATTTATGAAGAGGTAAGTCCACAATCCTCTTTATACTGGTTGGCTGGGTTACGCCGTGCGTCAGTTTTGATAAATTTAGGTCGAACGGATGCCGCAGTCCGTTTGTTACGGAATTTTACCAAAGAACGGGCTCTGTGGGCTGCGCCACTTATTCAACTTGGTGATTTGTTCCGGATAAAGAAGCGTTACAGAGAGGCCGTTAACGCA
Organism: Pseudomonadota bacterium; assembly: GCA_036339375.1. GTDB lineage: Bacteria > Pseudomonadota > Alphaproteobacteria > MPNO01 > UBA2964 > JAYZBC01. The sequence continues at coordinate 5,823 of JAYZBC010000045.1, read as the reverse complement.
TACGAAAAAGCATTTAAGAGAATTGGTAAACTGAGAACCCAACACTGGTTCCTTTTATATGCCCGAGGTATTTCCTACGAACGCGATAAACGTTGGGAGAGCGCAGAAGAAGATTTCCTTCGTGCCCTTGAGTTCAATCCTCAAGACCCCTTTGTATTAAATTATCTTTGTTATTCGTGGGTCGATAGGCATATACACCTCGATCGTGCAAAAACAATGATTAAAAAAGCTGTTAAATTGCGCCCAAAAGATGGGTACATCGTCGATAGTCTTGGCTGGGTCCTTTATAAGTTGGGCGATTATCTTGGGGCAACAAAAGAGCTGGAAAAGGCTGTTCTTCTTAAGCCTGGGGATCCCATTATCAATGACCACCTCGGTGATGCGTATTGGCGGGTGGGACGAATTATTGAAGCTCGTTTTCAATGGAAACGGGCATTGTCTTTGGATCCAGCAAACGACCAAATTCCAATTCTTAATGAAAAGTTGATAAAAGGGTTGGGTAAAAAAAATTTAAAGGATAACCACACTTGAACCACCAAGGTCAGAAATTTTCAAATGAAGTGTTGAAAGTTCATGTTCCAGCTAAAATTAATCTCTTTCTTCACGTGTTAGGTAATAGCTCTAATGGGTACCATGAATTAGAAAGTCTTGTTGCATTTACCGAAGTGGGAGATGATTTGTTAATTGAACCGGCTGACAAATTGACCTTTGCGTTAAAAGGCCCGTTTTCTAACAAACTTCTTCTAAATGAGAGTAACCTTGTGGTCCAAGCTGCACAATTAATGGGCAAAGGTTTTAAGTCATTGCCCGGAGCAAAAATCACTCTGGAAAAAAATTTACCAATAGCCTCGGGAATAGGAGGAGGATCGGCTGATGCGGCGGCTGTCTTTTCAGCTTTGAATGTTTTTTGGAGGATAGGGAAAACAAATAAAGAATTAGCAGCCCTTGGACTTTCCCTAGGGGCGGATGTTCCGGTATGTATTTATGGAAAAACTGCGTTTTTAGGAGGCATAGGGGAGATAATAGAGCCAGCACCTGAATTACCTTCAATGGGAGTTTTACTGGTTAATCCGAATCTTAGTTTATCTACTGCCTCAGTTTTCTCTTCATTCGATAGTGCGTTTTCAAAAGCAAACAATAAAATTGAGTCTTGGTTAAATTTACAAAATTTTATCACTTACTTGCAGGAAAAACGAAATGATTTAGAGCTTTCTGCGAAGCGACTTGCCCCCGAAATTAATGAAGTTCTGAATGTTCTGGAAAATGAGCCTAATTGCTTATTAGCACGTCTCTCAGGTAGCGGAGCTACTTGCTTTGGGCTTTTCTCAAGTTCTGACGGCGCAAAAAAAGGTAAACAGAGTATTAGCCAAAAACACCAAGAATGGTGGGTAAGGGATACAAAATTTATTTCATCACCCTGACTAAAATTGCCAATTTGATTGAATTTTAACAGTAATTGTTGCCGTGATGGTCAAAGCCACTTATCTTCCCGCACTCATATGGGGCGTAGCCAAGCGGTAAGGCAACGGGTTTTGATCCCGTGATCCCTGGTTCGATTCCAGGCGCCCCAGCCAAAAGCCGTTTAGGTAACATATGAAAAAATTACTCGATGCTCGTGGATTACTCTGTCCTTTACCCGTATTGCGTGCACGAAAAGCAATTCTCCCACTTATGCCAGGGGAAGAGCTCGAGGTACTTGCCACTGATCCAGCTGCAATTGCTGATTTTTCTGCATTCTGTGACCAAACCGGGCACACATACGTTAGTGGTGAAGAAATTGATGGCGAATATAAAATCAGGCTAAGAAGAAAAACCTAAAATTCTTATAAAATACCGTAAATTATTTTCGTAAAGCTTACAGGAATTCATGACAGTATTGAGCAAACTTTCGTCAAAATTACCCGAACAAATCAGCGGTAGGGAACTATTAGTAATTTTCCTAATTAGTGCTGGGCATTTTCTTAGTCACTTTTATGTCATTTGTCTTGCACCTCTATTACTCCAGATGGCTACAGATTTGAATGTAGGGTTTGCTGAATTGGGACTAATTTCAACAGCATTTTTTGCGGCGGGGGCAACTTGCCAAATGCCCGCGGGTATTTTAGTAGACCGGATTGGTGCGCGCCGCGTTCTCTTCGTTGGAATGTTTATCCTTTCAACTGCAATTACATTTGCTGGTTTAACGGCTTCATATTGGGGCTTATTGGGCTTGTTTATGTTAGCTGGGGTAGGAAATTGTGTTTTTCATCCATGCGATTATGTCATCCTTTCCTCTTCCGTCCATGAAAAATATCTTGGACGTGCATTTAGTATTCACAGTTTTTGCGGTTCGGCAGGGTTTGCAATTTCTCCTGTTACCATGGCCGCATTGGCAGTTTGGTTTGATTGGCGTACAGCGCTTTCAATTGTTGGGGTTGGAGGCGTAATCTTAGCGTTAATTATTTTTGCATTTCAGTTTGCTTTAAAGGATAGTGTTACAAGAAAGAACAGAGAAAAAGGGCAATTATGGTCAACATGGCACGCCTTAATTTCGCGCAGAATTCTTTCTCATTTTGTTTATTTCACAACTTCATCTGCAGCAACTAGTGCTTTAACTGCGTTTACCGTAGTTGTACTGGTTGCTTATTACGGTGTTTCAGAAAAATACGCAGGGGCTGTCCTTACTGCCTATCTAATTTCAGCCTCGATTGGCGTTATTCTTGGTGGTATTCTTGCTGATCGGACAAAACGTCATGATCTCGTTTTGATAATAACAATGTTGGTTGCCGCTTTTTCGACAGGGGTTGCGGCAACTGGAATATTGTCTTTTTGGTTTTGTACAATTGCGCTCATGGTCGCTGGGTTAACCAAAGGGATTGTTGCACCTTCGCGCGATCTTATGGTCCGCAATGATGCACCTGCGGCGCTCCTCGGTTCTGTTGTTGCCTTTGTCACTGTGGGGTTTACTTTCGGTAATGGATTGGCACCCGTAATGGCAGGCTGGTTTGTCGATAAGAATGCAGCGCTAGGTGTTTTTTGGATGGCATCAGGATTGGCATTAATAGCGATTAGCTGTGTTTTAATTGCAAGAAGAAGCACTCCTCCTAGTTGAAAAAAAATTTTGCGATTGTTGATTCTATAAACCCTGAAGTATGAATCACTGAGTGTTTGATTTTAGGAGAAAGAGTTTGGATTCTGTTTCAACGAGTAAAATGGATGTCCCTTGGCGGCAGGCCGTAATTTCAGTGGAGCAGTTTTCACGACAAGATATAGAAGAAATTTTCGCCCTTGCGGATCGTTTGTCAGTTGGCCGAACCATGCCATTAACAGGTAAAACGATTACCAATCTTTTTTATGAACCCTCCACGAGAACTTCATCCAGTTTTTACGCTGCCATGACACGCCTTGGCGGGAATGTCATACCTATAAATGAAGTTAATTATTCATCCGTCACGAAGGGAGAAACACTGGAAGATACAATTCGGACCCTTGAATGCTATGCTGATGCAATTGTTTTACGCCACTACGATGATGACGCTACTGAACGGGCGGCCTCAGTTGCCTCAATCCCAATCATCAATGCCGGAAATGGAGCTGGTGAACACCCAACACAAGCGTTGCTGGATCTTTACACGATTGCCAAAGAACAGGGTACTGTTGATGGGTTGACGGTTACATTAATGGGTGATCTCAAATTCGGGCGCACTGTTCACAGTTTAATTAAACTCCTCCGAATGTATGATGTTGTTTTACGTTTTGTATCTCCGGAAGAGCTAATAGTACCACGCGAGTACCTCAATCAAAATGATACCGAACACAGAGAGTTATGTGATGTATTAAAAGAGACAGACGTCCTTTATATGACAAGGGTTCAAAAAGAACGTTTGTCAAATAACGTTGCAATCGATTTTTCCTATGCCATCACAAAAACTGATATGGATATGGCGAAAGACGACATGGTTTTAATGCATCCCTTGCCAAGAGTAGGGGAAATACCATCCGAGTTGGATTCTGATCCCCGTGCCGCTTATTTTAGACAAATGCAATACGGCTTGTATGTCAGGATGGCCCTTCTCGTGGCTATGATTGGAAAAGATTAAAAGTTTTTACCTGCAATTATATTCTAGTAAAGAAAAAAGGCTGCCAAATTTTGGCAGCCTTTTCAATGTAGTTAGATCTCAACAAACAACAATATTATTTTCCAAAAATTAACTTTTTGGCTCGTTTTATTACTGCAGGAGAAGTTGCTATCATCGCTTTTTCAACAATGTCCTGAATTGTTTTTCCAGAACTTGCAATCAAACGTAAACGCCTTTTTTTCAGCTCTTTTGCAAATTTGGGGTCTCCATTCATCCCGTCATAGGCTTTACGTAAAGTGGCAATAACAGATTTATTTACTCCTGGCGGCAGGGTAAGCCCTCTACCTATCGGACCCGATGATTTAAGGAATTCTACAACTGGCTTATCTTTCTCTTTTAGAAATTGATCGAGCATAGGTACATTAGGTAAGTCCGGGTCCTTATATTTTCCCACTTGGACAATCGCCCTCGCAAAGGGATTTTTTCCCTTAAACCAGTGAGGGACTTTAGAATCCCAAGCTAGCCAGTTAAAAGCAGACATTTGTGTTTCACCCTGTTCAATTGCAAGGATGGAACGCGAAGATCCCTTGTATCCCGTGATCATTTTGATTTTGGCTCCAAACAAACCTTTAATTATCATGGGTGTGATATAGCCACTAGAGCTTTTTCCGCTGGTTCCCCCAATAATTCGGATCCTTTTCATATCTTCAAACTTTTTAACGCCTGAATCAGACCGTATGACTATAATCACGTTGGTTTGGTTGCTTGATCCCATCCAGTTAAATTTATTAGGGATATACCGCATCAACTTAGGGCGCATGAGTTTATTCACGACAGTGTTATCCAGCGGAACAATCATATTGTAACCCTGCTTCTGCATCACATTGTAAGCGTAACGCATGGCTTTAGACCCACCCGCACCCGGCATGTGCTGAACGATTACGGTCGGATTACCCGGAATATGCCTTCCTAAATGTCGAGCAAACGTGGAACCGTACTTATCGTAAGTACCTCCAGGACCATACGGAATTAAAATAGTTAAACGTTTGTCTTTGAAATGACCTGCCGCATCAAAAGATTTTGCAGCTTTAAATGGGGCGCCGACAGTAATTGCTAAAGCAATCACAGTAGCGAATGAAATTAATTTTTTCATAACGTCTCCTAAATTTTTATTACCAATAAGGTATAATCAAAGCGTTTTTTTCACAAGTTTTGTTTTTCATCCCTAAAACCTAAACTTATTTGGGTAAAACTGCCGTTGCATTGATTTCAATTAAAAGCTCTGGCCGGTTAAGAGCAGCGACTGTTACGAGGGTAGAAGCGGGATACTTTCCACTGGAGAAAAATTGTTTGCGCAATTCAACAAAGCGTGTGTTGTTTGAGACATCTGTAATGAAAACGGTCATGGTTACAATATCTGCAAGTGTTCCGCCGGCTTTTAATAAAGTCTTATTTAATTTATTAAAAATACATTTAACCTGACCATCAAAATCACCTTTCAGGGATTCTCCTTCCTCATTTTCAGAAGCGAGGTGACCCGAAAGCCATACAATTCTTCCCCCTTCCGAAATCACTGCGGGGGAATAAGAACGCGATTGTTGATAAGGCGATGACAGGTGTGTTAGACGGCGCTCCATAACAAACTACCCCCTTTTAGCGCCATCCCAACCGTGAGTGGAAATATCAAAAACAATTCCGTTGGGATCTCGAAATTTTACTTCTGCATTTTTCGTATCTGAGGGACCGGGGTGGTGTTTCCCCCCGT
>JAYZBC010000044.1:0-27669 GCA_036339375.1 Pseudomonadota bacterium | reverse complement strand
TCTACCGGGTCTTGTCTCTATTTATTTTATGGATCCCAATGGCGTCCGCCTTGAGGCATGCTGTCAACCCTCAAAAGGAGATTCTCCACAGGTTATAGGGTCAGTCCTGCAAACCAAAAATGAAGCTAGTAAAGAATTAAAAACCATTGGAGTTTCAAAAGAATGGTTAGACCAAATGACTGGAAATTTAGTGGATTGATTTCAAAGTTTGAATTTAAACCTTATTCTTCGCCATACACAGAGGCATCAAGGCTGATTTGGTGTTCCATTGTCTCTAAAAAGGGCTGGCCCTTGGGAGCAGTGTATCGGGATCCACGAACTTGGTAGGTTGATGGATCGAGTCCGAGTGGTGTAACTCCCTCTTCATGGTCATCCAACGCTTTTAGCAATAATTTTCGTAGATTAATGATAGCAGCATCCGTTGTGCCAAGGCGTTCTCGTGTTCGGTCTGCAATTGGGCCCATTGATTCCTGAATTCCATTATCTTGAGTGCCGAGTCCTTTTATTCCGGTGTATGATTTTCCACTTGCCTGCAGAGAGCGATCAATTAGGTAGTCGTTATCCTTGTTCCGTATGGGTTTATCAGTACCAGAAATGTTTTCTGAATGAATTCCATTCCAGGATGTTTCCCGCGCAATATCTTCATCGGTAAGTGGACGATGAGGAAGAAAATCAATGACATACTGCATAGTATGCTCATCATCCATTGGGACCCAAAGATGAACCCCCACAGGAACAGAGGCTATACTTTTCTGGAACGGCATAATCATGACGTTTGCAGACCAAAAGGTTAAGTCATCCAACCTTTGGCGTCCTGATCCAGCGACGAAGCCGTAATCCGTTGGAATTACTTCGTAAATGGAGGGTCGAAGGGTTATGTCTCCCTCGACGACGCCTCCATGTAAAAAGGCAAGATGGCTAGAATCAAATCCCCCTTCAATACCCTGGAGCCAGTTGCATTCCATAATTTGTCGTGACATCAACCGGAAAGAACTGGGAAGCCGTGCCCATTCAAAATCCGGCGGAGGGGGTTTTAATTTTGGAGGACCCATATAACTCCAAACTATGCCACCATGTTCTACACAGGGATAAGCTTTGATTTTGACCTTTCGTTGTAAAGGGCTTTTCATGGGCTCGCTTGGAAGATCGATGCACTTTCCCTCTATATCAAACTTCCAGCCGTGATATACACATCGTAAGCCACACTCTTCATTTCTTCCAAAAAACAATGAGGCTGTTCGGTGTGGACAGTGTTCATCAAGTAGCCCTACCCTTTCTTGGCTATCCCGGAATGCCACCAAATTTTCACCAAGTAATTTGACTCGGACTGGCGGACAATCTGGCCTGTTAATTTGTTCAGAAAAAATAGCTGGAATCCAATACCGTCTTATCAGGTCACCCATGGGGGTTCCCTTATTGACTCGAGTAAGGCGTTCGTTATCTTCCTTCGACAACATCAGGTATATACCTATTCCGATGGGTTCTTTTGAACTTAAATTTATGGATTACAACTTTTCATTAAATCTAATATTTTAAAAAACTCTTTGGGTAAAGATTAATATTCTAAATCAATATTTTTGAATAGAAAATTTGTTTTTAGAATATTTTTAAGGGAGAGGATATAAGTTTTTTATCCTTCATTACCCGTATTATTATGGAAATTTAGCGGTAAACTAGAACCAGTAACAAGTTAGTGGATTTATATTAAAATGCGTATTGTGTTGGCAGTCGATATCGGCGGCACTTTTACTGACCTAGTCGCCTATAATCTGGATGCCGGCACTGTGGCCTACGCCAAAACATCAACTACTTATGATGACTTTGTCGAGGGGATACTGACATGCCTTGCAAAAGCTGGAATTGAGCTCAACGATACGAAAAATGTCAAACACGGTTCTACCCTAGTTATCAATGCTCTAATCCAACGTGAAGGAGCTAAAACAGCATTAATTACAACAAAGGGGTTTCGGGATACGCTCGAAATTGGACGGGGCAACCGACCGGTGCCATTTGATCTGCGTTATAGCCGTGATCCCCCGCTAGTGCCCCGGCCACTCCGGTTTGAGGTGGGTGGTCGTATTGATGGAAAAGGTGAAGAGATTGAGCCACTTGATTTAAACGGCCTGAATCGGCTGGCGAAAAGCTTTAAAAATAACGGAATAGAAGCGATAGCAATTTCATTTCTCAACGCCTATGCAAAGCCCGATCACGAAATCCAAGCGGCCCGTTATTTGCGCCAGCGACTTCCAAAAACTTATATTAGTGCCGGAACGGAACTATCGCGCGAATGGTTTGAGTATGAACGGAGCGCGACGGTGAGCGCAAATGCCTATGTTGGACCGATGGTCACTGACTACATCCGTAAATTCCAGTTAACGTTGTCGGATCGTGGATATAACGGATCCCTCTACCTGATGGGCTCCAATGGTGGTGTGCTGTCTGCTGACCGAGCTCTTAGAGAACCAATTAGGCTCGTCGAATCTGGACCAGTGGGGGGCTGCATCGGAGCTGCTGCATTTGCCCGTTCTCTGGGGCTTGAAAACGTGATTGCATTTGACATGGGAGGCACCACGGCCAAATGTACTCTGATAAGCAAGGGCCGTTTTTCAGTTGAAAACGCAAACTATATAGGTGGTTTCGAAAAAGGCTTTCCAATACGGGCAGCTGTTATTGATATCGTTGAAATTGGGACCGGCGGTGGTTCAATCGCCTCGCTCGATAGCCAAAAACGTCTTAATGTTGGCCCAAAAAGCGCTGGTGCTAAACCTGGCCCTACTTGTTATGGACGGGGTGGTGCAGAACCAACTATAACCGACGCTAACCTCGTCCTCGGCCGACTCAATCCTCAAGGATTTTTAGGTGGTGAACTTCAGCTCGATCCTACTGCGGCGGAAAACGTGCTCCGGCATAAAATAGCCCAACCTTTGGGGTTTGAAGGTGAAGAGGGTTTGTTTCATATTGCTGATGGAATAATTACCATTGCGGTTGATCGTATGGCAGCTAGTATCCGAAAAATAAGCGTTGAACGTGGTCTCGATCCCCGAGAATTTTCTCTACTAGCATATGGTGGAGGCGGTCCGTTGCACGCTAGTTCACTGGCTGCAACGCTTGGTATACCCTCGGCTATTGTACCCCCTGAACCAGGGAATTTCTCCGCCACTGGAATGCTCCTTGCCAATCCACGAATGGACGAAGCGCGGACCTTTTTGTCTATTCTCGACGAGGGCACCATTGCTTCAACGGTAAAGATCTTTGCCGAGATGAAAACAGCTGCTACCAAACGGTTTAGCGAAGAGGGGAACGGCGACATCATCTACAATTATGACGCCGAAATGCGTTACCGCGGACAAAAACACTCAATTAGAATAAACATCGGAGGTTTGAATACCGAAATAAATCTACGCCAAGCTTTTTCGGAAGAATACCGACGACGGTATGGGCATGCCGACGAGTCAGCCATCATCGAATTTGTTGGCCTCCATCTTGGCGCTGTCATGGAAACAGAAAAACCTGACATCACTCGACTTGTTCCACTCAATGCTTCTACCATTCCAGCAGAAAAATTGCGTCAAGTTTGGTTGCCCCAGGCAACTCGTTTCACCAAAATTAATATTTTTCAACGCTCCACCTTGCCGCATGGGTTTGAAGGAAAGGGTCCAGCAATCATTGAGGAGTATGGATCCACTACAATGGTTGGTGAGAATGATTATTTCGTTATTGGAGATCTTGGGGAAATTCGAATTTCCAACAGCACCCCGATCAGAGGAAACACCCATCATGGGTAATACCGGGAAACGCATTGACCCCATTACACTGGAGGTAATCCGTGGAGCTTTTAGCACGCTGGCCGACGAAATTGATACAAATTTAGCACGTACAGCCTATAGCATGCTGATTTATGAATATAAGGATTATGCGGTCGGTCTTCTTGATTCTAAAGGCCGTCTGATTTGCCAATGTACTGGTGGAATGCCTATTTTTATTGCCGACGTGCTCGGTGCTGCGGTCCGCGATGGTTTGAAGGTTTATGGACCAGAAAACCTTTATCCTGGCGATGTTATTATCACCAATCATGCCGCCACTATGGGACAGCATCTTAACAATGTAGCGATGTACAGTCCGGTATTTTCAGGAAAAAAAGAAAAGAAACTCGTTGCATTCGTGGTCATCACGGCGCACTGGCTTGATATCGGTGGCCGTGTTGTGAGTTCTATTTCAAAATACGCAACCGATATTTTTCAGGAGGGCATTCAATTTCGAACAATAAAACTGTGGTCAAAAGGGAAACCCGTACCTGAAATTTACCGCATGATTGAAAATAATACACGCTTTCCTAACCTCGTCAGCGGTGATGTTGAAGCACAACTTGCCGGCTGTTTAATGGGGTGCGAAAGGTTGCAGGCGCTTTTTGAACAATATGGCAATGCGACGCTTACCGCAGCAGTTGAAACAATTTGGAATCAGTCCGAAGCAGCAGCACGTGAAGCGATTAAATCCATTCCAGATGGTCTTTATGAGGCTGAGTCTTTTCTTGATGATGACGGTATTAACCTTGAAACCCGCCTTCCAATTAAGGTCGCCGTCGAGGTAACTGGCGACAATATGACTATTGATTTTTCTAAAATTTCTGATCAAGTAACGGGCCCTCTAAACTCAGGAATAAGCGGTGGTGGCTACACCGTCGCTAGGGTTGCCTTCAAGTTTTTAGTGGCCCCGCATGAACCCGCTAACGAAGGTACATTCCGACCTCTTAATCTGAATTTACCGCCAGGAAAAATTCTGAGCGCTACAAATAACGCTGCTATGGGGCGCTACAATATGCCCTTGCCTACTGTGATAGATACGGTCATCAGAGCTATGGCGCCAGCCATGCCAAACCTCGCTGCGGCAGCCCATTTTGGAAATTTCTGTACGTTGCGCTTTCATGGAAACCTACCAAATACCGGGGCATTATTCCAGATGAACGACAGTGGATATGGCGGTTGGGGAGCGCTTGCTGGAATGGATGGCCCGGGCCCATTCCGTACTAACTGTCACGGTGATACCCGCGTTATTCCTGCGGAAGTATTGGAAGCTAGTTACCCGGTGCGTATTGATGCGTTTGAACTCCGGCCTGATTCAGGTGGGCCGGGAGAATTTCGTGGCGGCCTCGGTTTAAGCAAACGGTACACAGTGTTAGCACCGTTGACCGTTTCGACTGGTTTTGAACGGTCCCGTTGCCCTCCGTGGGGTATACTCGGGGGTGGTAATGGTGCAACGTCAAGTGTGATTATCCAACAACCCGGAAAAATCGGTGAGGTTGTCCTTAAAGATGAACGCCAAGTTGCCTGCGGTGGACGTGTGATAGTTGAAACTGGCGGTGGAGGTGGATATGGCGAGGCAGATAACCGCTCCAAAAATGCTATCCTTAGAGACATTCACTATGGTTACGTTTCGCCGCAAGCTGCAAAGAAGGACTACGGACACGATTAAAATTACTAGGAAACTTGGTAAAAAATTACTCCTATTTCTATTTAATTTTGGTCCGAGCAAATTTAATTCCTTATTTCTTAAAAAGAAATGTGGAAATTCTATATTTACTAAAGCCTTTCCTAATTTGTTCTAAAAAGTTTTACCTTTTTAAAATTAAATGCGGTAGTTGGTGGGCCCGACAGGATTTGAACCTGTGACCAACTGATTAAAAGTCAGCTGCTCTACCGGGCTGAGCTACGGGCCCCAATTTTTAAATTTGTAAAATAATGGCGCGCAGATTATGTGGGTACTCCTTTTTGGTCAATACGGAGTAATGTTTATTTTTCATCTACTCTTGCCTTTAAAAGTTTTTCTACTCTTGGAGAAACAAACTGTGAGACATTTCCTTTTAACAGAGCAATTTCTTTTACTAATCTCGAAGCAATGAATTGGTGTTTATCCGAGGCCATTAAGCAAATGGTTTCAACATTGGGGCCAAGTTTGGCATTCATGCTCGACATTTGAAATTCATAGTCGAAGTCAGATACCGCTCTTAGTCCTCGTATTATTACTTTGGCGTTATGCATACCAGCAAAGTCAACAAGCAAATTATCAAAACCACAAACTTCAATTTTATTACAAACATCTTTCATTGCCACCGCTTCTGCTTCAACCATTTTCAGCCTTTCCTCGAGAGAAAAAAGAGGATCTTTACCTATGTTAATGGCTACCCCAACAACCAATTTATCCAAAATCTTTGCAGCACGATAAATGATATCATTATGGCCACTGGTTACGGGATCAAATGTTCCTGGATAAACACCAATTAAAGGATTAACCATTTGTTTCGCCAATCTCCATTGGTTTATTGGGTGTTTCGGCGACTGGAAACGGTTGTTTTTCATTTTCAAGTAAGTCGCTTGTATTACTGTCTTCACTTAATTTGCTTATTGAAACGACTTGTTCCCCGTTGGAAACTCTAAAAACAATCACACCTCGTGTTGAACGACCTGCTATTCTTATTTCGTTTATTGAAGTACGGATCATTTGGCCATTATCAGTAACTAGTACCAATTGGTCTTCATCCTTTACAGGAAAGGAAGCTACAACAGCATTATTTTTTGAGGTGCTGAGATTTATATTTGCAATTCCCTGGCCACCCCTCTTTCGAACTGTGTATTCGTAAGAGGATGTTCTTTTTCCATACCCATTAGCAGTAAGTGTTAAAATAAATTGATCTACGGATACCATTTCCCCGTACCGGTCTTCAGTTAAAATTACTGCCTTCCCGTTTTCTTCGACTTCTGTATCACCACCTTCTTTAGAATTGCTAGCATTTTCTTCAAATTCAACCCTTTCAGCCCTTCGGCGCCTTAAATATGCATCACGTTCTTCGATAGAAAATTTTGCGTGTGTTAAAATTGACATCGAAATAACGGCATCATTTGGGGCCAATTTTATTCCTCTTACTCCTATGGATGCCCTCCCAGCAAAAATCCTAACATCCGTTGTTGGAAACCTTATGCATTTACCTTTTGCGCTTGCTAACAGAACATCTTGATCCTTTTCACAAACAGCAACTCCAATAAGCCGATCGCCCTTGTTTAGTTTCATGGCAATTTTACCATTGGCCATTACGTTTACAAAATCACTCAACCGATTCCTTCTAATTGAACCACTAGAGGTTGCAAACATAACACCGAGTTGATCCCAAAGCTCTTCATTTTCAGGTAAAGGCATTAAAGTAGTTATTGTTTCAGTTTCTTTTAACGGCAATAGATTAACCAATGCCTTTCCACGTGCCTGTGGTGTACCCAAAGGTAGTTTATAAACTTTGAGTTTATAAACTGTACCCTGAGAAGAAAAAAACAAAACGGGTGTATGAGTGTTAACAACATACACATTCGCAACAAAATCTTCGTCTCTGGTTGCCATCCCAGATCGTCCTTTACCCCCTCGTCTTTGTGCCCTATAGGTGGAAAGGGGTACCCTTTTGATGTAACCCCCATGAGTAACGGTTACAACCATTTCCTCCCGTTGGATTAAGTCCTCTATATCAGACTCAAAATCTGTATCGTCTATCGTCGTACGGCGATTATCAGAAAACCGCTCCCGTACCTCCATTAACTCATTACGCAAAATTGTTCGAACTTTATCTCGAGAACCTAAAATTTCCAAAAATGCCGAAATTTCTTTTGTTATGTTCTCCAAATCATTCGCAATATTTTCTCGTTCTAATCCAGTCAAACGTTGTAAACGTAAGTCTAATATTGCTCGAGCTTGTTTTTCAGAAAGTCGATATGTTCCATCAATGATCTTTCTTTCTGGTTCATCCATCAGTTGAATTAAACGAGCAACTTCGCCGACAACCCAAGATTTTTCCATTAGTGCTTGGCGCGCTTCCACTGGGTCTTTTGCATTCCGAATTAGCTCAATAATTTCATCAATATTTGTAACGGAAATTGCTAATCCGACGAGAATATGTCCTCTATCACGTGCTTTTCCTAATTCAAAAACTGTGCGTCGAGTAATGACTTCTTCACGAAACTCTATAAATGCTCCCAGAACCTCCTTTAAATTCATAAGGCCTGGGCGCCCTCCATTCAGGGCCAACATGTTAATCCCAAAACTTGTTTGGAGGGGGGTGTATTTAAACAGTTGGTTAAGCACTACCTCCGCCATCGCATCTCGGCGGACTTCAATTACAACCCTTACTCCTTGCCGATCAGATTCATCCCGAATGTCAGAAATTCCTTCTATCCTTTTATCCCGAACCATTTCGGCAATTCGTTCAATCATTCGAGATTTGTTTATCTGATAAGGAATTTCCTTAATAATTATTGCTTCACGGTTTTTTGAGAATTCTTCTACGTCAGTTCTGGAACGAATAACAACCGAACCACGTCCAGTGTGGTACGCCTGGATTATACCCGAGCGTCCCATAATTATCCCGCCGGTTGGGAAATCGGGTCCTGGTATAATTTCCAATAACTGTTCTATTGATATTTCTGCATTGTCGAGCATGGCACAACAAGCGTCAATAACTTCACCTAAATTATGCGTGGGAATATTAGTTGCCATGCCAACCGCAATACCCCCAGCACCATTAACGAGCAAATTAGGAAATCGAGCTGGGAGTACACTGGGCTCTTCAACCGTTTCATCATAATTGGCAGTAAAATCAACAGTATCTTGGTTTATATCTTCTAATAATTCTTCAGCAACTCGATGCAAGCGCACTTCGGTATACCTCATGGCAGCCGCACGATCGCCATCCATTGAACCAAAGTTTCCTTGACCATCAATTAAAGTACGCCGCATGGAAAAGGATTGAGCCATTCTGACCATTGAATCATAAATTGCAGTATCGCCGTGTGGATGGTATTTTCCCATAACATCCCCAACCACACGTGCTGATTTTCGGTAAGTTCTATTCCAGTCGTACCCCGCTTCTTTCATCGCATATAAAATTCGGCGGTGGACGGGCTTTAAGCCATCCCTTACATCAGGTAAGGCACGACTAACAATTACACTCATCGCGTAATCGAGATAGGAAGACTTCATCTCCTCTTCGATGGCTATCGGAGTAATGTCAAAATGTGGTTCTAATGTTTCGGTAGTCACTAATTTTATACCAACGTCAGGATCATTTTTATACTCAAAAGAAGGGTACAAAAATCTTACAAATTCTAACAAAACTATTAGAATCAGACAACCTGGTCCAAAATTTTTGAAAACGATTTTTTATTTAAGTTTCAATAACTTAAGGAATTTAATTTTGAATATTTTAAAACACTAAAATGTAAAATTATAACTCTTTAAAATGGTATTTCATCATCTAAATCACTGTTGCTAACAGCTTCACCGCCATTGTTTGTAATTTGGTTATTTTCCGCAGAAGTAAATTGTTGATCGGGGTCATTCCGACTATCCAACATCGTAAGCTCCCCACGAAATCTCTGTAAAACGACTTCTGTGGAATATTTGTCAATTCCTGATTGATCCTGCCACTTTCTGGTTTGGAGTTGACCTTCTAGGTAAATCTTTGAACCTTTGTGTAGGAATTTTTGGGCGATATCAACTAGTCTTTCATTAAATATAACAACCCTATGCCATTCCGTACGTTCACGACGTTCACCAGAATTCTTATCTCTCCATGTTTCAGAAGTTGCAACTGACAAATTCACCACAGAGTTTCCATCTTGCATAGCTCTCACTTCAGGATCTCTCCCGAGGTTTCCTACTAAAATAACCTTATTGACGCTCCCAGCCATAACGTTCATCCTTTCCTATTCTGTAGCTATTCACATAATAACGTAAAAAATTACAAGTATCACCTAACATTGTTTCAGAACCAAAATTTATCTTGTATCCTATGAAGGACTAAAAAACGTATTTACAGGAGGATCAACAATTAAAAAATGGTTGATAATGGCATCCTAGGTGGAATCTGTACAACACATGCTCCGCAACTTTGGACCCTTCCCGAATCCGAAGATCCGGCTGTAGTCGCTCGTGTTAGGACTTCAAATCAAGAAATAGGTAGAAAATTAAAGTCAATGAAACCCGATGTGTGTTTTGTTATTGCGAATGATCATGCCGACCAATTTTTATTACATTGCAACGCCAGTTTTATATTCCATATAGGGAAAATTGCCGAGGGAAATTTTGCAGGTAGAAGTTACACCTATAAAATAGCAAGTAATGATTCACTAAACCTATTGCGTTATATGCAAAACAATAATTTTGATCCTGCTTTTACTAGTAATGCAAAAATAGATTACGCATTCGGTATACCCTTAGATTTTACAGGCATAAGTGACATTCCTTTAATTCCAATTTTTGTAAATGCTTATGTTCCTCCACAACCTTCAATGGAACGTTGTGTTGCATTTGGTCGTGTATTAGCCAATGGAATAAGCTCCCTTGGTTTACGTGCAGTGGTTGTCTGCAGTGGTGGCCTATCTCATTACCCTGGAACGGAAAGATACGCTGACCCTGGACCTGATACTGAATTTGATAAATCACTTATGAAAGTAATATCCAGAGAGGGTTTAGGATACCTTTTATCTCTCAATGAAGAAAAACTTGAACAAACCGGCAATATTGAATTGAGGTGTTGGGGTGTAGCTGGTGGTATGATAGGTGATAGAATTCCTGATCAAACTAACTTCGAACCCACTTGGCACCATAACTATGGCACTGTTTCATGGACAAAACAGAAAAAAAAGACACATTTTTCACCACATTATCCACCCATTCATCCCGAAAGAATTGTTCTCGCAGAAACACTACATACATTAACTAAAAATGAAAAAGAAAGAAAAAAATATCTATTAGATCCAATGGGTTATGTAGACTCTATTAATTTTTTAAATGAGGAAGAAAAAACTGCGTTAGTGGAATTGGACCAATCCAAAATGATAAAACTTGGGTTGCATCCATTTATTTCTCATTCATTCATACGTGTTTTAGAGCGCTCAGGGATTTTAAAACCAGAAGTACCGTCTAAGTCATAAATTCAAACACTTAGCCCTCAAGCTTTGTAAGTTTTCTAACATAGTATTGCCAAATATTTTTAATCATTCTTGGATACATTTTAGCTTCATTTGCAACTCCTGCTGAAACTTTACCTTTCCAATCAAAACCTGATCCATTCATTTGTAACTGTTCTTTGCAAGCCTTTTCAATTGCAATACCGATTAATACACAATGAGGGACTGAGTTACCACAAAAAGTGACACCGTGGTTTCTAAGTAAAACTGCCCAACTCTGGCCTAAATCTTCTGCCATTGCATTAGCATCTTCCATCGACCTAACAAGAGACAAAGTTTTGTCAAAAATATTTACGGTATCTCCAAAATAAGAACCATTATGCCCTACCCCTGCAAGTTTTTCAGCCGTAGCTGAAAAAAGAACACAGTGCATCGGATGCGTATGTCCAACGCTCTCGACATCTGAACGCCCATTGTACACCGCTGCGTGGATTGGCCATTCGGAATGATGGTGCCCATTACTTCCATCTCTTACTTTTCCCTCCCAATCTACTAAATGAAGATCTGTGGGTTGAACTTCGTCCAGACCAACCTCCTGACACTTTATCCAGATTCCTCTCCCTTTTGGATCTCGCCAGGATAAGTGACCTAATGTAGTTTCAAGATGTCCATGAGACGCCAATATACGGTACCCTAAAGCGAGATCTTCAAGGCCTAAGGAAATATCTCTAATTGTATTTTCATTCATTTTCTTACCTTTTCTAAGATCCCAAGATTAAACTTCATAAAAAGAGATTTGGTGGTTAAGAAAAATTTAAAAAAAGTTAATAACCGGAAATAAAATTCTTTGGTTTGCCATCTAGAAACGCCGTTACTGCTTCAATGTATCCTTTGAAATAAGATAAATAATTTTCTCCTTCAACATAACCAAGATGCGGAGTTAGAAGTATATTTTTCAAAGAGATAAAAGGGTTGTTTTCCGGTAACGGTTCTATGCTAAAAACATCTATTCCGGCTCCAGCTATCGTATTTTTCTTTAAAACATTAACTAACTCCTCTTCATCTATTATGGGCCCGCGTGATGTATTGATAATGTATGCAGAAGGTTTCATCAGGTTTAGTTCTTTTTTTCCAAATGTCCGCCGGGAGCGATCGCTTAAAATTAAATGAATGGTAATTATATCGGATTGTTTCATTAACTCCTCTTTTGTAACCAACTTAGCTCCAACTTCAAGACACCTTTCTTCGGTTAAGTTTTGGCTCCAGGCAATAATATTCATTTTAAAAGCTTTGCCGATTTCTGCCATTCGTTTTCCCAAATTTCCTAGCCCAGCTATACCGAGGGTTTTTCCTTCCAATCCCATCCCCACCGAAGACTGCCACCTCCCGTGTTTAACATTCTCATCTTCTTTTGAAATATTTCGGGCTAATCCAAGAATTAATCCCCAAGCCAATTCAGCTGTTGGTCTTCCGACACTTTTCGTTCCACAAACAATGATTCCTCTTTCTTTCGCGGAATTGACATCTATTCCTAAATTGCGCATCCCACTGGAAACTAAGAGTCTGAGATTCGGAAGTTTTAAAAATAAAGAGCGAGGAAATGGCGTTCGTTCCCGCATAGCACAAATAATTTCAAAATCTTTCAAGCGTTCGGCAATTAAACCTTCATCATGCAAATGATCTTTAAATACAGTGATGTCGACTCTTTTTGAAACTTCGGACCAATCAACACTATTAAGTGCGACGCCTTGATAATCATCCAATATGGCTAATTTCATATGTTTCTCCAATTTATTTAATGCTCTTTTATAAAATATTGGCCAAAGAATTTTGTATTCCTGGTAATTTACGAATAGACCTTTATCCTACACTGAATTTGTTGACAAAAAGGTAAAATATAATGAAATCTCTAAAAGGAAAGGTCGTTTTGATCACTGGAGCCGGTTCAGGATTAGGGCAAAGCCACGCCCAACTTCTTTCGGAATTGGGAGCTGACATTATTATTAATGATATTAATAAAGAAGGTGCAGAAGCAACGGCAGAACTGGTAAAATTTAATAAAAGGTCCTCTTATATTGTAATCAGTGATGTCGTAGACAAAAAGAGACTTCATTCAGAAATAAGAAAGGCGACCGCTGCCCTTGGCGATGTAAATATTCTTGTTAACAATGCTGGAATAAGCAGTCTGAGGCTTCCTTTTGAAGGAATTACCCAAAAAATTCTTACAACAATGCTGGATATTAACGTGAAAGGTGCTTTTTATGCCACTGAAGCCGTCTTACCAGAAATGAAAAAAAACAAAAACGGTAAAATCATTAATACTTCTTCAATACATGGAATGACAGGAGCAAATGCGGGATCGCATTATACCGCTGCCAAGGCAGCAATTTTGGGGATAACAAAAGCATGGGCTAAAGAATTCGCTCCTTGGAATATATTAGTCAATGCGGTAGCGCCCGGATATATTCCAACCCCGATGACTCTAAGACCCGGGAACGAAGCCATACGAGCTGAAAGAACAAAAACCATACCCCTTGGACATGAAGGAAATCCGAAAGATATATCCAATGCCGTTGCTTATTTTGCGTCTGAACAAGGAGACTATGTCACAGGTCAAGTCTTAAGCCCTAACGGTGGTATAGAAATTGTTTAGAAAAACTATTTAATACTTTGGTTAGATGAAATTAATTCGAAAAGGCTAAAAATGTTTCCAACAACCTTAGTACTGGAAGTTCTAAAGTTAGATGGTGTTATCGAATGATAGACCAGATTGTAGTTCGTGGGGCTCGCGAACATAATTTGCAAAACATTGAAATTACATTACCCCGAAATGCTTTAGTAGTTTTTACTGGGGTTTCAGGAAGTGGAAAGTCCTCACTTGCCTTTGATACAATTTATGCTGAAGGTCAAAGACGATACGTTGAAAGCCTCTCTGCTTATGCACGTCAATTCTTGGAAATGATGCAAAAACCTGATGTCGATTCCATAGAAGGCCTTTCACCAGCTATTTCCATTGAACAAAAAACAGCTTCACGAAACCCCCGTTCAACGGTTGGAACTGTTACAGAAATTTATGATTATTTAAGACTTCTGTTTGCTCGCATAGGTGTGCCCCATTCACCAACCACGGGCTTACCAATAGAAAGCCAAACGATATCCCAAATGGTTGATCGTATCATGAATTTGGGTGAAGGAATGAGAATCTTTGTGTTGGCTCCCATTGTACGAGAGAGAAAAGGGGAATATAGGAAAGAATTGAAAGACCTGCAAAAAAAAGGCTTTCAAAGAGTTAAAATAGACGGCGAGCACTACGAAATCGACAATGTTCCAGCACTTAAAAAAACCATAAAACATACTATTGAGGTAGTTGTTGATAGATTAGTTATTCATAAAGAAATTGGGAATAGGCTTCCAGATTCTATTCAAATTGCACTTGAATTAGCTGATGAAATTTTAGTTATTGAAAATGCTGACAACGGGAATAGACAGATCTTTTCGGCAAAATTTGCCTGTCCAGTATCCGGATTCACTATTGATGAAATTGAACCCCGTTTATTTTCTTTTAATTCACCAGCCGGGGCTTGTCCAAAATGTGATGGATTAGGCCATTCTTCAGTTTTTGATCCGGATTTAGTTATATCTGATTCTTCCAAAACTCTTAATCAAAGTGTAATTACACCCTGGGCCGGATCAAGCTCTCCCTACTATGCCCAGACAATTAAATCCCTTGCCCGAGCCTATAAAATTTCTCTAAACACACCTTTTCAGGAATTAGAAAAGAATATTCAGGATACCATTTTATGGGGATCGGGAGAAAAAATAATTAGAATGACTTATAGTGACGGAGAAAATAAATACTCGATTGAACGGCCTTTTGAGGGCGTTATCCCCAATATGGAAAGACGTTATCGGGAAACAAGTAGTTCATGGGTGCGTGAGGAACTTGCTCGTTTTCAAAGTCCAACCGATTGTCAAACATGTAACGGTATGCGGTTAAAACCGGAGTCTCTCGCTGTTAAAATAGCTGATTTAAACATTAGTTTATTGACTAAAAAATCAATCTCAGAAGCCCGAAACTGGATAGAAAATTTACCAATTCTTCTTTCTGAAACACAAAACGAAATAGCTAGTCGAATTTTAAAAGAAATAAATGAAAGGCTCCAATTTTTAATTGATGTTGGCCTGGAATATTTAACCCTTTCCCGTTCCTCTAGAACCCTTTCGGGAGGGGAAAGCCAGCGTATACGATTAGCCTCTCAAATTGGGTCGGGACTAACCGGTGTTTTGTATGTACTCGATGAACCCTCAATTGGTTTACATCAAAGGGATAATACTCGTCTTCTTGATACTCTTCGAAGACTGAGAGATCTGGGAAATACTGTCGTCGTCGTTGAACATGATGAGGAAGCCATTCGTTGTGCCGATTTTCTTGTTGATTTAGGCCCCGGTGCGGGTGCTAAGGGAGGGAAAATTATAGCTTCAGGTTCACCAAAAAAGATTTTAAAGAATAAGGAAAGTTTAACCGCACGGTATTTAAGAGGAGAACTAGAAATAAAAATACCGATTGAGAGAAAAAAAGGAAATGGGAAAAAAATTACTTTAAAATCGGCTACAGCTAATAACCTGAACAATATTGATGTAGATTTTCCTTTGGGTACATTTACTTGTATTACAGGCGTTTCTGGCAGTGGAAAATCCACTCTTGTTTTGGATACGCTTTATAAAATTCTTGCCCGAAAATTACACAATGCACGAGAAGTTCCAGGAACACATATTGGGATTAGCGGGATTGAATTTATTGATAAGGTCGTAGATATTGATCAATCTCCTATAGGACGAACTCCGAGATCCAACCCGGCCACATACACCGGTACTTTTACGCCAATTCGAGAATGGTATTCAGGATTACCTGAAGCACGTGCAAGGGGTTACAAACCTGGAAGGTTTTCCTTCAATGTTAAAGGCGGGCGTTGCGAAGCCTGTCAAGGCGACGGTGTTATCAAAATTGAAATGCATTTTCTTCCAGATGTTTATGTCAAGTGTGATGTTTGTAAAGGAAGCCGTTACAATAGAGAAACTTTAGAAATTCTGTTTAAAAAAAATACTATATCTGATGTTTTAAATATGTCGGTGGATGAAGGACATGAATTTTTCAAGGCTGTCCCATCTATTCGAGAAAAACTGTCTATGCTTAAACGCGTGGGGCTTGGTTATATTCAAATTGGACAACAAGCAACCACACTATCTGGGGGTGAAGCGCAAAGAATTAAACTTTCTAAAGAACTTGCAAGAAGAGCAACGGGGAAAACATTATATATTTTAGACGAACCTACCACTGGCCTTCACTTTGAGGATATTAAAAATCTTTTAAATGTTTTACACGCGTTAGTGGAGCAGGGAAATACTGTGATTGTGATCGAGCATAATTTAGAAGTAATAAAAACTGCAGATTGGATTATCGACTTAGGACCGGACGGGGGGAATAAAGGAGGAAAAATCATTGCGATTGGTACACCAGAAGAGGTGTCCAAGCATTCGGTAAGTTACACCGGCCAGTATTTAGCAACATATTTTAACGACAAATCAAAAAAACAACTTCAAAAAGTTTTTTAATTTTGGAAAAACAAAAAATCCATATAATTGGAGGAGGTTTGGCAGGCTCTGAAGCAGCCTGGCAAATAGCAAAAAACTGCGTTCATGTTGTTCTTCATGAGATGCGTCCAATAAAACAAACTGAAGTTCACAAAACAGGCCAATTAGCGGAACTCGTTTGTTCTAATTCCTTTCGTTCTGATGATCAGACAAGAAGTGCAATAGGTTTGCTCCACGAAGAAATGCGCCAAGGAAATTCTCTAATCTTATCAGCTGCGGATGCACACAAAGTCCCAGCTGGTGGTGCCCTTGCTGTCGATAGAATTAATTTTTCAAAAGAGGTTGAAAACCGACTCGAACGAAACAGCTTTATAACTATTCAACGTGAAGAGATTTCTTGCTTGCCTCCTGAAAATTGGAAGAATGTAATTATTGCAAGTGGCCCACTAACATCTCCAAGGCTAACTGAAACCATTCAAAATTTAACTGGAGAAGATACGCTTTCTTTTTTTGATGCAATTGCCCCAATTGTTTACAAAGATTCCATCAATATGAAAAAAGCTTGGTATCAATCCCGCTATGACAAAGGAAATGGAGATGATTACATCAATTGTCCATTATCAAAGTCGCAATATAATTTGTTAGTTAATGAACTTATATTAGGAGACAAAACAAAATTTAAGGTATGGGAGAAAAACACACCTTATTTTGAAGGTTGTTTGCCAATAGAGGTGATGGCCTCAAGAGGAATTAATACCCTAGCCTATGGCCCAATGAAACCAGTTGGATTAACAAATGAACATGAACCCGAAAAAAAACCCTTTGCTGTCCTTCAATTACGCCAAGACAATGCCCTAGGAACATTATTTAACATGGTGGGCTTTCAAACTAAACTCAAACATACCGACCAAGTTCGTATTTTCCAAAAGATACCCGGTTTGGAAAGGGCAAAGTTTGCAAGACTCGGTGGTATACATCGTAATATCTTTATTAATTCACCTAGAATTCTGGACACTCAACTTCGTTTAATATCAGAGAGTAGATTCCGTTTTGCTGGACAAATTACAGGGTGTGAAGGCTATGTGGAAAGTGCGGCTATAGGCTATTTAGCTGGTCATTTTGCAGCTGGAGACGCAATGGGATTTTTGGCAAAACCGCCTCCTCTTACTACTGCTATGGGCGCGTTGTTAAATCATATTACTACTGGTGGAAATATAGGAACGTTCCAGCCAATGAATATTAATTTTGGTTTATTTCCTCCGTTAGATAAAAAATTAAACAGAAAACAGTCTAGAGCTGCTTATACAAAACGGGCCCTTTATGACTTTATTAAGTGGTTAAAGAATTAACAAAAATAAAAAAGGATATTAGAAAAGACATACCTTATTAAGTATTTAGTAAAAGATCCTTAGTAAATTAGCTCTTTTTCTCAATAAAATATCAAAGTTCAGGAATATAATTTTGTTCAGCCCAAGTAAAACTAAAAAAGATGAAAATTTCCCTGTGGCAAGTTGGATAATATCTACAAAATTAAGACCACATATTTATTGTTTTTATGACTGTGTTCGTGCAGCAGATGATGTGGCAGACAACCCTAATTTGTCGCCAAAAGAAAAATTAGTATTACTTAAACAAATGGATTCGGAATTACAGGGCAAAAGCCAAAAAACAGATTTTGTAACACCGGCAACCAAACATATAACTAGCTCCAAGGAAACCGGAGTAACTATTGAACATACACGGCATTTGCTACAAGCCTTCTCTATGGATATAGAAAAAAAAAGGTATAAAAACTGGTCCGAACTTATAAATTATTGCCAATATTCCGCCGTTCCTGTCGGCCGATTTTTATTAGATTTACACTCCTCCGGCGAGGAAGCGAGGAAATGCACAGATCGGCTTTGTATAGCTCTTCAAATTCTCAACCATTTACAAGACTGTAAAAGTGACTATTTACAACTAGACCGCGTTTATCTTCCTCAAGATTTTTTTAACGAACAAAATATTGATGTAACCGCTCTTGCAGAAAGTTTCAGCAAACCAGAATTGCGTCTGGTTTTTGATGCCTTATTAGATCGAATAAATGGAATGATTAAAGTTGCCCGTCTAGAATTACATAATATCAAGGATAAAAGGCTCCGTTTTGAGACAGCGGTTATACTATTAATTGCAAAAGCACTTTCAAAAAAATTGAGTAAAAAAGACCCTATTGCCCAAAATGTAAAACTCTCAAAATTAAAAAAGAGTTTGTGTATTTTAATCGGAATTTGGCATGGGTTAAAAACTTTCTAATGGGAACCATTCATATCGTTGGAGCCGGTTTAGCTGGTTTATCGTGTGCCGTCCATTGTATTTACAAAAAGTCACCAGTTATTTTGTATGAAGCCTCCCCCTTTGCAGGAGGACGTTGCAGATCATTTTTAGACAAAAAATTAGAGACTACAATCGATAATGGAAGCCATATTCTTTTGGGAGGAAACCAAAATACATGGCAATATTTAAAAACATTAGGAACCCAAAACATTGTTACCGAAATTAATCCAGCGACATTCCCATTTTTGAAACCGGAAAATTTTACCCAATGGTTTATTAAACCTGGAAGAAGATATTCTCCCTTCTGGTTACTAAACCCAAGAAGAAGAATTCCTAATTCAAGGTTAGTTGATTACCTAAATTTGTTTCGTCTTTCCAAGGCGACGGAAGAGCAGACCGTTATTGAATGCCTGGGAAACAACCCTCCTTGTTACAGCGAATTATTGGAGCCCTTGTGCAGAGCGGTACTGAACATAAACCCAGAAGAAGCTTCAGCACAGCTTTTATGGAAGTTTTTGAAAATGAGTTTTTTAATAGGGGAAAAAGCCTGTCGTCCAATCATTTTTGAGAATGGACTTTCCAAAACGTTTATTGACCCGGCAACTAAAAAAATAAAAAATTTGGGGGGAGAATTAAATTATAAATCTCGTTTTCTTGATTTTAAATATCACAATAACCGTGTTTCTACTTTGTACTTCGCGCAGGGTTCCGTCGGCATAAAAAAAGAAGATATTGTCGTACTAGCTATCCCTCCCGACATTTATCCAAATTTTTGGCCTAATAAAAAGACACCAATGGAAATGTCCCCAATAGTAAATGTTCATTTTCGTTTAACCAAAAAACTTATTCTTCCCGGTAATCTACCGTTTTTAGGGTTGATTGGAACAAAAGCACAATGGATATTTATCCGAGGAAATATTCTTTCTGTTACCATTAGCGCTGCAACAAAAACAATTAATATACCAAGTTCTCAAATAGCAAACGTTTTATGGTCTGAACTTAAAACGGTTTTGAGAAAAGATTTAGGAACGTTACCTGATTGGCGTGTTATAAAAGAAAGACGAGCAACAATTGCACAGACACCCAAGCAAATTAAGAATAGACCAAATACATCCACTATTTGGGACAATCTTTTCCTTGCAGGAGATTGGACTGATACAAAATTGCCTGCAACAATTGAAGGTGGAATTTATTCTGGATTGAAGGCAGGCCGGTTGGCAATCAATAGTATGAGAAAATTTTCAAATGGTAATTTTATCAGGGGTTCCAGAAAATTTTAGTTAATGCTATAAAAATATGGCCTTGAATCTTCAAAAAGGCTAAATTAATGGTGTGTTTGTAGTAAAAAAAAGGGCTATTAGGAAATGGCAAAAATCCTTACAAGTTTAAATAATACTATTATTACAGGTGTTGTACTCTCTGTCGTCCTCGCAATCGTCATATTAGGATGGCACAATAGTGGAGTTGCAAACGATCAAGCCTGGTGGTCATTCTTTTTCCGTTGGTTGCATGTGTTATCGGGAGTAATGTGGATTGGATTGTTGTATTACTTCAACTTTGTTCAAATCCCCAATATGGGAAATATCCCGGATGAACAAAAGCCGGCAGTAACCAAGGTTATCGCTCCAGAGGCTTTGTTTTGGTTTCGTTGGGGAGCAATGTCGACCATAATTACAGGTCTAATCGTTGCTTGGCTAAATGGTTATTTAATGGATGCCATTACAATTGGCCTAGTTAGTGGTGCTGCTAAGCATACTGCGATTGGAATCGGCATGTGGCTAGGAGCTATTATGTGGTTCAACGTTTGGTTTGTTATTTGGCCAAATCAGAAAATAGCACTTGGTTTGGTTGAAGCAGAAGATTCGGCAAAAGCTCCCGCTGGACGGACTGCCATGCTGTTTTCCCGAACTAATACAATGCTATCAATACCGATGCTGTATGCAATGGTTTCTGCTCAGAATATTTTTTAATTATACGATAAACGGGAGGCCAAGGCCTCCCGTTTATTTTATCTTGTTTATCTTTTGATTTGCAAATTTCTCAGCTGAGCAAACCCATTCTACAGTTCCAATTTTTTACCGAAAATTAAATGTTTTAAATTAATTAATTTCCTCTTCAGGTAAAGCAACCGCCGATGCACGAAGATTCATGCTCATTAATAATGGTGTGGCGACAAAAATTGAGGAATATGTTCCAACTAAAACTCCCCAAATCATTGCAAAACTAAATCCTTTTATAACTTCGCCTCCAAAAAAGAACAAAATAAAAAGAGCAATGAGTGTGGTTACACTCGTAAGAATTGTTCTTGACAGCGTGTTATTGAGACTCATGTTAAGGATATCCTCAAGCGGCCGAACTTTGTATTTTCTAAGGTTTTCCCGAACACGATCATAAACAACTACCGTATCGTTGATAGAATAACCAGCGATTGTTAAAATTGCTGCTACCGTTGAAAGATTAAACTCAAGCCCGACTAAAGAAAAAACTCCTACCGTTAACAGCACATCGTGTCCGAGTGCAACAACCGCCCCAACACCGAATTGCCATTCAAATCTAAACCAAATATACATTAACATGGCAACTAATGCTAGAATTACCGCTGTTATCCCAGCCTCAACCAACTCACCAGAAACCTTAGGCCCTACAAATTCGGTCCGACGGTAATCAATTCCAGGCCCCAAAGCTTCTTTAACTTTTGTTACAGCAAGCATTTGCTGTTTTGCGCCGCCAGGTTGTTTTTCTATACGAATTAAAACATCGGTATTTTTTCCAAATTCTTGAAGTTCAATTTCTCCTAAATCTAAAGTTTTCAAGTTTGCACGCAAGATAGACAAATCTACTGCTTGATTCATCCGAATTTCCAGCAATATTCCTCCTTTAAAATCAATACCGTAGTTTAATCCTTTTAACAGAAAAAAACCTATAGAAACCAAACAAAAGAACAAGGAGCCATAAATGGCTAATCGCCAGAAACGCAAAAATTTAATATTTGTATCTAATGGGATAAAATTAATTAATTTCATTTTTTTCTTTATCCAGAACTCACAGAGGTAAACGTTGTGGGCGTTTTTGACGTAGCCACGTCAATACCATAAGACGAGTAACCATAAGTGCTGAAAACATAGAGCTACAAAGCCCAATCGCTAAAGTAACTGCAAACCCTCTGACAGGACCAGAACCAAACATATACAAGAGTACGGCAGCTATAAAAGTCGTTAAATTTGCATCTATAATTGTTGTTAAAGCACGTGAATAGCCTGCATCAACAGCGGAAATTGGTGTGCGTCCTCTTAATTGTTCTTCTCTAATTCTTTCAAAAACTAGAACATTTGCATCTACAGCCATCCCTATAGTTAAAACTATGCCCGCGATACCAGGCAAAGTAAGTGTTGCTTGCAATAAGGAAAGGGCAGCGGCTAAGAGAATAAGGTTAAGAGCTAGGGCAACATCCGCCATAATTCCAAATCTACCATAAGCAAGAACCATGAAAACGGCGACTGCAATCAAGCCAAAAATACATGCAATTTTTCCTGCTTGGATCGAGTCTGCCCCAAGACTTGGTCCAACTGATCGCTCTTCAATAATTGTTAACGGAACCGGTAAAGCCCCACTTCTTAACAATAGTGCAAGGTCACTTGCTGATTCCGTAGTAAAGTTACCACTAATTATGCCACTACCCCCTAGAATAGATTCTCGGATAACAGGAGCGCTAATAACTTCTTTATCTAAGACAATTGCAAAGGGCTTCCCAACGTTTCTTTTTGTGGTATTTGCAAAACGTCTCGCGCCAACAGGGTCAAAACGAAAACTAACAACCGGTCTTCCCTCTTCAACTGTAGGCTGTGAATCAACTAAATTTTCTCCACTAACTTCAATCCGCTTTTTTACCAAGTAAAAAATTGGTCGACCTGCATTATCAAAATCATCCCTTCCCCTAAGGATCATTACACCTGGTCTTGGACGAAGTTTCGGGTTTAGGGTGGTAAATTCTGGATCTACTAAATGAAAAGTCATTTTTGCTGTTTTGCCAATAATCTTTTTTAGTTTTTCTGGATCACCACCAGGAGCTTGAACCAAAATTCTGTTTGTACCTTGTCTTTGAATACTAGGTTCTGTAAGTCCCAAAGCGTTCACTCTTACATTTAAAATTGTTACGGCTTGTTCCAAAATTGCTCTTCTCCTGTCTCGAAGGAGTTCTTCGGTATACTTGATTCTAACTTGTTGCCCTTCCACCTCAACAACCATTCCTTGTCCAATTTTTTTTATTGCATTTTTGGCTTTAGTAATTTCTTTTTCATTCCTGATTAATACCGTTACACCATTTTCGATTAGCCTTAGACTTTGATAACCTATTCGAGCTTTTCGAAGAGAAATTCGTACGCTTTGTAAAACAGCTTCTAGTCCTTCTCGAATAGCATCAGAAATTTTGGCCTCAATAAGCAAATGGGCACCACCTCTTAAATCTAAACCCAGATTGATTTGTTTATTAGGAAGCCAATTAGGCAACGTTGCCAAAATTTTTTGAGAAACAAGATTAGGAGCAGAATACGCTAGACCGAAAGCGCAGACACAGAATACTAAAATAACTTTCCACTTAGAAAAACTAACCATCAGGGAACCTATTTACCCTTATCTTTCAACTTATAACTTTGTTTCGAAAAAAATGCTCATTTCTTTTTTTCTTTTTCTTCCTTTTTCTTGGGTGTCTCTGCCCCTTCAGTTTTTGCCATAACATCACTTACCATACTTCGCATCGCTCTTACCTTGACGCCATCTGCAATTTCAAGAGTTAGTTCAGTCTCACTGGCTTTAGTAATTGTTCCAATAATACCGCCCGAAGTGACAACCTTGTCTCCCCTACGGAGGCTTTCTAACAACGCTCGATGTTGTTTTTGTTTTTTTTGCTGGGGTCTAATTAACAAAAAGTAAAATACAACAAAAATTAAAACTAACGGCAAGAGTGATTCCATACCTCCAAAACCGCCGCCTACGCCCTGTGCGAAGGCTGGTGAAATTAACATAAAATTCTCCTTTTTTCCGGATCGTAAGTTGCCGGACTATACAACCCAGCGTGAAGCTTGCAAATCCATTGAGTACTATCTTTAAAAAAAATTAAACAAAGATAGGATTGACCTGAATCTTTCGTATGTTACCGTCCGACCACTTAATAACACAATCAATAAGAAATGGAACGATGTCTTATTCGGTCTTGGTACCAATATTAAATCGAATAGCAGAAGTACTTGAACGAATAAAACCTTCAGACTTCGAAGTACCGGATTTTTCTAAAAACAACGCATTTCTGTGGTCCGTTGAAAATCAGGGTCTAATTCCTATAAAACATGTTAATTCTGTAAATATAGAACTCTTAAAAGGTATTAATCAGTCTCGTGATATTTTACTTAGTAACACTCAACGGTTTGCAAGTAACCTCCCCGCGAATAATGCTCTCCTTTGGGGCGCTCGGGGTATGGGTAAAAGTTCACTAATCAAAGCTATTCACGATACTGTTTCTAAAGAAAATAAGGGGCTCGTCCTAGTTGAAATTCATAGAGAGGACATATCGTCAATCACACGTTTATTAAAAATTTTACGTGAAGCAAACCATTTTCAATTCATAATATTTTGTGATGATTTATCATTTGATATCCATGATCATACCTATAAATCCCTTAAAGCAGTTTTGGAAGGTGGAATAGAAGGAAGACCCAAAAATGTGTTATTTTACGCAACATCCAACAGGCGACATTTAATGCCCCGTGAGATGATTGAAAATGAACAAGAAACTGCTATATCACCCTCGGAATCAGTCGACGAAAAAGTCTCCCTTTCTGACCGATTTGGATTATGGCTGGGTTTTCACAATTGTACCCAGGAAATTTTCTTTGAGATGGTTGAAGGATATGCAGAATTTTTTGAAATTCAGATGAATTCAGAACATTTGCGGAAAAAGGCTTTAGAATGGTCTATGGCACGGGGTGCACGTTCAGGACGTGTAGCTTGGCAATTTATACAGGATCTGGCAGGGCAACTTGGAAAGCAAGTAAATTATTGATACTTAAATTTGAATGCTGATTTAAAAATTTTCTTGGATCTACTGCCCTATCACCCCTCCGTAGTTCGAAATGAAGTTGAGGTCGTCCAACGTTACCTGTCTGCCCTACTTTAGCTATCATTTGACCACGTTGGACGGAACTACCACGACTTACGAAAACTATAGAACTATGTGCATATGCGGACATCCAGCCTCCAGAGTGTCTGATTAATACCAAATTACCAAAACCTTGGAGTTGATTTCCAACATAAGCCACCGTTCCTTTACCGGTTGCACGCACAACAGTCCCATGCTTTGCAGCGATGTTTATTCCATCGTTAAAAAATCCATTTTTACGGGGACCGAACGAAATTAAGACTTTACCTTTTACTGGCCACAAAAACTTTGGATTATAATTTTTGGAAAGCGATGGGGTTGAAGATGGAAGTAAAATTTTTTGGGAAGGAGCTTTTAGATCTTTTTTCGTATAATTTTTTCGAAAGGTAAAATTTTCCTTAAATTCTACTTTATTACGTTTTATTTTCTTCTTTAATTTATTACTTCTTGTTGAAGAATTATTGTTAACGGCTTCTGAGTAGGGGATTTGAAGCCTATCACCACGTTTTATTTTATAAGGAGGTTTCACCTTATTAATTTTGACAAGAGACCTCATATTGACCCCATGAGCCCTGGCAATGCCATAAATTGTTTCATTCATTTGAGCTATATGGAAATGAACACCCGGTATTTTTAAAAATTCTCCTTTTTTTATTAAATAAGGAGCTTTTAACCTGTTTAATTCAATTAGTTTTCTTAAGGAAACCCCATTTTTTCTAGAGATAGCAAATAGTGTATCTCCTTTTTTTATCAAAATTTTTCGTAAAAAAGAGGACTCTAAAGAAATTTTTGAAATTTTTAAGGTTTTTTGTTTTATTATTTTTGAACCCTTAAAAACCATAGGGTCTAAATCTGTCCGCGCACAAGAAATTGGAAATAGCAGAAGAAACAACCAAAATAGTTTGAAAAATTTTATTAAATACATTTAAAAAAGCTGATTTTTAATATTTATCCCATATTTTCATTGAATTTCGCCATTGCTGATTTTTCCTTGCACCAGAGGAACAAACCGAACGTCCCAAAGCTTTTTGGAATTCCAGTTACCCCCATTCTTCCTAAAATATTTCACTAAAGTTTGTTCCCCATTAGTATTTATAATTGGGGCAATCAAAATTGAATTTTGTGCCATTTGATCAAATAAATCGGAAGGCACTTCCGAGGTTGCTGCAGTCAATATAATTCGATCAAATAACCCCTGTTCAGGCCACCCCTTATATCCATCACCCCATTTCGTCGTGACATTATGTATTCTTAGGTTTTGAAAACGGGCATTGGCTTCTCTTGTTAATTCAAGAAATCTCTCAATTGAATAAACACGTCTGCACAAACGTGCTAGAACCGCTGCTTGGTAGCCGCACCCAGTTCCGATTTCAAGAATTTTCATTCTAGAATTCAATTCTAAACTTTGTGTCATAAATCCGACTACTGCGGGCTGACTGATTGTTTGTCCATTTCCAATAGGTAGTGCTGTATTTTCATAAGCTTGATCACGAAAAGATTCCGGAATAAAGGCGTCACGGGGTACCCGTTCTATAGCAGACAAAACGGCTTGATCGGTAATACCATGTTGTCGTAACTCCATGATTAAACGAATTTTTCGTGTTTCATACATTTAAAAATTAAGTGGTTTTATTTTATCCAACCCATCCATATAAGGCCGCAAAACTTCAGGAATTGTAATACTCCCATCTTCATTTTGATAATTTTCAATAATGGCGATTAGGCATCGTCCTACAGCCAACCCGGATCCGTTCAAAGTATGAACAAAGTTTGTCCCTTTTTCTTCAACGGATTGGAAACGCGTTAACATTCTTCTTGCTTGGAATTCTCCACAATTAGAACAAGAAGAAATTTCACGATATTTCTTTTGTCCAGGTAGCCACACTTCAATGTCAAATGTTTTATTCGAAGAAAAACCGAGATCACCGGTACATAAAATGACAATTCGATATGGCAATTCCAGTTTTCTAAGAATTTCTTCAGCCGAATTTGTCATCCTTTCATGTTCTTTTTCTGATTCATCGGGATGACAAATACTAACCAGTTCTACTTTGTTAAATTGATGTTGCCGTAGCATTCCCCTGGTATCTTTGCCGGCAGCTCCTGCCTCTGATCGGAAACAGGGGGTTAATGCCGTCATTCGGATTGGCAACTCTTTTTTGTTGATAATTTCATTAGCTAGCAAATTTGTTAATGGAACCTCTGCTGTTGGAATTAACCAAAAATCATTTGTAGTTTGAAATAAATCATCAGCAAATTTTGGTAATTGCCCGGTTCCATACATTGCTTCCCTTCGAACTAAGATAGGTGGAGAAATTTCAATGTATCCAAATTCTCTTGTATGAACGTCGAGCATAAAAGAAGAAATTGCTCTTTCAAATTTTGCCAGGACCCCTCTTAAAACCACAAAACGAGCTCCTGAGAGTTTTCCTGCCTGCTCAAAATTCATTAAGCCAAGTCCAACTCCTAGATCAACATGATCTTTAGTTTGAAAATCAAAGACCGGCGGAACCCCAAATTTTTTTATTTCTAAATTCGATTTTTCATTATCTCCAATTGGGACATCAAGAGAAGGAATATTAGGAATTTCAGAAAGCAATTTATCAATTTGTTCCGCTAACTCAGCTTCTCTTTGTTCCAAAGGCAAAATTTTTTCTTTTAGTTTGA
>JAYZBC010000043.1:0-31561 GCA_036339375.1 Pseudomonadota bacterium | reverse complement strand
TCTTTAACCAAGCTGTGAAAATGGCCAAAAATCTTGGGTCCCCTTTACATTGGAAGCATAAAGAACTGCCTGATGTTGGCCATAGTGCCAAATATATGGCAGGGCCTGCAGCTAAATTGATGTTTCGACCAAGCCTTGGAGATCCCCGCTAAAAATGGGACTCCAATTGTTAATTTTGAACGCGCCCGATAAATTGCGTTCTTAATCTGTGAAATTTTATTATTGGAATTAAAACAAAAACGATAAAAAGCGAGTCCAAAAATTATGCCGAATCTTGTCATCCAAAATGATCATATAATACGTGCGTTAAGTGTAATGTTGGATCCTGAATGTGATCCTGAAAGAGTTGCTGGTTTTTCTGATTATTATTCAGTCGATATGCCGGAGTTTTCTGAATGGTGTGAAAGGTTGCGAAAGCGTTACCCCGCTGTGGCTCCTTCACGGGTAATTCTAACTGAAAATCAACAAGAATTTCGTTCCGCAATTCCAGATGCTGATGCCGTTGTAGTGGAAGATTTTATTGTGGGGGAGGAAGAGCTTGAACTAGCACCCAACTTAAAAATTGTCCAAAATTTTCGTACAGATATGCGGAATATAGATGAAGTAGCGTGTGCTAGGAGAAAAATTCCTGCCCTTCCTTTTCATCGCAAGGTAAATGTTGCCGTCGGAGAACACGCCTTTGCTCTCATGATGAACCTTGCAAAAAAAATGGTGGAAACCAATAAATTGCTAACTATTTCAGCCCTACAGGCGAAGGGGTGGCCGGCTCGTGTCTATGATCGACGTCATACTGCAAATTCAAATTGGGCTCGAATTTCCGGTGTAAAAAATATGGGAGGTTCAACCTTGGGAATAGTTGGTTTGGGGTCAGTCGGTCGTTATGTGGCGAAATGGGCAAATGCTTTCGATATGAATACCCTCTACACCCAACGAAACCAGTTAAACAGGTCTTTGGAAAAACAATTTAATGCCGAATTCGTTTCACTTGATGAAATTTTCGAGAAATCTGATTTCGTTAGTATCCATGTACCCCTCAACGAATCTACAAAGGGTATGATTGGTTCTTCTCAACTCGAGAGGGCCAAAGCTGGTATAATTATCGTCAATATAGCACGAGCAGATATTATTCAGCGAGATGCTTTGTTATCGGCATTGAATTCTGGAAAACTTGGTGGCGTTGGCATGGACGTGCATTATAAAGAACCCGGTGAACCGGGTGATCCTTTCCTTGCATTTGATAATGTGATTATGAGTCCCCACATAGCCATTGGATCTCGGGTGAATGGGGCTATCGATATGGAAGCTATGGTATCCAATATAGAGAATGTGCTGAAATGATGGTTTTGTACTCAAAAGCTGTTTGTAATAAATTTAGTATTTAAACAAAAATTGGTTCACAAAAATAAAACACTTTGAAGCCCTAATAACGCCGGTCACTTCCTTTTTGGGGATTTTTTCTAGAATTCTTTTCAATTTATACATTTAGGAGTTTGATTTGACATATCGATTTTTGAATGCGAGCGACAAAAACACAATTCCTATCATTCCGATAGAAACAGCTGTCTTTAAAGCCTGGTTAAAGACGCAGGAAAACGTTATGAAGCGCTGGGTCAAAAGTGTGGGGTTTAATGCAGAAGCCGGGAGTGTGAGTTTAGTAGCTGGGAAGGAAGGTTCGCTCAGCAAGGTTTTAGTTGGTGTTGATGAACATTATGGGCTTTGGGCTTATGCTGATCTGCCTCGGAGGCTTTCTGGAGGTCGCTTTGAAATCGACGCCAGGTTTGATACCAAGGGTGCTAATGCTGCCGCCATTGGGTGGGCGTTAGGTTTTTATAAATTTAATCGTTATAAAAGCAAAACAACTAATTACGACCCTCCATCTTTGGTTTGGCCGGAAAATTGCGATCGAAGCAGCGTTCGTCGAACTGCTGATGCCATTTTTTTGGTTCGTGATCTAATTAACACGCCCGCGTCTGACATGGGCCCGGGTGAGCTTGCTGGAGCCGCACGAAAATTAGCGCGTAAACATAAAGCTACAGTTAAGGTTATTTCTGGAAAAGAT
The DNA here is from genome assembly GCA_036339375.1 of Pseudomonadota bacterium. Taxonomy (GTDB): domain Bacteria; phylum Pseudomonadota; class Alphaproteobacteria; order MPNO01; family UBA2964; genus JAYZBC01. Next base: position 29,502 of record JAYZBC010000043.1, on the reverse strand, counting down.
TTGCTTAATCGGAACTACCCAACAATTCACGCTGTCGGCCGAGCTGCAGACCGGGCGCCTCGTTTAATTGATCTGACTTGGGGACGGCGTACTCATCCTAAGATAACGTTGGTTGGAAAGGGTGTATGTTTTGATACCGGGGGATTAGACCTAAAAACTGCATCCGGCATGTTGCGGATGAAAAAAGATATGGGTGGGGCTGCACATGTCCTTGGCCTAGCACACATGATAATGGACGCTAATTTAAAGGTACGATTGCGAGTTCTCATTAGTGCTGTTGAAAACTCAGTTTCAGGTGACGCCTACCGACCTTCTGACGTTATTAAAACCCGAAAGGGAATTACAGTTGAAATCGGAAATACAGATGCTGAGGGTAGGTTGGTTATGTGTGATGCCTTGGCTGAAGCTGATCGAGAGAATCCATCAATGATTGCGGATTTTGCGACCCTAACCGGTGCTGCGAGAGTCGCTGTTGGAACCCAAATTGCTGCCATGTTTTGCAACGACGAAACGTTGGCATCTGAACTTTACCAAGCGGGCGTCGTCAACAATGATCCAATTTGGCGCTTGCCGCTTCATAAGCCCTACCGACGTCTTTTGAACAGTAAAGTAGCCGATATCAATAATGTCTCCGAAGGTGGTTTGGCAGGCGCTATTACAGCAGCGCTTTATTTGGAGGAATTTGTCAGTCCGGCAACACCTTGGGTCCACTTTGATATTATGGCCTGGAATGCAATGGCTCTCCCAGGTAGGCCGGTAGGCGGTGAAGCTATGGGTATGAGAGCTCTGTTTGAGGTTATACAAAAACGTTTTGGTTCATAGTTTCGGTATAAAATTGGTATTAAGTTCGACCCGATTTGTATTGGTTTGAAAATTAGTCCGAGGAAATTTCTCCCCCATTGACGGCTTCAATTTCAAATGCTGCTTTAATAAGGGCTTGCGTATAACTTTCTTTAGGATTTTCAAAAATTGAAGTAGCTAGCCCTTGTTCAACAACCTTACCATTCCGCATCACAATAATTTCATCAGCAAGGGCTCTTACCACTCTTAGATCGTGACTTATAAACAAATAGGCCAGTTTGTATTTCTTCTGCAGATCACGCAGTAATTCAACGATTTGAGCTTGGACTGACATGTCAAGTGCAGAAGTGGGCTCATCCAGTACAACCAAACGAGGCTTAAGGACCATGGCGCGGGCGATTGCAATTCTCTGCCTTTGACCTCCAGAAAATTCGTGTGGATAACGGTCCAAGATAGTTGATTCGAGTCCCACCTCTGCCAAGGTGTCTGTAATTATTTTACGTCTTGCTTTATCCTCCAGCGAAGACTGATGAATCAGCAATCCCTCTTCTATGATTTGGCTAACTGACATTCTGGGGCTTAAAGATCCATAAGGGTCTTGAAAAACAATTTGCATTTCTTTTCGAAGAGGTCTCAAGGCTTTCCACTTTTTGTCCTCGAGATGGTCGCCTAAAAAAACAATTGAACCTTGGCTTTTTTCTAAGCGGAGTAAACCAAGGGCCAGTGTGGTTTTCCCTGATCCGCTTTCACCTACGATGCCTAACGTATGTCCTTCTCTAATCTGGATTGAGACACCGTCAACTGCTTTTACGTAACCGGTCAAACGACGTAAAACGCCACGTCTGATCGGAAACCAAATTTTTAAATTTTCTGATTTTAAAACTATCCGGGAATTTTGAGAGACTGGGGATTTTTTACCTTTGGGTTCCGACTCTAACAAGTGTTGTGTGTAGCTATGTTGTGGATTTTTAAAAATAAGCGGGGTGAGTCCTTTTTCTACAATACGCCCGTTAGTCATCACGTATACATTATTTGCAAATTTTCTCACAATGCTCAGGTCATGGGTAATTAAAAGGACGGACATTTGACGTGAAATTTGCAGACTTTTGAGGAGTGCCAAAATTTGAGCTTGAACGGTTACATCTAACGCTGTAGTCGGCTCATCGGCAATTAAAAGATCGGGATCATTCGCCAAAGACATTGCAATCATTGCGCGTTGCCTTTGTCCACCAGAAAGTTGATGAGGAAAAGATTGCATGAGATTTTTTGCGTTAGGTAAACCAACTTGTTGAAGTAGATCCAAAATTTGTTCTTGGGCATTGGCTTTATTTAAACCTTTATGAAGGAGCAACACCTCACCAATTTGCTTTTCCAATGTATGTAGAGGGTTCAAGGACGTCATTGGCTCCTGAAAAATCATGCCAATTCTATCACCTCGAATTTTCTGCAAATTTTCTTCGGTTGTCCCCATTAATTCTTTCCCATTGAATTTTATACTCCCCGAGGGATGTTTGGCCGTGGGGTAAGGAAGTAACTGGGTAACGGCTAGAGCAGTCACGGTTTTGCCTGACCCACTTTCTCCAACCAGCGCAACAGTTTCGCCCCTTCCTATTTCAATATTTATGCCGCGAACTGCTTGTATTTCGTTTTTTCCTTCCCCAAATGAAATAGACAAATTCTCAATTTTAAGGATTTGTTCAGGCGCTTTTGTTTGGTCTGGAGCTGAAAAAACCATCACTAACGAGTTTTTCGGGGATCAAAGGCGTCTCGAATAGCTTCGCCAATAAAAACAAGGAGACTGAGCATAATTGATAAAACTAAAAAAGCGGTTACGCCCAACCACGGCGCTTGCAAATTAGCTTTACCTTGTGCGAGTAACTCACCCAAAGAAGGTGAACCCGGTGGTAAACCAAAACCCAAAAAATCAAGTGAGGTTAAGGCAGTGATGGACCCAATCAAAATAAAAGGTAGAAAAGTAAGCGCTGCGGTCATGGCATTAGGTAATACATGTCGTCGAATGATCGTACTATTACCTACGCCAAGGGACCGTGCCGCACGGACATAGTCAAAATTTCTTGTTCTCAGGAATTCGGCTCTTACTACCCCTTCAAGTGCCATCCACTCAAACAATAAAAGAAGTATCAACAACATCCAAAAACTTGGTTGAAATACACTAGCCAAAATGATTAATAAAAAAAGACGAGGCATGCCGGACCAAATTTCAATGAAACGTTGAAATAGAAGGTCTGTCCAGCCGCCAAAAAATCCCTGGATAGCGCCTGCAAAAATACCAACAACGGATGAAAGAAACGTTAAAACAAGCCCAAAAATGACACAAACTCTGAAGCCGTAGATGACTCGGGCTAATACATCCCTCGCTTGATCGTCGGTCCCTAAAAGGTTTTCCCAACTAGGTGGGGATGGGGCAGGTACTTCGAGCCCAAAATTAACCGTCCTATAACTGTACCGAATAGGTGCCCACAATATCCAGCCGCCTTTTTTTTCGATTAGCAGCTGAACATCTTTTTCCCGATATTCAGCTTCCGTCAAAAAGTCCCCTCCGAAAGTGGTTTCGGGATAAACCTTTATCACTGGGTAGTAAATTTCACCCTTATAGCTGACCATTAGGGGCTTATCATTTGCAATAAATTCTGCGAAAAGACTCAAAATAAATAGAACTATAAAAATCCAGAAAGACCAGTACCCACGTCGATTTGCTCTGAAACTATGAAGCCTCCTTTTCGTTATGGGGGAAATCTGCCATTTGAAAAATGCTGAGAAGGGAGAGCCTGGATGATCCCTTTGGTTTGCTTTCCGAATAAAGTCAGACATCCCGGACCTCAAAGTCAATTCTTGGATCTATCAGCGTATAGGTTAAATCGCCGATAAGTTTCATAATGAGCCCAAGCAAGGTAAAGAAAAATAAAGAAGCAAACATGATGGGGTAGTCCCGCTTGATTACTGCTTCAAAGCCTAACAAGCCGAGACCGTCCAGAGAAAAAATTATTTCAATTAATAAAGCACCTGTAAAAAGGATGCTGACAAAGGCCGAAGGAAATCCGGCGATCACAATAAGCATGGCGTTACGGAACACGTGGCCATACAGAATTCGGTTTTTTGTTAAACCTTTTGCTTTGGCGGTGAGTACGTATTGTTGATTAATTTGGTCTAAAAATGAATTTTTGGTTAAGAAAGTAAGTGCGGCAAAACCTCCAATTACCATGGCTAAAATTGGCAAAGCCATGTGCCAAAAATAATCGAGTATACGCATAGGCCAGCTAAGTTGATCCCAGTTTTCAGATATCAGTCCACGTAGAGGAAACCAGTCTAAATAGCTACCACCCGCAAATAAAACTATAAGCAAAACAGCAAACAAAAAGCCCGGAATAGCGTTCCCCACAATGATGACACCACTTGTCCAAACATCAAAAGAACTGCCGTCATGGACGGCTTTTCGAATACCAAGGGGTATCGATATTAAATAAACAATGAGGGTTGTCCAAACCCCCAAAGAAATTGAGACAGGGAGTTTGGAAATCACCAAATCCACAACTGTTTCGTCACGAAAATAACTGGTCCCGAAATCTAATAAAATATAGTTTTTCATCATAAGAAAAAATCGTTCATGAAGCGGTTTATCAAATCCAAACTGTTTTTCTAGCTGTTTGATAAATTCCGGATCTAAACCTTGGGCACCGCGATAGGTATTGTTATGTCCAGTTCCTGAAGATGGGTGTTGTGACGCTGGGCCTGTTCTTCCAATTTCAGTACCCCCTGTACCACCAATTCTTGCAGTAGCGTCTACATTCGTTCCTGTGAGCTGGGCCACTATTTGTTCCACGGGCCCGCCCGGCGCAAATTGGATAATTACAAAATTGATTACCATAATCCCAAAAAGCGTGGGGATGATGAGTAAGAGGCGCCGAATTATATAAGAAAGCATAATAGGTTAATTTATTGTTTAAGGGGTGCCCTTCCAGCAGCTATCATCGAAGCCTTGTTTGCGTTATACCACCAGGTGTCTAGTAAACCGAGGCTGAATTTTGGTTTTTGTTTGGGGCGTTCAAACTTATTCCAGTAAGCAATATTGTGCACCCCTTTATACCATTGTGGGATCATATAATGATTCCACATTAACACTCGATCCAAGGCATGTACTGCCGTCACTAACTCGGTTCGGTTTACCGCTGCAATTATTTTTTCGATCAGATAGTCTACTGCCGGGTTTTGAATTCCCGCTAAATTTCTGGAACCGGGCACGTTTGCTGACTTGGAGTTGAAATAAGTTTTTTGCTCAATCCCAGGAGTGTTAGGCTGGATATACCGCTGGATAACAACATCGAAATCGTATTGCTGAACGCGAAATTGGAAATTTGCTATATCAACAATTCGAATTTTGGCATCAACACCAATTCGTTTCAGATTTTGCACATAAGGGTTCAAAATTCTTTTAAAGGTACTTTCATACAACAAAAACTCGATAATCAAAGGTTTCCCTTTTTTGTTTACTAACTTGTTATTCACAATTTTCCAGCCAGCGCTTTGCAACAATTTCATTGCTTTCCGCAAATTTTTACGATTACGACCTGATCCATCGGTAATTGGGGATTGGTAAGGCTGTAAAAAAATTTCCCTAGGCAATTTTGTCCCAGACCTTTCCAATAATTTTATTTCGTTTGGAGACGGTTTTTTTGAGGCCGCCAGTTTGCTATTGGCGAAAACACTGTTGGTTCTTTCATATAAACTGTAAAAAAGTGTTTTGTTTGTCCATTCAAAATCAAAAGCATAATCTAGAGCTGCTCTTACACGACGATCTTTAAATTTTTTTCGCCGCATATTAAAGAAGAACGCCTGTAAACCTGAAGGGCGGGCGTCTGGCAGGGTATCCCGCACAATTCGTTTATCTTTGACGGGGTTTTTATTATCATACTGGGTAGCCCAGCTTCTTGAGGTAAATTCTTCCCTAAAATCGTATGCTCCGGAAAAAAATGCCTGGAAGGCGACGTCACGGTCTCTGAAATAAAGAACGCTTATTTTTTGAAAATTATAACGTCCTCTCATAACGGGTAACCTCTCGCCCCAATAATTTTTGATTCTCCGATAAGTTATTGATCTGCCAGGATCAACTTTTGTAATTTGATACGGCCCAGCACCGAGTGGGGGTTTCAGAGTTGTTTTGTCAAATTTGTTTTTATTATAATATTCTTTTGACAAAACAGGCATTGCTGCAACCTGAAGAGGAAGATCACGATTGTTAGCAGTTTTGAAGATAAAACGGACGGAGTGACGATCGAGAATGCTTACTTTGGCGACCCCAGAAAAAATAAATTTGTATTGGGGATGGCCTTTTGAAACCAGCGTTTGATAGGTAAATACGACATCCTCTGCCGTGATGGGTGATCCGTTGTTGAATTTTGCTATCGGGTTTAAATGAAAGGTAATTTGGCTTCTGTCATCGGGCATTTCTATTGTTTGTGCAACCATACCATAGAGAGCGTCAGGCTCATCCATAGCTCTCACCATCAATGTCGCATGAACAAGTCCCACACCAGCGGGAGGGACGCCTTTCAGGATGAATGGATTTAGACTGTCAAAGGAGTCAATACCCATAAGCCGTATGTTTCCGCCTATTGGCGCATTTGGATTGACGTAATCAAAATGTTTAAAATTGGGTCCATACTTCAGCGTGTTAAAAGCAGAAAGGCCATAACTTTTGTTGGTTTTATCAGCGTAGGCCTCCAAGGCTGATAAATACATTATTGAAATGAATAACAAGAATAAGCGCATCAATTATTCCCTAGATTTATTTTTCTGTGTATTAACCTTTGACGCTTTCTGGCTGTCAAACCACCAACTAGAAAATCCGATGCCGTAGGCTGGCTTAATTTTTGGCCGTCCAAATTTGTTCCACCAGACAATTCGGTCTTCACGAATATGCCATTGCGGTACAACAAAATAGTACCATAACAAGACACGGTCGAGCGCTCGGGTTGCTATCACCAAATTGTCCCGATTAGGGGCTGTGATTATTGCTTCCACCAATTTATCAACAACAGTATTTTTAACTCCAATCAAATTATTACTGCCTGGTCTGTCTGCTGATGATGAACTCCAATAATTTCTTTGTTCATTCCCTGGGGAGCGTGATTGGCCAAATGTATTGATAACAATGTCAAAATCAAAATCACGAATTCGATTTTGGTATTGAGCGGTGTCAACCGTTCGAATGGTGGCTGTGATTCCTAGTCGTTTTAGATTAACGATAAAAGGAGAAACAACGCGTTCAAATGCTGGGCTTACAAGTAGGAACTCTATTTCCATGGGTTTTTTATCAACAGAGTGGCACAGTTTGTTATCGATTATTTTCCAGCCTGCTAGCTTTAAAAGCTGTGCCGCTCTTCGCAAATTTTTTCGATTGTTCCCGGAGCCAGAAGTTTTTGACAATTTAAAAACACGTGTAAAAACTTCGTCAGGAATTTGTCCTCGAAATGGTTCAAGAAGTTTGAGTTCTTCCCTTGATGGTAGGCCCTCTGCTGCTAATTCTGAATTTTCGAAGTAGCTTGAGGTTCTTGTGTATTGCCCGTAGAAGAGTTGTTTGTTTGACCATTCAAAATCAAACGCCAAGTTGATTGCTTCGCGTACTATTTTATTCTTAAATTCATCACGTCGGGTGTTAAAAACGAAAGCTTGCATACCAGTTGGCCGGGTATGTTGTAAGGATGCTTTTTTGACCAGTCCCTTTCGAAAGGCAGGAAAGTCATATCCCGTTGCCCAATTTTTTGAAGAATGTTCCAGACGAAAGTCATAGTGTCCGGCTTTAAAAGCTTCCAGGGAAACGACTTCGTCGCGTACGAAGTCATAACGAATTTTTTCGAAGTTATTTTTACCAATATTAAGTGGCAAATTAGCTCCCCAATAATTTTTGATGCGCTGGTAAATTATGAAACGATTTGGCTCAAATGCGATTATTTTGTAGGGTCCGCTTCCATTTGGCGGTTCTAAGGTTGTTTTGCTGAATTTGCGATTTTTCCACCAAGACTTAGACAAAATTGGCAATTGGCCAACGATCTGGGGAAGCTCACGATTTGCCGGACCGGAGAACGAAAATTTTACACGGTGGGGTCCCAGAGCTTCGACAGTTGAAACATTAGCATAGTAAAATCGATAGATGGGCCTCCCTTTACTTTTTAAAATATTCATGCTGAAGACTACATCCTCTGCAGTTATGGGCGAATTGTCGTGAAATTTGGCTTCCGGTCTTAGGTTATAAATTACAAAAGTAAGGTCTTCCGGTACTTCAACAGATTTAGCGATGAGGCCATATTGGGAAAGGCTGTCGTCTTCCGGAGAAGACATCAAGGGTTCAAACAATCTGCCAATACCCGCTGCTGGATCCCCTTTAATATTAAAGGGATTGAAGGTGTCAAAACCTCCTATGGAAAAAAGGCGAAGTTCACCGGTCTTTGACGCATTTGGGTTCACATAGTCGAGGTGTTTGAAATTTGCAGGATATTTGGGTTTTTTATCGAGTGTAATTGCGTGTAGAGCTTTAAGAGGTTTGGCCTGGCTTGCAAGCGAAAAGCTTAATTGGGAAATTAGACCTACTAATAGTAGAGGCAATAAAACTTGCTTCACGGTAGTGTCACTCTGAGTTTAAAACTTCAACAACTTTCGGTAATAATTCCGAATCCCCCGCAGCTATAACATGACCATCCGAATTTAAATCTAGGGAATTACCTTGCCAATCAGAAATCAGAGCCCCTGCACCTTGGAGAACTGGCATTAAGGCTAAGTAATCATAAGGTTTTAAGTCTGCTTCTACAACGAGGTCAATATGTCCACAAGCCAGCATGGCATAACCGTAACAGTCGCCTCCGTAAACGGTATCCTTAGTTTTGTCGGAAAGTCGCCTAAAATGGCCCCAATCTCCACCTATAAACATATCAGGAGATGTAGTGTTAAGAACTGCATTTTCTAGGGTTGAACAAAACCGAGTATGAATTTGCGAACCATTTAAAACGGTAGGTTCTCCGCGAGACCCAATCCAACGTTCATGCAAAATAGGTTGGTCTATGATTCCAATAATAGGTTGCCCAAGGTGCAGGAGGGAAATAAGGGTACCAAATATTGGTTTTCCTGATGTAAATGCTTTGGTTCCATCAATTGGGTCTAAACACCATTGAAATTCAGAATCTTTTTGGTGTTGTCCAAATTCTTCGCCGAAAACACCATGTTCGGGATAATGTTCTGCTATTAGCGCCCGCATAGTTTGCTCTACCTCTTGATCAGCAATGGTTACGGGAGAATTATCCGGTTTAGTGTCTATTTTCATAGGCGTTCGGAAATGACGCCTTATTATCGGACCGCTGGTATCTGCAAGGGATATAGCAAAATCTAAAAATTCTGCAGCCCAATTTTTAGCCATGGACACCAACTTTTTGAAATTGTTCCATATCAATGAGTGTCCTAATTCCTTATATTTTTAACAGTTTTTTAACATTACCGTTTAAAATTTTTTCTTTATCTTCTTTACAAAAAGGAATCGTTTCCATCCATTTTATACCCGAGTGATTTTCAACAAAAGGCCAATCGACTGAAAAAATTATTCGATCCACTCCAATTTCCATGACCGAACATAAAAGTGCTGAAGTTGAAAAATTTCCACTAGTCGTAATATAAAAATGTTCACAAAATGTATCTTTAAAAGACGCTAAATTGTTTTTTGACCGGGATAGGGCTTCATCAATTCTGACCAAGGAAAAGGGTAATGATTCGCCGAGGTGGCCTAAAATAATTTTTAGTTTGGGAAATTTTTCAAATACGCCACTTAAAATTAGCCGAATACCTTGAGTTGCTGTTTCGACCGTGTAACCCCAACCTGCACGAAGAAGCCAGGGAAATTCAGCAGCGTAGTCCTTGAAATAGACATCAATAACAGCCTGATGAGGTAATGCCGGGTGAATATAAAGAGGTACATCCAGATCTTCCGCGCGTTCAAAAATGGGCCAAAATCGTTTGTCGTCAAAAAATACACCGTTTGTCAATCCGTGTACCATAGCCCCTTTGAAGCCAAATTTGGTTACCGTTCTTTCTAATTCATTTGCTGCTTCTTTTGGCTCTGGTGTGGGTAAAGCGGCAAATCCCGCATAACGTTCAGGGTGCATAAGGATTGCCTCTTGCAGTTCGTCATTTGCCAAACGAGCCATGTTAATGGCCGTTTCCGGATCCATCCTTTGAGTAGCTGGTGCACCGTGTGAAAGCACCTGAAAATCTATACCCGCGGCATCCATTTCTTTCAGCCGTTCTTCGCCTAGATCAAATAAACGATCAAGAGTTGTTTTAGGTTGTTCTCCTATGTTGTAGTGCTCCGCAACAGTACGGTTCCAATAATGCTCTTCAATTGCGATCACTTCTGCGCCATGGTGTGTTGTCATTTTAGAAACCCTGTTTCAGCTAAAACTTTGCCAAGCTTACCAATAGGCAAGAGAATTGTCAGCTTATTGAAAATACGCTTTAGTTTTTACTTTTCGCAGCGAGCCTTATTTGTAAAGTTTTTAATGTTCTAATTTTTAGCAGGCACATATCTGGTAATTCATAAAAAACCAACAAATTATGGATTTGATGGCAATGGTTTGGGTGTTGCGCTTAGAGAACGGAGGTAGAGTATAAGATTTGCCCGGTCTTTCGTATTTTTTATCCCAGAAAATACCATTTTGGTTCCCTTGATAAATTTCTGTGGGTTTACAAGGAAAGCGTTAAGTTCCTCGTAACCCCAAGTTCTATCTTTAGTTTTTAGGGCCTTGGAATATTTGTATGTCTTAAAACTGGCCATCTTGCGACCGACAATATCCCATAAAGCCGGACCGATTTTGTGTTTTCCAGAATTAGAAACTGTATGACAGGACTTGCATTTTTTTACCTGTTTTTTACCGTCTTCCAAGCTGGCTTTGGAAAGAAAGGGTGCAATTTGAACCGGTGCAACCTGCGGCGCGCTAATCGGTACGTCATCTGTTTTAGGCACTTTTAATTTCACAATTGTATTACTGGGTTGGATGAGAGCGTTTCCCACCACCTCTATAAAAACTGCAACCAGGACGACTAATACAATGGCTATCCCCAGTTTCTTTATATTGGTTGCTGACACATTACACTCATTTTTTGGGCACAATTTATACTATCAAAAATTACTATGGGATTGTAATAATTTGCATTAAACATGTCTAATATTTCTTGATTATACGTGTTTTGTGAGGCTTGTTGTGCTACGTAAGCTCGGCAAAACAGAATCAAGAGATGTTTAGGAGCTAAAAAGCTGACGTGAATCCCATCATCATCATTCCAGCCCGCCTTGCTTCGGTACGTTTACCAAATAAACCCCTTGCTGATATTGGCGGATTACCGATGATTGTTCATGTAATGCGTCGGGCTCTTCAGGCTGAGGTGGGGCCGGTTGTGGTAGCCTGTGGGGATAGAGCCATTGCGGATGCCATCGAAACAGCTGGTGGAAAAGCTGTAATGACAGATCCTTCACTTCCAAGCGGCTCTGATCGGGTTTTTGAGGCATTAGAGGTATTTGATCCCGATGCAAGCTATGACCCCATAATCAATTTACAAGGGGATCTCCCAACAATTCTCCCTTCCGTTATTGGCGATGTGGTAAAACCGCTAGAAAACAAAGAGGTTGATATAGGGACTTTAGCGGTTAAATTCAGGGATCTTTCTGAGGGAAGAGAACCTAATAATGTGAAAGTTTATGCACATCTCAGTTCGGGGAAAAATATCGGTCGCGCCCAGTTTTTCAGCCGTAATTTGTTGCCTGTTACCGATTGGGAACCCTATCATCATGTAGGAGTATACGCCTTTCGTAGGGATGTTTTACGACAATTTGTTGGTTTGGAAGAAAGTGCAATGGAACAACAAGAAAAATTAGAACAACTTCGCGCCTTAGAGGCCGGCATGCGAATCGATTTTGCACTCGTTGACACAGTGCCCGACGGTGTTGATACTCCCGCCGATCTAGAGCGTATCCGTTCACTTTTGGAAAATTCTGAGTAGCTAACGGTTTGAATATGGCTTTATTGAAAAAACCATCGAACACAATTGTTTTCCAAGGGAGACTTGGTGCTTATTCCCATCTGGCTTGCCAACAGGTTTTCCCCAAGATGTATGCGCGCCCCGTCCAAACATTTGAGGAGATGTTTGCCGCGGTGGAGAATAGGCGCGCAAAATACGCTATGACGCCCATCGAAAATTCGGTTGCTGGCCGTGTTGCTGATATACATCGGTTAATGCCCGAATCGGGTCTATTTATTGTTCAAGAACATTTTATGAGAGTGGAGCACCACCTCCTGGGTTTAAATGAGGCTTCTTTAAAATCAATTAAAGTGGCCCGCAGCCATATACACGCTTTGGCCCAATGTCGATCTTTTATTGAAAAACTCAAATTTACGGCAATTGTTCATGCGGACACAGCAGGTGCAGCTGAAGAAATATCTAAGCAGGGTGATCACACTGAAGCCGCCATAGCATCCAAATTGGCAGGCGAAATTTACGGACTTAAGTCTTTAAAATCTAATATTGAAGATGCAGATCATAATAGAACGAGGTTCTTAATTTTAGCGCGCCGCCCCGTTAAACAAAAACAAGGAAAAGGGCCCTATGTGACAAGTTTCGTTTTTCGTGTACGCAATGTTCCAGCGGCTTTATATAAAGCCTTAGGAGGATTTGCCACTAATGGTGTCAATATGACGAAGCTCGAAAGTTATATGGTTCGGGGTAGTTTTAATGCCACCCAATTTTATGCCGATGTCGATGGACATCCCGAACAAACCAAATTAAAGCTTGCCTTGGACGAACTTACTTTTTTCTCTCACGAGGTTCGTATCCTGGGTACTTATCCTGCGGATGCCTACAGAAGAAAAAACCAAAAGGTTTAGTGATTATAGCCTAAAGCCCATTCAGCTATCAGACGCCGTGCTATAGAAACGGAGTGAGGCTTTTTTTCATATAGTTTTGCCTCTTCTATTAACTCTTCCCTGCTGAACCATCGTGCGTCCTCCAGCTCTTCATCACAAATTTTTAAATCAGTATTTTTGGCATCCGCAAAAAATCCTAACATTAAATTTGAGGGAAATGGCCAAGGTTGCGATGAATGATATCTAATGTTGTTTATGTGAACCCCAACCTCTTCTAAAACTTCACGCCTGACGGCCCCTTCCAGGGATTCCCCAGGTTCTACAAATCCTGCAAGAATTGAATAACGATCCTCCGGCCAACCTTTTTTTCGTGCTAGAATTATCTTATCGTTGTTGCTTACCAGCATAATTACGGCTGGGTCAGTTCGCGGAAAATGCTGAGTTTTACAGTCTGGATTTATACATTGGCGCATATGCCCTCCTTCGCGTGCTTCACATTCTTTTCCGCAACGTCCGCAAAATTTATGTGTTTGATGCCAATGCGTTATTGCCCGTGCGTAGGCTAAAAGGCCACCATCTTGACGTGGTATTTGTAGGCTAATTTCCCTAATGTCATTAAAATTTCCAGTCTTTTTGATAGCTGGTAGTTCATAAGGATCTCTCAAATGGGAAATATCAAGAGCAAAAAACGCCAATCCGTCTCGGAGACCTAAAAAAACAGCTGAGTGCCCCCCTTTTAAAACGACCTTTACCTCCTCAAAAGTTAGTCTAACGGGTATTGGGTTTTTAGAACCTTTCTGAAGGAGATTTTGGTTTCGCCAAATGGGCAAAAAACGAGTTTTTGATGCGTGAAGGAGCTCCTGTAGCCATTCTGAATCAATACGACGCTCAGCCGTCCGTTCAAGCCCGGTTTCCGCAAAAAAGTTTGGTGTTTTCATAATTGAAGCCTCGCACAGAGATAACTTTGGCGCAATCCAACCTAATGTTATATAGCACCTTGGGTAGATTGGCGGAATCCTGATATACTTAAGTTGGGAGGTCGGCGGTGGACGGGATGCTCGCCAACCCGGTCAGATTCGGAAGAAAGCAGCCGTAACGAGTTCTCCCGGGTCACCAGTCCGACCTCCCACTGCGTATCAGGTAATTGGCTTTTAATTTTCAATAACTGGAAAGAAAATTCTTACAGATGTCGGAAAAGGATAATCAAGAAGGGCAAAGGTACCAAGTTTTGGCGCGAAAATATCGGCCAGCAACGTTCAAGGAACTTATTGGCCAAGACGCGATGGTTCGTACGTTAACCAATTCTATTAAAGCCGATCGGTTACCCCACGCTTTTATTTTAACCGGTGTTAGGGGTATTGGAAAAACTACGACTGCCCGAATTATTGCTCGTTCTTTAAATTGTATAGGCGAGGACGAAACAAGAGGTCCGACACCCGCCCCTTGTGGTGTTTGTAATCACTGCATTGCAATTTCAGAGGACCGCCACGTTGATGTCATTGAAATGGATGCAGCGAGCAGAACTGGTGTTAACGATATTCGTGAGTTAATTGATGGTGTGCGGTATCGGCCAGTTGAAGCACGTTTTAAGGTTTACATCATCGATGAAGTCCATATGCTTTCTGTAAACGCATTTAATGCTTTGCTAAAAACTTTGGAAGAGCCGCCAGAGCATGTGAAGTTCATTTTTGCAACTACCGAAACGAGAAAAATACCAGTTACCGTTTTATCTCGGTGCCAACGGTTTGATTTGAGGCGTGTGGGAAATGAAACGCTGATTAAACATTTAACCGAAATCATGGAAAAAGAATCCATTTCATTGTCTGAAGGTGCACTCGGCATGATCGCAAGGGCAGCTGATGGATCTGTGAGGGATGGGTTGTCGTTATTGGATCAGGCATTTGCCCATTCGGGGATAAATCACACTGAGATAGTCTCTGAAGAGGTTGTTAGAAACATGCTCGGCCTTGCCGATTCTGGGCGCTTGTATGATTTATTTCAAGTTTTGATGGAAGGTTCTATTAGTAAAGCCCTCGATATTTTTAGGGAGCTCTATGATTCAGGCGCTGATCCTGCTTTGGTGTTGCAGGATTTGTTGGGGCTCACCCATTGGTTGACTAGAATAAAAATTTCACCAACTGTTTCAGAAGCACAAGGTATTTCACAGCTTGATAGAGAGCACGGAGTGACCCTCGCTAAGGAGTTGTCAATTTCAACTCTCGGGAGGACATGGCAACTTCTTCTGAAAGGGATTAGCGAGGTTCAAAGCTCTCCCCAAATTTTTCAAGCGGCTGAAATGGTGTTAATTCGATTAGCCTACATGTCGGAGTTGCCCACCCCAGAGGAATTAGTGCGGAGTGTAGAAAAAGAAAAAATTTTACCAAGTGTCGAAAAAAAAAATCTTGAACAAAAACATAGCCAAATAAAAAAAGACCCTAAAAGTAGGGGGTTGCAAACAGCAGAAGAAAATATTTTAGGAGAGAAACATTTAAATGACAGTGAGTCACCAAATCATACTTCTGAAAAGGAAATTGCCATTCAGGACGAAAGTAGTGAGTCGAATCAGTGGGAGAGCCCAACAGATTTCAACGAATTGGTAGGACTCTTTGCAGAACATCGTGAAGCTACTCTCCATGCAATATTAATGAATTATGTTCGGTTAGTTCGGTTCGAAAAAGGTCAGATAGAAATTACCGTAGATTCTGAAGTGCCGTCTGATTTTGCTAACCGAGTTTCCACATTACTTAGTAAGTGGACAGGAGAAAAATGGTCAATTGTTTTGAGTGATGAAATCGGGAAACCAACTTTGCGTGAGCAATCAGACGCTGACAAAGAGGCACGTGACATAGAAGCAAAAAATCATCCGCTCGTTCAGGCAGCCCTTGATGTATTCCCCGGTGCAAAAGTAAAAGCAGTTATGGAGGGCGAACCGAAGGGTTTTCACGGACAAAGGAAAGAAATTCTCTTAAAAGACGATAAAGTTGTTGATAAGGATTTAGCATGAAAAATTTAGGCCAAATGATGAAACAAGCTCAAGAAATGCAATCAAAAATGCAAGAAATGCAGGAAAAACTTGTTTCCATAGAAATATCTAGTAATTCCGGTGGTGGTTTAGTTTCTGTTACTCTCAATGGTAAAGGTGAAATGCGCAACTTACACATCGATCCCTCTTTATTTAATTCTGATGACTCTGAGGTTGTAGAAGATTTAATTACAGCTGCATTTAACGATGCCAAAGCAAAGGTAGAAAGTCGTGTCACAGAGGAGATGACGCGTATTACCGGTGGCCTCAATTTACCCCCTGGTTTTAATTTGCCAATTTAAAATTTTCGAAAACAACTCACTTTTTAGATTTTGGGCCTATGACAATCGATATATTAGATCAGTTAATAAAAAATTTATCTAGATTGCCAGGACTTGGACCTCGATCTGCGAGACGAGCGGTTTTGTTTTTGACTAAACATCGCGAAAATCTACTCCTGCCTTTAATTAAAGGGTTAGATGAATTGGCAAATTCAATGAGAGTTTGTACGAAGTGTGCTAATATTGATGTCATCGAACCCTGTTCGATTTGTACTGACACAAAAAGAGATCCGGCGGTAATTTGTGTGGTTGAAGACGTAGCAGATCTTTGGGCACTAGAAAGGGCAAATGTTTTTTCAGGGCGTTATCACGTTCTTGGTGGTACCCTGTCTGCACTTGATGGTCGTGGGCCCGAAGACCTCTTTATTTCTCCCCTAATAATTAGAGCAAGGTCATCAGAAATATCGGAAATAATTTTAGCCACCTCTGCCACAGTTGATGGCCAGACGACGGCCCATTACCTTGCAGATCGATTGGCACAAACTGGTGTCAGTGTTTCACGTTTAGCGCATGGAGTACCAGTTGGTGGTGAACTGGACTATTTAGATGATGGGACACTTTCTGCAGCCCTTAAGGCTCGACAAAATTTTTAATATTGTAGTTTTGTGCGGATAAATTAGAAAACAGTTTGAGTTGCAATAAGTTTAAGTGGAGATCCTATTTCTCAATTTGATGAACAGTTTGATCACTTGCAATGGTATCATTTTCGGTTGCTTCGATTTTAGAAGACCCACTGAGTTCGATTTCAGTAATTCGTTCGCCTCGGTTCGTAACTTTTTCAGCAGAAACGCGAATTTCCTTCAAATCCTTTTCCGCTAGGCTAAAATGTTTTTCCAAATTTTCCACCCTTTGATCTAACCGTGCCACATCACGTAACATCTTCATGACCTCTTGCTGAATAACGTCAGCCTGCTCACGCATTTGGGCATCTTTAAGGATGGCTCGAACTGTGTTTAGTGTGGCCATTAAGGTCGTTGGCGAAACAATCCAAACGCGAAGAGAATAAGATTTTTCAACTACTTCAACAAAGTTGGCATGGAGTTCCGCATAAACAGCTTCGGACGGAAGAAACATCAATGCAGATTCTGCTGTTTCACCGGGCAAAATGTAGCGTTTGGAAATGTCGCTAACATGTTTGTGAATGTCAGTCGTTAATTGGCGTCGAGCAGAATTCTTATCGCTTTGAGTTTTGGCATTTATAAGCGTCCGATAACCTTCCAAAGGAAATTTTGCATCAATAACAATTGAACCAGGTGGGTTGGGGAGATGAATCAAACAATCGGCCCGTCGGCTATTGCTGAGAGTAACTTGAAAGGCGTAAGCAGAAGGGGGAAGAGCATTTCGCACTAAATCCTGGAGTTGAATTTCTCCAAAAGTACCGCGTGCCTGTTTATTTGATAAAATATCTTGTAAACCCACAACTTTTCCAGATAATTCCGTTAAATTTTTTTGTGCAGTATCAATGACTGCTAGTCGCTCTTGGAGCTTCGCCATTGTTTCCCCAGTTTTAGTTGAACTTTGCTGCAGGGTTTGTCCTATTCGATGTGTCAGATTTGTAAGCCTATCGTCCAAAGTCTTACTCAAAGAACGCTCTTGTGCCTGCAATCTTTCTGCGAGATGAGTTTGTTGTGCAGCGTTACTTTCTGCTAATTGTGTTAAACGACCCATGAGTTCAGATTGGGGTGAACCTCCGGTTCGATTCCAAAGGAATAGCAACACCAAAATTCCTGTGCCAAAGACAGTAGCTAAACCAAGTGCAATTTGAAACCAAAGGTCCATTTTAAAAAAATCCAAAACTGCTCACTTAAGGAGACCTATGGAATGAATTATAGCATGAGACTCCGAATCAAGAGGTTTTTGTATGTTTATACACTTCTTGACGGATGGTTTTGAGAGGCCTACGTATTCTTCCTCTTTTATGAAAAGAAAGTTAAGTTAATAGTAATGGCTATACTCCCTATCATTAAGGCCCCTGATCCTATTCTTAAAAAAAAATGCAAAAAAGTGGAGTGGGTGACCAGTGAAATTAAGCAGCTAATGGATGATATGCTGGCAACAATGTATGAGGCCCCTGGTGTGGGTTTAGCGGCCCCCCAAGTTTCTATTCTGAAAAGAATAATTGTCATTGATGTAGCAAAACAAGATGAAAAACCAAATCCCTTGAAAATTATAAATCCCGAAATTATTGAAGCCTCGGAGGAGCTTGCTACCTATGATGAGGGCTGTCTTTCTTTTCCCACGCATTATGTACAAATAGGTAGATCCGCCCGCGTTCGAGTACGTTATTCGGATAGTGAAAACAAACAGAGGGAAATTGAGGCGGAAGGAATTTTATCCACATGTATTCAACACGAAATGGACCATTTAGATGGAGTGCTATTTGTTGATCATATATCATTTTTAAAGAAAAATATAATTCTCAGAAAAATGAAAAAACAAAAAAAGACGGAGGCCAAAAAACGTAAATAATATGCCTTCAATGCGTATAATCTTTATGG
Source organism: Pseudomonadota bacterium (assembly GCA_036339375.1). Classification (GTDB taxonomy): domain Bacteria; phylum Pseudomonadota; class Alphaproteobacteria; order MPNO01; family UBA2964; genus JAYZBC01. Next base: position 10,925 of record JAYZBC010000043.1, on the reverse strand, counting down.
GCACACCCGAAATTGCGGTGCCTACCCTCAAAGCGCTAATAAAAAAACAACACGAAGTCATTTGTGCTTACACTCAGCCACCCAGACCAGCAGGACGTGGCCAAAAAGTACGAGTTTCACCTGTACAGGCTCTTGCAAAAGAAACGGGAATCCTTGTTCGAACACCACATAATTTGAAATCAAAGGAAATCATAGCAGAATTTCTGGATTTAAAAGCGGAAGCGGTGGTGGTAGTCGCTTATGGTTTAATTTTACCTCCAAAGATTTTGACCGCACCTCCTTTGGGGTGCTTGAACATTCACATGTCACTTTTACCGCGTTGGCGCGGTGCAGCGCCCTTGCAACGTGCAATTATGGCCGGAGACGCAGAAACAGGTGTTTCAGTTATTCGAATGGATAAAGGGCTTGATACTGGCCCGATACTTAGACAACAGAAAATTCAAATTCAACCAACCACCGGGCTCAGAGAACTTCAAGACCAGCTTGGAAACGTAGGTGCTAAATTGCTTCCGGGACTTTTAAACTCTTTATTTAGCAAAGAAATTGAACCTATCCCGCAACCTGAGAAGGGTGTTATTTATGCAAAAAAAATTCATCCAAAAGAAGGAGAGCTCGATTGGAGAGAAAACGCATACCAACTGGCCCGTAACATTCGAGCTCTAAACCCTTGGCCAGGTACTTGGTTTAATTACAAAAAAAACAAAATTAGGGTTTTGGCCGGTCAAGCTTTAGATAAAGGGTGTGCAAATCCTGGTACAGTTATTGAACCCGCGACAATTGCCTGCGGATCTGGTTCGCTAAAGTTAGAAATAATGCAAAGACCCGGTAAGCGGCCCGTCGAAGCAAGCGCGTTTTTTAGAGGCTTTAAATTGCAAACCGGGACAATCCTTGCTTTACCTCATTCAAAAACGCCATGACCCGTTTTAAACTTTTAATCGAATACGATGGAACAGGTTTTGTGGGTTGGCAAAGGCAAAAAAACGGGCGTTCAATTCAGGAAACAATTGAAGATGCTATAGGAAAATTTTGCGGCGAAAAAGTTTTAGCGCAAGGAGCAGGAAGAACGGATGCAGGGGTCCACGCCTATGGGCAAGTTGCACACGTGGATATAAAACGTCGTTTTAAAGCTGAGACGGTTCGTAACGCAATCAATGCCCATTTAAGATCTTTTCCTATATCGGTTCTTTCAGTTGAAAAAACAACAGATCAGTTTCATGCGCGCTTCTCTGCTAAAGAGAGGGTTTATATTTATCGCATTATCAACAGATCCGCCCCTTTAGCTGTAGATAAAAATAGAGCTTGGAAAATAACAACACCCTTGGATGCCATGGCGATGCATGATTCGGCTCAAATTTTGATTGGTAAACATGATTTTACCTCCTTTCGTGCAAAACAATGTCAGGCCAGTTCTCCCGTCAAAACTCTTTCCACTCTTAAAGTTAATAAAATAGAAGAAAAAATTGAAATTTTAGTGAGAGCACCATCCTTCTTACATCATCAAGTTAGAAATATAGTAGGGACCCTTAAACTAGTTGGTGAGGGTAAATGGACTGTGAATGATTTTGCTGCGGTATTGAAGGCATGTGACAGAAATGCAGCTGGTCCCACTGCACCACCAGAGGGCTTGTTTTTGAAGAATGTTTCTTATCCAAAAAGTACTTTTTGACCTGAAAGGAGCTTGGTAGCCCACAGTTCAATGATGAGACCTACTAACAAATTGGTCACCACGATCCCAATTGATCCAAAAATTGAAATTTGCAGCCCAACACGTGCAATAAATCCTTGGTAAAAAAATATCAAAATAATCAAAATCATAGTAATGGTACCTGCTAGCCCAGGTGTGATCATTCCGCTCCGATCAACAGATGTAATAACTAGCATTACAACAATTTGTAACAAAGCTGCCCAATTGTGAGCAGCACAGTATCTACAAAAATGTGTTTGCCGATTTATAAGGTTACAAAGGTAAAACATGACCAATGGGAAGGCAAACCAACCTGCTACATAGGCAATACAATGAATGAGTATTGCTGTCGAAGGCCCAACGTTAATGATACTTGGTTCTACTCGAATAAAGAGCAGGAAAGCATATGGAGGAAAAGCAATTGCTGCCGCCCAAAATGAGCGCCAAAAGGCCGTTACCGTGTTTTCAAAAAATAAAATACCATCTTGCTTAAAACATGCGAGCCGCAATGCTCCTGAAAGAGAGCGGTAAAGCTCAGACATCAGAATCATTCTGGAAAATAGCCGTTGAGTAGAGTTCTGTAGATCTCTGTTAGTTGTTTTATGTCAGAAATTTGCACGTTTTCATCTACTTTGTGCATGGACTGACTGATTAATCCGAATTCGGCGATTGGGCAAAAATCTTTTATGAAACGGGCATCTGATGTTCCACCTGTTGTACTAAGGGTAGGTTCTAAACCTGTTGTTTTTTTTATGGCATCGCAAAGTAAATCACTTAATCGTCCTGGAGGTGTTAAAAAGGCTTCTCCTGTAATTTTAAACTTTACTTCGTATTTGCCACCAACAGAATCAAATTTTTGTTTTAGAAATTTGATGAGTGATTTGCTTGTATGTAGATCATTAAATCGAATATTAAACGCTGCAGTTACTTTGCTAGGGATTACGTTTGTAGCTGGATTGCCTACGTCTATTGTTGTTAATTGAAGGTTTGATGGCTGAAAATGTTCTGTTCCAGAGTCTAATGATTCTGACGTAATGGCTGCAAGCATTGCAACAAGGCGGGGTAATGGATTTTCTGCAAGGTGGGGATAAGCTGTATGTCCTTGTGTCCCATGGACGGTTAGCCAACCAGATAAAGATCCCCTTCGACCAATTTTAACCATTTCCCCAAGTTTATTAGGATTAGTGGGTTCACCGACTAAACAGGCATCCAATGTCTCTCCACGTTTTTTTAACCAATCCAAAACCTTGCGAGTACCGTTGATGGAAGGACCTTCTTCATCACCAGTTATTAGTAAGCTAATAGAACCGCCAATTTTTTTTTCTCTTTTTGATAGGAATTGTGAAACAGCGGAAATGAAACAAGCTATACCGCCTTTCATATCAGTTGCGCCTCGGCCAAATAGGGTGCCATCAATTACACGACCTCCAAACGGCTCCACAGTCCAACCCTCTTGGTCCCCAATTGGGACTACATCAGTGTGTCCCGCATAACAAAAGTTGGGACTTTGTGTCCCTATACGAGCATAAATGTTTTCTACATCTGGGGTGTTAACATCGGAGAAAGTCATTCTATGACAGGTAAAACCAAGAGATTTTAAACTTTCTTCCAATATACTTAGGGCCCCTTCATCTTTAGGGGTAACACTTGGGCAGCGTATTAATGCTTGCGCTAGAGATGTGGCATCAATGATGGTAGTCAATCGCGTAACAAATCATTTATTGAAGTACGGGAACGTGTCTGCTCATCTACACGTTTCACAATTACCGCACAATACAGGCTAGGCCCATTTACAACCTCGTCATTTTTCGAAGGAGGCAGGGACCCAGGGACAACAACCGAATAGGCTGGGACGCGTCCAAAATGAATTTCCCCGCTTTGACGATCAACAATTTTCGTAGAACCACCTAAATAAACACCCATTGAAAGAACTGCCCCTTCCTCCACAATTACTCCCTCCGCTATTTCTGACCGGGCACCAATAAAGCAATTATCTTCAACGATTACCGGTTGAGCCTGAAGGGGTTCCAGCACTCCACCAATGCCAGCACCACCGGAAATATGACAATTTTGACCAATTTGGGCGCATGAACCAACAGTAGCCCAGGTATCAATCATCGTGCCAGAATCAACGTAGGCTCCAATATTGACAAAGCTTGGCATCAAAACCACACCTGGTGCGATATATGCTCCCCTCCTAACCGTACAATTTGGTACTGCCCTGAAACCCGCCTTTTTAAATTGAGTGTCATTCCAACCAGAAAATTTCGGAGAAATTTTGTCATACCACGGGGTGTCTCCTCGACGGGGGTCTTTTGGGCCACCTGGCATAGAAGTGTTGTCATAAAGTCTAAACGACAATAAAACCGCTTTTTTTAGCCATTGTGCTACTTCCCAACCTTTCTCGGATTTTTTTGCTACACGATAGGTGCCTATATCAAGTCCATTCAAAGCCTCCTCAATCGCATCTTTTACCTTTCCCGTTGTTTCCGGGGAAATGGTATTACGTTCCTCCCAAGCTTGATCAATAGTCATTTGAAGGTTGGCTGCGTTCATTTTTCCTTACCAATTTTATATTTTAAACCTACTCAAAACGAGGACTGCACAATAGTTGGCATCAATTCCCTGTCAACATTTTGAAGGTGTTTTCGGAGTTAAATTTTTTATCCAGCCAAATAAATCACTTATAGTGTGATCTATATAGTGTTCTTCTAAAGTGTTCTTTGCCCATTCAGCACCAGTTTTTTTCCAAACCGTGGTCATGCCTATATTTGCCGCTGGTTCTAAGTTTCGTGCTATATCGTCAATCATGACGGCACATTGAGAATCAAAATTATGTCTTTTGCAAAGAAGTTTATAACTTTCGATAGCTGGTTTCGGAATGTAGTTTGCGGCTTGGATATCAAAAATGCCTTCGAAAACATTTTCCATGCCTAGTCTTTCTAATACTAACCTACTGTGTTTCTCCGATGCATTCGTATAAATAAATTTACGACCAGCTAAATGGGAAATGGCTTTCCCAAGTATCGGATTGGGCGGTATTTCGTTAAGATCCATTGGTTTCATTTCTTCAAAGTATTGTTCTGGATCCAGTCCATGATGAATCATTAGCCCACGCAAGGTGAGCCCATATTTCCGGAAATAAGTTTTTTGAATTCTGTGTGCTTCTTCGCGGCTCGTGTTTAAGTAGTTTGCTACAAAAGCACCCATATGTTCATCAATGTTTTTTAGCAATTTTTGGGTTACTTGGTAGAGTGTGTTATCAAGATCAAAAACCCAGGCATTTATCTTTTTAAAATTCCTCGGGTCATGTGAGTTGAATTTTTCTATCTTTTTGTTGTTCATTACCTAAAATTCTATTTCATCAAAAATTCACTCGAATAAAACTCATTGAAACTTTTACCAGTGATTTAGGAATCATTCCAAAAATTTGACGATATCTGAACTTATCTTTTAAAAATTATTTGTTGAACAACCATATATTGTTCTCAAACCGGCTGAAATTTTATCTTTTACAATTTAAATTTTTAAACGCCAATAAAAAATTTTGCTTATTTTCATTTTCCAATCTTATCAAAGAAAACCAATTTAATTAAATTTTTGAATTAAATTTTCTATGTGACCAGGTAAATCTTTAAATTTGGACATCACAATATCAGCTCCTAGCTGTTTAGGAGAAATGGCTGTGTAACCAAAATCAACAATAATAATTGGGATTTTTGCATTTCTTGCAGTAGTTACATCGACAACACTATCGCCGACCATAATGGTATTTTTTGGTGTAGATAAAGTTTTTTTTACAACTGCCAATAGATGTTTGGGATTGGGTTTTCTCACTGTCAATGTATCACCACCTATAACGGCATTACCAAAAAAATTGCGAATTGAGAATTCTTCTAATAGCCGTTCTGTGATTTTTTGTGGTTTATTTGTACAAATTCCTAAAGCGAAACCCTTATTTTGAAGAATTTTAAGAGTGTTCACCACTCCTGAAAAAAGGTTGGAATGAACAACAGGGTTAGCCGAATAATAATCCATAAAACGGTTCAGGGTACTATTCATGCGGTTGTCATTAGCGTCCAGGCGGAACTTTCGGAATGACTTTTTAATAAGTTGTTGTGCTCCGTTACCAATCATTAGGCGTATTTCAGCTTGTGTTAGTTGCCTTAACCCTTGCTCAACCAAAACTCGATTAAGAATAAGCGCAATATCCGGCAAGGTATCGACCAGTGTACCATCAAGGTCAAAAATGATCGCCCTTTTATTTTCTGAGACCGTAGTTTTTGTCACATTTTTTCGTGGTGGATCAAACACTTTTTGGTCAACGTATGAGGGTACCAACGCCGTGTTCTGTAAATATTTCTAATATTAAAGCATGGGGTACTCTTCCGTCTAAGATTACTGCTGCCTTAACACCCTCATTCACTGCCTTGAGGCAGGTTTCAACTTTAGGAACCATCCCGTCTTTGATTGTGCCATTTTGGATGTTTGATTGGGCTTGAATACTAGTCATTTCTGCTATCAGCGCACCGTTTTTGTCACAAACACCTGCCACATCGGTCAACATTAGTAACCTTTCAGCGCCCACCGCTGCTGCTATAGCGCCGGCCGCAGTATCGGCATTAATGTTGTAGGTTATATCCTTCGGGCCAATGCCAAGCGGTGCAATTACTGGTGTCAAATTTGATGATTCTAAGGCTTCAAGAACTTCCGTTTTAATTTGCACCGGTTCACCAACAAATCCGAGATCTACTATTTTTTCAATGTTGGAATCGGGGTCCCTTTGTTTCCGTTTCAGTTTGTCAGCACGGATTAGCTCTCCATCTTTTCCCGATAAGCCAATTGCGGTACCCCCAGCTTCGTTGATGGCTGAAACAACTTGTTTGTTGATTTTACCTGCTAACACCATTTCGACAACTTCCACCGTTTCTGCATCGGTTACACGCAAACCATCAACAAATGAACTTTTTATTTTGAGTCGGTCGAGCATTTGTCCAATCTGAGGGCCACCACCGTGCACGACGATGGGGTTGATACCTACTTGTTTAAGGAGGACAACATCACGTGCAAAATGCCGGGCGAGTTTAGAATCACCCATAGCGTGCCCACCGTATTTGATTACAAAAGTTTTGCCTGTATAAGTCCGCATATAGGGGAGGGCTTCCGAGAGTGTTTTGGCCTTATCAAGCCAATAATCTCTTTCTTCCTTGCCAAAATTATTCTTTTTTTTTGCCATTAAACTCTGGTTTCGTAAAAACTGAATTCATCGAAATTGGTCTGGAGCTGTTAGCGCTGCCAAAGAAGCACGCAATTTTGGTATACCACAAAAATTTTGTGAGCTCGTTTCAATAATTTCTGGGTGTGCCGCTGGATGCAAAGTGAAAAGCAAACTGATTTCATTTTTTTTTGTTTCCATTTCCTGAGGAGAAATTTTATCAACTTTGGTCAATACTATTTGATAAACTACCGCGTTTTGGTCAAGCGTTGTCATTAAAGCTTTGTCACTTGGTTTAATCCCGTGACGGGAATCAATCAGGAGACAAATCCGATTTAATGTAGGTCTTCCTTTCAAATAGGAATGAACTAACTGGGTCCACCCACTTATTTTTGATTTAGAAGCTTTCGCATACCCATACCCCGGCAAGTCTACTAGTATTAATTTATTAGAAAGATCAAAAAAATTTATCTGCTGTGTCCGACCTGGTGTTTTGGAAATTCTTGCTAAGGCTGATTGTTGAGTTAACGCATTTATCAAACTAGATTTTCCAACATTAGAACGACCCGCAAAAGCTATTTCTGGTAAACTCTCAATTGGCAAGTTTTGCAGAGCGTTGGAACCGGCAAAAAACTTGCACTCTCCCGCAAAGACCTTTCTTCCGAACTCTACGCTTTCCTTATTTGTTTCAATATGTAAGGCCATATTAACGTTCAATACAACAAATTACCATTTGTGTTTCGTAACCTCGCTAAGCTTAAGGGTTAATCTTAACACCCATTCGTCTCATGATGACCCATTGCTGCGCTATAGACAAAATATTGTTCCACGCCCAATAAATAACTAAACCGGCGGGAAAACGAGCAAGCATGAAAGTGAACATAATAGGTAAAAACATAAAAATCTTGGCTTGCATTGGATCGGCTGGCGGTGGGTTAAGCTTTTGCTGCAACCACATCGTTATTCCCATGAGGAGAGGCCAAATACCAATGATTAAAAATTCTGGAGGGGTCCATGGTATTAAACCAAATAAGCTAAATAAAGACGTTGGATCAGGAGCCGATAAATCTTGGATCCAACCGAAAAATGGGGCGTGACGCATTTCGATTGAGACAAAAAGTACTTTATAAAGAGCAAAAAATACCGGAATCTGTACTATCATCGGCAGGCAACCGGCCGCGGGATTGACCTTTTCCTTTTTATAAAGCTGCATCATAGCTTCGTTTTGTTTAGTTTTGTTTTCTTTAAAACGGTCACGTATCTGCATCATTTTCGGTTGAAGTTGTTTCAACCTACTCATTGCACGATAGGATTTATTGGCAAGCGGAAAAAATGCCAATTTAATCAGTACAGTTAAAAATAAAATGGCAAGCCCAAAATTACCTAAAAATTTTGCAAAATATTCCAGTACATAAAAAATTGGTTTCGTTAGGAAATAAAACCAGCCAAAATCAATTGCCAGGTCAAACCGAGATATAGAAAGTTGTTTTTCATAATCGTCGAGCAATCGGACTTCTTTTGCGCCGGCAAATAACAGGTTTTTCACTGTTAAAGAAGTACCAGAGCCTACAGTCTGGGCTGTGCCAAGATAATCAACCTGATATTTGTCAAGTTTTTCGTGTGTATTATGTCGGAAAAATGTTTGAAAGTTGGCCTTCTGATCCGGTATTAGAGCGACCAGCCAATATTTGTCGGTGATTCCCAGCCATCCACCCTGTGTTGTTTGTTGGATTTTGCCAACCTCCTTTAAATCGTCGTAATCGACTTCTTTTAACTGTCCATCAAAAACACCTAGCAGCCCTTCGTGGAGTATAAAAAATCCAAGTGTTTCAGGTGTACCCGTTCTTGAAATCAATCCGTAGGGGTAAAGTGTAACATTGTTTTCTCCGTGGTTTTCTATTCTTTGGGCAACCGTGAACATATAATTTTGGTCCAGCGTGATTGTTTTAATAAACCTAATTCCTTGACCATTATCCCATCTCAGGATTAAGGGTTTACCCGGGGATAAAGAAACTCCGTTTGTGGACCATATAGTTTCCGATGTTGGAAGTCTGACGTTTGGGTCGGCGGATACCCAACCGAATTGAGCAAAATATGGGTTAGGGGCACCAGACGGAGAAAGTAAAGCGATCTCTTTGCTGTTCGGGTCTATGGTTTCACGGTAATCGTTAAAAATGAGGTCATCTAGCTGCGCACCCTTTAAGCGAATGGAACCTCTTAATCGGGGCGAGCTAATTTTTACTCTCGGCATTTGACCAATTACGGCCTCTCTTGGTGGAATGGTTGGCGCAGTGGGGAGGCCTGCGACCGGTGCTGTAGGGGGTTCCGCGCCGGAATTCGGGAATGGTACCCGTTTGTTCGCATCTTGGAGCGATGGCTTGGGGGCAATTACGCCATCTTTACTTTCTTCTTGATGTTTCTGCCCGATGTCAGGTGTTTCTTGCTGATTTACTTTGTTTTGTATTTGGGTGTTTTTTTTGATTGCAGCTTGTTTTTCAATTCGCGGTTGTTCATATAAAAATTGCCATCCTAAAAGGATGGTAACTGAGGCTATGATAGCCATAATTAGATTTCGTTGGTCCATTATTATGGCTTTACGTTTTTTGAATTGCTAGGAACTGGGTCATGTCCCATTTCCCCCCAGGGATGGCATTTTAAAATCCGCTTTATAGTTAACCAAGTACCGCCAAGGACACCGTACTTCTGAACTGCCTCTAATGCATACTCTGAGCAGGTAGGCAAATACCTGCAACTACATGGTAATATTGGTGATAATAACCACCGATACATTTTTAATAACCCGAAAATGAAAGAACGCACAATTAAAAACAAGGGATTCATAATTTACTACTTTCTCTGAAAACTTATTGACCTTTTTGGGGTTTATCTTTCCATATCCCAAGTTTTTTTAATGCGAAGTCCAGATCTTCTATCAGTGCACCAAACTGGCGACCTGGAGTTTTAGCCCGACCAATTACGACATAATCGTAACCACCTAAACCATGTTCTTTTAACACTATTTCAGTTGCTGCGCGAAGTCTCCGTCTTGCCCTATTCCTTAAAACGGCTTTACCAACCTTTCGGCTTACAGTATATCCGACGCGTATTTCGTCCTTCCCAATTTCTGGATCTAGTTGAGATCGTTTTCTTGCTTGTAAAACAAGCCCAGGTGTAGCGTATTTTTGCCCTTTCCTGGCAACATGGAGAAATTGACGCCGGTATTTCAGGCGCTTGGGCGCCTCAACCATCACCTATGCAGACAACTGTTTTCGGCCACGCGCACGGCGATTAGCGAGTACCTTTCGTCCACCCACAGTAGCCTTGCGAGACCGGAATCCATGTCTTCGTTTTCGAACAAGAACGCTAGGTTGATATGTACGTTTCACGTTACAACTCTGCTTAAGATACGGATCTAAAAGAGTTCGCTGTATAGTGTTTCATCAGCTCGAAGTCAATTGGGTGTAACACACTCTTTTGATGAACTACTAATTTAGTTAGCATTATTCAATAAATTTTGCAATTTGAATGCCACGACACGGTAAAAAAAACTTTACTTACCGACTAAAAACCTAATGTTTTAGATTTACGAGGTAGTAAACCAAAAATTTTGGTGAATTTTAAAAATCCTAAATGGAACAAAGGATGTTTTATGTAACTAAAAAAAAAATCCAAATTAGTTTGGCTTTATTTAAAACGGTCTTGTTCTTTGTTTTTTTGGCTGTTTTGTTTGCATTTTTTCTTTTGGATTTTGATAAGTATTTATCTCTAGAAACATTAAAAGAAAATAGATACGTTTTGGCCGAATTTGTAGATAAAGCAAGTGTGTTTTCCTGGTCTTTGTATGTGTCGTTGTACGCTTTTCTTACCTTATTTTCTGTTCCCGGGGTTTTTGTACTTACAATAGCCAGTGGTTTGCTTTTTGGGCCCGTTCTCGGGTCTACGTTAACTGTTTTGGGGGCTACCCTTGGGGCGTCTGGCTTATTTTTAGTTGTTAGATACGTCTTTGGAAATTTTGTTAAGCAAAAA
>JAYZBC010000042.1:0-5123 GCA_036339375.1 Pseudomonadota bacterium | reverse complement strand
AAACGAAGAAGATGAACGCTTTAAACTAACAGGTATTACACATTTTAAATTAAAAGAGTGTTTAATGAATTTTCTAATAGAATATTGCCGCCTATGAAATTACAAACCCGATGCCCTCCGTGTGAAGGATCTGCTTAAACTAAAGGCTGATAAGGCTGAAATTAAACCTGGCCGTGTGGGAGCTTTTGAAATAATCCGAGATGGCTCTTTAGTTTTTTCCAAACTTGATATTGGTCGTTTTCCAACGGACGAAGAAGTTATAAGGTTTTTGGATTAAGTTAGTAAAATTATTTTCTCCTTCCAAATGAAATTAGGGCAGAGGATCCTTCTGAATTTTGACCTGGAGAATTTTCAATGCATCTTAAGATGATGCAACCAATTAAATTTTGATTTTTTTTAGACCGTTAAAGTGGTTAAAATTAACCACCTGAAAATTTTGGTTAATTTTTTGTAAATAACGTTTCGAAAAGGAAAATGGATGCTTGATAAACAAATGATCGGTACTTGGCGGTTGCATGCTTTTCGTTTTACCGATGAAAATGGAAAGCCAGGCCGAAAGGAGGATGCTCCCAAAACTGGGCGTATAGAGTACACAACCGATGGGCATATGGCCACTGCTACCGAACAGTCTGACGGTTCATATTTCAGCTATTTTGGTGACTTTGAAATTAAAGAAAATGAGGTTTTTCATCATATAGAATTGGCTTCTAATTCAGACCTAGTCGGTACCACTACTGTTCGTTCTGTATCCTTTGAAGAGGAGCTTTTGGTTTTAACGGCAACCCCACCGGTTTTCGGCAAGCCAGGGAGTAAAGCGTCCTTAGTTTGGAAAAAAATCAAAAACTTTCACATTGGTAAATAAACTAAGCCAAAATTTTTGCAGGCATTGTATGATCGGGAAGGTGAATTAAATGGACAAAATTTTATATGAGCTTACAGAAAAAATTAACCCGATACACACTGCGGTACTGGTTGTAGACCTACAGAATGACTTTTGTGCTCCGGAGGGGTATATAGGTCAAAAATTTGGATGTGATCCACAAGCCAATGAATCTCTAGCAAAACGCAATGTGGAGTTGACCGAAGTAGCACGAAAAGCGGGAATTTTAATTGTTTGGATTCAAGCTATTTATGATCTAGAGCACCTTTCCGCACCAATGATTATGAAAGGAGGACAGTCGAACAACGAAAAACGTTGTCTGAATGGCACTTGGGGAGCTGAATTTTATAATGTTGAGCCAAAGGAGAAGGATCTCGTGATACAAAAACACCGCTACAGTGCATTTTCTGGAACTTCTTTAGACAATCATCTTCGACGACGTTCTATAAAAACTACGGTCATTACAGGGGTTTCAACGAATATTTGCGTTGAATCTACTCTGAGGGAAGCATTTAATCTTGGCTATTATGTGGTAATACCTCGTGATTGTGTCGCCGGAAATAATAAGAAACTGCACGACGCCACATTACAAAATGTAGAGTTTTTACTTGGTGATGTTACTGAATCTTCTTCATTAATTGAGCATTGGTCTACGGTCAAAATCGGCTAACAACATGTATAGGTTTTTTTATTCTTAATTTTATAAAATTCAAAGATGTAATTTTGCGTTTAATTTTTTAAATAACCTTCCTAAAACTGCACAGCGGTATTCGATGTCACAAAAAGTTATAACAGAACTTGTTTGTCTTGATGCAGGACAAAACATATTTTTGGATGGGGTGGTCTGGAAACCCGAGGAGAACATCTCCAAAATGGCAATTGTTCTTTTTCCAGGAACCGGAGCAGAATTTTTTAATTCATTATTTGTATTTTTGGGCCCAAGACTAGCTGCCGAAGGTTATACGACCCTTTCCTTAAATAGACGAGACCACGGTTTACAATTTGGCTTTCACAGCCTAGCCGATGCTGCAAAAGATCAAGGTTTGGGAATTAATTTTCTTGTGTCTTTGGGTGCAGAAAAAGTGATTTTGGGCGGCCATAGTTACGGAACAGTTACCGCTCCCTTTTATCTTTGTGAAACAAATGATCCAAGGGTGGCTGGAATGCTGCTGTATGCACCACTTGGCGATCTTCGTTCAGCGTCAATTACGATTTGCGGCGGGATAGAGGAATATCAACAAATTCTTAACGAAGCAGAGAGAAAGATAAAATTGGAGCTAGGTATGGAAGCATTTTTAATACCCCCTATGGTAAAAGGAGGTATGCCGTTGCTCCAAACATACGAAAACTTTCTAGATAAACGAGGTCCAGAAAGCAGGGCAGTGCCAATTGAAATTTTAAAAAAAATTTCAGGTATTAAAATTCTTGGGGTTCGCGATCCTGCTGACCCCTATCCCGCCACTTTACCCCCATCCCAAGAAAAATTGGAGGCAGCGAATTCCGACTTAGAATATTACCTTTTAAATGACATTAGGAACGGAGAGTTTGATGCAGATGCCCATTATTTTAAGGAACGAGAGGAAGAAGTATTAAGTGTTACTCTAAATTGGTTAAAACGAATATAGAAATTGACTAAATCAAAACTTCGTTCATAGACTCCCTATAATTTACAACTTGTCATTTTATAACAACATGTTCCGCACGAAAGCTAGAGAGAGGAAGGGGGGGCACTTCTCTACTTGAATCGATCCATATCTCGAAAACGATTTCTTTTTCTGGAGTTAATTCTATTAAACGGGAACGTCCAAAATTCGAATTATCATCGGAGGGAACTCCTTCTTTAGTGCAAATTCCTCCATAAGTCATAAAACTGTTGCCAGTTTGTGGAAGCCTAAGAGCTCCTCCCTGGTAACAGGCGTATATTCTGTCCTCCTGGGCGTCACCATAGGACCAAAGCTGTTTTACTTTACGATCATCTTCATCCACTTGAAATTCTACAATACGACTATAATTTTTAGTCGCCGACAATTTTGGTTTGAAGGGATTAGAACGAAAATTACCATTGTCAAAACACAGAATTGTACCTTCCGGGGTGAGAGAGGCATCGTGTTGGTGGTACTGCCATTGTACGGTTTGGTCTGGTCTTAGTAATTTTTTTGTCCAAGGCTTCCGCCAGTTATCATGGGGTCCTAATATCCACTTAATTTCATTAGTTTGACAATCGAGTTTTAAAATACAGTCTTGGGTTCGAAATGAAATGAGTAGACTATCATCAATAGCTATGTAGGAAGAAGCATTAGCGTGGCACCAGTCTCTACTATTAATAAAACCCTGTCTTTCCCAGTATTTACTTAGACTGCCGTAGCAAATTCTTTCTATATCCAAAAAATCAAAGGCGTGCCATTCCCGAATTTTTTTTCCTTCCAAATCAATTTCATGGAAGACATCCCCTATTACTAAGGCATTTCCTCTGGGTGCTTCGGGGTCCATATCCGAAGTGTACCAATTTTCGATATTTTTTCCTTCAGCACTATTTAAAAGTAAATTTCCGTTAGGAAACACGTTGAGTGTGTGATGTATTAATGGAAGGTCAATGGGAATGGAATTGATAGGCGGTTTCTTTCTTTTCCATTTTCCGCTCACATGCCATTGACGAAGTTTATTACCACTTTGATCAATTTCGGTAATTAGCCCTATGCCGGTTTGTGAAAAGAATATATTTCCATTTGGGTGCTGCCTAATATCCTGTGTAGGGGCATCTAATGCTAAGCTGAAAACGATTCGTCCAACTTGATCAATCGCAATAATCCATCCACGGTTATCATTGGGTGGCGCTCCACTTCCATATCGGACATTAAACACCATCATTCCTGGCTCCCGCCGTGAACTTTTACAGGTTGTAATCTTATAAGGTGGCAAATTTATCGACAATTTTTTCTCCTAAAATCGAAGTAGGGTAAGCCGATTTATATCAACTCGTATAAATTTAATTTTTTAAATTTCGAATAAATTAAGGATTGTTTGGTATTTTACGGACCCAAAGCCCTACAAGTACGCATAAAAAAAGTAAGCCCGCTCCCAAAATCAAAAAACTTTCTTCAATGCCCCATTGATCAGCAATCAAACCCATCAAGGGGGGTACAATTATGGCCGAAAGACGGTGCATTGTCTGCCTAAGTCCAACAATGGCTCCCTGTTCGTGAGACCTAACTGCTTTGGCTTGAACGGAAAACATTACGGGCTCAATTACACCCTGTAAAAGGCCTCTAAAAATTTGAGCAAACAAAAGAATAATAAAAATTCCTCCTAAAAGGGGTGTTATAGAAATAAAAAATATAGTTGCCGCTGTGCCAAAAAGCATTAACCAGCGGGGATCAGCTATTTTTATAGCCCTCCCTCCCATCAAAGAACCGATTCCGCTTGATGCTTCAATTGCGGCAAAAAGGAGACCAATCATAGTTCCAGTCATACCTATGCCATCCAGATAGACTACATATAAAGAATTATTGACACTCGATGTTGAAATACGCAGAACCATGATTGTTACAGAAATTCCCACTATAGGAATTAACATCATTGAAAATGAACGGACATAGTCAGAATATTTAGGCAATAAATCTCGAATTAAAAATGGTGTAGCCTTTAAATTTTTTGTTTGTTCCTCGGTTTTATTTAGAGAAGAATTTATTTCTATCTTTGGTGCCAAAAAAAGTGTTCCAAACAAGACAGTCCCCCAAATAGAAGGAAGCAAATAGGCCGGCCATACACCCCCCAAATCCCAAATGACTCCAGCAACGAGGGGAGCCGTTGTAGTCCCAATCCGTGAAGCAAAAGAAAAACGACCTATATATTCCGCATCTCCATTTGTTAGCTGTGCTATTAGCGTTTGGGCTCCTGCCCAAGCGAATGAAACCGCACCGCCAATGATCATTTGTAACACTAGCAGGACCCAAAAAGATTCTGTAAGCGGATAAATTGGGGCAACAAAAGCGGCCAAAAGGACAAAGTATTTCATCACGCGGACCGTTCCAAAACGATCTAATAAATTTCCTACATGTATGGAAAACAGGAGAGAAAGAAATGTACGTGCACCTACAAGAGTTCCAATTTTCGCCGCACTAAGTCCAAGTTCGTAACCATATAGTGGCATTAAAAATACAAACACATCGATATAACCCATCCCAAACAACCCAATTGCATAGGTTGCCCAAAGCGCGCGTCGGTCAGGAGGAGAGGCCAGTGT
>JAYZBC010000041.1:0-18820 GCA_036339375.1 Pseudomonadota bacterium | reverse complement strand
AGCCGTCTGAATATGCCAATTGCGGTTCATATAGCAAACGGAAGTGCTTGGCTCAACGACCTGTATAATCACCCTATCGGGGTTGCAGGTACTCTGCATCGTTTTCGTATTCCCACTGTGGCTGCATTCAATGATGTATTGCTTAGTGAAATTCCTCAAGTGTTTCCAGATTTGCGCTGGGGTTTCATTGAGGCAAGTTCACAGTGGTTACCTTGGGTTATCCATGAAGCAAAAAAGCGTTATCGAACACTCGAACGGGAATGGCCAGAAAATGTAATGAAAAAGCATGGAATGTTTGTGACATGCGAGAATTCAGATGATTTACCCTACGTTGTCGAGGAGGCGGGTGAAGATTGCTTAGTAATTGGGACAGATTATGGGCATACCGATACCTCAAGTGACATAGATGCCATCAAAGTTTTCTCGGAACGTGACGACTTGACAACATCAGTCAAACAAAAAATTTTAAGTGATAATTCGTGTAGGCTATACGGCTTATGATTTCAAACTCCACTTTCGATCTGTAAACAGAAAATCGATAGTCAAAAGAATGGACCGTTATGAAGATTAGTGAGGTGCAGGATTTTCTTGTCAATAATCATCGGGGGGTTCTCGTCGCTCGAAAAAAAAATGGATCTCCCCAGATTACCTTAGTCACGCCTAGTGTGGATGCAGCAGGTAGAGTGGTTATTTCAGCCAGAAAAAATACTTACAAGGTCAAGAACATTTCTCGTGATCCCAGAGTTTCTTTGCTAGTCATGGGTGACGAGTTTAGTGGGTCGAAATACTTTCAGATTGAGGGCAGTGCCAAAGTAATCGCGCTTCCAGAGGCCAGGAATTTGTTGATGGACTTTTATAAACAAACGCTTGGGGATCAAATGAACCCTGAAAAAACGCATAAAAAAATCGTTGATGAAAATAGGGTCCTGATTCGAATCGAAATTGAGGGCGTTGGTCCACAAAATCGTGGCTAAGGGAACGTCAGGGGCCAAAATAAACAAATAAGATTATGATCTCATCCAAGCTGCGCCCCAAAGGTTTAATGTCCGCTGTTCGTGGGGCCAAATTCTGGGTTCCTGTTCAAATGTTAGACGTTCTATCTCGGCCGAAATTTCTGGTTTATTTCCATCAGGGTCCTCCACAAAAATAAAAAGATTATTTCCGGCACCATGACGTCCTGCACCCCAAATTATGGGTATACGAAGTTCAGAAAAATGGTCTCCCCAGTCTCGAATATCATTCCAACAACTACTCTCAAAACAGAAATGATCAAGTTGCGGGGTTCCGGCACGAAACAAACCCAAGCTATGATGTTCAGGGTCTGACCTCATGAAACAAGCGGTAGGATTTTTTTCTGCATCAACAACAGTGTCGGATTTTCTAAACCCAAGCTGGTTCGTATAAAATCCTATCTGCTCAGTTAATCGATTTGTAGCAAAAACGATGTGTTGCAATCGGCCCGGTAGTCCTTGAGAATTCTTCTCAGAATTTTTTGTTGACCCAAATACGAAAACATTTTCGTCGAGATCTTTTGTTCCAAAAGCTATACCATCAAACAGGGGGGTATCGAATTTATCCACCGTACCTCCGTTGTCCGTAACGTGTGCTTTAATACGGTAAATTTGTTCTTCTTCAGTTACTGCAAAAGCTGAAAAGGCTACCCCACCATTATTCCCAGGTAAAATAATTAAATTTCGTTCAGCATTCTTTAGAACCCACCCCCCTTCATACGGTTCTTTGGAGGCGAAACCTAACGCTTTGACATACCAATCCGCCAATCGGTTCGGATCTTTGCTAGTTAAGGCAAAGTGGTGCATGGTTGCCGGCCAAATTATTTGATCATTTGACAAAGTGCGCTCCTACTTTATTTGTCCCGTTTAATGTCTTTTCATTATCGTCGTTCAGATTCTCTTGACTTACAACTAACAACCAATTTGGCCGATGGTTATAAACTGAAATGAGTATCGAAAATTATGGAAGCTCAACCATAATTTCCAGGGCAGCCGTCGCAATGACCGCTTTATCATCCACTTCTCTGTCATTCACATCAAGACCACCTTTTATTGTTGTCACAGAAACTTGGCCTGACGGAATTACCGCCTTGATTTTTTTGTGATCAATGGCATCCGGTTCCTGGACACCAATGGTGACAAAAATTTTTACATCATTCCATTTAATACCCAAAGAACGGATCATAGTCAGTGAGCTATGATGCATCGCATCTTGCATAGCACGCACTGCGGCTTTGGTGTAATCACCACCGTGAAGGTCATTCCCCATACCGATTTCAAGTAGCATCCTCTTTAAAGACATTATTTTTCACTCCCACAAATTCTGGTTAATTTTCAAAATTCCCTCAATAGTGGCCCTTAATTTATACACAGCACTTATAAAGACAAAAGGAATATTGAACTAAAGGTGGTAGTCAAATTTCCGGTAAAAAGGTTCAATCAAACAAAAAGACTAAGAAGCCTTGAGTCTAGATGATTTTCCTTCGGCATAGTCTATTATGTTTTCTGGTTGTTGTATGGAACAAATGAACACAAAAAAAACTATTAACGAAAAGGATGTATTGAACCTATTCGATTAAACCAACAAACTTCCTCACCTGTTCTCTAGTGGGTTAGGAATTTTTGGTCAAAAGTCAGGTGGTATTCCTGAAAAGGATATAAGTTGTTTGAAACCGATTTCCTTGGTGTACCCGATATAACGGGCCTGATCTTTATCTGTCTGTCCCTTGCCTCTTTTGGTGGTGCTTTTATTGCAGTAGTGATGGGGGTTGGGGGAGGTGTATTTTTGCTTGCCGTTATGGCCATGTTTTTTCCACCTGCAATCTTAATTCCTTTGCAGGGAATTGTAACACTGGGGACGGGTGCTAGCTTAATTGCTCTTATGTGGCGACACTTATTGTGGGCTACCCTACTTCCATTCAGTTGTGGCGCTATCCTGGGAGCAGCGCTTGGAGCAAAAATTTTTATTGTACTTCCCACCACTGTCCTCCAAGGACTGATTGGCGGATTCATTTTAATTCTGGCCTGGCTGCCTAAGGTATCTAGCCGTGGTTCAGAATCTAAACGTTTCGTTTTACTGGGCGGGATTTCAACATTTCTTGGCATGTTTGTTGGAGCTACGGGAGTTTTAGTCGCACCCTTTGTAGCAAGTGCCTCACCTAATCGTCAAAATCACACAATCACCCTTACTACACTAATGTCTATCAGCTACGTCATCAGAATCGTGGCATTTGGTTTATTAGGTGTCTCTTTAAGTGCCTATATTCCGTTAATCATAGTAATGATTTGTACAGCAGCAATCGGCAATTGGATTGGTGGCAGAACTCTAAACCTAATTCCAGAGAAAATGTTTCGTCGGGGTTTCCAGATAGTTCTGACTTTGCTTGCGCTTCGCCTTCTATGGGTTGCTGTTACCGGAAGTCCTTTGTAATTTTTTTCAGACCAAAGTTCATAAGAAAACAAATGAAAATAGAAATAAATTGAGAAGGTGTTTTTTGAACCCGAAGCAAAAAGAAAGGGAAATTAGGGATGGAAATTCGACGGTTATATACAGTTGTCGAAGAGACCCTGCATGACAAGGGTCAGGTTAGAGAAGAACCACTACGTAAGGTGGCAGTGGTTGCAGTGATCAAAAACCCGCACGCCGGGAAGGTATATGTCGATGACTTGGGTGACTTGACCAAGGGGAGCGTTAATCTCGGCACCCGAATTTCGAAGATGGGTGCCCAACAAATGGATCCGTACAGCGTGGACTCATATGGCAAAGCGGCATTAGTTGGTTCAGCTGGTGAACAAGAACATGGCGTAGCTTGTCTGACGACTGTATACGGCAACGTATTGCGTAATGCCGTTGGAGGTGGCAAAGCCTGGATTTCTTCAATTACAAAACGAGGGTATCCTGGAGAAACAATCGATATTCCGCTAGCTCACAAAGATGCGTTGTTCGTCCGTTCGCATTATGATGGTATGACAATTATGGTTCCCGATGCACCACTGTCAGATGAGATATGCGTAATATGTTGTTTTGCAAATAGGGGGCGGCTAAACCACAGGGTCGGCGGCCCAAGCAAAGAGGATATTATCGGAAATGACGGTCTGAGATAGAGAACAAAACGGGAAATAACTTTTTGTGAAAAACGGTTTTACGGCGATAGTTTCTTTTTTGAGATCTTCAATTATTCCTTTCAAAATTCATCCAGCGTGACTAAAAGTCTTGGCCCGTGAAAACATGATAAAAATAAAATCATTTCTAAAATCTGAAGGTTCCTATGAAATAAAACACTGTAAGAGCAAAGGTCAACATCGATGACGCTCTTTGTTAGTATTGTAATAGGTAGCCCCAAAAATTATTCCTGCCCCCAGAATTGTCCAAAAATCAATTGCTTCATCAAACAAGAATAAGCCAGCGACCACGGCAAACGGTAAACGCAGAAAATCAAAAGGCAGTATGAAACTGGCGTCCGCTGCTGAAAAGGCTCGGTTCATACAGCTTTGGGCAGCTACATTTAACACCGCCACACCCACTAACATTGACCATTGAATTGGGGTTGGTTCAATCCATTTGAATAAACATGGGATCACGAAAGCTACTGCAGTAAAGGCGCTTACGTAAAAGACGATAGCAGCTGAAGTTTCAGTGCGCACCAAAATTTTAGTTTGTATTCCAGTCCCGGCATAGGCAAGAGCAGAGAACAAAACCACCAATGAGACGAAATCTACCGCCTCAATTCCGGGTCGCAATATCACCAAAGTGCCTAAAAACCCGATAATTGTCACCATTCCACGATGAATATTTATTCTTTCGCGTAAATAATAAGCTGCCAGAATTATGCCAAACAAGGGAAGAGTGAAATGTAGGGCAACTGCTTCCGCCAAAGGGATACGAGCAATTGCATAAATCCAAGTGACCAAACCTATACTGGTTAGTGCACCACGTCCCATGAGAAGTGAAAACCGATGGGTAGAAAGGGATTGAAGTCCTTGGCTAGTAAACCAAGGTATTAAAATGATTACGCTAGCAACACCTCTCACAAAGACTATCTGATGAGCGGGAATATCTATAGTGAGAAAACGAATCAAAACGGTCATTGCAGAAAAGGCTACAATCGCTATCGTCATCCAAAAAGCGCCTTTGGTCGATGCAGAAAACAAAAAATTCATAATTTAATCCGGATGAGAAGATGCAGGCGTTTAAAATCTTTTGAGAATTTCTTTTTTCTTTGAATTGTATTCTTGTTTATCAATCAGCCCTTGCTCAAAGAGTTCTTTGAGTTTCCGTAATTTTTCCGAAATATTGATCTTTTTTAAACTAGGGGTCGGAGTGACATTCTGGACGTAACGAAAATTACCATTTGTCCATATACCTTGTTTTTTTACTCCATCAATATCAATCTTAGTAACTTGTCCGTAAGGTTTACCATTAGCCCATTTTCCTAAAAATTGAATACCCCTTGCAAGGGTAAGAGTGCCTCCACCATGAGGAAGGCCAAATTCAAATGCACCAACAAATTTGTCACCATTTGAAGAAATTTGCGTACCCTTACCGTGAGGCTTGCCGTTCCTAAAAATGCCAAAGTATTTGTAGCCATTGGGAGCGATTTGAGTGCCCTCTCCATGACGTCTGCCATCTTTCCATCCACCTTCATAACTCCAACCTTTGGGATGAGTTTCCCTACCATCTCCGTGAGGTGTACCTTCTTTCCATTGACCTGAATATTTTGTTCCTTTCCATTTTCCATAGAGAATAGTGTAGGTACCACTACAACCATGCCACTCACTCCGAGTTTTTAGGTCATCCGTTGGACTATCTTCACATTGGTATTTATCCCGAATCCAAACTCCTTTTTTAACTCTTCCACCAGCAAAAGTGTAAGTACCATGCCCGTGTTTTTTGCCGTCCTCCCATTCGCCAACGTATTTTGTTCCATCGGCAAGGGTAAGGGTACCATCGCCATGCGGTTTCCCATTCCAATAATCACCTATGTATTTGCTTCCATCAAAATGAATTTCTGTACCCTGACCATGTTTTTTTCCGTCTACCCATTCACCTAAATATTTAGTCCCATTTTTAAGAGTAAGGGTGCCGTGCCCACTCCATTTACCATCCCTGAAATCTCCAACGTATTTCCTGCCATTATTCGAAGTGTGGGTCCCTTTTCCGTGTGGTAAACCATCCTCAAATTCACCTATGTATTTGTTCCCATTGGCTGAAAAAAGGGTCCCAACACAGCCATCCCACTCACTTTGTTTAGTCCCGCCATTTATAGAATTTTGTTCACAATTTGGTAATGTGAGACTCTTCGCTCCACAAAGCACCATCACAGCAACAAACAGACAAACTATTCCCGTTAATTTTTTCATTAGAAAAAACTTACATAAAAAATATAAATTGGGGAGTCCTTGTTAAGGACGAATGTTCGGGTCAAAGGCTTTTGATTAGTGTGAAATACTTAGAAAGCTTAACCGACTTTTATTCGGGTACTTTAAAAAATAGTTTCTTTCAATAAAATTTACACGGTGACGTTTCCTCCATGATGGGAAATTTTCTTTAAAAGGATACATTTAAATTCATCCAAATCATTGGTAACATTGAAATAGGGTGCAGTTTAATGAAGGCGTTAGTAATGGAATGACTAGTATTGAAATATTCCCTCTTTCCGATGCGATTGGAGCGGAAATCCGTGGTATCGATTTGCGCAAGCCACTTACAGAAGAAAGCATTCGAATCGTGAAACAAGCCTGGTTTGACCACTTAATAGTCTTGTTTCGAGATCAAAAACTTACCTATGAGCAACAAAAAGCATTTGCCACCCACTTTGGTGAAGTTGCTAAACGTGGCGGTGACCGAGGGTCACCACAGGAAAAAGCGGCTGGCGAGGGAGTCATGCTGGTCACAAATATTCGTGAAAAAGGCAAACCCATCGGGACCCTTCCCGATGGGGAGATGATGTTCCATTCTGACACTCCTTATACCGAAAAACCCCTTAAAGCGAGCATGCTCTACGCCATTGAGATCCCTTCTCGGGGGGGAGAAACTTTGTTTTGCAATTGCTACAGCGTCGCTGCCTCTCTTCCAGAAAATATCAAAAAGCGACTTGCCGGGGGCAAAGCACTTCATATTTTTGATTATCAGGTGACCCACATTCCCGAAGGAGGGTTTGACCGGACGGACCTTCCCAACTTTGAGCATCCTGTTTTCAGAAAGAACCCTGATACTGATCGTACATCTCTTTATGTCAGCGAACTGATGACAGCTGAAATTGTTGGATTGCCGGACAAAGAAAGTCGAGCATTACTGGAAATTTTGTTTACTTATTTACGAAATGAGGAGTTCATCTATCAACACGTATGGCAACCAGGTGATCTTTTAATGTGGGACAACCGATGTTGCAATCACGCCCGCAAAGATTTTCCAGCTAATGAACGACGCTTGCTCCGCCGCCTTACGATACGGGAAAACAATCCGGTTATAATGGGTGATCCGCCATATCGCGCAACCAAGCCATTGTAACTTAAGACGTTATCAAACTATAACTACGATCGAAATAGAAACCAACTAAGCAGACACAAAGGAACAACTCGCCATACATCATTTAGCAAGTTTTTGCACTTTGACGATATCAAGAGGAGATCGCTTGTAGTTTTTTCCCTCTAAGTCACAGCATTTTTATCACTATGCACAGCAAAAATATTGAACAAAATTTAAAAAGTGATTGTACCTTTTAAGAGAAAATTATTTTTAGCAAAAAATACCCAGTAAAGTGAGGATTAGTCAGCCTTAGCCCGTCTGATTGCTCGCCAGATGCACTCCGGTGTCGCTGGCATCTGAATATGGTCTACGCCCAAAGGCGCCAGAGCATCCACAACCGCGTTCATCATTGTTGGCAAAGCACCAACCGCACCAGCCTCCCCTGCTCCCTTTGCACCTATAGGATTGGTTGATGTCGGCACTTCGTTAAATTCGGTCTTGAATGTGACCAGATTGTCTGCACGGGGAATACAATAATCCATGAACGAGCAAGCCAAAAGCTGGCCCGTCGTCGCATCGAAAGCAACGTCTTCCATCACCGCCTGGCCAATACCTTGGGCAAGCCCTCCATGAATTTGGCCTTCCAGCAGCATCGGGTTGAGGATGGTACCAAAGTCATCAACCACTACATAATTAATAATTTCCAGCGCACCGATTTCCAGATCAATCTCTACCTCGGCAATGTGGCAGCCATTGGGGAAGTTAAGCGCACCTGGCACAAACATTGCTATTTCGTCGAGCCCCGGCTCGACCTGGCCACCCAGTCGGGACGGCTGATGGGCAGCGATCGCGGCTTCGACAAGGTCCAGGCTCCGATCTGTCCCAACGACTGTGAAGGTGCCGTTCGCAAAGACTACGTCTTCTTCAGCAACTTCCAAAAGATGTGCAGTGATGCACCGTCCTTTCTCTATAATTTTGTCAGATGCGAGCGAAACCGCCGAACCGCCCAAAGCCGCGGAGCGCGAGGCGAATGAACCCCGTCCAAAAGTTACCATATCGGTATCCCCAGAAACAAAGCGCACTTTAGCTGGATCAAGTCCTAGCCGTTCACAAGCAACCTGTGTGAAAGTTGTCGCATGGCCTTGGCCATGATGCACTGAACCAACCATCAAAGTAACACTCCCAGTTGCATCAAAACGAATTTGCGCTGCCTCGAGCTCGAGACCCGAAGCGCGGTGGACAGTATTCGACATACCAATGCCCCTCACCCGCCCGCGAGTAATTGCCTCTGCCCGACGTTGCTCAAACCCTGCGTAATCGGCAAGCATGAGTGCGTCATCAAGATTCTTCTCAAATTCTCCACAGTCGTAAGTGAAGGTTAGTGCTGTCTGATACGGCATTGAATCCGCAGGAATGGTGTTCCGCCGACGGATCTCAGCCGGATCAATTGCCAGCTTGCGCGCCGCCTCATCAATTAGTTGTTCTAGAACGGTCGATGCTTCAGGTCGACCAGCACCACGGTAGGGCGAAGTACAGTTGGTATTGGTAAACATCCCTGAGACCCGGACATGAAATGCTGGTGTTGTGTAGGTGCCGGCCAAAGAACCCAAATTAACAATCGGTGGTAATGGCCCCCTTAGCGAAAGATAAGCCCCCAAATTCGCATGAGTTGTACAACGAAGCGCCAGAAAATTACCCGCGGCATCCAGTGCTAGTGCCGCTTCGGAGACGTTGTCACGCGCCGAATCGTCGCTCATCATGCACTCAGAGCGCTCACCGATCCACTTGACGGGCCGACCGCAGCGTTTGGATGCCCATAGCACCAACGCGTTCTCTGGGTATACATTGCTGTATAAGCCAAAACTTCCTCCAATATCTGGTGCGATAATCCGGAGTTGGGTCTCTGGCAGTCCAAAAATATTGGCCGCAAGTTGAGAACGCAGCATATGAGCCTGCTGGACGCCAGTATGCAATGTGTAGCGGTCCTCCGAAGCATCATAGCTGCCAATACAACCACGCGGGCCCATTGGGGCAGCAGTGACTCGGCTTATCTTGAAGCGCCTAGACACCACCAGATAAGCCTTGCCAAAAGCCAAATTGGCTGCTTCACGGTCACCGTCCTCGTGAAAAAAACATTCGTTTCCTGGGCAATTTTCCCACAACTGCGGTGCGCTCGCCTCAGCTGCCATCGCTGGATTAGTTACAGCAGGCAATGGGTCATAGTCGACTGTTACTCGCTCTGCTGCGTCTCGCGCCGCCGTGACAGTCTCAGCCACCACCATTGCAACGTAATCGCCCACTAGCCTGACACGTTCGCTCACCAGGATAGGACGTGGTGGCCGGTACATGTCTGATCCGTCGCGGCTAAACCGTGTCTGATCGCAGGGTAAGTGGCCCAAACCGTCAGCTTCGCAATCCGCACCGGTCAGAACGTTTAACACACCCGGCATAGCTAGCGCTGGGCTAGTGTCGATCCCACGAATTCGTGCGTGGGCATGCGGCGAACGTACGATTGTCGCATATACTTGGCCGGCAAGGTTAATGTCCTCAATAAATCGACCCAGCCCCTTCAAGAGACGGGGATCCTCGGTGCGAGTAACCGATTGGCCGACGGAAAAATCACCCATATCTATACGTTTCTTCCACCCATTTTCCTCTCGCGACGGGCACTAAAAGCCCAATGCCTTCTGAAAAGTCATTCTTCATAGGTTAACTTCCCCTAAAATCTGAGGAATATAGTTTTTGCGACTCAAGGTATGCATCTTTCAACTGATGAATAAGCGGCATCAAAAATGGGGTTCTAAGGTCATTTGCATAATCTAGATTTTTTCTATCATACAACAAAACCGGGTGTATTAACTTGTTTTCATCTGGAGAGTAAGCCCCAAAATACCATTCATTAGTTTGGCGGAAGATATTTTTAATCTCGGTTATAAAATTTTCAGAATTAGCCATATCACTTAACTTAATAATTGTAGTTTGAAGGCCCGAATTTTCACTTTTGAAAAAAGCGTAGTCCCGTTCTGTGGCCTCAAGGGTCAAATGGTATTGTCGCCATTTTCGCAAATGTTCTAAGCGTTTTTCTAACCCCTCTTCAATAATATTCAGTCGCTTGTTATGGATTTCTTCATTCATTACTTTCCCCAGAAAGGTAATTTTTTTACAAAATCCTCCACCTATAGATGAAAAAGCATTAAAGCATCCCCAATTTTATTTTTGTAAAGAGGATTTTAGACCCACCAACTCATATTTTTAATGCGATGGTACACTTTGATGCCCTGCAGTCCATCTTCCAGGGGGGATTTTTTCGGGTTCTTTAATATGTACTAAAGAAACTCCTCCACGGTAATAAATTTGTGGGGTTGGGGGGTAATAGAATTCACCAAAATGACGTTGAAACCTACCTTACTTTTTATCTTGAAGTTAGAGCATCACACCTAAACGACAGAACCAACGCTATTTTGGAAATGGGCACCATTTTACAAAGCTTTAAGCCAATTAATGATTTTCTCCTTTCCAAATTCACGTACGTCACCATGTCCCCCTTCAACGTGGATAAATTTTGATTGTCGATTTTGGGGCACTGAATCATAAATATATTTACCGGTGCCATCTGAGATCGGGTCACTTTCACCAGCTATCCAAAGAAAAGGTATATTACCCTTGATTTTAGGTGCATTGAGCTCCATTACCGCTTTGCCCTCGGGATCAAACCAACTCAAATAGTTCGCTGCAGCAACCTCAACCTGTTTCTCCTGTCCCTGGTTTATATCCAAATATTCATTTGTTTCTTGTCCATTTCCCGAGTTGACCTTTTCTCTGGCATCACTGACATCAGCTGCATGCTTTTCTCGAATATAATCCTTTTCTGGACGATGCCCGGGTGCCATAGCCACGATTGCGTCTATCCCATCAATTACAACGCCCGCTCTTATAGCTGCATTGGCACCTAGAGATTTACCCAAAACTACAATTTTTTTAGCACCTTTGTTTTTTAAGATTTTGATGCGAGGGGTAACACACTGCCTTAACGATTCATCAACAGGGGCAGAATATTTTTTAGGTTTTGACCATGCGCAGTGAGGGCTTTCAATTAAAAAACCATTTTCATAAAGGTCAATCGTTAAAAGAGATAAATCATTTCTTGCGTGACCGATGACAGTTTTATCTTCGGAACAAACCCAAGGACCATTTCCGCACTTGTCCTGAAATTTTTCAAAAACACTCATCTTGGCAATTTTTTTATACCAATTTTTCACCCTAGCCGGGTAACTCCATTTTGCGTGCAGAGTTATCACGCCAATTTCCCCTGGGGGTGTTTCCGCCAACACCCTACTTGGATTCGTAGATGTTATACAAAAACAAAACACAATAAATAAAAATACCCTCATAAACTTTTCTCCCATGGAAACACTTTTGAAAACTAGAATTTACATTCATTAGATTTTTATTCAACTGGGGGTTTTTAGCTAAGTTTACTCCACTGTGACGAAATGGTTTCGTAAGTACGTATTCAGTTTTCCCTAAACCATTGCCGAATTTAATTTTTTTTACTGCCTGCTCTTTCCTGTAGGTTTTGACGGATCATAACATTCGTCATCCCTTCCTCAATATCATATTGTCTTTATATCAATAAATACGGTCGTCTTTATCAGATACCGAAAAATGCTTAAGCTGTAAGGTTGAAGATCAACGTGTTAAAAAATTTGCCAATTTTGGTCAGGAAGGATAATCTCTACCGTCTGATTCTCAACAATTGATGTATCACCCGAAGCCTTAACGACAATGGTAATTTCTGAAAATCCAACTTCGAATAACACCGAATCACCAAGGTAGGTTTTGGTTAAGATGACGCCCCTCGGGTTGTCAGAAGAATCTTCTGATAAGGGTTTAATCTCAAGATGCTGGGGCCTTATTGCTAAGGTAACATTCTCACCAACTGAGTATGATTCATCAAATTGATACTTTCTCTCACCTAGAGGCGAAACAATTGTGTCAACACCAGTTACTGTACCTTTAATGAAATTCATTTCCCCAACAAATTCGGCGACGAATAAGTTGGGTGGCTTTGAATAAACCTCTTCAGGTGGGCCCATCTGGAGTATTTTGCCCTCATTCATAACACATATTTGGTCTCCTAGACTAAGTGCTTCCCCTTGATCATGGGTTACATACAAGGTTGTCACACCAGCGGTTGTTGCTATCTTTTTTAATTCAATCCGCATTTCTTCACGTAAACGTGCATCCAGATTACTCAAAGGCTCATCCATTAATAAAACCTGTGGTTTGGTAACAATAGCTCTCGCTAAAGCAACACGTTGTTGTTGACCACCGCTCAAATCAGTAACCGGCCGACTGTCTAGCCCCTCCAGTTGTACCAATCGCAAACTTTCCATGACCCGATCTGAAACTTGGTCCTTCGGTACACTCCTGCTTCCATCTGTGAGTGGTAAGGCAACATTCTGATAGACATTCAGGTGTGGCCATACCGCATAACTCTGAAAAACCATTCCTATGTCACGCTGTTCAGGTGGAATAAATTGACCACTTTCCGCTGAGTCAACGAGTGCACCAGCTATCTCAATACTTCCTCCATTAGGTCTTTCAAGCCCAGCCACGCAACGTAATGTTGTCGTCTTTCCACAACCGCTAGGGCCGAGGAGAACAACAAAATTATTTTCGACTACATCAAGGTTAATCTTTTGAACCGCCCGGACAACACCGCGGTCAGAGTCAAAAAATTTCTCCAGGCCTTTAATGGAAACAATAACGTTATTAGCCATTTTCAATTCCCATGTTTAAGCATCTCTTATTACTCAACCGCATTCTAGAAGCGGCTCTTACGGGCGAAGCGCCAACCAATTACCATAAGAGGTAGTAACGCCAACATCATCAAGACTGTTATTGCAGCTGCCACGTTAGGGGATCCCATCGTCCAGCGGCCCCAAACAATCGCGGGCAGAGTTACATTGTCCTGGCTGATAAGGAAAACTGCTATGGTCATTTCTCTATAAACAAGTAAGCCAGTCCATATCCATACCGACAGCATGGTCGGACGTAAGAGAGGTAACATGATTTTACGGATAGCCCTTAACATGGTTAACCCTGAGGTATAGGCTGCTTCTTCTAGTTCTTTATGAATTTGAATCATCGAACTATTTAATGCCCTAGTGCCAAAAGGTATCCAGCAGATCACGTAGACGACGATCAAAAGTGAAATCGTGCCATAAATTGGCAAGTAATCGTTCACAATGTATAGTGAAAGCAGTAAGGCACCCAATGACATAACTACTTTGGGAACAGTATGTGGTAGGAATGCCCCAAACTCCAAAACATATCGCGCTTTTGTCTTGGTTCGGACCACAAGCCAGGAGACACAGAATGCAGCCAATAAAATTACCGGAGGAACAATCAGCATTAATAAAGCCGTGTTTTTAATACCTCGACCCACATATTCCCAGTTCATCTGTTCAAAATTGACCAAACTGAATATTTTTAAAGCCTCAAGAGAAGGTGGCGTAATATAGGGCAGAAAAGCCATAAAGCAGACCAGCAAAATGGGAAGAAGTAGTCCAATGAAAAAATACATGCAAATAAAAGACCAACATGCCGGTGCCCACTTTCCAATATTTATCTGTGTAGCCTTATATCCCTTGCCAGTTACCACTTGATACTTCTCACTGGTCCGCAACATCTGGACATACCAAACAGTGAGAGCCAAAGCGACCAGTATCATAGCTGTGCCGAGGGCCGCCGGTATCCCATATTCAGGTAACCCATCGGGTGGAAAAGCCTCAGTATAAACATAAGTACTAAAAACATAGATATTGCTGGATAAACCTATTACAGCGGGAATATCAAAAGTAGCCAGCCCAATAACAAATATATAAATCAGCGCTGCAAGGATTGCCGGCCTGGCAAGCGGTAAGGTGATGCGCATCAAAGTTCTTTTGAAAGTCAACCCGGATGTTTGAGCTGCTTCTTCGAGGGCCGGGTTCATGGTTCTAAACACCTGTACACTCAAGACAAACGCCAATGGTGCAAGAGTAAGTCCCTCGATCACACCCATCCCAGCGGGGTTCTCTATGTTAATCGGACCAGAATTCAAACCAAAAGCCGCCATAAACATCTTGTTGATAAAACCGATACGCTCGTGGGCTATAAAGGTCCACCCCATTCCGACAAAAACGGGGGGCACGAGGAGCCCAATCGTCATCATCGCGTAAATAAGGGCTTTTGGACGAATTGTCGTTCGCTCTGTAATCCAGGCAATAGGTAAACCGACGAAAAGAGAAACGATAGTGGTTACTATCGCAAAAATTAAAGTGTTTTCAAGAACTTCCAGTACAAATTCATCGCCAAATAAATCTTTGTAATTGTCATACGAAAATTCAGCGTCATCAGTTCCTATAACTCCAGTATGAAAACTGATATAAACAAACACAACCACGATGGCTAATAGTATAACCATTGGCAATAATGCTACCGGCCACAAGGGAGAACTACCCTGAAAGGGTTTTGAAATTGCCTTTAACAACGTGTTATTGATAGTCCCTATCCTTAAAAGAAATGAGAAAATTCTAACCTTTTTGAAGGTTGTACGCAGGTCTGAGGGAGCCAAGATATTGGCTTTAACTTAACCCCCTCATATTTCCTGACTTACTGAACATTCCTTATTTTTTACCGCGTTTACGTTTGCCGCGGACGATCTTTTTCAATTTTTTCTGGAACTTTCTTACGTTAATGCCGTCTTTGTTCTGCTGAAAGCTACGCTGTACAGTACTCTTTAAGAAAATCGCTTTCGAATTTTTAGAACGTGCAGCATCAACGAGGGCCTTGGATTTCGAACCAGGATAGATCTCAAGGTCATAAGCGCCGTGCTTCCAAAGTGCTACCTGTCCATCTTTCGAATGAGTCCAGGCGATAAATAGCTTACCAACATTTGGGTGAGCCGCATTCGATGGGACACCAAGGTTGATGATGTTATTTCTGACGATTTCTTTCGGCACTGCATGCCCCAAAGGTGCTCCCCGTCTTTGGTAACGGACCGTTGCATCTCGCCCACAGTCAAAAATGAGCATGGCAAACTGCCCACTCGCAATCTTGTCCAGGCTATTACACCCAATGAAACCACCAATTTGGGGTTTAAGCCGCTTCATGTAATCCGTCATGAATTTGATACCAAATACATCGGGAGCTGCGAACTGGTAAAAACCGGTCAAATAAGGTGTAATTGCAATCTGTCCCTTCCACTTCGGGTTCATGACATCTTCGATGCTATACGGGATATCAGAACCCTTTATCAGGTTTGTGTTGTAGACTATCCCAACCACTCTTGACGCAATTGCTACTCCAACCCCGCCATTATTTACCCTTTGGACAGCGGCATTTTTCGGCTCAGGTCTCTCGATTAGCTTGTTCCAATCAACCCTCTGCAACATCCCTGTTTTATATCCAGAAAGCATATGACTTCCAGTTCCCATGTATACATCCGTGCTCGATGTTTGTTTAGCACGATGCTCTTGGGTCAATCGGCCAAGATTAGCAGGAAAACTCCTACCTTGGGTAAATTGTAATTTTATATTAGTTCCATATGTTTTATTTATGGTCTTGACCATATCGTTGATGCCCGCGTCGGCGCCCATATGGC
This sequence comes from Pseudomonadota bacterium, assembly GCA_036339375.1. Taxonomy (GTDB): domain Bacteria; phylum Pseudomonadota; class Alphaproteobacteria; order MPNO01; family UBA2964; genus JAYZBC01. The sequence goes on along the minus strand of JAYZBC010000041.1, from coordinate 2,691 downwards.
CTTCTGTCCAAAGTAACTTTAGGACACCCTCTTTTTTTGCGCCTTGAATTACTTTTTCAAGGTCTGGAGAGCGAGCCATAGTTTCACTACCGCAGACAAACATTGCTACTGCAACGAGTGCACCAAGAATTTTCGCAGAGATACTAACGTTATTTTTTTCTAGTTTTATTTTCATCTACTTTCCCCCCAATTTTTAAACTAAAAAATTATAATTATTTTTAAAACGTTAGGTAAAAGATACCTGATGTCAATCAACTTGGCAGGGAGTTTTATTAAATTCTTTTTTGAGTGAGGTTTATTTATGTACTTTCCAGGGCCGAAAAATACCCACTAACATAGTAGCTATACATATCAATAGCGGAAACGAAGATAACATATACATCACCTTATAATTCCAATGGGTGGCCACATAACCGAGAAACGGGGGACCTAGTGCCAAACCTAAGTCCATCAAAGTAAGCATGGTTGCATTGGCTGCACCCCACCGATCAGGGTTGATACGCTCAATTACTAAGGTTCTAATTATGGGCTGAACACAACCAAAACCAAAGCCCCAGAGAGCTGCAACAATAATTAGGGTCCAGTATGTTTCTGTAGATGATAAAACAATAACGGATCCAACGATCATCAGAAGTCCAGGAACTACGATAGCACCTCGGTTGGAAATTAAATCACTCCATTTGCCGGCAAGTGGGCGAACGACCATAAGAATTAATGAAAAAACAATGAAGAAGACAGCAGGATCCCCGATATTTCGACGCTGGGCATCCAGAGGGATAAAAGTCACAAATCCACCAAAAACGAACATCATGGCAGCAGCCACTAGGGCTGGAGCAACAGCACTACGCTCAATTAGCCCAGACCAACGAAATGGTGGAAATGATTTCGGTCTTTTATAGACTTCACTGACTAAGAATACGGTGCTAGCACCAACGAAACTTATAATGACAACAAACCAGATTGCATTTTTGATGCCGAATTGACTGGCGATAAAAAGTGCTACCGCTGGTGCGATGGCAGTCGATAAATTTCGCACACTACTAACATAACCCATCCCCTCACCGCGGCGACCGAAAGGAATAACATCGGCCTGCAAGGTAGTGCTCGCAGTTACCACAGCACTCCAGCCAATTCCCTGGAGGCCTCGAAAAAGAATTATCGGAATGATTGCGGGCCAAAGCGGAAGACCTAAACCCGCCAGTGCAAATAAAATAACCGAAAGAATTAAGATAGGCTTACGCCCATAGGCATCAGTAATCCACCCTGTAAAGGGTCGCAAGACCACCGCCACCCCCATAAAAACTCCGGCGACAATTCCGACCTTGATATCACTAGCTTCTATTGAATAAACAAAAAGAGGAATTATTGGTAATAAAGCATGTGCCCCTCCGAAAATACAAAAATCAACCAAGAGAGCACGACGGTATGCGCTAGTCCATAATCCAGATTTCGAGATTATTAAACCTTCCCATGCTGAGATACTATCAGGTTAGCTAACTCGAAATGATTATCACTTACAAGCAGCACTCGAATTTTCCCCCCTTAACAAGGCACCCGGAAGCCGACCTCCAGTATCAAAGAAATCTAAATTAGACTGCTCAATCTTCCGAAAATGTGTAAGGGTTTTTTTGATTAAATTCTTTTTCAAGGCTGCCTTAATTCTTTGTGCGTTTGTAAATTTCACCGGACCATTTAGTGCCTGGGGAGCCACGGGTGAAAAGGTAATCCGTTACAAGGGCAAAGCTCATACTAACACCAGTATGGAAATAAGGATTAGCTCCGACGGAAAAACCTACATAGCGAAATTTAAATCCGGAAAATTTATATAGCGAAGTTTACTCCACCGTGACACAACGACGGTGTAGTGGGGAGTTTTCTCCTACCGACCTGACCTTCAACTTCTCAATCACCTATCGCTCCCCCGGTCTCACCGGTAATCACTATTCTTCGTATCAACTATTCCTTTATCAGACCGTCTCTGAACATCGAGAGAAAGGAATGACGTTTGATGCCATTGCCGAGTGGTTCAACAAAGAGGGATACCTGACCGCGCGTGGCAAACGGTTTCGAGGTGCTCACGTTCATTCCATTCTGAAAAAGAGGTTAGTAAAGGAGGAATTGTTGAACCGAGAATATCCAGAGGTGTGGTCGGACTACAATCTGGAGGTAATTGATAAGACTATTCTGATGAGTGATTTTGGGTTTGGTGAGTAAAAAAGGGTCTGTTTACTTAACACCTCAACACCCCATTCTCTCTACCCATTCCGAATATTCTCTGTCAGACTTTCCGTATGAGAAACCTGACCGCCACACTCTGCCTGACGATTGCCGTGCTTCTTGGAAGTGTGGGGGTGAGTTGGGGTGCTGATTTTCAAAAAGGTATGACCGCCTAAAATTGATTAGATTATTATGCCCCAAATGAGACGATATCTCTCCGATTTCCCGCATCTGATTGCGGAATGGGACTCCTTAAGGTCTAGACCCTCTTCAAATCACCCATGCAAGTCAGCAGAAGGTTTGGTGGAATGTCAAAATGGAGAAGACCACGAATGGGAAGCGACGATTGCTAATCGGACGAACGGCAGCAATTGTCCATTTTGCTCCGGCAAGCAAGTAAGCAAGACTAATGACTTGGAAACAAAGTTTCCAAAGATTGCGGAACAATGGCACCTAATAAAGAATGGGAGTCTT
>JAYZBC010000040.1:0-36877 GCA_036339375.1 Pseudomonadota bacterium | reverse complement strand
GATTGACATGATTTCCGGAGGTCGATTGGTTGCTGGATTTATGCGGGGAATACCGCACGAGTATGTTGCTTACAATGTGGCGCCCAGTGAGTCATATGGCCGAATGAATGAAGCAATTGAGTTAATTAAAAAAGCTTGGACTGAACCAGAACCATTTGGCTGGGAGGGTGAATTTTACCAATATCGCGCTGTTTCAATATGGCCTAAACCAGCACAGAAACCACACCCGGAAATTCTGATGTCAGCCAGTAGTGATGCTTCTGCTAAACTTGCTGCTGAGCATCGAGCAACGATTGGCGTTTTACGAATTCAAAATTACGAAACCGCGCATCGGTCAATCGATATATATAAAGAGCATGCCCGGAAAAATGGGTGGGAGCCACAGAGTCGGAATATAATTTTGGCTATGAATTGTGCTGTTGCCCCTACCAAGGAAGAAGCAATGGAAACATTGCGGGGAGGTTACGATTATTTTTTTAATGTGCTTGGGGGGGGTATCAGAACGGCTCAAAGGTTGGTTGTTCAAAAGACGAGGTATTTTAAAGATGAGGAAGATGCTGAACGCCAAACTTCCAAGTTACAAAAACATAAACAATTGTCTTTAGAAGAACGAATGGAACGGGGACTTGTAATGTGTGGCACTCCTGATATGGCGATTGAACAAATTACGCGTCTTCATGAAGAATTTGGTCACGGCGTAACGAATTTAAGTATCAAAATTGGAAATGTTCCAGATGATAAAGTGCGACAATCCTTGGAACTTTTGAGGGATGAAGTGTTTCCGGCCGTCAGGCACTTGGGTGAAACACAAAGAGTTGCAGCAGCGGAATAATTTTACAAATATGATGCGGGGCGATGTCTAAAGCCATAGACTTTATTTAAAGATTTTAAGGGAGCTTTTAATGATTGAAAAATATACCGCTGTGGCTGTTCAGACGATCATTCGACATGTCCGTGAGCCGGAATGGCGTGAAGCCATTGTTCGTGAAAATGTCAACCGATATTTATCACTGATGGATTATGTAAGCTGTCGATGGGGACAGGCAAAACTTTACGTTTTACCTGAGTTTTCTCTGACTGGGGTGGAACATGTACGTTCTGTTGAAGAATGGACCCAAATAGCAATCCAAATTCCAGGACCGGAGTTAGAGCCTATCGCTAATTTTGCCAAGCATAATAAAGCCTATGTTGCTGGTGGCACTATGGAGTATGACCCTAACTACCCCGGCCGCTGGTTCAATTCCGCGTACTTATATGGCCCAACTGGTGAGTTGGTTCTCCGATATCGAAAAGTTAACGGCGCGGACGTTCAAGGCCATGCCACCTATTCAACACCAACGGGTTTGTATGACCTATATGTCAAAAATGAAGGCGGGGAAAATGCTGTTTTTCCGGTGGTGGATACGGAAATTGGTCGGCTCGCTTTAATTAATTGTTATGATATTAATTTTCCGGAAATGCCACGCACATTTGCACAATATGGAGCAGAAATTTTATTGCATTGCACTGGCGAACCCTACGGCCCGCATCGGGATTCATGGGAAATGAGTCGTCGTACTCGCGCTTTCGAAAATTGTATGTATGTAATTTCATCCAACCATGGAGGTTACGTCGCACAGGTAGCTGGAGATGTTTTTGCTGATTCCCCCGGTTTGAATTTTCAACAACGAAGAAGTGGTGAAATTGCTCCTTTACATCGATCACACGGAGGGTCAGAGATTGTGGATTTTAATGGCAAAATAGTAGGACAATCGCCTAACCCTGGAGAGGCACTTGCAATCGGACCAATTGATTTGCAGGCATTGCGAGAGAAACGCAACGAAGTTCGTGGCAATATTCTTGCTCAAGCCCGTACCGAAATTTACGCCAAGGAATACAAAGAACATCAAGCGACTGGTATTAATCAGTGGCTGGATAAACCAATCGCCCACAAAACAGAAGCACGGAAAAGCACCGAAGCGGTTATCTCACGTTATTTGCGTGACGGTATCTATGTGGCGCCTGAAGGGTATGAAGTTTCTGTTGATGAAGACGAAGAACAAAACACGGCTCTTACCTAAATCATGAAAAAATATCAAATTGCCTGTATTCAGGCATCCATTGAGGTCATTGACGATCCCGCGGATAAAACCAAAATAATCTCGCATAATATTGAACGAGGGTTAAATGTTGCAGAAGGTTCTGTCGTTCAGGAAAATGTAAAAGTCGTAGTTTTTCCTGAAGGTTGGTTGCAAGGTTTTAATCACACGCGTCAATTGGTGGATTGGAAGGCCATCTGTATACAAATCCCCGGACCAGAAACAGACAAAATTGGTGAGTTTACTAAACGTCATAAAATTTATTTAGCCGCTACAGCATTTGAATTTGACCCTAATTGGCCAGAAGTGTGGTTTGCGACGGGATTTGTAGTAGGACCTACAGGTGCTGTGGAGTTGAGATACCGTAAAATACACGAACACAATATAGAAGGCCTGATACCCAACGTTTCACCGGCAGATGTCTACGATGAGTATTTGGAACGTTATGGCCAAAATTCGTTGTTTCCAGTTCTAGATACTCCATACGGGCGGTTAGCGGTTATTATTGAACATGATGTAAATTTTTTCGAGCTTTCCCGGGTGTTTACCTTTCATGGAGCAGAAATTTTATTACATCCGACAGCTGAAGCTAATGGGCCCATGGCACGAACCCAGGATCAGGCAAGACGCTCGCGCGCTTATGAAAATTTTGTTTATATTGCTTCTGCTAACGCCGGTTCAATTGTTGGAAAATTTAGTGCAACGCATGCATCGCGTGGGTGTTCTACAATGATTAACTATTTAGGAAATGTAGATTCTGCAATTGATGGCGCCGGAGAATCTGTTTTGGTTTCAACGGTTGATTTAGACCGTCTCCGTAAACGTAGGACAGAAGTTTTTATGAATTATCCCGCTCAGATAAAATCGGAATTGTTTGGGCGAGAATTTTCCAAGCAGACCTTTCTAAAGACCAATACCGGTCCAAGTACAAAAAAAACCGCAGAAGCCACAATAAAAAGACTTCAGGACGAAGGTGTTTTTGCTCCCCCCGAGTGAAAAAGTCTCTAAAAGGAAAATTTAATGGGAATACTGCAAACACGTGGGTTGGAAGCAAAATTTGAATTGCAAAATAGCGTTGTCCATGCCTTACGTGGAATAGACTTGGATGTCGAAGAAGGTGAGTTTTTCGTGCTCTTAGGTCCTTCCGGTTGTGGAAAGACGACTATGCTGAGATCAATAGCGGGGTTGGAACGTCCGTCTGCCGGTAAGATATCTATCGATAACAAAGAAGTGGTTAGTGCCGACAATAAGTTATTTGTTCCCCCTGACCAGCGGCCTATAGCCATGGTATTTCAAAATTATGCAATTTGGCCTCATATGGATGTTTTTGAGAATATTGCATTTCCTTTACGTCGAGGAAGAACAAAATTAGGGGAAGAAGCCGTTAAAGAGCGGGTTTCAGAGGTTCTTGAAATGCTTGGCCTTGGTAGCATGGCTGAACGCCCTGTGATTACTTTGAGTGGTGGACAACAACAACGTGTTGCTTTGGCGCGCGCTTTGGCACTGCGACCGCGTGTTCTCCTGATGGATGAACCCCTAAGTAATCTAGACTTTAAATTACAGGTGCGGCTACGAGCACAAATGCGCGACCTCATGCACCGTTTGGGGCTGACCACAGTTCATGTCACTCACAATCAGGCAGAAGCCCTTGAAACGGGGGATCGCATAGCAGTGATGGAACAGGGAAAAATTGTCCAACTAGGAGATCCACAAACGATTTACCACCGTCCAGAAAATGAATTTGTTGCTCGGTTTATCGGGGATATGAATATTTTTAACGCTACTTTCCAAAGTAAGGATGCTCAAAACGTTTTGGTTGATTCGCCTTTTGGAAAAATCTCTGGTCATTTAGGCAGTCAAACTCCTTTCAAAACTGGTGACCGGTGTGTGATCGGTATTCGTCCAGAAGATATAGAAATTGCTGTTGCTGAAAATACCAATTCAACTAATCAAATCTTAGCGACGGTTGTTTCATCTAGTTTTGTCGGGGAGGGTTTTGTTTACACTATTGAGGCTTTAGATCAGAGAATAAGAATCAAAAGGCACCATAATGAAGTAATTAATCCGGGAGAAAAAATTACAATCCTGTTTCCTCCAAATCAAACCATCGTCGTTACCCCTGCGGAGGACCTTGAAGCAGAGGATCTTGAGGGTGGTCTGACAGGTGAAGGGGCGTCAATTGCCGGTTAAATCTATGGGAATAGGATGGGTGTTTTTGCTGGCTGGCTTGGGCCTGTTCCTTGTTTGCATTTCAGTGTTCGGGAACATTATTACAAGTTTTAGTGAAGAAGGTGATGTCGTTCGTTACTCGCTGGCAAATTATATTGAACTTTTTACTCAGGACACATTAGCGAGCGTAACTGGTCGCACGGTTGTATTAGGGATAGGGACGGTTTTTTGGATGTTTTTGTTTTCCTTTCCTTTTGCGTGGCTATTGGCGCGTACTGATTTCCGCTTTAGGACCGGGTTGTTTTCACTACTTACAGCTAAATTGGCAATTCCGGGATTTATCACGGCGATGTCCTATGTGTGGCTTTTTAATCCAAATTCAGGCCTAGTGAATCAACTCTTTGGTATGACAAAATTTACTAGTGGTGCACTGTTTGACGTGTACCAACTCTCATGGATTTGTTTTTTACAAGGGATAGTTCTTGTTCCAGGTGGGGTGTTCATGATGCTTCCCGCATTTCGCAATTTAGACGCATCACTAGAAGAGGCGTCCTGGGTCAGCGGTGTCTCAAACTTTCACACCATCAAACGTATTGTACTCCCATTATTAGGACCTAGCATGGTGGCGGTTTCTATTTTTTATTTTGTTATCGGTGTCGAAATGTTCGACTTTGTAGCAATAATAGGAATGCCTGGTGATGTCCTCGTATTATGGATTTATGACGCAATTGCTGAAACCGACGGGCCGCCAAATCTTGGTTTTGCGGGTGCTGCGGGTGTAGTACTTTTTGTAATCTGCGGTGGCGCAATCGTGTTTTATGCAAGGTTTCTTAAGCAGGCAAAAAAATATGCTGTGGTGGGTGGAAAAGTGAGGGCTTCGGCTCCCCAACCTTTGGGCCGTTGGCGTTGGGCCGCCTATGGTTGTGTGGGCACCTGGCTTTTGGTGAGCATTATTATTCCGGTTATTACTATCATATGGGTAGCTTTGATTCCCTTCTTTCAGCCACCATCATTGCGGGCCCTTGAATCGGTAAGTTTGAGCAGTTTTTTTGATGCATTTGAATGGATTGGTGGACCACTTAAAAATACGCTTATCTTAATGGCGGGATCAGTAATTATTGCAGCGAGTTTGGCAATCAGTATTACTTGGCTAGTAACTCGCAGTCGCCATAGCATGGCACATTGGGCAGATAGCATTGTTTTCTTAGCGCCCGCTGTTCCAACAATCGTTACAGGAGTTGCCTTTCAATTTTTGGGTATTGCCATTTACCATTGGCTACCATTATTTGGGACCATATGGTTGGTTGCAATAGCGATGGGCACTCGAATGCTTGCGTATTGTACTCGGACCATGAATGCAACATCATTGCAAATTCAATTTGAATTAGATGAAGCGGCATATGTCTCTGGAGTATCTAAGCTGGACACTTTTCGACGCATATTTTTGCCATTAATGGCACCAGCAATTTTTTACTCTGCTTTAATGGTAGGCATGCTTGCAGCGCGTGATTTAACGCTGCCTTTGGTGATGAATACTGGAAATTCAGAAGTTGTTGCGACCCTTATTTACACACTGGAGACAAATGGTGAGCAGAATGCAGCGGCGGCAGTGGCTCTTTACATGATATTTGTATTGGTCCTATTGGCTTTGCTTGCGCGGCGTATAACGGGTATGCAAGAAATTAGAGGCACTAAAATTTCTCAACATCGGTCATTGTATGACCGATTGTTGAATGTTAGAGCTTTAGCTTTGACACTTTTGAACCCAACTCGCAAGGAAAAACACGGGTTTGGAAAGTGAAATAAATCAGACAAAAAGATCTGTTATAACTTTATATAAAACAAATAAATAAAAAGGAGGAAAGTAAATGAAACACCCAAAATATAAATTCTTTGGCGTCCTTGGTTCTGTAGCGTTATTGGTAGGCGGATCTGCAAGTTTACAAGGTGCGAGTTTACCTAATTCAGTAAAAAAGCTGCTGCCTGCTGCTGTTAAGGAAGGAAAAGCGACAGTTTTTGGTACCACGATGAACCCGCGTCAAGTAAAGATGATGAATACTGGTTTTAATTCATTCTATGGGACTACGATAAAACTCAATCAGATTGGTGGACGTCATACTAGAAAACGCGTCGAGGTAGCCCGAGCCCTGAAAAATAATGTGCCGACGGGTCTAGACCTTTTCTGGACATCGAGCCCCAGGTATTTGATAAAACATAAGGCAATTGTGAAATTCAACTGGGCGAAAGAATTTGGTTTGTCAAAAAATTTGATGCAGGGGGAATATGGCATAAAAACCCATGATAGCTATCTTACCATGGTTACTATCAATACGAATTTGGTTAAAGGGAGCGATGAACCTAGGAGTTATGACGACCTGCTCAAGGCCAAGTGGAAGGGTAAAATCGCTATGCCGCGTTCACCATCCCCATGGATATATTTTTCATATGCATTTGGTGAGGAGAAAGCTGAACAATTCCTTAAAGCTTTGCTAAAAAAACAAAAAGTTAAAAAATTACCCCGTTATCCGGATGTACGCTCAAGGGTAATTGGAGGCGAGTATGCTATAGGGTTGGGCACTGACGCTTGGGCAGAGATTCGCAAAGGTGCGCCGGTAAAGCATCCAAACATGGACAAGGTGATTTTAGCTGCAAGGGGAGCATACATAGTTCGAGATGCAAAAGCCCCCAATATTGCAAAATTATGGGGATATTGGGTTGTTTCCCCTCAAGGGCAAAAAACCATCCATGACGTACGTGGTTACTCACTTATCAGCACCAATACTGGTGACATGTATAAATACGTACAAGGTAAAAAAGTCATCGATATCCCCTTTAATTGGAGGATGAAAAACGAAGGGCACCTTGGAAAAAAATTCCGTTCAATATTGCGCGGTAAAAAGAAGAAAAAGAAGTAAAACAGTCAATTTAAGTAGGATTAGCGGAGAAAATTCATGATGCAAAGGGAAGGCCCGGCTGGTGGTCTATTTGAGAAAAAAAAGATAAACCTTTCTTCCGGTCCGGTTACTTACCATGTTGCTGGTGAAGGGCCGCCTGTACTTTATTTTCACAGTGCAGGCGGCATCCGTTTCACGTATGCGCTCGATGAACTTACAAAAGATTACGAAATTTTTATGTTTGTAACGCCCGGGTTTGAAGGGACTCAAACCCACAAAGGTGTGGATACCATGCCTTTACTGGCTGATCTAGCAGCTGACTTTGTAGACAAGGTAATTGGAAAATCTTGTGACGTTATAGGCCAATCGTTTGGTGGGTTTTTATCAGTTTGGTTCACTGTACTTCATCCAGATAAGGTTGGTTTTCTGGTTCCGCAATGTCCCTCTGGATTCCGTCCAAAAGACATCCCACAAAAACCACCCTCCGGCCCAGAGGAAATGCGCAACAGGATGTTTGCCCATCCTGAGCGAATTCCGCTTGGCGAGAAAACTGTTGAACAACTAGCGGAAAGCCGAAAATGGTCAAATTATTACCACAAATCCGTCGGTCTTGATGAAGACCTCGTTGTTCGTTTGCCTGAGATAGAGTGCCAGACGTTAGTCCTCCAAGGCACTAAAGACGGGATGATGCCTCCTGAAAGCGGGCAACTCCTGATGCGGCAAATTCCACGGGCGAAACTCGTTTATGTTTATGACGCTGGCCACAATATAGAAGTTGACCAACCAGAAAAATTTGTTTCTTTGATCCGCGATTTTTTAATGCGCGGAGAGGCCTTCATTGTTAATCCAGGTGATGAGTTGGCTGGATTCCAAGCGGAAAATAATTAGCTTACACTAGAAATACCGCACTTGGGATTTTGTTTATTTTGATTTAGGAGGCGGAAAATTCAGAGACTTTTCTATGTTTTTCTAAAAGGCGAAACATAAGCGGCCTGAAAATTTTGGAGAAAATTATCGGTTCTGGACTAGGGGAGACGAAATTTACAGCTTAACCAAGCGGTCAGTTAATTTTCTTTTTAAAACTTTTCCTACGCTACTTTTAGGCATTTCATTGACAATAAAAATTCCTCTTGGGACTTTATAAGTTGCAAGGTTTTGCCGGCAATGTTCTTTTATATGGTTAACGTCAGCATCTGTTTCGTTTGATTTTAACAGTACAAAAGCCGCTATTTCTTGGCCAAATTCTTTAGATGGCCAACCAACTACAGCTGCTTCTAAAATAGCTGAATGTGATGTTAAAATATCTTCAATTTCGTTGGGATAAATATTTACACCACCACGTATTATCAAATCGATTTCGCGTCCAGCTAAAAATAAATAACCCTGTTCATCGAGTCTTCCTAAGTCTCCAGGGTAATACCATCCGTTTTTGAATGTCTTTTTGCTCTCACTTTTGTTTTTGTAATATGCATTTGCTGTACCGGGGTGGCGGTATCTTATTCGGCCTACTACACCCGCTTGTACGGGATGATCAAATTCATCGACGATTTCAATCGAGGCTCCGAAAACAGGTCTACCCACACTGTTTGAGACATGTTTGGGGTCGTCCCACATTAAAGCAGAACAACCTCCTCCATCAGTCGAACCATAAAAATTTAAATATTGGGGACAAAATCTTTGCATCAATTCTTTTCGCTCCGCTTCGTGGAGATCAGCACCCGTAGAAAATAAAAGTTTCAGAGAATGAAACAGCGGAATTTTGGGAGTCCCGCCTTTTAAATCTATTAGACGGCGTAATAATGTAGGTACCAAAAATAAACGGGTTGCTAAATTTTTGTTTGCGAACGCGAGTAATTCGGTTGAATCATACGGTGGGGAGTGCATTAGGACAGTACCTCCCGCATATAATGTACACATCGAATATCCCCGACATCCCCCAAAATATAGAGGTGTTGCACAGAGAAAACGGTCTCGTTCGGAAAATCCTATTGTTATAAAGTAAATCATAAATCGGGCAAGGAACTGTTGGTGGGAAATCATTGGGCCTTTAGGTGTGCCGGTAGTGCCAGATGACAGGGACAAAATGAGTGGAGAATCCCCACCTTCGGGTAAATCAAATTTTGGTTGTTTGCTAGAAACAAGTCGTTCCCATTTTTTGTTAATTTCTACGTTCTGCCAGGGTCCTTTTTCATTGGAAATGCTATCTTTGGGCTCAGAAAGAACAAATCGGGCCCCAAAATGTCTTAAAATTCGGATTTTTTCATTGCGGGTCCAACGCCAGTCCATAGGTAGAATTACAGCACCAGCAAGCGGGATTGCATAAAGTGCTATCAGATGGTTTGAAGTGTCTTGTAAATTGACCCCGATGATGTCTTGGGCTCCTATTCCAATATTTTGCATGGCCGTTGCCCAGGAATTTACTAATTGCCAGTATTCCGAATAGTTCATTACACTGCCATTACAATTCATAATAGCTGGATGGTCTGGCCTGCGTTTTGCATTTTTTTCAATGGCTTCGCAAATATTCATAACTTCACTGCACGCTAAGTCGTGATGAAAATGTGTGTATATGATAAAACAAATGAGGACGGATAAAAATATGAAATGAAACAAATGGATAGTGAAGAAGATTTTGGGATTATTGACACGGTGGTCAATATCTGGACACCAGAGGCACTAAAACACCGGCCTGATTGGCGGACCGATTTTTTTGTTGGCAAGTTGGGTGTCGACAAAAACACTTCTGATGGAGTGTCGCTTGAACAATTGCTTGAGAAAATGGATGACGCCCAAATTGAAAAAGCATTTTTGATAGCTACTCGAGCAGGACCCACAGGCCACCCCTCTTGTTATCGCATCCCCTACGAGTTGGTGGCGGAAACGTGTGCCCAGGCCCCTGAAAGGCTATATGGACTTGCAGGCATTGATCCTTTGGATGGGATGGACGGGGTATATGATCTTGAACGTGCTGTAAAGGAATTAGGTTTTATAGGTGCTCATTTTTACCCACATTGGTTTGAAATTTCTCCTGATGCAGCAAAGGTATACCCCTTTTATGCCAAATGTGTAGAGCTTGACATACCTATTCAACTCCAGGTTGGGCAATCTATGAACTACGATAAAAATTATCCGCGTCGTTCAGTTGGGAGACCAATTGCTCTGGATCCCGTGGCCTGTGACTTCCCTCAATTGAAGCTAATAGGGATACACATTGGAATACCCTGGGCGGAGGAAATGATTGCGATGGCTTGGAAACACCAAAACGTTTTTATTGGTTCCGACGCTCACTCACCCAAATATTGGCCCGAAAGCTTTAAACATTACGCCAATACTTACGGACAGGATAAGGTAATGTTTGGAACAGATTTCCCGGTATTGGATTTTAAAAGAACACTGGCTGAAATCGATGCATTGGGTTTGGAAGGGAATTCTAAACGCAAACTATTGCGGGAAAATGCTTTGCGGGTTTATCGATTGAACCATTGATTTCACCTAAGGAAAATTAGATAGATAAATCATGAACAACCCAAGAATTCCCTATCAAAAATTTGATGAAAGAAAATTGCTTTTGCCGCCGCAAGGGAAATCCTTAATTGTCCATTTGGTGGTAAATGTAGAACAATGGTTATTTCAAAATCCCATGCCACGCAAAATCTTAACTGCCCCACACAATTTAGAGTTGATCCCCGATATTCCAAATTATAGCTGGGCGGAATATGGCATGCGCTGTGGAATGCCGCGTTTGCTGAATTGTTTTTCAGAACGAGAACTTCCAGCTAGTGTCAGTTTGAACGCAGGCGTTATCCATACTTATAAGAAACTTGCGGATGCAATGCTTGATGCAGGCTGGGAATTTATTGGTCATGGTGTTCAACAAGAATCAATTCAGGGTGCAGCTGATGAGGCCTCCGTCATTCATCAGTCAATTTCATTGATTGAAGAATTTACCGGAAGCCGCCCACAGGGGTGGTTGAGCCCTGGTTTGAAGGAAACTGTCGATACACCCGATATTTTAAAAAAGGAAGGCATACGGTATGTGTTTGATTGGGTTCTTGATGATTTGCCTTGTTGGATGAAAACAAAAAACGGCCCCTTGATTTCAATGCCCTACACTTTGGAATTAAATGATAGTGTCGTATATGCGATAGAAAAACATTCTTCTCCTGAATTGTATTGTCGTTTGAAAGACACCCTTAATCTGTTCGATCGCGACATTAAAAGGCAACCCCGTGTCCTTACATTAGGACTTCATCCTCATCTTATAGCAGTCCCACATCGTTTCCTATATTTAGAACAAATGCTTGATTTGCTGCAAAAGCGCTCCGATACGGTTTTTATGACTGGAAAAAAAATAGCGGATTGGTTTGAAACAGTGGAACCCAGTTCAAAGGAGCTAAACCTTGGAAACTAAAATTTTGAAAACCTTGGACCAACGTTTAGCACCAGAACATACCGTCCTTGTAATCATCGATATGCAAAAAGACTTGGTTTATGACGGCTTTAAATGTGATCTAGCTGGCCGTGACCTTGCAGCGACCCGCAGTGTTATCCCCAATTTACAAAGACTTTTATCTGCTGCTCGCTCATCTCGGGTAACGGTTTGTCATGTTGGATTTTGGACTTTGCCCGATCACGGGTCAGATTCCACTTCTTGGCTTGCGCAAAGACGGCGTTCCACTTTTTCGTCTGATTTATTGTGTATGGCCAAGTCCGAGGGAGCAGAGTTTATTGATGAGCTCGCTCCCCTTGGTGATGAATTGATAGTACATAAGAGCCGTTACAGTGCGTTCAAGGGTACTAACTTGGATATGGTTTTGAGGGCACAAAATATCAAAACCGTTGTCACCGCTGGGGTTTCAACGAATGTTTGTGTTGAAAGTACTTTGCGAGATGCCTTTGAAATTGGTTACTACGTCTGTATTCCGTCTGATGCTACCGCGAGTTGGGATATGTCATTACATAGGGCAAGTTTGCAAACTGTTGATCACCGTTTTGGACTTGTGAGCACGACTTCTGAGATCGAAAAAGTTTGGATTGAGAGCGCCATATAAATAAGCAAGTGAGTTTATTGAAATCAATTTTTGGATCCGAATTTTCAAGTATAAAACTTTTCATGAATTTGTTTTTGTGGGTGACAACCTCCCATCAAATAATGCTATAGTTCTTTGTCATTTTTGACACATTTTTTAAAAATAAAGAGGCAAATATGTCGGTAATCGATGTAGGTCAACAGGCTCCGGCGTTTGAGTTAGTTAACCAGGATGGAACAACCGTGAATCTGGCAACCTTTTCCGGTCAAAATGTTCTACTCTGGTGGTATCCCAAAGCCGATACGCCTGGATGAACAAGAGAAGGCAATGGGTTCCGTGATCGAATCCAAGACTTCGAGGCAAAAAACACTGTGATATTGGGCGTGAGTTTTGATTCACCGGAAGCAAATAAGGCGTTTAAAGAAAAATTCCAATTCCCTTTTGATCTTTTGACAGATGTACAAAAGGAAATGTCTATTGCTTATGGTGCAGCGGATCAAGAATCAGCCCGACCTAGCCGGGTTTCTGTTCTTGTTGGCCCAGATGGACGCGTTGCTGCTTCCTATGGGTCAGTTAAACCCGATGAACATCCAGATGAAGTTCTGGCTGATTTAGAAAAGTTATCGTAAATTCAGGGGCCAACTTTTTGAGTTGGCCCCTTATTTCTCAAAAAAATGTAATCCTTTTTACGTACGCGCCGAGTACGCCATCGGTATTCAAACATGAGGCCAGGCCACTGAGTAGTGACGCGACCGGTTTCTGTCCGGAAATAGCTATTACAATTTTCGTGAACCAAAACAGTTTTAGCTATTCTTTTTTGAAGTTGGGCGTTAAATTTTTTTTGTTTTTCATCACGTACCGTCATGACTTGTACGCCACTTTCTCTTAAAAGCTGAATACAACGAGTAATGTAACGGGCCTGACTTTCCAACATATAAAGGATGCTTCCCGACAGGTTGGTGTTGGGCCCATACATAATAAAAAAATTAGGAAACCCTGCGACCGATATCCCAAAATATGCTTCAGCACCATTTTGCCATTCGTTGTTTAAAATTCTCTCATCTAATCCCTGAATTTTCATCGGAGCCAAAAAATCAGTAGGTCTAAAACCCGTGCCGTAGACGACAGCGTCAACAGGTCTTTTTGTTCCGTCTGCGGTTTTTACCGCTGTTTTGGTAAATTTTTTGATTTCACTATCAACTAATTCTACACCCGGCTTCATTAGTGTTTGATACCATTCATCTGACCGAAGACCCCGCTTGCAGCCGGGTGGATAGTCTGGAATAATTTTCGAAAGTAGGTCAGGGTTTTTGACGAGTTTTTCGATATAGTTTTGAAAATTTTCAGAACTTTTTTTGACTAACCGATCCGAATTCCGCCGTCGACTGTTTTTTTCAAAGGTGATAAACATTTTCAGGCGTTCATAGCGCCCCATGAGCGTTTGCCAGGGCTTATCAATGGGTTCAAGTGCCGCGTTTTTTCGATCCCCTTTGGGAAAAATATGCTGGGGAGTTCTTTGAAAAACATAAAGTTGCTTAGCTTTACGAGATATTTCAGGTACATATTGAATGGCACTCGCCCCGGTTCCAATAGATGCAATTGTTTTTCCCGCTACGTCATAGCTATGATCCCAGCGTGAGGAATGAAACTGTGGACCTTCAAAGAGTTCTTTCCCGGGGATTTCTGGTATTACTGGTTGGTTAAATAATCCAACCGCTGAAACAAAAACATTTGCGTGATATTCAGAGCCCCCGGAGGAATATACAGACCAAAGTAAGTTTTTTTTGTTAAATTTTGCACTGGATATCGTTACACCAAATAAAATATGTGGGGTTAGATTGTACTTTTTGATGCAGTATTTCAAATAATGATGGATTTCATTTTGTGGGGCATAACGAAGTGACCATGGATATTCTTGCTCGAAAGAAAATGAGTAAAAGCGGGAAGGTACATCACATGCGGCCCCTGGATAGGTGTTTTCTCTCCAAACACCTCCAACATCAGCAGCACGCTCCAGAATCTTGAATGAATGAATTCCGGCTTTTTTAAGAGTGATACCGAGCGCAACGCCACCAAAACCGCATCCGGCAATTAGAATATTTGGAGAAGAAAATTTGGTCTTTAGCAATTTTTTACAATGTGTCGATGGAATTTTAAATATTGTGCCTGAATAGTGAAATTATCCTATACCTTTGGGGAATTTAATAGAATTTAACATAAAACACCCTTCATTTTTTTTCACTAAAAACTTTCTATGCAAAAACCGTCTAAGAAAATTTGACATTATCCGTTTAACAAAATGTGGAGAATCAAAATAGGTTTTAATCGGTTTAAGCGTCCCTATTGAACTGGTATGTGACAATACCCCTAAAGGAGCATTAAAATAAGTCTTAACAGCTGGCTATCCATACGGGTTAAGCCATCCGACTTAATGTTTGAAAAGTGATTTGAAAAAATGTCATACCAGGATGTTCGAGAATATATCGAGGAACTTAATCGCCGGAACCTACTGCAAGTGATAGAGGAGAAGATAAACAAGGATACAGAACTTGTGCCTCTTGTGAGGCTTCAATTTCGTGGTCTACCAGAGCCTCAAAGGAAAGCATTTTGGTTTAAAAATGTGACGGATACGCAGGACAAAGAATTTGATGGCTCAGTCTTGTTGGGGGCCTTGGGTAGTTCCAGGACAATTTATGGTGCCGCGCTTAACGTCCAGTCCACCGAAATCGCAAAAAAATGGGCTAGCGTTCATGGCAACCACCTCAAGCCTAATCAGATCAGCAAGGATGGGGCGCCTATCAAACAAGTTATAAACAAAAAACTCGGGCCGGGAAGAGGTGTAGATCAATTTCCACACCTTATTTCTACACCGGGTTTTGATCCTGCACCGTTTGTAACCGCTGGTGTTTGGATCACGCGTGACCCTGAAAATGGTGCATACAATCTTGGAATTTACCGTGGCATGATTAAAGCTCCTGACCGGATTGGTTGTGCAACGGACGTTTCTACACAACATTTAGCGATCCAGTGGGAAAAAGCTCGGAGAGCGGGGAAACATTTAGAAGCAGCGGTCTTTATAGGTGGCCCTCCTTCCCTGTTGATGGCCGCTGCTGCAAAAGTGCCCTATGGCGTTGATGAATTTGGGTTGGCTGGCGCTCTTAATGAAGCTCCAATCGATGTTGTTCAAGCTGAAACATTTGATTGTGTCATACCCGCGACCGCTGAAATTGTCATGGAGGGCATTATCCGCACGGATGTGTTAGAGCCGGAAGCTCCTTTTGGGGAAGCGAGCGGTTATCTCGGTCCACGCAAGATGGAAAAGGTGTTTGAGGTAAAAACAATTACACACCGTGAAAATCCTATCTATCAAGGAATCGTTAGTGAGTTTCCCCCAAGTGAAAGCACAGTCATGCGCAAGGCTGCATTTGATGGAATTTATACGAATCATCTTCGCAATGCTTGCAACATACCCTCTGTGACCCAAGTGGCGTGCCATGAGATGGCTAGCTGTAATATGTTGTTTGTTATCCAGCTGGAAAAGCCTGAACTTGGGCAGCCTTGGCAAGCTTTGCGAGCGGCAGCTGCCTTTGATGCTTCCCTTGGAAAAATTTTTGTGGCGGTGGATTCTGACGTCAATCCAGATTCTATGGACGCAATCCTTTGGGCACTTTCCTACAGCATGCAACCACATAGAGATGTTGAAATTATACGGGGAAAGGTACCCCGACTTGATCCGTCCATAACACCCTCGTCTGATATTCGGCAATACGCTTATCCGGATGCACAGGGTGCTTCTTCCATGCTGATAAATGCCTGTCGTGAACATGATTATTTGCCAGTTTCCCTACCACGTCATGACTTTATGGAAATAGCAAAAGAACGCTGGGCTGCGCTAGGATTGCCCAAACTTGATCTCAAAACCCCCTGGTTTGGTTATCCATTGACAGAATGGACCGAAGAAAATCAAGAAGAAGCTGGCTTTGCTGTGACTGGAAAATATTTTAAGACGGGTGAAAAACTCCAGAAACGGAGAATAAAAACATAAAGAGAAACCGTTTAAAAGCATTCAAAGGAAGGAAAAAATGGCAGATAACTGGCAGATTTTAAAAGAATGGCCGGAGTTGATTTTAGAAAAATTAGCGAATGCCGGGGTAGCGCGTATTACGTTCAATCGTCCGGACAAAAGAAATGCACTAAATGCGGAGCTTGTGGAAGCATTTTTTGAATCCTTAGAATTAATCCGTGAAGATAGAGAACTCAAAGTTGTTATAACAAGGGGAGCCGGGCCCACTTATAGTGCCGGTTTGGATCTTTATTTTTTACAATCTTTAAGTAGCGACAGCTTGTTGGATTGGGATAGGCCAACTCCCACAATTCAGCTAGCGGAGGCGTTACGTCAATTCCCACGTATCATGATTGCGCAAGTACACGGGTATTGTTTAGGAGGCGCTTTAGGAATTATGAATTGTCACGACCTTGTTTTTGCGTCTGACAATGCCCAATTTGGTATGCCCGAAATTCTGCGCGGGAGTTTTGGGCAATTAGTCACCAGTACGCTGGTTCATGGTGCAATTCCAATAAAAAAAGTAGCCCTAATGCAGCTCGTCGGCCGAAATATCTCGGGAGTGGAAGCTGACAGGCAGGGAATAATTTCGGAGTCAATGCCTGAGGTAGAGTTGGAGGAAACAACTACAGCAATAGCCCAAGAAATTGCCTCACGCCATTTAGCTCCGCTTGAGCACGCAAAAATTACCGTCCAGATGGGGAGGGATCTTTCAATGTCACAAGCTATTCAGCTTGACCAATTGGTTGGCCAACGTTTGCGGCGAGCTATGGATCCTTTGGAAAATGTTGAATCTTATTTAAAATCTCAAAAAGGCGGCCCTAACAGATCATATAAACGCTCTGATGTTTAAACAGCATTCTATTTCCAAATTGGCTTGACTTTGCGAAACAAGTCTTACCAACCAAAAATACCGGAACAAAATAAAAAACTTTGAGTAAAATTAATGAATAATCAGAGTTCTGTTTCCAACCCGGCAAACAGGTCCGAGGCTGCTTGGGCTGATTTGTTTCGTGATGGGCGTGGAATTTATTCCACTTTGGTCATTATGGGGGTGGCCCTTCACGCGCTGCAAATTCTCATTATCGCGATCGTAATGCCAACTGTGGTTGCCGATATCGGAGGAGCAGATTACTACACCTGGCCTGCAATGCTTTACACGATCGGTTCAATTATTGGAGCGGCGAGTGTTGGGCCTGTGTGGAATTTGCTCGGGGTTAAAGGTGGTTACGGGTGTAGTGCCTTTGCTTTTGTTATTGGCACGATTATTTGCGCTTTAGCACCGGATATGTTGACCCTGAATATCGGCCGTGGATTGCAAGGGTTTGGAAGTGGGCTTGTCATTGGTGGTGGTATGGCGCTTGTTAGTGCAGTTTTCAGCGAAAGGCTCCGGAAACGAATACTTGCCGCTTACCAAGGAGTGTGGATGGTCGCCCAATTGCTGGGTCCTGCAGTTGGTGGTGTGTTTGCCCAATTGGGCTGGTGGCGTGGCTCCTTTTGGACCATGGTGCCGATTATTTTGATCTTTGCTTTTATTGCAGTTCGTTATTTACCGGAACGGCTGTCCGAAGAACAAACGAAGGAAGAAAAAATATCCTTTCCCTTTTTTCGTCTCCTAATTCTAACTTCAGGTGTTTTTTGCATTGCGCTTGCCGGACCAGTTGAAAACTCTACAGCGCGACTTGCTTTAATTGTGAGTGCAATAGCAATTATTTGGTTTGCTTTTAAACTGGACAAAAAAGCAAAAAACCGACTCTACCCGAAACGGGCATTGTCACTTTTTTCTCCCGTTGGCTTGGCCCTCTGGATAATGCTTCTTGTAGGAATGGTTCATACAACAGTTCCCCTTCTGATTCCTCTTTTATTACAGGTGGTTCACGGTGTTGAACCTTTGTTTGTGAGCTTTGTAAGTCTCGTAATTTCTCTAGGTTGGACAATAGGTACATTTGCGGTCTCCGGCTGGACCGGAAAAAAAGAAACAATAGCTCTTGGGTCTGGCCCTTTATTGATGATGTTGGGTTTATTAGTCATTACAGTTACAGCGCAGCTTCCTATGCTCATTACCCTTACAGTTGCTGCAGGTCTTTTTGGGTTTGGTGTTGGTATTCATAACGTTCACCTCCTTTCGCGGACTATGGAGGCAGCTGAAAAAGGGGAAGAACAAATTACAGCTTCTTCCATGCCGTCTATTCGATCCCTGGGAACAGCATTTGGTGCAGCACTGGCCGGCTTGCTTACACAATTTGCGGGTTTGGGGACGGCAACCAAAATCGAAGAAGTGGGGCCAGCAATTACCTTTTCTTATGGTTGCGGGTTAATTCCAATTTTATTTGCTACGGGCCTGATGTTTTGGCTATTGCATATAACAAAAAAACCTTAGTTTTTTAAATATGAAAATTACATTTTCAATAAGCGCCTTGCATTTCCATTTAAAATTTTTTCCAAATCTTCTTTTCCAAGTGGGATAGTATCAATCCACTCTGCGCCAGGCGTATTATCCACATAGGGCCAGTCCACGGAAAATAGAATTCGGTCAACACCCATCTCCATGATGCTGCAAAGTAAAGCAGGATTGGAAAAATTCCCACTGGTGGTGATGTAAAAATGTTTGCAAAAAATATCTCTAAAAGCGACCTCTTCATCTTCATTTCTTATGGATTTTCCAAAGGAATGATTTATGCGCCATAACAAAAAAGGTAGACCTTCGCCCATGTGTCCCAAAATGATTTTGAGGTGAGGATGTTTCTCAAAGACACCACTTAAAACTAACCTGAGGCCGGCTGTAGCTGTTTCTACTGTAAACCCCCACCCTGCGGAGAGTATGGAACGATATTTCTCTGCATATTCCTTATAATAAGCTTCAATCACAGCTGGATGGGGTCTCCCGGGGTGTATGTAAACGGGGACATCCAGTCTTTCCGCACGTTCAAATATGGGCCAGAATTTGGGTAGATCGATAAATTCTCCCTCTGTTAATCCGTGGATAATTGCCCCTTTGAACTTAAGGTCCTTTATACAACGTTCGAGCTCATCTGCGGCTACTTCGGGGGCACGCGTTGGTAGGGTAGCAAAGCCAGAAAATCTATCCGGTTTAGATTGGATAAATTCATGCAACCTATTATTAACTCCTTGGGCCCGTTTTTCAGCTTCATCCGGGTCAAAAGCTTGAGCGCCGGGTGGGCAATGGGAAAGGACCTGGATATCAATGCCTGCCTCATCCATTTCTTTGAGGCGGAGGTTGCCAAGGTCGATAAGCTTGGCTTTGGTGGCTTCCCCTCCACCAGCCTGCTTATTAACCTTTTGATCTACGTCAGGGTCTAAATAATGTTCTTCAATAGCAATGATTTGAGATCCGCTTTTTGTGGTCATATGTTAAGTCTCCTGTTTGGGCGATCCACTTTCTTGTTGAAGGTGTTTGTTTGGCCTCGATAGGGTAATATCAATCTTATAATCATAAAGTTTTACTGGTACTTTCACCAGTTATCGGGAGAAAAACTAAGTTGGACGGAAGACCTAACGAAGAAATGGCAGAGATCACATCTCAGCCAAACCCCGTCCGCCCTCGCAACGCTTGGCGAAGGATTAGGAACATTCTTTTGTTCTTTGTGGGTCTCGGTGCAACATTACTCTTTGGTTATTGGGCGTATGATCGTTATGTCCACATCAATATTAATGATGCGAGGATTACCGCAGACGTTGTTTCCGTAAGCAGTCGACTCTCAGGCCTTGTAGAAAAACTCCATGTATCGGAAGGAGACAAAATCAAGATCGGAGATATTTTAGTGTCGATTGATTCACGGGATGTGAAGTTGAGAATTGCAGAATTAGATGCCCGCTTGAGTGCGTTAGAATCTGAAGCTGTTCAAATTAAGTTGGAAAAAAAAATAAATGAGCGCCAAACGAAGAGTCAGGAAACAATCCGAAGCTCTCAACTTCGTGGTGCAAAGGCAGTTTTGGCTGGGCGTAAATCCGACCTTGATCTCGCACGAATTGATTTCGTGCGAGTGAAAACTCTTTTAAAAAGGAAGGTTGTATCAAGGCAAAATTGGGAAAAACGACGAAGCAATTTTCGTAAAGCTGAACATGATTTTCAGAAGGCCCAAGCGGAAGTATCTGCTTCTAGCGCTTCTCTTTTACTAGCAAAAGCGGACCGCCAAAAACTTCTGGTGCTTGATCGAAAATTGACAATGTTATCGCATCGTAAAGCTGAAATTTTGGCCCAACGCCGCCGTCAAATACTTAATTTAAAAGACCGAACTATTAGAAGTCCGCTGAATGGTGTTATTGACAAAACTTTTGTCAATTCCAGTGAATTTGTGTCAGCCGGTCAACGTCTCCTGATGCTCCATGATCCCAAAAAAGTATGGGTTTCTGCTAATATAAAAGAAACAAATATACGTCATGTTCAATTACAAACCCCAGTCAAAATTCTGGTGGATGCTTATCCCCGAAAGATTTTTCAGGGGAAAATTTCTAAAATTGGCAATGCGGCGACTAGCGAATTTGCTTTACTTCCAACGCCGAACCCTAGTGGCAACTTTACAAAAATTGTACAACGATTACGCATTAGAATTGACCTCGATGAGCATAATGGGTTGCTAAAGCCTGGCATGATGGTGGAGGTAGAGATTGGCATCAAAAACCACTGACATTTTTCAGGACCGTTTCGGTCCTAGTTATCGCTGGCTTCTCACCTTGACAGCGATGATTGGTAATATTGCTCTCATCCTATCTTCAACAATTATTAATGTTGCAATCCCGGAGATCATGGGAGCCTTTGGAGTCGGTCAGGGTGAAGCACAATGGTTGTCAGCAGGATTTTTGGCCACAATGACGGTGGCTATGTTGCTGAATGCTTGGATGATTAGTGCTATTGGCAAGCGTAATACCTATTTCGCGGCAATGGCGATATTTGTAGGAGGTTCCATACTGGGTGTCGTCAGCCCGAACTTTGATTCTCTGGTGTTTTCAAGAATTCTCCAAGGTGCTGGGGCAGGATTAATACATCCTTTGGCTTTGCAGGTAATTTATGAAATTTTTCCGCCAGAGCAACGTGGTCGGGCAATGGGATTCTTTGGGTTTGGTATCGTATTAGCACCAGCGTTAGGTCCAGCATTTGGCGGAATTCTTGTGGATGCTTTCGACTGGCGCGCCGTTTTTTATATGGTTATTCCTTTTTGTGTTATAGGGGCGCTCATGGCAGCAGTCTTCATGCCGCCAAGAGAAGTCGAAAACAAACGACCTCAAATGGATTGGTCAGGCCTCATATTAGTGTCGACATTTATGTTTTCGCTTCTTTCTGCTTTATCAAACGGGTCACGAGACGGGTGGGGATCGGACCAAATTTTAGCGTACTTTAGTGTGTCACTAATTTCCCTCGTGGGATTTATAATTTGGGAGTCAGTTACTGTTCAGCCGATGCTCAATCTTAAATTATTTACCAATATCAAATTTGCAGCTGGCTGTGCCTTGTCTTTTGTATGGGGCGCTGGAAATTTTGGTTTGTGGTACATAGTTCCTCTTTTTGTCCAGATAGTTCAAGGCTATACCCCAACCAAAGCGGGATTTCTTTTAATGCCGGCAGGTTTGCTTCTTGCTTTTATTTTCCCCTTGACCGGGAGAATAAGTGATTGGATTACGCCACGGATACCCATTCTTGTCGGCTTGTTTATGACAGCCTATTCGTCGTTTTTAATGGCAAGTGCTGATACAAATACATCCTTTTGGTTATTTGCTTGGTGGTTGATCGTTGGGCGTGTGGGTCTCGGTTTTGTATTTCCTCCTCTAACAGTAGGATCAATGCGTGCCCTGTCTTCTGAACAAGTTGGTCAGGGTGCCGGTATGATGAGTTTTACCCGCCAACTGGGTGGGGCGTTCGGTGTTTGCTTGCTGGCAACATTTGTTGACGGTCGGGTTGCACACTATGGCGAGTCATATATTGCCACTCAAACAGCCGCCAATTCTGCAACGAATGAATTTCTTCGGACCTTGCAAACTTATCTCGGCCACGCGGGAATTCCCGAAGCTTTTCAACTCCCAACTGCTATCCAACAGTTAGGTCAGGCTATATTTACTCAGGCAACAATGCTTGGATATCGGGAAGGGTTTTTATTTGTCGCTGTGGTATTTTTTGCAGCAATGATACCAGGTATCTTGTTGGGGAAAGGAAAGTCAAAAAAATGAGGTGTTATTAGGGAGGATGTCGAGAATTTTACTAGATGTAAATGGAAAAACACACAAAATAGAAGCGGATGTGGAGACACCACTTATCTTTGTGTTAAGGAATAATTTAGGCCTTATGGGCGCTAAATTCGGTTGTGGTTTGGAACAATGTGGTGCTTGTGCTGTGCTAGTAGATGGAAAACGTACCCTCAGCTGTGTGCGGGCGGCTTCCGAATTTGAAGGAACGAAAATCCAAACTGTTGAAGGGCTTTCCGAGACCGGATGTCCCAGTGCAATTCAAAATGCTTTTATAGAAGAAGGCGCAGCTCAATGTGGCTATTGTACATCTGGTTTGGTTATTGCGGTTTCAGCTTTACTAAAAGAAAATGCCAAACCCACGCGGACAGAAATATGTGACGCATTGCACGATCATTTATGCAGGTGTGGTTCTCACCTCCGTGTATTAAAAGCTGTGGACCGAGTTGTAACCGGGAACGGAAATAATGGCACATAGCGTTAGTCTCAAAAAAACACCCAAGCTGGATAATTGGATTTCTATTGGTACTAATCAACGAATTCTCGTACGCACGGGAAAGGTTGATATTGGACAACGAATTTCTACAGCTCTTGCCTTAATAGCAGCAGAGGAGCTGGATGTTAAATTTGAGGATATCGATATTGCAAGGACCGAAACAGGAGTTGACCCTGATGAGGGAATTACTTCCGGTAGCAATTCTATGGAACAGGCTGGGAACGCCGTTCGGGCAGCAGCAGCCACGGCGCGTCAACACCTTTTGGCTCTTGCCGCTAAAAAGCTTAAAGTTAATAAGTCTTCGCTGGAAGTATCTGATGGGCTTATCCAATCCCCGGAAACCAATCAGGCAATTACTTACTGGGAGCTTGCTGGTGGCCAACTTTTTGGAATTGATGTTAATCCTGAAGTAAAGGCTAAGGAACCAGAATTTTATACCAAAATTGGTAAGCCTATTATATCTAAAGGCATATCGGAAATAGTTACTGGGAAACCGTATTTTGTTCAAGATATGCGGTTACCAGGGATGCTGCATGCGAGGACAGTTAAGCCTCCACACTACAACGCATGCCTTAAGAATATTAATAAAGAGACGACTAAACGTCTCAATATTTCTGGGTTTTATGTCGTTTGTGATGGCTCTTTTCTTGCAGTTGCGGGTGTTGATGAATATGCGGTGATAAAATCGACCGAGCTTTTGGCAAAAAATGTGACTTGGGATTTAGGGTCCGGCCTTGAACCTCAGGACCTTTTTAAGAGTTTGGTTTCTAATGACCGTGTCAGCCTGCCTGTCGTGGATGGTGCGCCCCAAAACTCACCCGTTTTGCCTGATATACCAGACCCACCTGGTGTCAGCTTCACCCTGAAAGAACGATTTGAGCGGCCTTATCAGATGCATGGTTCCATTGGTCCTTCTGCATCGGTTGCTTTGGCGGAAGCAAAAAATCTTACGATCTGGACCCATAGCCAAGGCGTTTACGTTTTACGTGCCAGTCTGGCAGAAGCACTAAGTATGGATGTAAAAAACTTGAGGATTGTCCATGTGCCCGGTTCAGGTTGTTATGGACATAATGGAGCGGATGATGCCGCCGTTGATGCCGCTGTGATAGCGCGTGCAATTCCCGGCAAGCCCATTTTGTTGAAGTGGACCCGTGAGGAAGAACATGCGTGGGAACCCTACGGTTCCTGCATGGTAATGGATCTGAAAGCAAGCATTGATAACGACGGAAAAATAGTCTGTTGGTCACATGAAACCTACAGTGATACTTATGGGATGCGACCCCGTCCCGAAGCCGGCGGGGCAGGTCCGGCACGACTTTTAGCCATGCGTTATACAGATCCCCCCGTACCACCTTTGGTAGCCCAGCCAAACATGGCTTCCCATTCCGGGTTGCACAGAAATTTGGATCCTCTTTACAAATTCAAAAACAAACGGCTAGTGAAAAACCTGGTGCGTGATCTCCCGCTAAGGACTTCGGCTCTTCGGACGCTAGGCGCATATGGCAATGTATTTGCCATAGAATCATTTATGGATGAGTTGGCGAATGCGGCTCAAATTGATCCTGTGAAATTTCGTCTTGATCATTTAATAGATAAAAGGGCCAAAGTAGTATTAGAAACGGCCGCCGAAAAACTTGGGTGGAAGAACGGGAAGCCTGTTGGAAACCTTGGTCAGGGAATAGCCTTCGCACAATACAAAAATAAACAGGCTTACGCCGCTGTTGCGGTAGAATTGGAAGTAAATGATAAGGCGGAGGTGGCACTAAAGCGTGCTGTGATTGCCGGTGATGCCGGCCAAGTTGTGGATAAAGCCGGGCTTACTGCACAATTTGAAGGGGGTTTTCTTCAAGCCGCAAGTTGGACATTATACGAAGCTGTCACTTATGACAAAAACGGCATTACTAGCCGAGACTGGGAGAGTTACCCAATCCTCCGGTTTGATAATATTCCAGAAATCGAGACGATTCTTATTGATAGGGCCAATAAACCATTTCTAGGGGCAGGTGAGGCTATAGCAGGACCTACAGCGGGGGCAATTGCAAACGCTATTAATAGAGCCATCGGAATTAGACTGCGACGGCTACCCTTTACCCCAGACACAATTCGCACAGCGGCTGCAGGTTAAATAATTGAATTTTTGTCTTCGAATTGCTCGCGCTTAAGCTCTATTTCAAGCCATTGTTCTTCTGCGGCCGCCAATTCGGATTCTGTTTTCTTAAGAGCTTCTGCTGTTTCTGTAAATAGCCTTTGATTACGGTTGAATAAGGCCGGATCAGCAAGCGTTTCTTGGTCTTCCGCAATTTTTTTCTGTAGGTTTTGAATTCGAATGCCCAGTGTTTCTAACGCGTGTTTGTCTTTATAAGAGAGTTTATTTCTTGCGGCATCAGCTGAACGTTTGTTATTAAGGGGTTTTCCTTTTTTGTTCTCTCTTTTATTTGAAAATGTTTTTGTTTTTTCTATAAAATTAACCCCCCCCTGGCTCAACATATCTGTATACCCCCCAGCATACTCTATCCAAAGCCCATTTCCTTCCCAACATATAATTGACGTAACGGTTCTATCTAGAAAGTCCCGATCGTGGCTGACTAACAAAATTGTCCCTGGGTAATCAGAAATAATTTCCTGCAGAACGTCTAACGTTTCAAAATCAAGGTCATTCGTTGGTTCGTCCAAGGTTAAAAAATTTGATGGCTGGGAAAAGGCTCTGGCAAGTATTAATCTGCCTCGTTCTCCTCCGGAAAGGACATTCACAGGGGTGTTAGCTTGATTGGGGTCAAACAAAAAATCCTTCATGTAGCCAATGACATGCCGGGATTTTCCTGCAACGGTCACGGTATTACCGCCACCAGTTAACGCTTCCGAAAGAGTGACTTTATCATTTAATTTTTCTCTTCTCTGGTCGAGTGTCCTCATTTGAAGATTGGTTCCATGACGAACGTTTCCTGAGTCTGGTATCAGCGCGCCATTAAGTAAATTCAACAAGGTTGTTTTTCCGGCACCATTTGGACCTACAATCCCTACCCGGTCCCCACGTTGGACACGAGTAGAAAAATTTTGAATTATCGAACGATTATTATAATTTTTGGAAATTGATTTCGCTTCAACAACAATTTTTCCAGATAAAACCCCACCTGCGTTAGAAAAAACCACTCGACCTGCTTGCTGCCAAAGTTCGCGCCGCTTTTTACGGAGATTTTGAAGTGCGCGCAGGCGGCCTTGATTACGTTTTCTCCGTGCAGTAACGCCTTTTTGAAGCCATTGTGTTTCAGCTTTTATTTTACGGTCCAGTTGATGGCGTTTTATCTCTTCCTGGTTAATAATTTTATCGCGCCAATTCTCAAAATGACAAAAATTTTGTTCCAAACGTTCTGTCTTTCCCTGGGAAAGCCAAATTGTACCTTCAGAAAGTTTTTCAAGAAAAAATCGGTCATGGCTGATAATGACAAACGCTGAACGTATCGAAACTAAGTAATGTTCCAGCCATTCTATTGTTGGCAAATCTAAATGGTTAGTTGGCTCATCAAGAAGAAGTATGTCAGGTTTTGGGGCTAGCGCTTTTACAATTGCACAGCGGCGTAATTCACCACCAGAAAGGTTTTTGAGTTTTTCCAGACCGCTTAATTTTAGCTGTTCTAATAGACTATGGACCTGGTTAAAATCTTCTCCAGGGGTAAGACCATCCTGAATGTAGGAAAGGACTGTTTCAGAGTTTTTGATCTTGGGTTCCTGGGGCAAGTATTGCAAGGTTTTTCCTGGCTGAAAGAATCTTTCTCCACTATCTGGCTCAATGATGCCACTCGCAATTTTTAACAAAGTAGATTTTCCGGATCCGTTACGTCCCACCAGGCATAACCTATCCCGTTCAGATACGGATAAATCTGAACCCTCAAACAAGGGGGAACTACCAAAAGAAAGATGGATGTCTCGTAGAAGCAAAATTGGCGGCGACATATTTTTGGCTACCTCGAGTGGATCAAAGCTTCAAGTCTTCTATATTATTTTATAAACTGTATAATGTGTTAGTAAACCACTAGAAGAAAAGGGCGGATCCCATGGAAGTCAAACCCTTATCCAACGCAATAGGCGCAGAAATCAAAGATGTCGACCTTAGTGAAATGCAAGATGAGGCAACCTTAAAAAAAATTGAGGAAGCTTTTCACGAATTTCTCATTGTCCTTTTGCGTGACCAAAACATAACCCTAGAACAGCAAAAGGGTTTTGCAACTTATTTTGGTGAATTAGGGAGTCGCTTTCGCCCAGGGTCCACCAAACCAAACGAACTCGATGAATATGGCGAACACGTTATGCTGGTAACAAATGTTCGAAAGGATGGTAAACCCATAGGGTCTCTTCCTGATGGGGAAATGACCTTCCATGCAGATACGCCTTATTTCGAATTTCCTTCAAAAGCGACAATGCTCTACGCAATGGAGTTAACATCCTGGGGCGGAAGTACTTTGTTTTCAAACTGTTATACGGCAGCAGAGCAATTGCCGGATGATCTCAAACGGAGACTAGAGGGCTGTAAAGCCATGCAAGTTTACGAATATGGGACGACTTTAAAAAATAAAGACAAATATGATCGGGAAAATTTCCCATATTTTGCGCATCCCATCTTTCGGAAACATCCCGCAACTGGAAGATCTTCCCTTTTTGTCAGTGAGTTAATGACAGAAGAAATTGTTGGATTGCCTGAGGATGAAAGTGACGAAATTTTAGCATATTTGTTTGAACATCAAAAAAAGCCTGAATTTGTTTATGAACATGACTGGAAAGTTGGTGATCTGATAATGTGGGACAACCGTTGCAGCATCCATGCACGCAAGGATTTTCCTCGCGATGAACGTCGTATGCTACGAAGACTTACGGTTCAGGACACATATCCAGTACTAGAAGGCGCGCCTCCCTACACTTTTGCTGCGGCTGAATAGAACGTTTTTGCCTTTCAGTTGCGTGAAAATTTTTCCAGTGTATTTTCGGGTCGAACTATAAACCTTGGGAGGTAAAACTTGGCCGAAATTGCCGACAGGGTATGGGATTATCTGATTATTGGGGGAGGGTCAGCTGGAAGTGTCCTTGCCAGCAGGTTAACGGAACGATCTGCAAATAAAATTCTTCTCATAGAAGCAGGAGAAGACTTCCCTCCAGGTCAGGAACCTGAAGAGCTTAACCACAATTTTGTTGCGACCGCCAAAGGAAGCAAACGCTTCACCTGGCCGGGACTAAGCGCCGCGTTTTTGCCTCGACCTGGAAATGCCCCGGATGAACGTCCGAGACGGCGTTATAACCAGGGGCGTGTGATCGGAGGAGGCTCTTCAGTAAATGGCATGTGCGCTAATCGTGGATTGCCAAGTGATTTTGATGAATGGGAAACCCGTGGAGCCAAGGGTTGGAGTTGGGATGACGTTCTGCCGTACTTTCGTAAGTTGGAAAAGGACCACGATTTTAAAGGACCGCTGCATGGCAGTGAAGGGCCAATTGGGTTGAGAAGACTTTTCCAAGACCGCTGGCCGGGTTTCACGCGCGCAGCCATTAAGGCGGCAGAAGAGGCAGGCTGGAAAGATCTTAAAGACCAAAATGCGGTTTTTGATGACGGGTATTTTCCTATTCCAATGAATAACATCAATAACAAACGTGTATCCGCATCGACAGCATATTTGACGAAAGAAGTTAGGGCCCGCCCCAACTATGAGATGCTGGATTTAACAAAAGTACTTCATTTGGTTTTTGACGGTACTAGGGTCGTGGGTGTGCGTGTAAGAAGGGAAGGCCAAGAGTTCGATGTTTCGGCAAACGAGGTTATAATTTCTACTGGGGCCTTACATTCACCTCCTTTACTAATGCGTTCCGGAATTGGTCCTGCAAAAGAACTTGCTCAATTTGGCATTGAGGTCGTAGCCGACCGACCTGGTGTTGGTAAACATCTTATGGAACATCCAGGTGTAAACTTTGGGGCCTACCTAAAAAAGAATGCAAGACTTAAACCTGGTTTACCTACGCATATGATAGCCGCAGTGCGGTGGTCCTCCGGAATGGAAGGTGTGCCAGCAGGGGACATGTATATTGTTCCTACCAATCGGTCCGCATGGCACCCAATTGGGGATCGAATGGGTATTTTGCAGCTTTGGGTGAACCGTTCCTATTCTACCGGTGAGGTTACTCTTAGTTCTGCTAGCCCCGACGAAGAACCAAATGTCGATTTCAATATGTGTTCGGATCGTCGAGATATGGAACGAATGGTTAAAGGCGTTCGGGTAATGGCTGGATTAGGTCAAAATGAAAATTTACAAAATGCAATTTCTGAACTTTTTCCAGTTAGCTATGGCACCCGAGCCCGTAAGGTTGGTGTGTATAGTACCTACAATTGGATCCAAACTTGGATTGGCGCTCAAATGATGGATGCATCGTCAATCGCTCGTCGTTGGATCATTAAAAATTTGATAGCGGATGGGCCCTCGATTACAGACTTATTGGCAGATGATTTGATCATAGAACAATGGATCCGTGACACTGTCTTAGGTCATTGGCACGCATCTTGCACTTGTAGAATGGGCGCTAGGGATGACCCTGGTGCAGTTACCGATCCATCAGGGCAGGTCTATGGTGTGTCGGGGCTGCGGGTTTGTGACGCTTCGATTATGCCAATGGTACCTTGTGCGAACACAAATATTTCTACCATCATGATTGGTGAAAAGATTTCAGCAACTATGATGAACGGATCAACTAAACTTTAGCCGCTTGAATGGACTGCCATACCTTTTCAGGTGTGGCCGGCATATCAAGGTTTTTAATCCCCAAAGGGCTAAGTGCGTCAACCACCGCATTCATAATGGCTGCCAATGCTCCAACGTTACCTGCTTCACCGGCCCCCTTGGCGCCAATCGGATTTAGAGTGGTTGGCACGGGGTTATTGGAAAGCTCGAAACTACACATGTCATCTGCGCGTGGCATCCCGTAATCCAAAAATGAACCTGTGAGCAATTGGCCTTCCCCGTCATACACAATACCTTCGGTAAAAGCTTGTCCAACTCCCTGTCCGATTCCACCGTGAATTTGCCCTTCAAGGGTTAACGCATTAATCACGGTACCAACGTCGTCTGTTACCGAATAGCGTGTTATTGCTGTAACGCCAGTTTCGGGATCAATTTCAACTTCGCAGACGTGGCAACCATTAGGAAATGTAGGTGTGCCGGGTACAAACGTATCGCTTTCGTATAGGCCTAACTCCATGTCTTTTGGTAAATCCTCACGCCTATAAGCGGTGCGGGCGACTTCCTGTACACTTATAGATTTATCAGTTCCAGCTATTTCAAATTTACCACTTTTAAAGTTTATATCCTCTTCAGCCGCTTCAAGTATGTGGGCAGAAATTTTTGTACCTTTTTCTATAATTTTATCGATTGCTCTTACAGCGGCGGAGCTACCCAAAATAGCTGTACGGGATGCGTAAGTGCCACCCCCAAAAGGCAAGGAATCAGTATCACCGTATGAAACCCGAATGTCCTCTTGGTCGATACCTAAAGCATCTGAAACAACAATTTTATACATTGTGTCATGACCCTGACCGTGATCCACCGAACCCGGAATTACTGTGACCGTCCCTGATTGATCAAATTGCACTGCCACGGTCTCTCCATCCATCTGCGCCGTTTGTTCAATAAAATTTGCAATTCCTAACCCAAGAAATTTTCCTGAATCTTTTGCTCTTTTGCGTCTATTTTCAAAATCACCATAATCAGCCATGCCTAACGTATTTTCCATATTGGCCCCAAATTCGCCGCAGTCGAGGGTGTAAATGAGACCCGTTTTAAAGGGCATTTCCTGAGGAGGGACTATGTTCCGCCGCCTTATTTCGGCACGATCCATTTCCAGTTCTCGTGCTGCATTATCAATGAGCCTTTCAATGACATAAGCAGCTTCTGGTCTCCCGGATCCACGAAAAGGGCCATTTGCACTAGTATTAGTAAAAACTGCTGATGCTTCAGCGTATATCAGCGGGGTTTTGTAAGTGGCGGCCAAGCCGCCGAGGTGGCCGGCTGGAGAAATTGTTCCACCCGGATCAAGCCAGGCGCCTATATTACAAATGTTACTCACTTTGAGTGCCAAAAAAACACCGTTTTTGTCCAGGGCTAATTGTGCATCAGTAACCTGATCGCGGTCGTGATAGTCAGTCATTAATCCATCGCTTCGCTCACAAACCCAGCGAACCGGGCGGCCCGTTTTTCGTGCAGCCCAAAGGCAGGCATGAAACTCGGGTGCATGTCCCCCTTTCATTCCAAAACTACCGCCGACATCAGGAATGATAACCTTTACTGCTGTTTCGGGGACATTGAATACATTCTGTGCAAGGGTTTTTCGTAAAAGATGTGGTCTTTGGGTGCCACCGTATAAAATGTAACGATTGAACCGAAAATCATATTCGCCAATACAAGCGCGGGGTTCCATCGTGTTTGCAGTTATCCGGTTGATTTGTGTCCGCAAACGTGTGACATGATGTGCAGTGTTTAAAGCGGTTTCAACGGCCTCTTTGTTGCCAGCTTGATAGAAATAACTTTCATTATCCGGACAATCCTCGTAGAGGATGGGGCTGTCGTTTTGGCGTGCCTTTGGTCCGTCAACTAAAATAGGCAAAGGGTCATATTCGATGACAATTAATTCGGCGGCGTCCTTAGCATCATTGACGGACTCTGCCACAATAACTGCAACAATGTCGCCAGTCACCATAACGGTTTCGTTGGCTATCGCGGGGCGGGTGGGACAGTAAACTGGCTTCCCGTCGCGACGGGCACGAGTATGACCGGGGGGATGTTGACCATGCCCATCTTTTTCCCAGTCCTTGCCCGTGAAGATTTTGACAATGCCAGGCATGTTAACTGCAGCTTCGCACTCAATTTTGATAATTCGGGCATGCGCATGAGGGGAACGCAGCATATAAGCATGGCATTCGTTTGGTAGTCTTATATCATCGACATAACGACCCCCACCGCGCAGAAGACGAGGGTCCTCTGTCCGAGGTACAGATTGGCCCATAGCAAATTGTCCCAAGACACTTTCCTTTCCATCTACGTAATTTTATTATCCCATCCTGCCTTTCTCTCTCACTTCTATCAAGGGATAGAAAATAAACTTATGATTCGAAATTTGGACGGAGAGACAAAAGTGATGCTTCATTTTCAAACGTGTGCGCTACACGTAAAACAGTTGCTTCGTCCCAGTATCGGCCTGCTATTTGAGCGCCGATCGGCATGCCATCATCGAAGAACCCTGCACGAATTGTGTGACAGGGGTGTAAAGTAAGATTGAAAGGCACAGCTATCATTGGTACATCGAGAAACGGGAATGGTGCTTTGTCATCAAGCGGGGGAGTTGGTGTCAACATTGCGGTTGTAACCACAACGTCGAATTCTGACAGAGCAGTCTCCATTTCAGATAACAATTCCTTGCGTCGCCGCTGCGCTTGGATATAGTCTACAGCTCGGACTAAACTTCCTAACATCATACGGTTGCGCACTAAAGGGCCATATTCCTCCCACTGGGTCTGCAATCTTTTTTCGTGGATAGCATAAGCTTCAGCGGGCAAAATTATCCTCCCCACTGCATGCCAATCATCAAGTGGTGAAAGTTGGACTTCTTCAACCGTTGCGCCTAAGTTACTTAAGGTTTGTCCAACGCCATCTATAGCTTTTACAATCTCATAAGGGGCTTCAAAATCCCCTGTATAAAAGTGCCTGATTAAGCCAATTTTTAGTCCCTTAATTCCTTCGTTCAATCCCGACGCATAATTTGGCACCGGTGTGTCAACACTCCCAGGATCTTGGGAGTCATAGCCAGCTAGACTTTGCAGCATCAATGCACAATCCTCGCTGTTCCAGGCCATAGGTCCAACGCAATCGAAAGAAAACGAAAGAGGCATATCTCCATAAGCGCTGACCCGTCCAAAAGTTGGCTTTAATCCAGCTATACCATTGAATGCAGCGGGAGTTCTAATGGATCCGCCTGCATCGCTTCCTAGAGCACCCAGGCAAAATCCTGCGGCGACAGCAGCTCCAGATCCGCTACTGGAGCCACCAGTTGATTTTGTTAAATTCCATGGATTTCGAGCTGGGGGAAAGAGTGCTTCGAAAGTAGGTCTACCCCCAAATGTAAATTCATAGGTGTTGAGTTGTCCCATTAAAATAGCGCCCGCATCTTTTAACCGGGTAATAACAGTTGCATCTATATCCGCACTAAAGTCTTTCATGACACGCGAATTGGATGTTGTCTTGTATCCCTTCATGTAGAATACATCTTTGAGTGCGATTGGTATTCCGTGTAACGGACCTCTATAATCTCCCGCTTTAATTTCATCGTCTGCTTGACGAGCCGCAGCACGGGCTTCGTCAGAAAAAATTTTATGAAAAGCGTGAATTTTGGGCTCATACGCTTCTATACGGGCGAGACATTTTTCAGTTAAAGCGGAAGGCATTAGAATGCCTTTTTGTATCCTTTTTGCCGCCTCGGAAATGGTCGGAATATTTTGCACCATCGTCATTTGGTTCCTTCTTTCGGCGGTTTGGGAATATAAACCGGCAACATCCCCATTTCCCAGTTTCGCCCCGTTTTTCGGGTCATTTCCGAGAGTTTCGCCAGGGTAGAATAAGCTTTACGCAGGGCAATTTTTTCATCTTTAGAGACTGGGACACGGGAAGCACGAATAAGACCTTCAAAAATTAAATCATCGTCGTTTAACGGCAAATTTTCTTTTTCCATTTGGACACCCTATAAACTTTTAGTTACAAATCCTCTCTGATAGTGTGAGAAACCACCAGAGTTTTCGTTGAGTATTTGTAAAGCCATGGTGCGATGTTTCTGCAGACCTAACAAGGGGTATAAAACAATGGAAAGTTTTTCGGGTTCGTGTTTGTGTGGTGAAATCAAGTATATAGTTAAGGGGCAGCCTGTCCGAATTGCTCAATGTCACTGCGATGACTGTCGTCGCTCAACAGGGTCGAGTTTTGCTACTAACGTTTTCGTGAAGGAAGAAGATTTAGTTATCCTTCAGGGCACACCCAAGAGTTTTCAGCACCTTGCTGACAGCGGGAATACAATGACAAAAGAATTTTGTGGAAACTGCGGCGCACAGCTTTTCGGTTATGGGTCAGGTAGCCCGGGAATTAAAAACGTTAAGGTTGGTTCAATCGATGACATCGGGGATATAAAACCGCAAATCGAAGTGTTTACATCTAAAGCGCTGCCTTTTACTGTTCATTTGGAAGAGACCCAAAAATTTGAGAAAGGCCGCCCTAGATAAAGGGGTGGTGGATTTTGAAGTTACAAGTGAAATTGACTGATACACATTAGACATTCATCACTCTATCTTCACTCAGAACGGTCGATAAGTTCTTGTGTGGCTCCGACTTCTGGTTAAAGGTCACCCTTGCCTTTTAAGTGAATGGGATCTGGCCAGGATTAGTTTTTGATTCGTCGTGTAAGTAAATTTATGGTGCCATCAGCAACCGGTTCAGCGGTTATCATTGTTTTAGGAATACTAACGGCATTTGGCCCGATGTCGATGGATATGTATTTGCCATCGCTTCCAGAACTCGCAGTGTTCTTTAGCACATCCACAAGTAATGCTCAGTTAACACTTAGCGTCTTTACAATTGCCTTTGGGATCGGCCAGCTTTTCTATGGACCAATTTCTGACAGATATGGGAGGCGTGGTATCCTGCTCGTCGGGATTTTCCTTTACACGGTTGCTAGTGTTCTTTGTGCTATTGCAACAACTATTGAATTTCTAATAGGTTTCCGGCTCCTGCAGGGGTTAGGTGGCGCTGCGGGGATTGTTCTTACCCGGGCTATTATCCGTGATCTTTTTGACAGAGAAGAAGGAGCCCGTGCACTTTCCCTGATGTTATTGGTACCATCCTTAGCGGCTTTAGTTGCCCCTTTCATAGGTGGGTATATCTTGAAATGGTTTGCAGACTGGGCATTGATTTTTTGGTTTTTGTCTTTTTTTGGGGTTTTCGCCCTGATTTTGGGTGTTTTGCGTTTGCCCGAAACCCTACCCCCAGAAAAACGACAAGTCACTCACGCGGTAAAAATAATTTCCGATTTTTTTACAGTGCTTAAACACCGGCAGGCAACAGGTTATATGGTTTGCGGTGGTCTGTCCTTTGCCACAATGTTTGCTCAACTTTCTGGGACCCCTTTTATTTATATACAAATTTTTGGTGTTGCACCGGAGGACTTTGGCTATCTCTTTGCCCTAAATGTTTTAGCCATAATGTTAGGTTCTTATCTTAACAGTCGTCTTGTTATGCTTTTCGGTGTTAGAAGGATGCTCGCGGTGGGAACTACCATCGCCCTGTTGGGTGGTGTAATTCTGTCAATAACTACCACATTAGCATTAGGCGGGCTTTTTGGAATTGTCATCTCAATTGCAATTTTCATGCTGCCCCATAATATGGTAAACGCAAATGCTTCTGCAGCTACATTGGAGTATTTTCCTCAATTGGCGGGTACTGCATCGGCCTTATTAGGTCTTTTTCGCTTTGGAATAGGCGCATTTGTCGGCGCCTTAGTGGGAATTCTCCATGATGGTACTGCTCTCCCTATGTCTTACATTATTTTGGGTTGTGCATTAGGAAGTGCAGCTTCATTTTGGTTTCTGACTCAAGATGGAATACCAGGTAAATCGAGGTAAACTATATTGGAGAGAATTTAGGTAGTGTTACGTTTTCAGTTACGTCTTCAAAGACTACTTTAACCGGCATATCGCATACTACCTTTTCCACAGGTATATCTATCACATTACTTAAAATGCGAGCACCTTCTTCCAATTCAATAACCGCGACGACATAGGGTAACCCCCCTTCCCAACCCTTATGATATAGACGATAAAATGTGACAAAACTGAAAACTTTGCCACGTCCGCTAGACTCAACCCAACTACTGTTTGTTTCTCCACATTTTGCGCAGGTAACGGAAGGGGGAAAACGGTGTGTTTCGCAGGCCGCACATTTTTGGATCATCAACCTGTGTTTTTTTGACCCTTCCCAGAAGGGTCCGGATTCATGCGCTGGCAGCGGTAAAGGCTTTTTATAGGGGGTAACCATTATGATGTTCCTAGAATTAAAGCGGATTCACAAACAGTGTTGCCGCCATGGCCAGATACGAGTCCTATTTCGGCTCCTTTTACTTGTCGGTCCGG
Source organism: Pseudomonadota bacterium (assembly GCA_036339375.1). GTDB lineage: Bacteria > Pseudomonadota > Alphaproteobacteria > MPNO01 > UBA2964 > JAYZBC01. The sequence goes on along the minus strand of JAYZBC010000040.1, from coordinate 757 downwards.
TTCATATATGCCTTGCAACTGTCTGACACCTTCGACCACTTGCAGCATCCCTTCCACATGTGCTTCGGAAAGCTGGCCACCGGAAGTGTTAGTAGGTATTGACCCCCCTAAATCTAAGGCACCAGAAGCAACAAAATCCCCCCCTTCTCCTTTTTTACAAAACCCGTAATCTTCCAGCTGTACCAAAACCATATAGGTGAAACAGTCATAAATTTGGGCAACGTCAATATCCCGTGGTCCTACTCCAGCCATAGCGTAGGCTGTTTTTCCAGCTTGGATCGCGCCCGTGTGGGTCATGTTCTGTTCGTGAAACCAACCACTTAAATTATTACAGGTCCCAAAACCTTTTATATAAACCGGCCGTTGCCGCAGATCCTTGGCTCTTTCTGCAGATGTCACCACTACAGCACCGGCCCCATCCGTTTGGAGAGAGCAATCGTAAAGGCCAAAAGGTGCGACGATCATTCTGCCTTCCATATAATCTTCCAATGAAAGGTTTTTCTTCATGACAGCATCGGGGTTGTTAAGAGCGTGTTTACGAAATGCAACTGAAATAGCGCCGAACTGCTCCCTGGTGGTGCCAAAGTCGTGCATGTGGCGTTGTGCACCAAAAGCGTGGGCAGCGACTGCACCAAAATATCCAAACTCGGGCCCAAACTCAGAAATTTCCATCGTTTGTGGACGCCCAGATGACCGTAAATGATTTTCATTATTAGCGTGTACTCGCGACCAATTATCGCGCCCATACCCAACGAGC
>JAYZBC010000039.1:0-41129 GCA_036339375.1 Pseudomonadota bacterium | reverse complement strand
CTCGCGGGCGCCGTGTTCATAGGCAGTGTCGCGATGGGCCACCTCGTCGGCGCGGTAAGATTCCATGCTTGCGCGTAGATCGGCCTCGTCCTCGCCAAGCTGTTCGATCTGGCTCGCATAATGATGGTCTATCACTTCTTCCACGGCCGCCGTACAGGCCATGGCCACGCGCGGACCTAAAGCCGCCGTGGCCGTGCCCAGGACAAACCCGCCCAGATGCCATAAGGGTGTCAGCGCCGTGGGCCGCACCCGACGTTCGCGGATCAATTTCTCAAAAGCCGCCAGATGATCGCGCTCCTGATTCGCCATATGGGCGATGGCGCCGCCCGCCGCCGCCATCCCCAGAACCGCCATCTGGCCTTCATAGATTCGCAGCGCACCGCATTCCCCAGCATGGTCCACGCGAATCATGCGTCCCACCAGCGCGCGTACGTCGAGGTCGCCGGGCAGGCGGTCGTCACCCGTTATCTTTAGGGCGGTTTTTTTAGAGGATGTTATTTTCTTAGAACTGGTCATGCCTCAACTGTTGCTTTCGTCTCCACAGGTTATAACCAAATCGGTGGTGTTGGTTTTTTATCAAAAGCGTCATAGTCCCCACCGAACACTAGATTAAGGTCCTTTTAGCTCAATTTCTTCTTACCCTTCTTCCCGACTTTCGCAATCTCCACCGTAGATGTATCTGTGGATTTATCCGTCATGAGGCCTCTTCCTTCAGCATTACAGCGCAAACCAACAACCATTGCAGCCGCCAGCACCAGCGAGACAAACACATTATAACCGGCCATGGAAATGCCAAACAGGGACCAGGCCACATCATCACAGCGCGTGAGAGGCGCGGCCATCAATTGCGCGCGCAATTCCTCGATGGTCTGGGCGTTTCTCGTCGCCGCGCCCACGCACGCCTCGCTTCCCGTCCACCAATGCTGTTCCACGCCCACATGATAAAAAGCAATGCCCGCCCCGGTCAGGAAGCCTAGCGCGCAAAGCCCGGTCAAGAACCGCGCCGACTTTTCCCTGTCCTTCAGGGCAAACCCCAGCGCACCCGCCGCAAACAGGGTCACCGCACCATAGGCGGCGCGTTGGTACAGGCACAGCACGCAAGGCGTCAGCCCACCCCAGTACTGAGAGCCATATGCCGCCGCCAGCGCCGTCAGACTCACCCCCAGCGCCAGCGCCGGCACCAGACGCGCGGCGGGGATTTTCCCGAAATAAAAAGGCCCAAACTCAAAAGACATAACGCACCACCACAAAGCCCCCCAACAGGGCCGCCAGAAAAACCGCAAAGGTGAGGCTCAGATTCTTTTCCATAAAATGGCGTACCGGCGGGCCGATAGCACAGAGCAGCCAGGCCTCGATGAAAAAGCGCAGTCCCCGTGACGCCACCGAGGCCACCATGAAGACACCGAGATCGAGCCCGGTGGCGCCGCTGGCGATGGTAATCACCTTATAGGGGAAGGGCGTCACCCCGGCCCCGGCCACGATCCACGCCCCCCATTGGTTATAGGACTCGCGGAAGGATTCGAAGGTGCCACTCTGACCGTAGAATTCAAGCGTAGGCCGGCCCACTGAATCGAACAACAGCGCGCCGATGGCATATCCCATCAGCCCGCCCAAAACAGAAGCCACCGTGCAAACCGCGGCCATGCGCCACCATTTGGCGCGCGCCGCCAGAACCATGGGGATCAACAGCACATCGGGGGGGATGGGAAAGACCGAACTTTCCACGAAGGCCACCGCAGCCAGCGCCCACATGGCACCGGGCCGCTCGCTCAGTTCCATGGTCCAATCATAAAGTCTGCGCAACATGACCTGCGGTTTAGCAACGGCGTTGCCCTGTGGCAACCATCATCCCGCGCCGCTATACCGCGCCTTGGATTGTCCCCCTAGATTGGCCCCCTTACATTGACCACAGCCTCGCTGCTCGCTATATCCCAGAGATCACCCTTTCGCGGGTTTACGTCCCGCAGGGCCCCTGTGGCGGAATTGGTAGACGCGGCAGACTCAAAATCTGTTGTCCGCAAGGACGTGGGAGTTCGAGTCTCCCTGGGGGCACCAAATCTTTTTCCAAATTCAAAAACCAGACAGTTTGCAAACCCCTTGACCGTCAAAAAGTTTTTTGTATCTCATGACACCCCAGAGAGCTAATCAAATCTATGCAGGTCCTTACTTCTCCAGTTACGGTGTTGAGAACCAAAAATTTGCCGCCCTGAATAATGGATGAATCACTATCTCCAAGGGCAAACCCTTGGTATTTACCGATACCAACGTTTAACCCTGGCTCATGACTGGGAAAATAAATTGCTGTAGCTATCAGGAGCATTCCTAATAAAATTGCAGTCGGCATAAGTATAAAAATACGTGGAATTTCTAACTTCATCTTTTTCACCCTCAATCAAATTCACATACAATGAATATTACAATTTCCCATTTTGTTTTAGGCTGGTTTGTAAAATTTTAAAACTTGGAGATTTAGTTTTAGGAAGAAAAGCCACAGGCTTGGCAGTTCACTTGAGAGCAATGTTTTAACCACCTTTGAATGCTACCTCCCATTGGGCGGGCTCTGCCAGGAGTACATATAAATTTGCAATTCTTTTTGCAGGCATGCTTCCTTTTTCTGAAAACGAAAGGTGGGTGAAGTTCAAAGGGCCACCGCATGGTATAAATTCGCCTTTTCCTTGCGCTTATTTGGTGGCCTTTTTCAAATAAGCGATCAAATTATCACGTTGAGACTTTTTCTTTAGGCCACGGAAAGCCATTTTTGTTCCCTTCATGAATTTTTTCGGTTTAGCCATAAATTGATCAAGTGTTTTTTCATTCCAAATGATGCCAGATTTTTTCATTGCTTTCGAATAGCGGAATTTTTTGACGGTTCCAGCTTTTCTTCCCATAAGCTTGGCCAGACTGGGTCCCAGTTTGTTTTTGCCCGCTTTAAGAGAGTGACAGGCCTTACATTTGTTAAAGACTCGTTTCCCTTTTTTTACGTTAGCTGCAGAAGCACTCATGGAAAGGGTTAAAAGAAAACTGACTAATACAGCATAACAACCGGTTTTAAACATTGAAAATCCTTGTAACAAAAATTGTTTCAAAAATACCCTTTTAAACAAAAGAACATTTTATAAACGAAATAACATTTTTCCCAATTTAGTACAAATTTTCCCAAAAACCAGTATTTCTGCCATAATAACCACGCTTATTTCATAATTTTTTGAGTTCGCGTTGAATTGTGTGAAATGGAGATGAACCGAAAGCGCCCCTGTTTATAAAGGTTCTAAGCAGTTAGTGTAAAAATTCAATAGAGATTTTTGAGAAACAAACTTCTCATTCTTGTTTTCCTTGTGACGATATGTCGCAAGACTAACCATCAACCAAAGGTTGGTTTGAACAGTGGCTCACTTTATATCCTTATTAGGTGAAAAATTAATTGAGAAAGCAAAAATTATTATAGTTTCTTTGCAGAAAATCCGTTGTAGAAAATAGCTTTTGATTATTGTTAAAGTTGTATAGACCAACGTTTCTTTCTTGCCTCTGAAATTTTAATTGAACGCGAAAACATGAATTTAGTTGAGGAATATTAAGGGATGGTTATTGCGATAGGTTTAATTCTCGTTGCAGTTGGCACTGTCTGGTTCCATTTTTACGCCCCTTTGCTTGGCTGGTGGTGGACCCCAATTGCATCAAATTGGGAATATATTGATACAACAATCATAATTACCTTTTGGATTACGGGTGTGGTCTTTATCGTCCTGATTCTTTTTATGGCCTATTGTTGTATCCGTTTTGGTTACAAAAAAGGACATAAGTCGCAATACAAACCTGAAAATCCAAAGCTAGAGTGGTGGTTAACAATTCTGACATCATTAGGCGTGGCGGGAATGCTAACCCCAGGTTTGATTGTTTGGGATGAGTTTGTAACAGTCCCAAAGAATGCCACAGAGATTGAAGTCGTCGGCGCACAGTGGGATTGGAAGTATCGTCTTCCCGGGAAGGACGGAAAATTAGGCACGACGAACGTAAAATTGATTAATGATAATAACCCCTTCGGGATCGAATTAAAAGACAAGAATGGCCGAGACGACGTTTTGATTGAAGGTGGGGATTTACATCTGCCAATGGACCGCCCAGTAAAAGTGTTACTCAGGTCGATAGATGTACTTCATGATTTCTACGTGCCCGAGTTTAGGGCTAAAATGGATATGGTTCCCGGAATGATAACGTATTTCTGGATTACACCTACGAGAACGGGCAAATTTGACGTTCTTTGTTTTGAACTTTGTGGGGTTGGGCACCATGCCATGCGGAGCAGTGTCGTGGTCCAAAATAAAAAAGATTACACAAAATGGCTTCAGGAACAGACAACTTTCAGCAAAGAACTCGCTAAGGTGAGGGCAGACAAAATGGTGATTTCAAAATTGGGTAATCAAGGGGAACTCAAGGAATGAAGTGTCTAATATAATGGTTGTCCTAAACCAAACTGTTTGCGCGTTGTGGATTTGTGTAAAAAGTGAAGCAGGACGTTAGAAGAGATTAGTAAACAATAATTGCGATTTCAAATTTAAGAGGTTAGATAAATGGCCGAAGTCGGAACAGAAGTCGAATTTGTACCACCAGCGGAAGTTGAAGACGTAGAACTTTATCATGCAAAAAGCTGGATAACGAAGTATGTCTTTAGTCAGGATGCGAAGGTCATAGCCATTCAATATTCGGGGACTGCAATTGCCATTGGGTTGGTTGCATTAGTTCTGTCTTGGTTGATGCGCTTACAGTTGGGCTTTCCGGAAAGCTTTTCTTTTATTGATGCAGAAGACTATTACCAGTTTATCACCATGCACGGGATGATTATGGTGATTTACTTGCTAACTGCCCTCTTTTTGGGAGGTTTTGGCAATTACCTCATACCTCTAATGGTGGGTGCCCGTGACATGGTCTTTCCATATGTCAACATGATTAGCTATTGGGTTTATCTGGCTGCGGTCTTGGTACTGGTTTCTAGTTTTTTTGTTGAAGGTGGTCCAACGGGTGCTGGTTGGACCCTTTATCCACCGCAGGCCATTACGTCAGGGACCCCTGGGGCAGACGGTGGAATTCTATTAATGCTAATTTCTTTAGCTCTGTTCATTGTAGGGTTTACGATGGGCGGCCTAAACTATGTAACCACCGTTTTGCAAGCGCGTACTCGCGGAATGACACTGATGCGTCTTCCCTTAACAGTTTGGGGAATCTTCACGGCAACCATATTGGCGCTGTTAGCGTTTCCTGCTTTATTTGTGGGAGCGATAATGATGACTTTAGATAGCATTTTGGGAACAAGTTTTTTTATGCCCTTAATGATAGAGCAGGGAGAGCTTCTTAAATATGACGGTGGAAGCCCAATTTTATTTCAGCATTTATTTTGGTTTTTTGGGCATCCGGAAGTGTATATCGTAGCGTTGCCGGCGTTTGGGATCGTGTCTGATTTGATTAGTGTCCATGCGCGGAGGCACATTTTTGGTTACCGGATGATGGTTTGGGCAATTGTTATTATTGGCGCTCTTAGTTTCATAGTTTGGGCGCATCATATGTATGTCAGTGGAATGAACCCTTGGTTTGGTTTCTTTTTTGCCACAACAACACTTATAATTGCAGTTCCAACAGCTTTGAAAGTGTACAATTGGACCCTCACACTTTGGAAAGCTAACATTCAATTTACGATACCTATGCTTTTTGCCCTCGCTTTTATAGTGACTTTTGTGAACGGGGGTATAACCGGACTGTTCCTTGGCAACGTGGTGGTTGACGTTCCGTTGTCCGACACGATGTTTGTGGTTGCCCATTTTCATATGGTAATGGGAGTTGCACCAATACTCGTTATTTTTGGCGCTATTTATCATTGGTATCCCCTGATGACTGGGCGTATGTACCACGAAGGTATGGCCCAATTTCATTTTTGGGTAACATTCATCGGGTCCTATACAATATTTTTACCCATTCATTACTTAGGTTTTCTGGGCGTTCCCCGGCGTTATTTTGAGATGGGCGAAACCACATTTATTCCAGAATCTGCTGAGACCTTGAATGCCTTCGTGACGGTAGTAGCCTTAATAGTCGGGTTTGCCCAAGTTGTTTTCTTTTACAATATGATATCGAGCATGATCAAAGGCAAAAAAGCCGGCCACAATCCTTGGAAAGCTTGCTCTCTAGAGTGGCAAACACCGGACGTGCCGCCTGGGCATGGTAATTTTGGCAAAGACCTGCCGGTAGTTTATAGGTGGGCTTACGATTATGGTGTACCTGGCGCCGACGACGATTTTATTCCGCAAGACGTTCCAAAGGAACAAGTTAAGGGTACGGCCTAGGGTACGTCTAAGGTGAAAATTCTCGAAGAATTAAGAAAAATGCCTTGGAAGCCTGAACAGGCCCGGGTGGATGATTTGCACGATGGTGTTGCTTACACTTTACCTGTTAGCAAGTTAGGGCTCAGACTACTCATGACCTGTATGTCTGTTTTTCTGCTCCTTTTTGTTATTGCTTACAGCGATAGAATGGTTGTTTCGGATTGGCGTCCACTCCAGGATCCCTGGATTCTATGGTTCAACACAGCCCTTTTGATTTTTAGCAGTTTGGCAATGCAGAAATCTCTCGTTTCAGTAAGGCAAGATCAAAGAGAGAGAATGAAGAATTACTTGTACCTTGCTGGAGGTTTTTCATTTGCCTTCGTGTTAGGCCAATTTTGGGTGTGGAATATCCTGATTGAAAGTGGCTATTTTGCTGCAGCTAATCCAGCGAATGCCTTCTTTTACCTTCTCACCGGATTACATGGAGCCCATCTATTGGGGGGTCTTGTTGCATGGGGTCGTTTGATGGTGAAAGACGGAAACAGGGTTGAAACTAAAAAAATGGCGGAAAGTGTCGAACTTTGTACAATCTATTGGCATTTTCTGCTTGTGGTTTGGATAGTGTTTTTCGGTTTACTTTTATTTAGCTAATCAAGGTTTAGGTTTATGGCAGATTCGGCAACTACAAATACAGAAACGCAGGGCAGCCTCGCAAGTGGCATGAAAGGTTTTGTCTCTGATTGGTCATCCGATCAGAGGACATTTAAAAAAGTACCTTGGGGGAAGGCCATGATGTGGATTTTTCTCCTCAGTGATACTTTTATTTTCAGCTGTTTTTTGTTGTCTTATATGACCGTGCGGATGTCCACGACAGTTGCATGGCCTAACCCGAGTGAGGTTTTCGCTCTATCTTTGGGTGGTGATCCCATCCCCCTCATCTTGATTGCTATAATGACATTTATTTTAATTACAAGTAGTGGGACAATGGTGATGGCGGTGAATTATGGTTACCGCCGAGATAAAAAAAGAACGGCTTTCTGGTTAATTTTGACTGCTATCTTTGGCGCCTCTTTCGTGGGTATGCAGGCCTTTGAGTGGACAAAACTGATAGAGGATGGTGTGCGTCCGTGGGCAAATCCTATGGGGGCACCTCAGTTTGGCGCGACATTTTTTATGATAACCGGGTTTCATGGATTTCACGTCTCGATGGGTGTCGTCTTCCTGATTATCGTTTGTCGAAAAGTTTTGCGGGGTGAATATGATACCGGGAAAAAAGGATTTTTCACCAGTCGAAAAGGAAATTACGAACACGTTGAAACAATGGGGCTCTACTGGCATTTTGTTGATCTGGTATGGGTTTTTATTTTTGCATTCTTTTATCTTTGGTAGGGAATAAATATGGCAAACACAGATTCACATGTTGAGGGCCAGCAACATCCACTAGGAATTTATATCAAAATTTGGGTGTGGCTCTTCGTTCTGAGCACGGCATCCTACATGGTTGATTATTTCCATGTTGAAGGCTACTTAAGGTGGACACTTATACTAGTTTTTATGGTCTTAAAAGCCGGGCTCATTATCGCAGTTTTTATGCACATGGTTTGGGAACGAATAGCACTTGTTTATGCAATTTTGCTTCCGCCAGTTTTAGTCCTCGTTTTTGTATGGCTAATGGTATTTGAATCGGATTATACCTTTTTGACACGAGGGAATTTTTTCTCTTAATTTTGTAATTTGGTTTTTCACTTGTTCACTATCTTTAGGTTATAAGTGAAAGGGCAATACTTTTAACTCGTCGATGTTGTTATTTACCTTGATGGAAATACTCTTTTCTTTGGAAAAAACTCTTTTTTCATGAAAAGGAGAGTTGTGCTCGCCAGTTTGGCAACTTGTCTTTTTTTTGGGAACGCGAAATCTCAAAATTTGAATAAAACTATAATTACGATACAGATAAAAAATCGAAGCATTGTTTCTCCCAAAACGCCAGTTAAGGTTTTTCAAAACGATCAAATTACCCTTCGGTTTCTTACTGACGAAACCGTAAAACTTCATCTCCACGGTTATAATCGGTTCGTGACTGTTTTAGCCGGAAAGTCCGCTGAAATGGTTTTAAGTGTGACGGCAACTGGTCGTTTTCCAATTTCCTCACACGGATGGAGGGCTTCCGTTACGGGAAGTCAATCGAAAGACATCAAACATGGCCATGATCATGGAGGGTTGACTTATCTTGAAGTTTATCCCCGCTGAACTTTCTCTTCCGCCTCGGGTGTTATGCCTTTCCAGTTTTTTTCTAATTTATTTTTTAGAGATTTCAGGAGCTCGGGCTCACGCTTTTGGTCAACGTTACGATTTGCCATTGCCATTAAATTTTTATCTTTCCGGTGCTGGGGCTGCGGTAGCCCTTTCTTTTTTGATGATGGTGCTATTCTTTCGAACTCATAATCCAAAGGGCTATCAAGCGGAACCAAACCTTTTGGATTTAGGATTTTTTAGATCCTTTCTGCATCCAATTGTAATTAGACCGCTGGAATTTTTTTCTGTTTCTCTTTTCTGCCTGATCATTTTCGGTGGGTTGATGGGTAGTCAAGTCAGTACTAAGAACATCGCCCCGACCATGGTTTGGGTTATATGGTGGGTTGGGTTTTCTTACTTTATAGCCTTGGTTGGCAATCTTTGGCCCACAATTAACCCGTGGTCTATTGTCTTTCGTTGGCTCTACCGTTTTTTTCAATTTTGGATTAAGTGCAAAAGCCCAAAGCCAAAGTTCACCTATCCTGTGTGGCTTGATTTATGGCCTGCTATTTTGTTTTTTTGGCTTTTCGCTTGGCTGGAATTAGTTTCGGAAATGGCAAAGTCACCCTCAACCCTTGCCACTTTAATTTTAATTTATTCATCCATGACCTGGTTAGGTATGGCAGTTTTTGGGGAAAAGGTCTGGCTGGCTAAAGGCGAAGCTTTTTCTTTTTTCTTCTCACTATTTGGCCGGTTTGCGCCTTTAGAGAGGCCTAAAACAGAAAACGGGGCTGATAAATCACAGCAATGGAACCTCAGAAATTACGCTAGAGGGTTAATCACAGAGGTTCCTTGCAGTTTTTCAAAAGTTGTATTTGTAGTCCTAATTCTTTCTACCCTGACTTTTGATGGGTTAAAGGAAACACCATTTTGGGGTGAAATGCTTAGGTGGGTAGTTTTAATACCAACCATTAGTTCTTTTTTGCGGGAATTACATTACCTAGGGTTTGATCCTCGAATAGTTTTAGAAACATTCCTATTAGGATTATTTCCAATTATTTGTACGGGCATTTATTTTTTATTTTCCTGGCTCGGTGCGCTTGTCTCTGGAAGCCGAATTTCTCCCATTGATTTTTCTGGTTTGTTCGTATTTTCTCTCGTTCCAATCGCGATCGCCTACCATCTTGCACATTATTTTTCCTACCTACTTATAGCGGGTCAGTTAGTCATTCCCCTCTCCTCTGATCCTTTAGGCATGGGTTGGAATTTATTTGGAACGTCTGGGTCCAAAGTTGATATCAGTGTTATTGGTGCCAAATCAATTTGGTATATAACAGTTTTTTCAATTGTGATTGGTCACATTTTTGCCGTCGGTGTGGCCCATTTTACAGCCCTCAGAACGTTCAATTCTGCAAAAATTGTATTACGGAGCCAGGTTCCAATCTTATTCCTTATGATTGCTTATACAGTGCTGAGTTTATGGATTCTTTCTCAGCCTATTGTGGGATCTCCCATTCTCAATAAACTTAAGGCGCCCTCTGATGATTTAAGTCTAGCCCCTTTTGAACTTAAGGAATTCTGTGTTGATTTAAAGTTAAAACAGAGTTTGCAAGTAAAATTTCATTCAGACCAACCCATCGAATTTGAAATTCATTATCATGACGGGTTGGTAACTCATTTCCCGGTCAAACGTAAAGTAATAAAGAGGTATAATGGCAAGTTTTTAGCTCAGGCGGGTCAGCAATATTGTTTGATGTGGTTTAATCCGAACTTAATGTCGAAACTAAAACTAAGGTACAAAATAACAAGATTAAATCAGTGAGTTCTATTTTTAATTATCAAATTCACTTTTTTCATCCTCTTGCCTGCTTTCACTCAATTTCTTTAGCAAAAAACGCCCTAGAATAAATGTAAGAAAAATACCAATTATTACTAAAAGGGCATTTGCACCACCGGAACTCGCGGTATCACTTACCCCATGCCCTGGAGCCATTGCTAAAGCGGTTTCAATCAGCATGTTAAAAGTGAATAGAAAAAATGTTTTAAAAGGTTATTTATTCTATATTAATTACGACGCCCCAAATTGCGACGACAAAGACGATGGACATAATTATTGCGGTTACAATACCAACGTTTTTGTGTTCGAAATCATCTGACATTACTATTCCTCCTGAGGTTGTTGGTTTTTTTCAAGGTTATAAACTATTTTTATCAAAGCCAAAATATTAAACTTTTTTTTCGATAAATTTTATTTTCTGTTTTTGTAGGCAATTACCCATTTTTGCACTAGCTGGTTGGCTTTCTTTTTCTCTTTGGCTGTCAGTTTCTTTGAAACCCAATGGCGGTATCCCGGGGACTTCTTGCTTCCAAACAAAGATGAAATTTTTAGCCACTTGAAGGCTAATAGATAACTACGTCTGACAATTTTCCCATTAGCATAAATTGTTGCCAGGGCATCTTGGGCAGGTGCATACCCTTGTTTGGCTGCTCTTTTATACCAGATAAGGGATTCAGGAATATTGCGTTTTGTCCCTTTGCCATATCTTAGTATAAAAGCCAGACGCGTTTGGGCTGCAACTTCCCCTTGAAAAGCTGCCCTTTTACTCCAATACAGGGCTTTCTTGAAATCTTGCTTAATACCCCTTCCTGACAAATAAAAATTCCCAAGACTTGATTGCGCAGACGCTAAGTTTTGCTCGGCGGCCAGTTGGTATAATATAGCCGCTTTGACTAAATTTTTAGAAACGCCTTTGCCGTGTTGGTAAAGTAAGCCAATTTGATATTGGGCTAAAGCATTTTTCTTTTCTGCAAGGGGGCGCCATTCTTTTAAAGCCGTTTCATAATCACCTATTTTGGCAGCATCATAACCTTTGTCATAGTCTTGGGCGCCGCCGCTGGCTGACAACGCCAAATAAACAATTATGGAATAAACAAATTGTTTCATTTTGAACGTTTCTTTTATTATCTAAACTAAAGGTTTTGCCATTTTAATTTTAATTTTTTCGAAGGTTTTTCAAAATTGCTTTACCTCTTTTTAAAAAGTAAATTTCACGAGGTATACGAGAGAATTTAAATTTATTCCCTGTTCCTCCCCCAAAAATTTTTGGTTTTTCGAAAAATGATTAACAGAAAATACCCACCGGCGCCCCCTGTAACGGCCATAAAAGCGCCTTCAGCAAGGCTTCCCTGTGGAAAGCCGAAGCTGAGGTCAACAGCCCCTCTCGTGTGTAAATACCCGGCCAGCATCATACCGCCTAAGACGGCCAAAACGATTGATCTTAAATTCTTGTTCATACTTTTCTAATATAATTAAGAAATCTTCAATTTCCACAAACAGGTTCAATTTTTATACAATTTTTTTGTTTTTGTGAAATACACCGCCTTCGGTTGCAATATAAATAGTTGAGGCAATAAACAAACCCGAAAGCCACCAGCTTTGCCAAAGGCCATAGGAAACACAAATCATTGTGAAACTCGAAGAATATAGGCCTAGAGCGTAAGCCACTTCTTTTTTTGAATGAGCTTTCCCCCAAAAATTTTTAATAATTTTAAAAGATAGAAAAGCCGCAAGGAGAGCGCCTATAAAACCTAGTTCCAACCAAATTTGAATTGCGCCGTTATGTGGATGGAGCGGCAAGGCCTCTTCGGATTGGTCCAACATGTTCTTTGCTCCTGGAATTGACCTTGAGGAACGATACCCCCAACCGAAAACCGGTTTCTCGAGCGCTTTTTTTGAGGAAAAATTCCAAATGAGGAAACGATGGTAAGAGGAGCGAGGAAAAACCGTATACTGGCGGCTTAACTCATTTGCATTAAACTTAATCTTATCGGGGCTCAATATTTGGGTATGAAAATACGGCGCCATAAGAATATAAAAAATCGAGATGAATCCAACGATAGAGATCGCCATTTTGGGCTGGATTTTGGTCATTATAAAAGTAGCAAGTCCCAATATCATTGCTAACAAAGCTGATCTACTACCAAGCATTCCAGTTAGTAAAAGAATTAACAGAAATACAGACAAGGCGCCCCAACGCTTATAACGTTGGGCCATAAGGGCTGCAGGCCAGGCCAACAGAGCAAACAAAGTGGCACCGCGGTTAAAAGTGTAATACTGAACTTTTACACCAAATAGGCTTGATAGAAAGCCTCCTGTCGCTCGTTCAAAAAACAGCAAAAAGAGACCTGTTAATACGCCAATAAGAAATAAACGCATTAAATATTGTTGTTCTTCGATTATCACCCGTTTTGCTGCGGAGACGGTAAAAACGCCTACTAAAACGATTGCAAAAAATCGAACAAATTTTATTGCGCTGCTTCCATTATCCACCGCCCAAAAAATACTGAGGCCTGTCCATACAATGATTGTACCAAACAAAATTATGTTTTCTGTTGAAACTAGTTTCCCAACATTTTTTTCCTTTATGGTTAATAAAATCACACAGAAACCACAAACTCCCATTAAAGGGGCAAGACCCAAGGGTGAGACCACGGCAAGCAGTGGGGAAATAAGGGCCAAAATTCCAATAATTTGAACGTATGAAAATTTCATATGCCTAAGGAGTGCAATTTCGAAAAACTTACTTACAAAGTATCAAAGGTGTACTAATAGATAACTCAAAATAAAAATACCTCTGGTGAACAAAAGCTCATAAACCAATTCTACCAACATTAGTTCTTTTGCAGGTGTTGTTATCGATATTTAATTTTTACGCAAACGCTGTATTCACACAACCTATAGTTACGCGTATAAGTCATTCGACTTTCGATTTATAAGACTTCCTTGGACGGTGGAGGAATGTGTGTCTTCTAAAACAATATCTCTCCTGATTGTAGCTCAAAATGAAGAGTTGAATATTAGTGATTGTATAAAAAGTGGACTTTTTGCAGATGAAATTGTCGTTTTACTAGATCGCTCCCAAGATACCACAGCTTCTATTGCTACTGGGTTGGGTGCCAAAATAATTGAAGGCGCATGGTCGGATGAAGGAGAGCGTCGGATGCGGGGTATAAATGCCTGCACCGGTTCATGGATTCTAGAATTAGATGTGGACGAAAGGATTTCTCCAGAGTTAGCTGAAGAAATAAAAGAAATCGTCGTATCTAGTAATAAAGATTTTTATCTTATTCCTTTTCGAAATTTTATTGGGGACCGTCATGTTAGATTTGGATGGGGGGCCTATAACGGCGTGGGGGCGAAAGCGGCATTGTTTCGTCGCGGTAAAAAGCGTTGGCATGAGGGTACAGTGCATCCCAAAATTGAACTTAAAGGTGCAAAGGGAAAACTTGTGAATCCCATTGATCATTTTGTCTATAACGATTTGGCAGATATGTATAATCGGTTAAACAAATATAGCACTGCCGCTGCTTCCGATGCAGTGGCACATCAAAGATATCCGAATGGCTTTTCCACCTTTCGCCGGTTTTTTAGTCGGTTTTTCAGGTCCTATTTTCAAAAACAGGGATTCCGGGAAGGGTGGGTAGGTGTAGCACTTGGTTTATTTTCAGCAACCTACCCGGTTTTAACGCATTTAAAAATTAAAGAGTTTTTGCTAACTGTAAAAAGAAAGAATTAACAAAAACTCGGTATTTGGTTAGAGCAAGAATGTTGGTGAGGAATATAATATGCTCTAACTAGGCACTTCCCTGTGGAGGCCCCGCCATTGCAGTATTGTTAGCAATTGATACTTCAAATTCATCTAGCAGTTTTTTTAGAGCCACCTCAATTTCATCTCTTTTGTAGCCTTCTTCAATCATCGCACTTAACAGGCCAGCTGCCCCGTGTAACGCAAGGGAAAACTGGGGAAAATCATTTGCAATTTCCCAAGCAGCGACGGCTGGAATTAACGTAGTTGTCACTAAATCCTCTGCATGGCAAATAGGGCAGTCATCACTCATGTCATGTTGCATCAATTTTTTGAAGTTTTTTGTCATAAACGTCTCACAATAAAAATTTAAAAAGGCTTAAATGTTCGGTGATTGCTGTTGTCTAAATTTTTTCCTTAATGCACCGGCCATAGTTGGCTCGCATTTTTCCAGGCTATCAATCTTGCAGCTTTAGGGTTCAGACTGCCTAAAAGTCTTCTGACTTGCCGAATTTTTCTCGAGTATTTTGAATAGCTGTAACGGTTACTCCCAAAACGAGCATCCATTCCGATCATAAAACGATTCGGCATAGCCTCAAATAACTGGGCCCAGTCTTCGAACAATTTTTTTTCTTCACTCATTAAAGGGCCAAGATTATTCCATGAAAAATTGCGGTTTGGCCGCTTGAATTTTAAATGCATCATGAGGTTTGGGTGCATTACCAGTAAACGTTTGGCGTTTTGGGCGTTTGTCATACCGGTATGTGCTAAAATGAGTTTTAAATTTGGGGCTTTTTGGAACAAAAAATTTATTCCCCCAAAGACTTCCTCTTCATATGATTTACCTTCCGGGTTCACTGGTTCCGCGTGAAGATCTAACCAAACATCCAAACTGGCCACCAGCTGAACCAGTTCAATCATTGGCTTAAAATTCATTTTAAAATTTAAAACCCACTGGCCCAGACGTTTTTCAAAATGATACGGACCGATTTCTCCAACGCCTAAACATCCTCCCAAAGTGATGTCATTTTTAAGTAAAAAAAGTCGGTTTTTTAGATCACTTGGCTCATACCCCTCACGAAATGTTCGATTCATCCAAGCCGTCAAATAGGTGCTTCCACAAAATCTTCCTGTCCTTTTGTTGCCAATTTTGTCAAACATCCTTCGCGCTGTCGCATTGTCTTCTTTTTCTATATATCTCCCTTCATTTGGAGTTGGCATAACAAAAATTCTTGTCACTCCGCTTTTATCCATTTCAGCTGTGATTTTTTCAAAGTCTAGCCCATTCCGTCGATCAAAAATGTGCGAATGAATATCAATGATGGGCCCCATGTAACTTTTGCTTCGATCCCTTGTGGCCCTGTTAAGAGGTTTCCGTTCTTTATCAATTTCAAATACAGGAGATAGTTGTTTTTGGGATTGTTGGGCAAATGGCGCGGATGAAAGAATCAAGAGAGTGGCAAAAGTTGAAATAAAAAAATTAAAAAGTTTTTCTTCCATGCTCTAATTCTGCAATTTATTGCGATTTTGGAGAAACAAGCACAGTTTTAAGTTTGGCACGAAATTCATCAGGCATTACTACTCCTTTTCGGGTGTTGAAGTCAAAAAACACACCCACAACTTCTTGAGTCGCGATGAGGACGTTATTTTCTGAATTCGTCATCCGTTGACTTATTGACAGGCTCTTTACGCCGAGTTTTGTGAATGCACTCTCGATTGTTAAAAGTTCACCGGCAGTAGCTTCATGTAAGAAATTGGTATTTGTATTGGCTATAACTGTGACGATGCCCTTGGATTTCAGAGTGGCATGGCTGAGGCCAATAATCGACCATAAATGAAATTCTGCGTCATCGAACAAATGGGCATACCAACGCACATTCATGTGACCCAAAACATCACAAAGCCAAGGATGAACTACTCCTCGGTGTGTTTCTGTCCACTGTGACATTATTTTAATTCTTTCTTAAATTTTTTGATCAAAAATTTGTCCCTTTTGTACACCCGAACGCAAATTCATAAGGTTATACCACCGTTTTAGATTAGGAAGCCCTTGAACTGTATCTGGGAGGAGAACCAATGTACGGGCATAAACGCCAAAAAGGGCAAAGTCACAAATTGTAATTTCTTCGCCTACACAAAAAGTTTGAGAAGTTAGCCATTTATCCCAAACTCGGTAATTCTCTTTTAACCGTCCTAAAAAACCTTCACGGGTCTTTTTATGGGGTTGCTTGGCACGGCCAATAAAAGAAATAGCACCATAAGTTGGGCCTATATCAGTGGCAGCGTTCATCATTCGATCCCAAAACATTTGGCGATTAACACTGTCCTTTGGGATAAAGTTATCTATTTTTTCTGCGAGATAAAACATGATTCCTATGGACTGAGCGATCGTGACATTTTGACCCCTAGGTCCATTTTCATCGACAATCACTGGTGTCATTCCCATGGGGTTCAGTGCTAAAAATTCAGGTGATTTATGGTCACCCAATTTCATGTCAACTTTGTGTAATTCATATTTCAAGTCACATTCATCTAGCGTTACCTTTACGCGGATTCCATTCGTGGTCGGTGCAGCATAAAGATGGATCATTTTTATCTCCGTTCGGGTTAAATAATCAGTTTTTTTGGTTTCCAAAAAGATCTTTTGCGACGGCCAGGTAATCGGGAGCCCGCTCTCGTGGCAGATTATGCCCGCAATCTGTAAGTATATGAACTTTTGCATTTGGCAGATAGGTAGCAAGTTTCATTGTCGTTTCTTGGGCAGGACAGGGCAAATCGTCAGACCCATGGAGCATAACCACTTTAGAAGTAATGTTTTTTAATTCTTCGGGGTCCAGTACTCCGAGATCAATATATTGCTGTTTGGGTGGTGCAAACATTTTACTAAAATAATCGGCATAACCGTTTGTTTGTAATAATTTCCAACGTTGGTCAATCATCTCTTTGGTGAGAGCGGCGTCGTCAAAAGCCATATTTTTCATAGAGGCCTTCAACGCATTTTTGGTCTTTGGTAATGTCCAAAATTGTTTGAGCGCGTCGTTGATTTTATATTTGCTACCAATTGTGCTAGAAGTGAGGACACGTTTTATCCGTTTCGATCGGCTTGAAATTTTCAGGGATAAGGCCCCACCTAAAGAATGACCAGCAATTCCACATGGGCCATCCGGAAGAACGTTTTCAATAAAAAACAATGCCTGCCTTATCCAGAGATCTAAATCAAAAAATGGAGGCTCTTTCTTTCTGCTAGAATCGCCGAAACCGATTAAATCCATTGCATAAATGTGGCAATTTTGGGTAAGTGGTTTTAAAACTGGACCAAAATTGCCTAAAATTGAAGTACCCGGGCCAACCCCATGAATCATAAGAA
Organism: Pseudomonadota bacterium; assembly: GCA_036339375.1. Lineage (GTDB taxonomy): Bacteria > Pseudomonadota > Alphaproteobacteria > MPNO01 > UBA2964 > JAYZBC01. The sequence continues at coordinate 23,634 of JAYZBC010000039.1, read as the reverse complement.
CGGGAAACCCGGCTCCACCCTCCCAATAATGGATGTTATGTTGATCGAATTTTGCAAAACAACTGTTCAGCATCTTTAACATCCCTTATTCAAAAATACTTGTTCCATAGAATATAAAGCTCTCAAGATCACAAATACAATGTCCTTGGGTGCTATCTTTCAATAGTTGGCAGCAAATCATATAAAGTTTTGTGTCGGGGTATAGAAGGAAACATCATTCGAAATAAATTTTATGAATCTTTTAACTCGTTTACTTTGGCATTTAGCAAACGAGGTTCAAAAAATATAAAAATCGTATGGGGTTGAATATTGGCTTGACTTTCGGAAAGGTTCAATTTGCCTGTTTAAGCACGGATGATGATAATGTCTTTTAAACATTAAGGGAGAGACCCATGGATTTTGGGGTGTTTGACCATCTTGATCGTGGAAATGTGCCTTTGAGTTTGTACTACGAAGCTCGGTTACAATTAGTTGAAATGTATGATCAAGCCGGTTTTTATGGTTACCATGTTGCTGAACATCATGGCACGCCTCTTGGTATGGCACCCTCTCCTAGCGTTTTTTTGGCCGGTGTAGCGCAACGCACCAAAAGGTTGCGTTTTGGCCCTATGGTTTATGCTTTACCCCTTTACCATCCTCTGCGCTTGGCAGAAGAAATTTGTATGCTTGATCAATTAAGTGACGGTAGGCTTGAGATAGGGTTTGGAAGGGGGGCCTCTCCCCTTGAAATTGACATTTTCGGCCGTGACCCGGAAGAGGCCCACAAAATTTATTTGGAATCGCTCAAAATTATCACCATGGCATTAACTCAACACCACCTGGATTTTGAAGGTGAGTTTTTTTCTTTTAAAGATGTTCCGGTTGCTTTGGAGCCCAAGCAATTACCCCACCCTCCGCTTTGGTATGGCATGCACGCAGTTGAGAGTGCGGAGCGAGCAGGTGATCAAGACCTTAATGTGATCAGTCTTGATACCTCAGCAGAGACAAGAGAGATGGTTACGGCTTATAAAAACGCTTGGTCAAAGCGTTATTCTCGTTCCAAATGGCCCAAAATTGGCATTGGCCGATTTATAGTCGTTGGCGAAAATGAAGAAGAGGCTTTGAATTTAGCACGTAGAGCTTATCGAGTTTGGCACTCGAGCTTCAATTTTCTTTTCAGGTATCGTGGGGCTGCGGAGCCTCGGCATCAGCGCCCTGCTGAATTTGAGGCTATGGCGGAAATGGGTCGTGCGGTAGCTGGGACGCCGGAAAAAGTCATAGATTTTTTGGGAGAGGAAATGGTTCAGTCGGATGCTAATTATTTGGTCGGGCAGTTTGCCTTTGGTGATATGTCTTCTGAGGAAGTCCAAAGGTCTGTCGGATTGTTCATATCAGAAGTTATGCCACACCTTTCTGAATCATTACGATGACTTGGTTTCGAAAGAATTTTCCAAAAAATAGTTTTTTAAATTAAATTTTTGGCGCCTTTAATGGCGGCCACACCAACTTTGGCAACCTCCAAATCCTGTGCTCCCGTGCCCGATCCCACGCCAATACCTCCAATGACATGACCATCAACTATGACAGGTAACCCTCCTGGTAGGTTGACCCGTTGGCCGTCAGTTACAATTGCAAGTTTTAGGTCAATACCGTCCTCTATGTTTCCTGTTGGTAAACCGTAAATTGCGGCGGTTTCAGCTTTTCGACGGGAGGAAATAATTGATTGCACGAACGCCCCATCCATTCTTAAAAAAGCCAATAAATGTCCACCTGAGTCCACTACCGAAATACACTGGGGGACCCCCATTTCATTGGCTTTTTCTTTTGCCGCTAGGAGTATTTTTATGGCCCCATCAGTTGTAAGTTTAAGAGTTTGTGTTGTATCTGCCATTCCTTTGTTCTCCCCACCCCCCTGAAAATATCACAAAAGGGCAGGTTATAATAATTAACCTTTGTAAGGAAGGTAAAGAGACTGTATTGAAACTTTAGTAAATTGCTAGCAAAAATTTTATAACAGTAATTCGAGGGTCACTCTTATGAAATTCAGGCTGTTCGGTCGCACAGGTTCGAAAGTTTCTGAAATTGCTTTTGGGGGTGGACGTTCGGGCGGCCTTTTGATTTACGCAGATAAAGAAAAATGTCTCATAGCAGTTCAAAGGGCGTTGGAAATTGGTGTCAATTGGTTTGATACCGCGCCACAATATGGAAACGGAAAATCTGAAGAGAGACTTGGCTGGGTTTTCGACGAAATAAAAGTTAAACCCCACGTTTCCACAAAAGTTCGTGTCAGTTTTGAGACATCCGAAACCATCAAAAGTCAAGTTGAACGAAGTATTGCGGAAAGCCTAAACCGTTTGCGGCTCAATCAGGTTGATTTACTTCAAATGCACAACTTCATTATGGAAAAAGCCGAAAAAAGAGCTGTTACCCCAGACCAAGTATTATGCAAAGGCGGTATTGCTGATGCGATGGAACATTTGCGTGATCAAGGGTTGGTCAAATTTATTGGGCTTACGGCGCTAGGGAATAATTTAGCAACAATTAAGGTTATCGAAAGTGGTCGTTTTGATGCTGCTCAAATTTATTACAATTTAATCAATCCTTCAGCAGCGTGGACTGAAATGCCGTCAGGTTGGAGTTTTTACAACGCAACTGGTATAGTTAATGCTTGCCGGAGACAGGGTATGGCCCTTATGGCTATTCGAATTTTCGCTGCAAGTTACCTGGCAACAAAAAAAAGGACTGGTCGTGAAAGTATTTTAACAACCAAGACTTTTGCAAAAACTGAAGCTGAGAATGTGGAAAAGATTTTCAAAAAATTAGGTGAAAAGCATGGAAGTAGAGCTCAGACCGCCGTTCGGTTTGTTCTGACTAATCAAGATTTCGCAACAGCAATTGTTGGCCTCTCAGAAATTGCCCATTTGGAAGAGGCTTGTGAGGGTGCTGGCATGGGTCTCTTGCCAAAAGAGGTTTTGTTAACACTTAATAATATTTACGCGGACAATTTTACCTAGGAGCTAAACTCCAAGACCCCCCCTTTTTTTTGTTGTAAATCAGCTCTTGCGTAATTTTTTAATTACAACGGATTGCAGGGACGTATTAGTGTTCGCCACATATGCGACGATGGGGTGTTGTCGTTTCCCAGTCCTTCCTTAGGTTGTTTAAAATGGCGACCAATGATGTCTTCAAACTGTTCCATTTCAACAACCACATCGGGATCAAATGAATAGAGATCATTAACGCAAATCATACGTGCGGACATATACCATTTATGTTTCAGTGCCCTTTGATATTCGGCTTTTATATAGGGCTCGGGCTGATAGTTTTCTCCAAACATCCGCACATAATTTTCCGGGTAGCTATAGCCAACAGATTCATCCGGAAAAAACCGCAGGCATTGGTGCATACGGATAGCCCAGCTTACTTCTTCATCTACATAGGGTTCGATAAGTTGTGCGCCCCAATAACCGTGGTCCGAACGGATAAAGCCGTTTACGGCAATGTCGTGTAACAAACAAGCGAGCACCATTTTTTCTGGCAATTCGTTTTTTTGAGCAAGATTGGCACTTTGTAGTAAATGTGCTTGCGAAGGAGAAAATCGGAGTTTGAAAAAGTCTAAAAGGGTGGGTTTTTCGGGCATTTTTGGGAGGCGTGGGTCTTCACCCATAAGAAGTTGTTTTCCAGATCCAACCGCAAAACCATTACCAAGAGACTGATCGCCGTCGGCTAGGTTAAAAAGGATCGATTTGGTTACGATGCGGTCCCCCAATTCTTGCATTTGTTGTGCTTCAAGGGCGTCTGCGCGTTCCGACATTGTGACGTTGGTGGCCATAAAAACATCCTCTTTTGGATTTTTGTTGAATATTTTTCCGATAAAACACACGTTGAGGGTGTTGGCTTTATTCGTCAAGCGATCAATAAAAAATAAAAAAGCCAGCTATTTCGGTTTCAAAATGAAAATTAGCTCACCAATAAATTTTGGATTTGATTATTTGTTAGATTGAGAATTTCTAAAAATTAAACTAAAGAGTTCTTAAAACAAGACTTGCTCCACTTAAATGCAAGTTTCAATACCTTCATGAAAAGAATAGGAGAAAAATCTTGCCGTCAGCTAATTATCCCAGCCTTAAGGATCGTGTCATAATCATTACCGGGGGAGGACAAGCATTGGGTCGAACTTATGCACATGCTTTCGCTTCTCAGGGGGCCATCCCAGTAATTGCTGAACTTAATGGTGAAAGTGGCGCTAGGGTCGCTAAAGAAATTGAACAGAAAGGTGGGCGTGCACTGAGCGTTCAAACAGATGTTTCCGATGAAAAAGCCACTGAAGAAATGGCGAAGGAAGCTCTTACGGCCTATGGCCGCATTGATTGTTTAATCAACAACGCCGCAGTGTTTTCTCAAATAACGATTGCACCGTTTTGGGAGTTGCCGGTTGATGAATGGCAATCGGCCATGCGTGTTAATATTGATGGCGCTTTTTTTTGTTCACGGGCAGTGGTTCCGGCTATGCAAGAGCGAAAATGGGGAAGGATAGTTAATATTGCCTCTACCACTGTACCCACAGGTCGTCCAAATTATTTACACTATATCACTTCTAAGTCAGCTATGATTGGGATGACGCGTTCTATGGCGCGTGAGCTGGGAACTTGGAATATTACGGTTCATTTGTTTATGCCGGGAGCGGTGGAAACCGAGATCGAGCGCCCATCTGTATCCGGCGCAATGTTTGAAACCTTAGCTAAGCAGCAGGCTATTCAGCGGCCAGCGGAGATGGAAGAATATGCGGGTTTTATGCTTTTTCTTTGTTCGGATGATGCTGAATTTACAACCGGCCAAACCTTTGCGGCAAATGGTGGAATAGCGTTTCCTTAAATGCAATATTTTACTTTGTCTGTTGGGCCCCGTCTTGCAAAGTTTCAATTGTTATGTCGATTTGGGTTCGGAGTTTGTTTAGCCAGGAAATGACTTGTTCATAATCGTCAGCTGTGTAGGTTTCCTTGAATACTTCGTTCTCAGCCATCAGTTTGGCAAGAATTTCAACAAACTTCAGTTGATCGGGGTCAAGAGTAGCCAATAGTCCTTCCTTTCACATCGATCTTTTGCTGGGATAATCTAACTTAACAATTTTCATAACAGACACAAAGAGCAAATTTAATTTACGCCAATTAAGCTTTGGGAGAATACCGTGACGGAACTAATGACCTTTTTAACAGAGGGTACTGGTTTAACCATAGTGGGATTTTTGTTTCTTTGTGGCATTTCTTGCGTTGGCAGCTTTATAGCAGCTTCCCTAGGGCTGGGGGGTGGTTTGTTAGTTCTAGCTACCATGACCCTATTTTTACCCCCAACGGTGCTTATACCCATACATGCTATTGTCCAGATTGGTTCGAATGGTTTTCGTTCATTTTTAATGCGGAGGGACATTGTTTATTCGCTTATCCCGGCATTTGTTTTTGGGACATTGTTGGGGTCTTGGCTTGGTGGATTTACCGTTTTTTCCTTGGAAACTTGGGTACTCCAGGCAGTTCTCGGTATTTTTGTGCTTTATGCAACATGGGCACCCAAATTTAGGAGTACGGATCCCGGCCCCCTAAAATTTTTTGGGTGTGGGGTATTTGGCGGATTTGTGACTATGTTCGTTGGGGGTACGGGGCCGTTAGTTGCTCCTTTTGTAAATGCAGCCTGCAAACGAAGGCAGCAAGTTGTAGCGACGCATGGGTCAATGATGACCTTCCAACATTTATTTAAAGTGGTTGTGTTTGGATTTTTAGGTTTTTCTTTTGGGCCTTATATTCCACTACTTGTTGGTTTGATAGCCGCTGGTATATGCGGCACATTTTTTGGAAGGACTGTTTTAAATCGGTTGCCCGAAAAAGTATTTCGAATTTCTATACAAACAATTTTGACGCTCTTGGCATTAAGATTGCTTTTTGAAGCTACAAAATCCTTTATTGAGTGATTAATTTTTTTTAATAAATTTAAGTAAAGTGACAGCAGAAACGTATATATGCTGTGTTCCCAGGCTCACAATTACAACTCTGAAAAGGTGGAAGGCTACAACCGTTGGTACCCCAATTTGAAGTGCTTGCGCAACGATAGCCATTTCAGCCATACCCCCTGGTGCTGTCGAAATGATCATAGTTGACAAGGGAAAACCAAAGGCCCATGAGAGGCTAATTCCCACCATGGCGGAGGCTGTGAGAACGAGGAACGCATTGACCAGAGCGAAGGGAATAAAAAGTTTGTGGCGCGCGAAAAAGGCCCGTTCGTACCGTTCGCCCAACACCAGGCCAAACATAAGTTGGGCAATATCTGTCAGCCAGCTAGGCACTTCGGAAAGTTCAACCCCATTTATTGTTAATATTGCGCCGAAAAAAATTGGGGCTATTAAAAAGCCATTATGAATTCGAAATCTTTCTGCAATTTCACCAAGAACAAAACCAAAAGCAATCCAGGGTATCAGAATAAAAAAGTTTAAAGATAGTTGAGGTTTGTAGGTACTGGGTTCCGTAGGTATTCCGCCATAGGTCAGCAAGAAAGGTATAACAATAACAACTATTGAAATTCGTAAACTTTGTGCGACGGCAACCGGAGGCATCGTTGCCCCAAATTTTTCAGCCAGCACAGCCATGGCCATTGCTCCCCCAGGAATGGAGGCAAAGAAAGCTGATTTGCCATCTACTCCAGCAACACGGCTCAATGTAACGGCGCCTAATCCACCGATTAAAAAAGCTGAAGCGGTAGCGAGTAAAATAGCACCAAAATTTGCACCAAGAGCCACGACAACAGGGGGTGTAAAATAAATTCCAACAGCAGATCCGAGTACAACCTGGCCGATCTGTCGGCCATAAGGTAAAGCAAATACCTGATGGCCCAGTAAATTTGCAACTGCGACGGCAACCATTGGACCAATCATCCAAGGGATTGGGGTGTCAAACCAGGAAAAAAGGGCACCAGCAGGTAAGCCGACAACCAACGCCCGAATAATACCTGGAAAGCGGCGACGCAAATCAGAAAATTCATTCATTAAAGACAAACCGAAAATTAAAATGGCGGGGTGGGTAACCTAGACCAACCTGAAAGTTTACGCGAGTGCTCTAGAAAAAATTTACTGTAGCTGCCTGTTTTTAAAGACCTTACAGCGGCTCGATGTGTGGAGAAATCAATGATCGTAAAAGAAAACGTTTTAAATTTTAATTGTTGATTTTCTATTTAAAAATTTATTTAGTTGTTATTTCTGGCCTTGGAGTAATCCCAACCGGTTTTAGTAGCCAATAAAAAACTATTGTTGCTAAAACTGCTCCAATGAGTTGAGAACATACAAAACTCGGAGCGTCTTCCGGACGAATGCCTGAAAAAGTATCGGTAAAGCTCCTTGCTATTGTTACCGCAGGGTTTGCAAAGGAGGTTGATGACGTAAACCAATAGGCTGCCGAAATATAAAGGCCGACAGCATAGGGAATTGCTTTCACTCGAAACCGAATGCATCCATATATCGTGGAAAGTAAACCAAAGGTAGCAACAATTTCAGCGAACCATTGTGGAGGACCGGTTCTAATTTGGGTGGAGGCTTCAATAACAGGGAGACCAAACATTAAGTGTGCGATAACAGTGCCAACTAACCCGGCAATAATTTGGACTGAAATGTAAGCGGCAGTTATACTCAGTGAAATCTCTCTTCGTAAAAAAAAACCTAGCGTAACCGCTGGGTTGAAATGCGCACCGGAAATTGGGCCAAAAATTAAAATTAAAACCATTAATATCGCGCCAGTAGCTGTCATATTGGCAAGCAAAGCAACACCAGAATTGTTTGGCGACAGTGTTTCCGCCATGATCCCTGAACCAATTACAGTGGCAAGGAGAAAGGTTGTGCCAATAAATTCAGCTGTTAATTTTCTGCTCGGGGTAAAATCATTCATTTTCTTGGGCATTGCAATTTAATAGGTGCTCCTAGCCATATAGGGCAGGCTTCGCCCGCCGCGTTGACGACATAGTCCATTTGAGGAGCTTTTCCTGACCCAAATTTGTCCCAATTTTTGGAACGTATTTCCGATATATTGAAATTGTATTTCTTAAAAAGTTTATTTGTGCAAGTATGAATTCTACCCGTTGGATTACTACCGGGTCTATAAGCGAAAAAACGACCATTTCCAATCCGGTTTAAAAGACTTTCAGCTATTATACTGCGTGCTAAATTCCCTGTACAAAGAAACAAAAAATTATACTTCTCTTTAATTTTCATCATAAAGGGGTGTTTGTTTCAGCTTAAAGAAGGACTCGGCAACGGAAGCTTGCAAATTTCGGGGTGACCTCCACAACAATCTTGGGTTAGAAATTCAATTAGTTCTCTCATTACTTGAAAATTAGCTGAATAAATCAGTGATCGGCTGTTTCGTTGACAAGTGACCAAACCGTATATTTTCAACTCTTTCAAATGAAAAGAAAGAGTAGGGGATGGCAAACGGAGTTGGTTGGCTATGTCTCCCGCGGCGAGGCCAGCAGGACCGGAATTTACAAGTAAACGAAAAATTTTCAGACGAGTTGTTTGAGCTAAAGCTCCCAGCGCGTTTCTTGCATTGTTTATTTCCATATTTCTAATATGATCGAAATAAGTTCATTTTTCAACACAAAAATAATCGCCCTTTGTTGAATTCAGTTTAGCTCATTAAGAAAATTTCCAATTTATAAAGTCCGTGACCCATCTCAGGTTCATGCTATGCTGTTTCTTAAAATATTTAACCAATTTTCGGATGGAAAAAATGAACAAGGATTTAAGATCTTTTATAGGTGAGGCCCGCCAATTAGGCTCTGATTTCTTTGCTAATATCTCCAAACCTATTGATCCAATTTTTGAGCCCTGTGTGATCCAACAAAAATTAGCGGCACAAGGTCTTTATCCAGTGATCCGTTGCGATAAAATCAACGGTTCTATTTTGCCCTTGGTTACGAACTTGTTTGGTAGCTACGAGCTTCTGGGTCTTGCCCTTGGTGTAGATCCCGGAGAACCAAAAGCTGCAATCCTGCGACGATTTATTGAACGAGAAAACAATCCTCTTCCCACGGAAAGTATTTCACCTAAAGAGGCCCCTGTTAAGCAGAAAGTGATATCTGGTAATGCCGTTAACTTGAATGAACTTCCTATCATTCAGCATGCAGAAAAAGATTCAGGTAAATATATTACAGTTGGTGTTTTAATTGTCCGTGACCCCGATACAGGTGTCCTCAACGCTGGCATGTATAGGCATGAACTTCAGGGTAAAAATTTTCTCGGTTGCATGTTTAATCCAGCCCACCACGCAGCTTATATCTATCGGCGGTATAAGGAGCTTAAACAAAAAATGGAGGCTGTATTGTTCATTGGGCACCATCCAGCGGCGTTAATTGGAACCCTATGTGAAGGGCCTATTGAGCTGAGCGAACTTGAGGTTATGGGAGGACTTCTCAACGAGCCTCTAAAAGTCGTTAAAGGGGAAACAGTGGATATCCCTGTCCCTGCTTTTGCAGAAATTGCCATCGAAGGTTTTCTTGATCCCAGCAAAGAGACTAAGGATGGGCCATTTGCTGAATTCACAGGATACTATGGACCGGCCAAAGATCCCGTTGGGTTAATGGAGGTCACGGCTATCACTATGCGAGGGGATGCTCTTTACCATGACTTAGATCCTGCCCATCAGGAACACAACCTGGCTGGCGCCTTAACTTTGGAAAGCACAGTCTATGAAAGCGTCAAACATTTGGTTCCAACCGTTACCGGTGTTTACTTGCCTGTATCCGGTTCGTGTCGGTTTACAGTTTATGTCTCTATTAAAAAACGTGTGCCTGGGGAAGGGAAGTCGGCTGGGATGGCTGCACTCTCAGCAAACCCAAATATTAAAATGGCTATAGTCGTTGATGACGACATCGATATTTATGATGAACAAAAAGTTCTCTGGGCCATTGCGACTACCTTTGAAGCAGACCGCGACCTTGCAATTATACCTAACGCGATGGGGTCTCATCTTAATCCCGCCGCTTACGGAGAAGTGAGGACGGAAACCGGGCCAATGAATACTAAGGTGATTTTAGATGCGACCAGACCCGCATCACTTCATTTTGAGGAACCAATTAAACCACCCAAGGAAGCATGGGAACGTATTAAACTTAAAGATTATTTAGATTAAATTAAACAGAAAGCCAGAAAGAGGATTACGTGCCGAAAGCTGCATTTCAATTTTTCTTAGAAAATTCTCTGAAAATCGATGCTGGGTTACATGATCAGGGTATGTAAGCGGCTGAATGTCAGATCTAAAAACCGTAGGCAATTCTCTGGAAATTCCTTTTCGCACAATCGGCGAATCTTTTCGTTATTTTATTAAACACCATCCAGAAAAAATTGCCATTGTATCGGTTGATCAAGGATTATCTCTTAATTTTAGTAGGTTAAACGAATTAGTAGAGCATTCCGCACGTGCAATGCGTGAACTAGGGGTTAAGCCCGGAGACAGAGTAGCCATCCTATCGGCCGAATGTGTTGAAAAACTTATTTTAATGTTTGCCACATGGCGATGTGGAGCCTGTGCTTGTCCGTTTCATGCTGAAATTTCCTCTGATCACTTAAAGGATATTCTTAAAACGATTAATCCTGCTCTGGTCGTTTGGCGTAAAGATATGAACGGTCACGCTCTTACTGATGGTCTCAGTTGTTCGACTTCCGAGTTTAGTCAACTAAACGAGAGCAAGGGATTTTTTTCGTTTTCCGATAATTTTTTACCTTTGCCTTCCTGCGAAAAGGAATACGGACCTGGAGATGAGGGTTGTATTTTTGCGACTTCAGGTACAACCGACAGACCAAAGTGTGTGGTGTGGGATCATCTTGGTCTTTGGATGTGTGGACTCTCAACCATTAGTTTTACCGGAATGAATAAAGATGATCGTATACTGGAATACCGAACCTTTAGTTGGTTGTCGCCTCAAATCGTAACCTTTATGCCTTTCATTTCATTGGGTCTTACAATTGTGCTGGCACAAAAATTTTCGCGCAGGCATTTTTTTGAATGGGTAAAAAATCATAAGATAACTGTAGCAGCTGGTGTTCCTACTGTGATTAATCTCTTGTTGGATCATCCCGTCCAAGTTAGTAAAGCTGATACAAAGACGCTTCGTTTAATGACGGCAAGTTCTGCTCCCCTTGCTGCAGAACGATGGAGGCAATTCCAAGACCTGTATGGTGTTCGCCTTCTTCAGTTTTATGGTGCGTCGGAAGGGGGGTGGTTGTGTGGAAACAGGCAGGATAAGTGCAAAATAGGCACTGCTGGACCGCCTGCCCCTCATATGGATCTTGCCATACTTGATAAAGATGGGAACCACTGTCTACCGGGCGAGGAAGGAGAAATTTCAATAAGAGGCCTGCAAACAGCAATCGCAACTGTAACTGCTGAGGGGCGTTGGGAAGACAGGTCTGTTTTCCGGCTGAAAGAAAGAACAAGGGTTGGTGACCTGGGCTTTATTGATGAAGATGGTTTTGTGGTTGTTACCGGGCGAGTAAAGGATGTCATTTTGCGTGGTGGTGTATCTATTGCACCTTTGGAAATTGATTCCACGATTGTAAAGCACCCCTTAGTTTATGAAGCTGCGGCAATTGGTGTTCCGGATACAATTTGGGGTGAAGAGGTTGCGTGCTGCGTCGTTTTAGCGAAGGGAGCAGATATTAACGAGAGTGAAATTTTGAATTTTGCGGCAGAGTTATTGCCAGAAAATAAGCGGCCGAAGTCAATTTTTATTTTCGAAAATTTGCCAAAAAACCAGCGTGGAAAAGTTAAACGGGACGAATTAAAATTAATTTGCACAGGCAGAATTAAAGAACACCTAAATTAATTCTGAAAAGGATAATCAAATTGTTTCAGCCAGGTTTTGATGCATTTGGTTCAGGATTATTTTACGATTCAGGAATTTTGTAAGAGTTGAAAATACTCATTTAATAAACAGCAATTTTTATTCACTCTCTTTTAGATCATCCACCCAGTGCAAAGCAGTAATTACAGATGAAAAAGTTGTTGTTGCGGCAAAAGTTACCATTACCGCCTGGCGCAAGGCTTCTATTGGGGTACCCGCTTTAAGAAGACGTTTGGCATGCGTCTTAAAACTTGTTTCCGCACCCGTAGTGGCAAAGGCACCCAGCGTTATTAATTCGCACGTTTCTATATCAAGAGGACCGGCGTTTAAAACAGCATTCCTTAAGGATTGAAAAGATGTAGCCGCCTCAGAGCTGTATTGTGCAAGGTATTCTACCGGTGTAAGAGGTGTGGATTCTTTTTTATCTGTCATACAATAAGCCTCGTTTAGCTGGATTTAATGAATGGAAAATCGGGATAATCGGTACCTAAACCTGTTTCACGGGCACGTTCATAAACCATTCTGGCAAGTCCTATATCCTGCACGCCCGTACCCACTGATTTGAAAAGGGTTATTTGTTCATCATTATGTCGTTTTGGCACACCGTTTATGATTAAATCCGAGAGTTCATGTGCTTGGTTGGAGGCAAACACATCTTGCGCAGCAATTGCATCGCCAGCTTCTCCAAAAACACCCTCCCGTGTGTCTACCACCACAATTTCCGCCCGTTGAAAAGTTTCTGGATCGATTTCACGTTGATCCTTTCGTGCAGTGCCGACAGAATTAACATGCGTGCCAGGGTTCAGCCAGCTTCCCTGTAAAACAGTTTGATGAGACTTTACACCAGCCACGATAATATCGCAGTCCTCAATTGCTTCTTCCGCACTTTTTTTTGCTTCCACCGGTATGCCAAGGGAATGACTGTAGTCGTTGGCAAATTTTTCCCGGTTTTTCGAGGTGGGGCTATAGACGGTGGCCTCGTTAACCAAGCCAATGGCATGCATTGCCTCCAGCTGTGCGCGAGATTCTACGCCTGAACCCAAAACCCCTACTTTACCAATTTTTTGACGGGCAAGCCTTTTGGTAGCAACAGCGCTGGTTGCGCCCGTTCTAAGTGTTGTCAAGTATTGTGCATCCATGATGGCCTTAAGTTCGCCATTTTCAATAGAATAAAGGTGGACCTGATATCTAACGCCAATTCCGGGTACAAGGTTCATTGCTTTAAATCCCATCCACCCGGAATGTTCCATTACGACCGGTCCAATACGAAGCCAACCTTTGCCCGCGGCAATGTTGGTGCGGGGTGGCTGTTTGACACCCCCTGCACCCTGTTCCTTGAAAGCGTTTTCCATCGCATCAACTGCGTCACACATTGTGACACTAGCTCGCACTTCTGAATTATTTAAAATGAGGGTCATTTTTGCGTCAAGCGGGATTGCGGCCGCGATAAAACTCGGCGGGACCCTCGTCAAGAAGTTTAAACCCCCCTCGAACTAGACCCTCACGAACCATTTTCATTTGCGCATCCGTTAATTTCATTACCGGTTGTCGCATTGGGCCTCCATTGTAACCGTGGAGCCATGCTTGATATTTCCATAAATACCGGTGGATAAAATTTGCGCCAGCAAAACTTCCCTGAACGGCTACACGGGTGGCTCTCACCGGCTGAAGGGACCAATAAACTTCCATCGCTTTTTCATATTGATTGTTACGTAGCATTTTAAAGTATTGGGGTACTCTTTCCCCAAAATACTCATAATTGCTTGTCCCCATCCATTGTTGGCCAAACATTTCAACCGTCAATGGTGAATGTGCTTCAAAAGGATCAGAAAATAGGACCCGTTTGTCTCGGATCATTTTCCAAAACTCGTAGTCTCCAGCAATACCCGGTCGTGCAACTTCATATTTTACAGCCACAACATTTTCAAGGTCTGCAGCACGGGCCAGTACTTGGGGAGGATAACCGCTAGGGTGAAGTCTTGTGTAGTTCCAGTGCCCTGCAGCAAACAGGCAGACTCCTAAATCCGTGTGATTACACACGTGGGCTAAATAATCGTAAAGCTCTTTTTCTGTGGTTGGATAAAATGAATTTGGGTGGCCGAGTAATAACCCGTCCATACCAATTGCTTCACCAATTTTAGACATTTCAATGATGTCCTTGGGTGTATCAAACGTTCCATGCAGCAAAAAATTATGTTTGCCATTTGCCTCGTCAACAGCAATTTCCATGAAACGTTTCATCTCTTCTTTAGTTGTGCCACATTCCGATACAAGAAGTGTGCCCCAGAAACCCTGTTTTATATTATGAGCAACATCATGCCGGATGCCGGCTTCATTAATGCTTTTTAAATCAGCAGTAAAACTTGGCAATATAACATTACAAACGCCGTGCCAGTTTTCAAACGCGTAGTCTTTCGCTTCCGACCTTGTGTAATTCAATGAAATTTCTCCTTGATCTTTGCTGTAGAGTGCGTTGTGTGCAGGCTAAAGACTATCATTTTATTTTTTTGTGTCACCTTTTCGTCACTAGTCTTGAAAATTGGTACGACATTTAATTGATTTTGCTTTAACCTTTCCAAATTACCCCTTCATTTATGTCGTTAACTCTTTGTGTGCCGACATAGGCCATCGTGCGCTTCATTTCGTCTTTCAAAATGTTAATTGCTTTGATTGCGCCATCCTCTCCGCCTGCGGCGGTACCATAAAGCGTGGCTCGGCCGGCTAGCACGGCATCGGCGCCAAGGGCCAGGCATTTTACAATGTCGCTGCCACGCCTTACGCCGCTATCAATGATAACAGTCATTCTGCCATCAACTGCTTTGACTATTTCAGGCAGGACTGAAACGGTTGGCGGTGCACTGTCCATGTTCCGTCCCCCATGATTTGAAACCACAATTCCATCTACCCCGTGTTCTATGGCTTCAAGAGCGTCATCAACCCGCATTATACCTTTGATCAACAGCTTACCCGGAAAAATATCGCGTAACCGATCAACATCGTCCCAAGAGACCATATCCGCTCTCCGGGTGATTGGGTTTTTATTCGTGCTGCGCAGCTTAGCGACATTGCCAGTTATTGGCATCTGATACCCTTGAGGATAGTTCACATGCTTTGGCATACCGCCATTCACAAAATAACGTCCCATCACAAAAGTGAGCCAGGTGGGGTGGCGTAACATATCAACCACTGAACGAGTGTTGAGAACGTAGGGGGTGGAAAAACCGTTGCGCAGATTGTGTTCACGGTTGGATCCGTGGCCGATATCAACCGTCCATAGTAACGCTTCAAAGCCATTTCTTGCTGCCCGTTTAACGAGTTCATCGGAAAGATGTTTTTCTTTCCACATGTAAAGCTGCATCCAAAGGCGTCCCCCGGCTTCGTTTGCAAGTTTTTCTAAAGGAGTGTTGGAGCCAGTTGCCAGTGTGAATGGTATACCGGCTGCAGCAGCTGCCTTGGCAAGTTCGAATTCTCCCTCGTACCAGGCCACACCAGCGGTGCCGGTCGGCGCGATGGCCATAGGGATTGACGCCGGTTTGTCAAAAATTTGTGTGTCCAATTGGACGTCGGATATATCGGTTATTACTTTGTTCAACAGTTTAATATCACGAAATCCGTTGCCGTTGTTTTCGAGGGCTATCATGTCCTCGGTCCCTTTATCGATATAATCGAATACGCCTTTGGGTAAACGTTTTTCCGCTACTTTTCGAAGATCTGCAATGTTGTAACAACGGTCGAGTCGGCTCATGCCATATTCCTCCAATTTTTTATTCACAGAAAAATTTTGAATTTTTATCAAAATCGTGGGTTTGTATATTCCTCAGTCTCTAAAAATAGGCGATTGGTACCGACCTCTTCTGCCCAAATTCGGCGATGGGCTTCCTCAAGATATGGCTTCATTTGTTGAACCCGAGACCTAATAATTTTCAGGTCTTTCTGGAACCCAGGAATTACGTTTAAAACTTCCTCAATTAAAGCCTCTTCATCCATCGTCTGGAGCTTTCTGTCGTGGATAATTAATTTGCCATCAACTATTACAGATTTAACGCCGCGGCCGCCTTCGGTATATACCATTTGGCGGATCGCACTGTTTAAGGGCATGTAAGAGGGGTCCTTCAAGTCCATCAAAACCAAGTCTGCTTTTGAACCAATGGCGATTTCGCCGAGGTCAGGCTGTTGAACGGCGTGGGCACCGCCTTTCGTGGCTGCCAAGAAGGCCGCCTCAGCTTGCGGTGGTCCAGGATTTTGGTGACTTAGGGCGACCATGAAACAAAATAGTTTCATCGCTTGAAACATGTTTTGGGCATCACTGCATGAACAATTATCACACCCAATTCCTAAATTAACGCCTGCATTTTGCAAAGCCCGAATAGGTGGTATTCCACTTTTGAGTTTAGCGTTGCTGAGTGGATTAATAACTACGTTTGTACCTGTATCCGCCAAAATTTTAATTTCATCAGGTAAAAGCCATACACTATGAGCGAGATTTAACCTTGGGCCCAGTAAACCCTCTTCTTTTAGCCGGCGTATCAGGGACCCACTATATTGAGGGTATTCACGCCGGGCCTGCAGCGCCATCCCTTTCGATTCATAAATATGTGTAAAGATGGGCAATTTGTATTTTTCTGATAAATCAATGGTGCGTTGGATCAATTTACTCGTGCAACGTTCTGGCGCTGAGGGTCCCAACGCCCACCCAATCCGGTCCTTAATTTTGTCGCTGTTTATGTAATTTTCTGAAAAATGAGTTAACTGATCGAATTTTTTGTCTGGTTCGGCAGCTGTCGTGAGTTGGTCATGGAACTCCTTCGGAAACACTTCCTGCCAGAAAGGAATAGTTTCAATACCTTTAATGTCGCCATACTGGAGGGCAATAACAGCGCGAATTCCTATTTCCTCATAGGCTTCTATTACCGCGTCAAGATGTTCCGGATCAAAAGGAAAAAGAGTTACCATATCTTGAACTGTTGTCATTCCAGAGCGAAGGCATTCCAGGGCGCCTAACAAGGTACGGGCCCTAATTTCCTCCCGGGAACGCTTCGGGTAGGCTGGTGGCAGGGCTAGTAACCTCCAAGTTTCAAGAGGGGTTTCCTCCATGATCCCTTTTCCTAACGTATCGTGCGAATGGTAATGAGCGTTGATAAACCCAGGTATGACTAAGCAGTCCTTGGCGTTGAGTATTTGGGCTTCCGGGGGTCTGCCAATGTTATTTCCAATATTCTTAATTCTATTGTCTTCAATGAGAATATTTTGAAGAGGAGGTGAGTGTGGGTTAGAATTTGGTGTGAGGACGTGGCCTCCCTGGATAAATAAAGCGCTTACACCCATTTATGTTTCCCCTTTTGAGCCGTTCTATAGGATTTATGATTCAAAACAAAAGGCAGCAGGACAGTGGCCGTTTCAAAATTCTAAGTAATTTGAATTAAGTTTTAGTACACCCACAATCTTCTAAATGAAAAATACGCTCAGCTATATTGCCGAGGACGTCATCCTTTTCTTCAATAGTAAGTCCAGAATCTTGAATTATTTTCAAGGGCTCCATATCGCCAATAGGAAAAGGATAATCCGATCCCAGCATTATGCGGTCTGAACCAAATTGTTTGCACACAAATTCAAAAGTATTTTTATCATGAACCACAGTGTCGTAGTAACAGCTATCGAGACTTCGTTGTGGATCACCGTATTCAGGATGGTGATTTTGATTGCACCGCATTCGACCTAACAAGAACGGTAAACCGCCGCCGCCATGACTGAGAATAAATTTCATTCCTGTATATTTCAGAAGGTGGCCCGAGAACACCAGCCGACCAACCGCGGTCATTGTATCAGCACCACGACCGATTGTGTTGATCATGTCATAGTCCAGTAATCTCGGGTCTCCACAACCAAACATTGGGTGTAAATAAATGGAAGCATGTTGCTGAGAGGCTACTTCCCAAAACGGGTCTAGATCAGGGTCATCGAGATTACCATGGCCCCCATTGGGTTGTGTGCCTATCATGGCGCCGTGGAAACCGGAAGCAAGGGCTTCCTCAAGGACATTTGCTGCCATCTTTCCATTTTGAAGGGGCACGCTGCACAATGGCGCAAAACGTTTGGTGTTCGAGCAGGCTTTCAGCAAATGTTCGTTAATAAACTTGCTCCAGCGCATTCCTTCTTTATCAGGTATTTCATAACCAAAACTGTCAAGCCATCCGCCGCATACCATCACGTCTATTTTCTGATTATCCATCCATTCAAGCCTTGTATCGCCTTGGCGGAGTTTTGGCATGATGGGGCGAGTTAAGGTGCCTCCTGCGAAACCAAGTTTCCAAATATTGTCTTCTTTCAGACACTCAATAGAAGGAAATTCAGTTGAACGGTTATTTAAATCTTCTAACATTTCCTGGGGTAAGTAATGTGCATGTGTATCCACAATCATTTGGTTTGTTTCCCTATTTCTTTTGATTTGCCAAAGCCGCTTCGATATCTCGAACGCGCATTGGCAAGGTTGTAATTTCTAAACCCAAGGGTTCGAGGGCGTCATTTACCGCACTCGCGATAGCAGCTGGTGCTCCAAGGTAACCCGATTCCCCAGCACCCTTTTGTCCAAATTGGGTAAGGGGAGAGGGGGTGTAGTGTTTTACCATTTCAATATGGGGTATCTCATGTGCAGAGGGTAATAGGTAATCCATAAAAGATCCTGATAAATGTTGACCCTCTGCGTCATACTCAAATTTCTCGTATAAAGCGGCACCAATACCGTGGGCTATACCGCCTAAAGTCATGCCGCGGACTATGTCTGGGTTG
Source organism: Pseudomonadota bacterium (assembly GCA_036339375.1). Taxonomy (GTDB): domain Bacteria; phylum Pseudomonadota; class Alphaproteobacteria; order MPNO01; family UBA2964; genus JAYZBC01. The sequence continues at coordinate 4,995 of JAYZBC010000039.1, read as the reverse complement.
ATGACCGTTCCGCAGTCATGGCCGACGTGATACTTCAAAATTTTGACTTGACCTGTGTCAGGATCGATCACTACCAGTGGAATATGAGCCTCGAAGGCATAGCAGGGATACATCTGGACTGTGCCGTCTGAAGCTGGCAAGGCTCCACCTGTTGGGACTTCCCAGGTATACTGGGCTTGCAATCCGGGCTCTGAACCCAATGGCATTTTGTGGTAGTTGCGATGAGCAATGTCGACAAGCTCAGACCAGGTCAATATTTTTTCGGGGTGTTCCTTGACCGAAATGTCCCCATTTTCATAGACAAGTCTTTCAACGGGAAGTTGGAAATTGTGAGCGGCAATTTCCATTAGCTGTTTTTTGATTTTTTTTGCTGCCCCTGAAGCTGCCCCCCCCAGCATAATTGCCATCCTGCTGCCCACGGGGCTGTTTGAAGGTAGTGCACCAATTGATTCTGAATGAACTGCCCTGATAGTGTCAGGATCGCGTTCTAATTCTTCACCGATGACAGTAGCTAACAGCGTTTCGTGCCCTTGGCCGGAGGTAGAGGTGCCCATCAGCCCAGTAATTGAACCAAGCATGTCAACCTTGATTAAACAGGCTTCCATCCACGTTGTGGTGTCATTTTTTGGGTTTAGTAAGGGTTCAAAAGAGGAATTTCCACCTGATGGTTCCAAACAGGTCGATAGTCCTAAACCTGAGAGTTTTCCATTTTTTCGAAGGTCGTCGCGTTTGGTAATTAACTTTTCCCAGTTAGCGGATTGCATCACTTTGTCGAGAACTGTGTGATAATCTCCACTATCGTATTCTGAGCCTGAAGGAGTACGCCAAGGAAATTCATCAGCACGAATAAGGTTCCTTTTTCGTACTTCCTCCCTATCCATGGATAGCTTGCGGGCAATTTTATCAACCATGGTTTCAATCGCAAAATTTGTAGGAGCCTGACCAAATCCCCTCACCGCTTCCTGGCTGGTTTTATTCGTTGTGACCGATATTGCCTGGTAGGCAGCACTTTTTATTCGATACGGACCGACAATTGCACTTACCGGTTTGCCAAGTTGGAGAGGTGCCCTGCCGGGATAACAGCCTGCGTCATCTGTAGCCTTAATTTTGACAGCATGAATAATGCCTTCATTATCAAAGGCCGCCTCGATATCAAAAATTCTATCAGGACCATGCATTTCGCCCCCTGACAAATTTTCCAGCCGGTCCTCGTTAAAACGCACCGGAGCGCGTAATTTTTGAGAGAGATAACTTGCAATAACCGTTTGGCGAATTCCTCTCTTCAGGCCATATGATCCACCAACGTCAACGTCAAAGTGAACATTTACTGCATTTACCGGAATTCCAAGTGACCGTGCTACTTGCTCTGGATATTTAGGCATTTGGATCGATGCCCAAATATCAAGCACCTCACGCCCCTCATTCCAATTTGCGGTAACAATAAATGTTTCAATTGGTATTGTTGAGCAACGGCTCCAACGTGCACGAAATGCCAGAGAAAAAGGAGAACGTGCAAAGTCGCCTTCGACGTCTCCCCATGACCAGGCTTTATTGCACAAAATGTTACTTCCATGTTCCGGGTGCACCAGAGGCGCATCCGACTTCATGGCTTCTTCTACATCGATTACAAAAGGTAGAGGTTCATAATCAACCTTTACATGTTCTACAGCATCTTCTGCGATATAACGGGTTTCGGCGACGACGGCGGCAACCCACTCGCCGGCATAGCGAGCACGTTTATGCGCTAGTGGAATTCGTTTAATGTTTGGCAAATCCAACCCTGAAAGCAGAGGGTTTGTGTGGTCAACAAGTTCCTCTCCCGTAAGTATATAATGAACGCCTGGTAATGATAAGGCTGCGCTATAATCTATTTTTCTGATAGTTGCACAGGCATAGGGGCTTGTGACCATTGCAATATGCAACATTCCTGGGAATTGATAGTCAGCAGCGAACTGACCACGGCCTGTAATAAAGCGACGATCCTCGCGAACCCGGTGTTTCTGGGAAACATATTGGTATTTTTGGGGATGAGTGTGGGTAGACATTAAGTAGCCTTTTTTAATGAATTGATGGATATTTGTACTGCCTCAACAATCTGTTGATACCCCGTGCATCGGCAAAGGTTTCCCCCAATTGCTTCCCTAATGTCAGCCTCGGACGGATTTAAATTCTCTTGTAATAGTGTTTCCAGGGCAATCAACATCCCCGGAGTACAATAGCCACACTGTAGAGCGTGATTTTCCCAAAAGGCATCCTGTAGGGGGCTCAAAGTACCGTCTTTACTTTCCAATCCCTCGACAGTTGTAAATTCGTGGCCGTCCGCCATCACTGCAAAAATGAGGCAGGACCGAATGGGTTTACCATCCATAATCACAGAGCAAGCACCACACACACCATGTTCACACCCAATATGGGTGCCCGTGAGACCCAACTCGTCCCGGAGAAAATCAACCAAAGTCATGCGAGCTTCGGCGTGACCCTCTCTTTTTTGTCCATTAACCCTCAGTGTGACCCGATGAGTGCTCATTTCCTTTTGCTTCTCGCGTTATCCCATGCGGAAAAAATGGCACGCTCGGCCAAAATTTTTACAACACGGCGGCGGTAAGAGGCATCAGCGTGAACGTCGGATTGAGGGTCGACAATGTCAAGAATTTGATCACAAGCTTTACTAATTTCTTTATCCTTCAAGTTTTTTCCAACAAGTTCATTCTCAACCTGATGAAGCCTTAATGGGACTGGAGACGCCCCCCCAATCGCAACATTTAGTTTTTGGCAAATTCCAGAATTTCCTAATTTAATTCGGGCTGATGAGACAGCGAGAGCAAAATCGCTGTCACGAATACTGACCTCATGAAACCCATGTCCCGAATTGATCGAATCCCAAATTGGAAACCTTACCTCTACTAAACATTCATTTGGGGTAAGAACTGTGGCCATGGCGGATTCAAAAAATTCAGCAGCAGCGATTTCTCTGATACCTGATAAACTTTGCGCCACAAGAAGTGCATCAACCATTATTGCAACGAGGGGTATTTCAGCAGCGGGGTCAGCATTAACCAAACTGCCACCAACGGTTCCCCGATTGCGAGTTTGCGTGTGCCCAACATGTGATAAAGCTTCAGTTAAAATGGGAAAATGTTTCTGAATAGTGGTCGAATTTAAGGCATCGGTCTGTCGGGTTGCTGCCTTAATGACCAGGTAATTTTTTTCAACAGAAATACCTGAAAGATCGGTTACGTCGTTAATGTCTATAAGGAGGGTTGGACGGGCCAGCCTCATGGCCATTAGTGGCACCAAGGTTTGACCACCAGCTATGATCCTAGCATCCTCCCCGCCATCAGCTAAGGCCTGACATGCTTCCTCTACAGTGGTGACGCGCACGTAATCAAAACTTGCTGCTTTCATTTTCTCTATATTTTCTTCTTCGTTTTTTGGCTGTTTACCTTGTGCCCCTTGATGGCCGCAAGCTATTTATGGGGTAAGGGGTTGTCAATAGAACCTTATATGATATGGCAGTCAAAACTGATCCAAATAAAAACGGAACTTTATAATGAGTAAGGCCAAAAAACGGTACGCGGATTTGCATGAGCATATTGCAACACTCGACAAGAAAGGATTGCTTGTGACGGTAGATGAACCGGTGAATAAAGATTCGGAAATGCATGCCCTTGTTCGTTGGCAATTTGTTGGCGGTCTTAAGGAATCCGAACGGCGCGCATTTCTTTTTCGCAATATCACAAATGGTCTGGGTCAAAAATATAAATTGCCTATTGTGGTTGGGGCTTTAGCCGCCAATCAGGACATATACAGTGTTGGCATGAATGTGCCTGTAGAAAAGATTGGTGATAAGTGGGATTACGCCATTGCCCATCCAATCAAACCGATCACTGTAAATGAAGCCCCGTGTCACGAGGTAATAATTGACGGAAAAAATTTGCTGGGACCCGGTAAAGGATTGGACGCGCTTCCCATTCCAGTCTCTACCCCTGGATTTGATAATGCACCAACCCTCACATCTACCAATGTAGTAACTCGCGACCCCGAAACGGGGTTGCAAAACATGGGCACTTATCGCGCTGCCCTTAAGGCTTCGGACCGATTGGTGGTACGTATGGCGACAAGGGTGGGTGGTGCTGGCGGTTATGCCCATTATAAAAAATACCGTGAATTGGGTCAGCAAAAAATGCCAGTAGCAATTATCGTAGGGTGCCCACCTGTCGTTGCCTTTATGGGGCCACAAAAATTACCACTTGACGTCGATGAATTAGATGTAGCGGGGGGGCTAGCAGGTTCACCAATCCATGTGATTAGGGGAAAAACCGTTGACTTATTGGTACCAGCAGAGAGCGAGCTCGTAATTGAAGGATTTATTGATACAGACATGTTAGAACCTGAAGGCCCCTTTGGGGAAAGCCATGGCCATGTTGCTCTTGAAGAGTTCAATATGCCCATGCAAATCACTGCCATAACGCATCGTAAGGATGCAGTTTTGACATCATACATTAGCCAAGTAGCTCCTTCCGAATCGAGTGTCATTAAACGTGTGGCCTATGAGCCTCTTTTTCTTAATCATCTTCGGGATGCGCTTGGGATCAAGGGCGTGCAAAAAGTTTCTCTGCATGAACCTCTCACCGGGCTTCTAAGAGTTACAATTGTTACCCTAGAAAAAGGAATACCACGTACCGAAATTTGGAGAGCACTTTATGGTGCTGCCTATTTCAAGGGAGATTGCAGCAAAATTTGTATTGCTGTTAACGATGACATAGATCCAGATAATGCCGACGGGCTTCTTTGGGCAATGGCTTACCGCCTCAATCCGGTGGACGATGTTGTCACTTTGGCGCATCGTGGTCAGGGGCATGGGCCTAAGCGTGAACATGCAGGAGAAGAAGATTCTACCTTACTAGTCGATGCAACGATGAAGAGTGACATGCCTCCTGTGGCGCTACCAACAAAAGAATATATGGAGAGTGGTTTAAAACTTTGGCAAAAACT